>DAIUFT010000007.1:0-75374 GCA_036844425.1 Prevotella sp. | reverse complement strand
TAAAACATATGTCCTACAGTAATGTTGGACGATAATAATTTACGTATGAAAAAAATATTACTTACCCTAACCGCATTCTTCTTCATCTCCCTCACCGCCGTGGCGCAGAAACTGTGGTACAACAGTCCTGCTAAGTGGTGGCTGGAAGCATTGCCCGTAGGCAACTCACACCTCGGAGCCATGGACTTCGGAGGCACAGAGACAGAGGAACTGCAGATTAACGAAGAGACCTTTTGGTCAGGAAGCCCATATAACAACAATTCAAAGACATCGCTGCAACATCTTGCCGAGGTTAGACAACTCATCTTCAGCGGCAAAGAGAAACAAGCAGCAGCCATTATAAATAAGGAGTTCATACCAGGACCTCACGGAATGCGCTTCCTTAACGTGGGAAGCATGAAACTGACATTCCCCGGTCACGCTGCCGCAACAGACTATTACCGTGACCTCAACCTCGCCAACGCCACCGCAACGACACGCTACAAGGTGGGCGACGTAACATACACCCGCACCACATTTGCTTCCATGACCGACGGCATCATCGTGATGCGCATAGAGGCCAGCCAGCCAGGTGCGCTAAGCATGGCCCTCGGCTACGGCAGCGAGATGGAATATACCGCCACCGCCAAGGGAGGAACCCTCACCGCCACCGTGAAGAACGACGAGCAGGAGGGCATAAAGGGCGGACTGACGGCACAGTGCATCATGCAGGTTAAAGCCGACGGAAAGACTGTTGGCAATGGCAACACGGTGAACGTAACAGGTGCTACAACGGCAACGATATACGTTAGTTGCGCCACTAACTTCGTGAACTACCACGACATCAGTGGCAATGCACTCAAAAAGGCGCAGGGCTACCTCAAGGCAGTGGCAAAGAAACAATACAGTGACCTTCTCTCCGCACACATAGCGGCATACAAGGAGCAGTTTGACCGTGTGAAGTTGTCGCTGCCAGAAGGCAAGAACGCCAAGTTAGAGACCGACAAACGTGTAGAGCGTTTCGCTACAGACGGCAACGACCAGTCGCTCGTGGCACTCATGTTCCAGTATGGTCGCTACCTCCTCATCTCCTCATCGCAGCCTGGCGGACAGCCAGCCAATCTGCAAGGAGTGTGGAACGCAAAGAAGAAAGCACCGTGGGACTCAAAATATACCATCAACATCAATACCGAGATGAACTACTGGCCCGCCGACGTCTGCAACCTCCCTGAGACCGCCGAACCACTCTTCAGCATGGTTCGCGACCTCTCCAAGACTGGTAGCGTGACGGCAAAGCAGATGTATGACTGCAACGGCTGGGTGGCACACCACAACACCGACCTCTGGCGCATAGCCGGACCCGTAGATGGAGCACCATGGGGAATGTTCCCTAACGGTGGTGCGTGGCTCTCAACACACATCTGGCAGCACTACCTGTACAGTGGCGACAAGGCGTTCCTTAAGTCATACTACCCCGTACTGGCAGGCGCAGCACGCTTCTATCTCGACTATATGCAGAAGGATCCACGCAACGGCTGGCTCGTGGCAGTACCGTCCGTATCGCCAGAACATGGACCAAAGGGCACCGGAACACCTGTCACCGCAGGCTGCACCATGGACAACCAGATTATCTTCGACGCACTGACACAGGCCCTCTCAGCCCAGAGCGTAGTGGAACCAGGCAACAAAGCATTCGCCGATAGCCTCAAGGGAGCCATAGCGCAATTGCCGCCAATGCACGTAGGACAGTACAACCAGTTGCAGGAATGGTTGCAAGACGCTGACGACCCGAAAGACCAGCACCGCCATATCTCACAACTCTACGGACTGTTCCCAAGCAATCAGGTGTCGCCTTACCGCAACCCAGAACTATTCCAGGCAGCACGCAACACGCTCCTTCAGCGTGGCGACATGGCAACAGGCTGGAGTTTAGGCTGGAAGACCTGCTTCTGGGCACGTATGCTCGACGGTAATCACGCCTACAAGATAATCTCGAACATGCTCCACCTCCTTCCTAACGAAGGACAAGAGAAGGAACATCCAGACGGCAGAACATTCCCTAACCTCTTCGATGCGCACCCACCATTCCAGATAGACGGTAACTTTGGCGTCACCGCCGGCATAGCCGAGATGCTTATGCAGAGCCATGACGGTGCGTTACACCTGCTTCCTGCACTGCCCGACGCATGGCAGAAGGGCGAAGTAAGCGGACTGGTAGCACGTGGAGGCTTCGTTATCGACGACCTTACATGGGATGGACAGCAACTCAGTTGCGTCACCATCACCTCACGTCTTGGTGGCAACCTGCGTCTGCGTTCATACGTACCGCTTAAGGGCGAAGGACTGAAACTGGCACAAGGCGAGAACAGTAATACGTTCTATGCCGTGGCAGACATAAAGAAACCAGTAATAAGCGAGAAAATACATGCCCAACAGCCTATGCTCTACAAGGTTTATGAGTATGACATAGAAACAAAAGCAGGCGGACAATACACCTTTACTCGTCAGTAATATAAAATCTGAGGGTGGTTCTATAATTACCAACGTCATGTAAAACTGACTTACCCATGATACTAAAGGTTTTTACCAATGGAATCACTAAGATAAAATATACGAGAGGAAATTCATGATACGTTTAAAAAACGTTTTAAAACATGAATTTCCTTTTTTTTTACCTTTTTTTCGCATTTGTGAGTGAAAACCACTGCCTATTGTTTCTTTATTTGCCATATTTTTCGTAATTTTGCAAAACACATTCTTATGCGGTGTAAAAACAAAACGATAGAAGAGAAAGGCGTATGGAGTCTAACCTCCCATTGATGTGCGCAAAAAGTTTATTATTATAAAAAACTAAAACTGTACTAAACATAGAAAGATGCAAAGGCTTACAGTATATATCATAATGCTGTTGGCTGTTATATTCGCCTCATGCTCTGACGACACGAAGCAATATAAGATAGGAGTATCCCAAAACTCCTTCGATGTGTGGCGCATGAAGCAAAACAATGAGATGAAGATGACAGCCTTCTCCGAGGGAGAGGTGGAGTTGTGTTTTGCCAATTCCTACAACAATAAAGAAACGCAGTCAAGGCAGATAGATAGCCTTGTCAACCTCGGTGTAAACTTACTCATCGTGTGTCCTGATGCCGTGTCGGATGTTCAGGACGCCATAGACCGTGCATACGGGCGAGGTGTGCCCATCATTGTCTATGACAAGAAGGTTAACTCAAAGAAATATACCGCATTCATAGGACCCGATAATTACACCATGGGTTACAATATGGGATGCTACATAGCACAAAGGCTGGGTGGCAAGGGACGCATAGTAGAGATAATGGGACTCAGAGGTTCTACGCCTACCATAGAACGCCACAGGGGTTTTACCGATGCTATTGGCAAATATCCTGATATCACAATAGTGGAAACACTCGATGGTAACTGGACTAAGGGTGTGGCGTACAACCAAACGAAGGAGAAACTGGCTACGATAGCAACCGCCGACGCCGTCTTTGCCGCCAACGACCTAATGGCGGTAGGAGCGAGAAACGCACTGAATGACGCAGGAGTGCTTAAGAAAAAACACATTCTATTCTGTGGTATAGACGGACTGCCAGGAGAAGATGGCGGCATAAAGATGGTCTGCGACTCCATTCTTGACGCTACATACATCAATCCAACCTTTGGCGACAAACTCATCGAACTTGCCATGAAGATACTCAAGGGCAAGGAATACAAGCGAGAGCAATACATGTCGTCACTCATTGTTACCAGCGAAAACGCTAATCTGCTCTATATGCAGAACCTTGAGGTGGACAACCAGATGGAGTACCTTCGAGACTTGCAGTCAAGAGAGATAAAAACCCTGCGCCTGCTTGACGACCAACGCGTATATCTGTTGGTCGTAGCACTCATTGCCCTGTTGCTCAGTGCAGCGTGTGGATATGCCTATTACGCCTATGCGGCAAAGTCAAAATATAGCAAGAAACTTAAGGAGAGTTACGACAAGCAACTAAAACTGACCCATGAGGTGGAGCAACTGACCGATGCACAACTGTCATTCTACACCCACGTGAGCCACGAACTGCGCACACCGCTAACACTCATGGCAGACCCCGTGGAGCGATTGCTCGACAGTAAGGATGTGAAGGGCGAGAACCGACAGTTGGTGGAGACGCTGAGCAGAAGCGTAACATCACTGATGAACCTTGTCAACGATATACTCGACTTCCGCAACATTGACGATGGTAAGGCGGTACTGCACCTCTCACGCTTTAACTTCGCTGAGGCGTTGACCCACTGGACGGAAATGGTAGAGGACATAATGCGCAAGAAATATATCTCAATAAAACTCGATACGCAGGAAGCGGAGGGCGAGATAATCGTTGCCGACTATGACAAAATGGGCAAACTGTACCTTAACCTCCTCCAGATAGCCGTAAGATACAACATGCCTGGCACCATGCTCTCATTCAAACTTACGAAGAATGGAGACACATTCATGTTGCGCTGCGTGAACGGTGGCATACCGTTTGAGGATAGAGACATAGAGGAACTCTTCATGCGCTTCAAATATAAGAAGGGCATGACGGGAGGAACAGCCATCAGTCTTGCCAACATTAAAGGCGTAACAGACCTGCATCATGGTACGATAAAGGCTACAAGTCTCGATAATACAGGTGTGGAACTCCTCTTTACGTTCCCTGCCACACAGCCAGAGGCGTTGGAGAATAATGACATCGAGACAATAGACGAGAGGCAAGATAAGGATTACGCAATACGACTGGCACTGGAACCATACGCTAACTCTGACGTGGCAGGAAAGCGTAACGTGGAGAACTTAACAGCAGAAAAGACGGAGAACAAGCCTGTACTGCTCGTGGTGGACGACAATACCGAGATAAGAAACTACGTAAAGAGCATCATGAAGGCACAGTACACCGTAATAGAGGCTTCCGACGGACGCGATGGCATATCGGTTGCACTGAAGGAAGTGCCCGACCTTATTATCAGCGATGTCATGATGCCTTACGTGGATGGTATTGAGATGTGTCGCAAATTAAGGGAAAGTCCTGTGACGTGCCACATACCTATAATATTACTTACGGCACGCGCACTCGACGACCAGCAGGCAGAGGGACTGACAAACGGTGCCGATGCTTACATCAAGAAGCCGTTCTCGTCGAAGGTCCTGATGGCGCAGGCCGACAGCCTGTTGCGCAATCGTACACTGCAGAAGGTGCGCTGGAGCAATGCGCAGCCAGAGAAGGCAGAGACGTCAAAGAACGCCACACAGGAGGATGCCTTCATACAGCGTCTGCGCGATATCATCAACGCTAACATTGCCGACAGCGATTTCGGCGTAGAAGAAATAGGTGACCGCATGGGCATGAGCCGCGTGCAACTCTATCGTAAGGCGAAAGCACTGACTGGCGTAACCCCCGTTGAACTGTTGCGAAAGGCACGACTGGCCAAGGCGCGCCAGATGCTGGAGGCGCATAGCGGAACAGTGGCAGAAGTAGCGTACAAAGTGGGATTCTCTACACCGTCATACTTCAGTAAATGTTTCAAAGAAGAATATGGCATACTGCCTAATGAGGTAAAGTAACAGAAAAACTTCAAGAAAATAAAGGTGTTTTTGGTACGTCTTATGTCATTGAAGATAATGAATATACGGCAAAAACGTTGAGGAAGTATTACAAATTACAGTGTAAATCAACGCAAAAAAGGCCGTTTTATACAATGAAAAGAACCAAAATACATAAAAAATGTTGCAAAGAACGATTTTTTGCACAAAAAGTAACAAATGTAGCATTGTATATAACGGAAAATTCGTAACTTTGCATCAGAAAAATAAAGGACAAACAATAGATAAGATATAATTGCTTATTTTCGGTTATAAGAATTAGGAATAGTTATTAGGTAAATAATAGATTTAGGTTATTAGAAATGCAAACAAGGAGGATAGTTTTGCAATAACAGAGAAAGAAAGACACACTTAAAAGATCGTATTACAGGTTAAATAGATAGTTATTAGCCCTCTTCAAAGGTAAAAAGATTTATTCAGAGATAACATTTTTATAATTACTTTTCCTCCACAAACTTTTTTTTATTCTCTCACACGAGAATTTTCCCCTTTAATATTTTACTAAGTAAAGTGACAGTGAAAACATTTGCATGTTCATTGTAAGTGCGTCAATACGTGCGTGCAGTGTTCACGCATAATGTCTTTTTCCAAAATTTACCATTTTCGTCCGTGGCATGGGCTTCGAACGTATATGTTTTTGTATCAAAAAGTTACATGCTCGTTTTGGTATATCTATGCTTTTACGCTGTAAAAGCATAGTGATTACAGTGTAATCTCTATCTTTTTACATGGTAAAAGCATAGTGATTACACGGTGATTAAGCCCCTTTTACTCTATTTCCCAAATTTACCATTTTGGGGCGTTCTTGTCATGCTGTTGCAGGAAGCCTATGGAGCCGAAGTTTTCTACTTCGGTTTACGCTATGCTACGTTTACAATTCGGCAATATATATTGTGCCATGTTTTAGTGTACCGAAGTAGAAAACTTCGGCTCCATATTATCTCAGATTTTACCTGTTCTGCACAAAGATGTATGTTCCGTCAAACGTTATGCGGTAACGAAACAGGGCGTTGCTACCCTTGCCGTTAGACGGTACGCCACCGTTGCTGAGGTTGTATTCGCAACCACATTTGTTACATTTCACTGTAACATTATTTGCACCCCACTGTAGCGGTGCTGCCGTCATGCCCGTATTGTCGAAGCAGTTACGGCACTGACGGTCAAAGGCATAGAGTGTCTGGTCCATCACGGAGCGACCGATTATTAAACCGTTTGCAAGCCCCATGATACGAGTGCGTTGCGTCTCGGCATCGGTGGTGATGTTGTCGCGTGTGGCATCCGTGCCGTATATGTCGGTCACCACGCGGTAGGTGTTGCCGCTGAGTGGCTCGGTATAGACAAAGGCGTAGGTGTCATAGGAGTTCACTACGTCGAGCAGTCGTGAGGTGTTATGATAACTTGTGTTGAACGAGAAATAACACTGGTGCGTAGTAAAAGAGTCCTCAGCCTTCTGACAACTCGTGATTGCCAGAAAACTGAGGATAAAGAATAGTGAAGTAAGAAACTTATTTTTCATCATTACTCCAACATTATTTACTTAACGTCTAACAAGGCTTTCTCTGCTGCTTCCACTCTTTCGAAGTTGAAGCCGTCGAGAATGTGCTGCATGAGTGCCTGTATGCGGTCGTTGCAGAGGTTGCCTATAGAGCCTTCGTGAGTGTGGTGAATGTTCTTGTTAGGTGTGAAGTTGCCAGCCTCAATGTCGAGACCCACCTTCTTGTAAGCGTCGCGGAACGGCATGCCGTTGGCAGCAAGGCGATTCACCTCCTCTACGGAGAAGATAGCGTCGTACATAGGATTGTCCAGTATGTCCTTGCGCACCTCAATCTTGTTTATGATGTAAGCCGTCATAGAGAGGCAGTCCTTCAGTTCGTCGAAGGCAGGTAGGAATACCTCCTTTATAATCTGCAGGTCGCGGAAGTATCCGCATGGCAGGTTGTTCTGTATCAGCGTTACCTGTGTAGGCAGAGCCTGAAGTTTGTTACATTTAGCACGGATAAGTTCGAAGACGTCAGGATTCTTCTTGTGAGGCATAATGCTCGAACCCGTGGTACATTCCTTAGGCAACTTCACAAACTGGAAGTTCTGCGAGTTGAAGAGGCAGGCATCGAACGCCAACTTAGCCATTGTTCCGGCAAGTCCGGCTATAGAGAACGCTACGTTGCGCTCCATCTTGCCGCGTCCCATCTGTGCATAGACCACGTTATAGTCCATGGAGTCGAAGCCCAGGAGGTCGGTAGTCATTTGGCGGTTGAGTGGGAATGAAGAGCCATAGCCTGCTGCAGAGCCGAGAGGGTTACGGTTAGTCATCTTGTAGGCAGCCTGAAGGTATAGCATGTCGTCGGTCAGCGACTCGGCGTAAGCGCCAAACCACAGTCCGAAACTTGACGGCATAGCAATCTGCAGGTGGGTGTAACCGGGCATCAGCACGTCCTTATACTGTTCTGACTTGGCAATGAGTTCATCGAAGAGCGACTTTGTCTCGTCCACCACCTCACGCAGAGCAGCGCGTGTAAAGAGTTTCAGGTCAACGAGCACCTGGTCGTTACGGCTTCTGCCAGAGTGTATCTTCTTGCCCATGTCGCCGAGGGCACGCGTGAGCATCAGTTCCACTTGTGAGTGAACGTCCTCTATGTCGTCCTCGATGACGAACTCGCCCTTCTCGCAGATGTCATAAATCTTGCGCAACTCGCGGAGCAGCACTGGCAACTCGTCATCGGCGATTAGTCCGATGGAGTTAAGCATTGTGATATGAGCCATGGAGCCCATCACGTCATATTTAGCGAGATAGAGATCCATTTCGCGGTCTCTTCCCACGGTGAAGCGTTCAATCTCCTTGTTGATGGAATAATTTTTTTCCCAGAGTTTCATAAATGTTCTGTTATATGTAATGTATATTAATGTTCGCTATTGCGCACCTTTTCTCGCCATGGCAGAACTCCAACATGTTTGGTTCTGCTCATTTGGCTTAACGAAAACGTTCCGTCTGCAAAGTTACAAATAAGAATTGGAATACGCTTAATTATACAGTAAAAATATTAGGAATAACGCTGCATATCTTTGTGGCAGAGCATGACAGAGCATGGTGGGTGTGGGGGTTGGAAATAGAAATAGGGTGGTTCACAAAATGAAGTGAACCACCCTATTTGGGGTTAAGTAATCATGTCTTTATTTAGAAGAAAGTTTGTTAAGTTCTTTTTGCAGTCTGTCCTTTGCGATAGGGATGTATCCTGCAGAGGCGTTGATGTTTTGTCCCTTGCTGAGTATGTACTTCAGGAATGCTACTACAATGGGGTCGGTAGGCACTCCGTTGGAAACGAGATAGAGGTCGCGTGCTGGTGGCGAAGGGTATTTGCCCTCGGCTATGGCTTTTGCCAGTTGGCCCTTGTCAGCATAGAAGTCTTCTTCAGGGTCAATCTTGCCGTTGCCGTTTACGTCAATAGGTAGCACACGTATGTTCTTCAGTGGCTTGAGGGTAGAGTTGTCGTAGGCATAGCCAATGTTGTTGAAGCCGATGGCGTTCTTCGCTCCACCTACTGCAGTCGCTACGCCAGGGTCGCCGTTCACGCCTTCGCCCCTTAGGTCTTCCTGATGTTTTCCAGACCATGCAGCCCATGTCTCAGCCGCACCGCAGGCGTCAGAACGTGTAAAGACGGCAATGGGGGTTGCGTCAGAAGTGCCGAGAAGTTGTCCCCATGTCTTCAGCGTACCGTCAATCCAGATGGCTTTAGCCTGTTCTTTGGTGATGCCGTGCTTTACGAGTTCGGCATAGAGGGGGTTATTGGCGTTGATGGTAGGTGCCACAGCGTCCTTGGCTACGGCAAAGGCTACAGCGCCTTTCTTTACCTCATCGTCCTTAACCTCGCGTGACACCATGCCTAACTCTACCTGACCAGAGAGAGCATCGGTCATGCCCTTGCCGGCACCGCCACCGTCAATCTCTATCTTTACGTCAGGGTGTTGCTTCTGGAACTCCTCCGCCCACTTCACTGCGAGTGGATATAGCGCGAAAGCACCCGAGAGGGAGATGCGTCCTGAGAGTTCATCACCGCCACCGTTCTGTGACTTACTGTTCTTGCTGCCGCATGAGTTAAACGACAGTCCGATGGCGAGCACTGCCACCGCTGTGAGTGTTGCTATGATGTTTCTTTTCATGTTTGTTCCTTTCTTTTCTTTATGGTTAATGATTGTGTGGGGGGGGAATGGGCGTCAGCCTAATTATGAATTATGCATTATTAATTATGAATTCCCTAAAACCCTAATATAAGTTGTGTCTCGAGCAGGCTGCGATTGTCTTTGGTACTGTTGGTATAGTCCGTGAGAGTGTAGTCCAGTTGCAGACGTACGTTCTTCAGTGGTTGCCAGTTCAGCCCAATGAGGTAGTCAGACTGGTTGTCGCGCTTGGTGTCGGTGTCCTTCTGGTAGTAACCGTAACTCAACACGGGTTGTAATCCGTGGGGTAGGTTGTACGATGCAATGGCATACACGCCTTGATGGCTGCGGTCGCCCGTCTTGCCATGTAGGTATTCAGAACGCAAGCGGAACGCCCCTTCGGTGTATGTGAAGCCAGCCGAGGTGCGGTCGCGTCGCACGGTAGCGGTTGTTTGTCCCGACGTTGTGGTATAGTGACCAGCGTAGTGGGCGGCAGAGAGCGTCAAGGATTTCACAGGACTAACCGTTATATAAGCCGAAAGGTCCTTGTGGCTGTCATTGTCTTTAAGGTTGATACCGTTGCCGTTGAACACTCCGAGGCGGTATGTTACCACGTCTCTGCCTTTGTTTTGTGCCAGAATACCGTAAAGCGTTAGACCAATGTCGCGTGAGTTAGCGCGCATTCCGCTCTCGTCGCTGTAGGCGTTGAGTTTATTTACCGCTGTAGGGTTTTCTATCGTGAGCCATGTAGCAGGACCGTCAAGAGTCTCTTGAGAGTAAGCCACCTTATATTCGCCCACCTGGATATTAATTGGTTTTGCTATTTTGACGCGCAAGTAGGCGTCAAGCAGTTTTACTGATGCAGCGGATGTTGCGCTTCCTCCGCCATATTCAGCCTGTACTTTATAGTCAATACTCTTTCCGAAGTCACCGCTTACGCCCAAGCGCATTCGTCTGATGTCAAATCCGTTAGATTCATCCTGACTGTCGTAGGCGTAGCGTACGTTAAGAAGTCCGCTGACCTTCGGTGTAGATGGTTTTACAGTCTGCAGTACGTCGCGTACTGTTGTCTGTGCGCTCACCGCAGAGGCTGACAGTGTCAGCAATGCGGCTGCAAGTGCATTGTGAGTAGATAATGCCATAAACATACCCTTTCTTTGTTTGTGTTGTTGTACTTGTTGTTTGTGTTGTTGTAGTACTTGTTTGTGTTAAGCCGGCTTAAAGGAAATATGTTTATTCTATCGTTTTGTTTTCTTGATGCAAAGGTACTGCCTTTTCCGCATCTGTGTAATAACCTCAATGCGCCATTTGTATCACATAAGTTAGTGATACGCATGATTTCCTAAATATGTAAAAGTCGTAATATTAGGGTATTACGCCTTATTATTAAAAATGCAAAAAGCGTAACAACAAGGCATTACACCTTGCTGTTACGCTTTTTTGCTATTGTTGTTTTATGTTTTATTTCTTTCTTATCAATACTGTCCAGTGGCCTTCAGGTTCCTGTTTCTGTGATATTACCTCGTGTCCCTCCAACTTAACGGAGCCAGGGACGTTCTCTATTGGTTTGCCGTCGTCAAGGAGTATCTCCAGGATCTCACCTGACTGCATAGCGGCTAACTCCAACTTAGTGCGTACGAAGTTCATTGGGCAGAGCACACCACGAAGGTCTTTCTTGCGGTTGGGCTGGAGGGAGGTTGGCTCACTAGGGGTGCTAGAGGTACTAGGCTCACTAGGGGTGCTAGGAGTGCTAGGGGTACTAGGAGTACTAGAACTGCTAGAATTGCTAGCCTCACTAACCTCACTAACCTTAAACTGCAGCGAGTCGTCCATAGTCTTATAGAGTGCTATTACGGCATCGGCAAGGGCGTCAGCCTGTGCCTGGTCATACTTGCCCTCTTTGCCTTCCGCCTTAGCCTGCTCAACGAGTGGGAGGAAAGACTTAGAGATGAGGCCAGCGTTGATGAAGTATTCCTTGAAAGCATCGAATACACCAGCGGCATCCTGTGGATCTACGCCACGTGTGACAAGCAGCATGCGTGAGGCGTGGAAGATAACGGCGTAGTTGTCCTTGCCGCGTGCTTCGGTAATGCTGTCGTTGTCAACCGTAATCATGTCGAACAGTCCTGCGGAGCACTCTGGTTTGCCGCGCTGCGTAACCTTAAACACTTCCTCGCTACCCCAGTCGAAGTATGGGTTCTTGTCGTCAGCAAAGAGAGGTATGTCGGTGTAGCGACGTGCTATTGCTTCAGCGTCGGCCTTGCCAGCATCACCGCGTAACCATGCACCGAATGAGAGGTCGGAGCCGAGGGTCTTGGCTATGCCCTGCACTTCGCTATAGCGTTTTACGAGATCTACCACGAAGCGAGGCACGTTGTATGCCGCGATGGTTCCTACGCTCTGTGCCAGTTGTGGCTCACTGATGTAGTTGGCACCTACGTATATCTGGTATGCTGGATAAGCGTGATCGGTGTGGAGTACCTTGCCTACGAAGCCGAGGTCCGTCCACAGTGGCTGTCCGCAAAGGTTAGGGCAACCAGTGATGTTGATGCGGGCGTCGTTGAGTATGGTGAGGTCTATGTTGCTCTTTTGCAGTGCAGCGAAGATGGCGTCAGCCAGTCCCTTAGAGAGACAGATGCCGAGTCGGCAGGTGTCAGCACCCGTACAACTGACGATGTTAGAGAGAACAGCCGGTTGGTCGTAAGCCTCTGCGTCATATTCGCGTATCGCTGCCTCTACCTCGGCAAGGCGATTCTGTGGAATGTTACGCAGACGAATGTTCTGGCGCGTTGTGAAACGCAGTGTATCATTGCCTATCTTAGATAAAAGGCTGAGGAGTCGGCGCAGGGCAGCGAGTTTTTCCTTGTCGTCGAGCCAAACGTTGCCCCACTTGAAAGGTAATACTACTGTGGCGTTGTTGCCCTCGGCTTTTGGTGAGGTATAAGCCTGCACGTCGAGCCTATGCGCCGCCTTCAGTTCCTCATCGAAGTATTTGTCGATGAGTTTGAAGGTTTCCTCTTGCCCCAAACGATAGAATATGTAGCGTATGCGTGCTTTATGTTTGTTCTTGCGGTTGCCGTTGGCGTTGAAGAACTTCTTCATTGCCTTGATGAGGGCGTAAAGGTCTTCTACGGGGATGAAGTCGCGGTAGAGCCATCCTACGGTTGGTTTAGAACCTGCGCCACCACCGATATAGACCTTGAAACCGCGTTGTCCGTTGTGCACCTGTGCCACGAGACCTACGTCGTTGATACCAGCATAGTCCACAACGTTAGGATTGCTTGCGAAGGCTATCTTCATCTTGCGTGGCATGAGGTATGAGTCAGCCTCGGCAATCATCTCCGTTGTCAGTGCCATAGCGTAAGGAGTGGCATCGAATGCCTCCTCGGGGTCAATGCCCGAGAACTCGCTAACGATGATGTTACGTATGGTGTTGCCACCACCACCCTTTGTTGCAAGGCCTGCTTCCTGCAACTGAGTCAGTACGTTCTGCACGTTTTTCAGTTCGAGGTTAAGTATCTGTACTTCGGCGCGTGTAGTAATATGGAGCAGGTTAGAACCGTTGCTCTCGGCAATGTCAACGACCTTCAACAGTTGCTCTGGTGTGATGACACCACCAGTGGCACGTATGCGTGCCATGTAAACCTCGTTTTTACGTTGTTCATATACTCCCATCGGCACACGGAACGCCTTAAACTCCGTTGTGCTGACAGTACTGTCGGTATAGCCTTTGGCAAGGTCACCGAACTTGTTAATGTCTTGTGTAAGGCTGGATGGTATCTTATACATAGTGATTCTTTGCTTTAGTAGTTTGGCGAGTTTACTATAGATTCTTGTCTATTAACTCTCTCAGTTTTGCGGCGTTAACGGCACCGCCTATTCTGTCGACCACCTCGCCGTTCTTTATGAAAAGAATGGTTGGGATATTGCGAATGCCGAAACGTTCAAGCAGCTCTTCGTTGTTCTCAACGTTGTATTTGCCTACGTTCGCCTTGCCTTCGTATTCCTTTTCTATTCCTTCAAATATAGGGGCGAGACGCTGGCATGGTCCGCACCATGTAGCCCAAAAGTCTATTACGGTCAGTTTGTCGGGTTGGTCGAGTATCTCTTTATAATTGTCGTCTGTCAGTTTCATATCTGTCGTTTGGTTGTTTAGTGGTTTAGTGGTTTGGGAGATTAGTGGTTTAGTTAACCCCTAATTATATTCTTCATTCTTCATTTTATTTATGCAGTCCGCACTCTTTGTGTTCAGGGTCTTCCCACCACCATCTTCCAGCACGAACGTCCTCGCCTGGCTCTATGGCTCTGGTGCAAGGCTGGCATCCTATTGATGGGAAGCCTTTGTCGTGCAGTTTGTTATACGGCACCTTGTTGGCGCGAATGTACTGCCATACGTCCTCCTCAGACCAAGCAGCGAGTGGATTTACCTTCAGCAGACCGTTGTTCTCGTCCCACTCTACAACGTGGGTGTGGGTGCGTGTCACCGCCTGTGAGGCACGAAGCCCGCAAATCCAGACGTCGAGAGTGGAGAGCGCACGCTTCAAAGGCTCTAACTTACGGCAGTGGCAGCAGGCACGGCGCAACTCGATGCTCTGGTAAAAGGCGTTTATTCCGTGTTCTTTCACATACTCCTCCACACCATCGTGGCGAGGGAAGAACACCTCTATGCGCATGTCATACTTATCATTTGTGCGGTCTATCAACTGATAACTCTCAGGAAAGAGTCTGCCAGTGTCAATGGTGAAGACCCTTCCGCCGCCTGCCTTGGCTATCATGTCGGTAAGAACCTGGTCTTCCAGTCCGAGACTGGAGGCGAGAGCCACGCGGTCTCCGTATGTCTTCAGGAAGTATGCTATAACCTCTTGCGGTGTGGCAGAGGCGAATTGTTCGTTGAGTTGCTGAGCGTTGGTCATGGGGTTGTAGTTTGGTTGTTTTGTTTTTTTAGTTGTTTAGTGGTTTGGTAGATTTGTTGTTTAGTGGTTTGGTCGTTTTGTTACTTAGTGGATTAATAAATAGTATTTCTATCAACAAAACCACCAAATAACCCAACCACTAAACAACTAAAAGACCAAACGACTAAACCACTAAACTATCATTCCTGCACCAACCGTCTCGTTGGTACCCTCGTCAATGAAGATGAGTGAACCTGTGGTGCGGTTGTTAGCGTAAAGGTCATAGGCGAGTGGCTTAGAGACACGTAGAGTAACCTTCGCTATGTCGTTCATATTAATGTTATTGTCACCCTGTACGTTTTCAAGGGTGTTGATGTTCACCTTATATTCCACGTCGGTCACCATGCCCTGCAGTTCGTCTGTGGTGTGACGAATGATGTACTTCTTGCGAAGTTGCAATGGGCGGTGGTTCAACCAGCATACGAGGAGCGATACCTGCTGCCCCTCAAGTGGCAGTTCAGATGTCTTAACAATCTGTGAACCGCGGCTAACGTCAACGTCATCTTCAAGCGAAATGCTAACGCTCTGTGGTGCCTGAGCCTCGTTAATGGTGTTAGTGCCCTCGTCAATGCGTGACACCTTAGAGCGAGTGTGTGATGGAAGCACCGTAACCTCGTCGCCCACCTTTATCGTTCCGCTGGCAATGCGACCAGCGTAAGCGCGGTAGTCAGGCCATTCCGCGGTCTGAGGACGCACTACATACTGCACAGGGAAGCGGAAAGGCTGCTTCTCTAAGCCCTCCTTCAGTGGCACTTGCTCAAGCAGATGAAGCAGAGTCTCACCCTTATACCAAGGTGTATGTTCAGATGGGTTAACCACATTGTCGCCCTTCAGGGCAGAGATAGGAATGAAGTAAACGTGCTTCAAGCCCAGTTGTGTGGCGATATTGGCGTACTCTTCCTTTATCTTGTTGTACACATCCTCAGAGAAATCCACGAGGTCCATCTTGTTGATAGCCACGATAACGTAGTCAATCTGCAAGAGAGCGGCAATGTATGAGTGACGCTTAGTCTGCTCAATGATGCCGTTTCGTGCGTCAACCAAGATGATAGCCGCATCGGCTGTTGAGGCACCCGTCACCATGTTGCGGGTGTATTCTATGTGTCCTGGAGTGTCGGCAATGATGAATTTGCGCTTAGGAGTGGCGAAATAGCGGTATGCCACGTCGATAGTAATGCCCTGTTCGCGCTCTGCACGCAGTCCGTCGGTAAGGAGTGCGAGGTTAACCTCAGCGTTGCCGAGGCGTTCTGACGCAGCCTCTACAGCCTCCAGTTGGTCTTCAAAGATAGACTTTGAGTCGTAAAGCAGTCGTCCGATGAGTGTTGACTTGCCGTCGTCCACGCTTCCTGCGGTAGTGAAGCGGAGTAATTCCATATCGAGGTAGCCAGCGCCACCTTTATTATTTGTGCTCATGTAGTTTCGTTGTTTAGTTGATTGTTGTGATACAATGACGTCGAAACGTCATTGCACGAGGAATAAGTAACCTAAAATCTCTTTAGAAGTATCCTGCCTTCTTGCGGTCTTCCATTGCAGCCTCAGAGCGTTTGTCGTCGGCTCTGCCTCCGCGCTCGGTCACTCTTGATGAGGCTATCTCGTCGATGATGTCCTCAATGGTGTCGGCTGTAGAGAGAGTAAGACCAGTACAGGTGATGTCGCCAATGGTGCGGCAGCGTACTTTCTTTATCTCTAACTTCTCATCAGGCTTCAGTTGCATGAATGGATAGTGCGCAAGCCATACACCGTCGCGCTGGAATACTTCGCGTTCGTGTGTGTAATAGAGTGAAGGCAGAGGTATATTCTCTTGCAGGATGTACTGCCAAACGTCCATCTCTGTCCAGTTAGAGATAGGGAACACACGGAAGTGCTCGCCAATATTCTTCTTACCGTTAAAGATATTCCACAACTCTGGACGCTGATTCTTAGGGTCCCACTGTCCGAACTCGTCGCGATGGCTGAAGAAACGCTCCTTAGCGCGAGCCTTCTCCTCGTCGCGTCGTGCACCGCCCAGAGCAGCGTCAAACTTATATTTGTCAAGAGTGTCGAGCAATGTAACGGTCTGCAACTTGTTGCGTGAGGCGTTATAGCCCTTCTCTTCAACAACTCTTCCCTCGTCAATGCTCTGCTGTACCGAACCAACGATGAGTTTTACGCCGAGTCGTTTTACCAGTTCGTCACGGAATTCAATAGTCTCCTTGAAGTTATGTCCGGTGTCAATATGCAGGAATGGGAACGGTATAGGTGCTGGGTAGAACGCCTTATACGCTAAGTGTGCCATAACAATAGAGTCCTTACCGCCAGAGAATAGCAGTACAGGCTTCTCAAACTGTGCTGCGACCTCACGTATAACGTATATCGCTTCCGACTCAAGTTCTTTAAGGTGTGTAATTTTCTGTGCCATATTCTATTTGTGTTTGTTTTAATTTCTGAGTGCAAAGTTACTGTGATTTTCGCTTATAGACAATCGCACTTCATGGCTATTCATATCACTAATGTTTGGTATTACCATTGTTTCAAGATACCTAAATCTTGTTTTTGCTGAACTTCCTGAGGATAAATCTTCCCGAAAGGCTAAGTGCCAGCACTATTACCGTCAGTACAACGGCAGCAGCGTATGCCCTGTTTTGCACCTCCTCCTGAGGTACTGACAACTGGAAGAATACCGATAGAGGCAGTGTTGCCGCCTTGTCCGTCAGCGACTCAGGTATATAATCTGTGAAGCCAGCGGTGTACATAACGCCTGCCGCATCGCCCATAGCCCTGCCAATGGCGAGCAATGTGGCGGTGGCAATGGCAGGAGCAATTTGTCTTATCACCACTCCTATGGTCTCTATGCGTGTGGCACCGAGCGAGAAGGCAGCCTCGAGCAATGCGCGTGGTATGGTGCGTGCCACCTCATCCATGCTCCTTATCAATATAGGTACGATGAGCATCGTCTCGACAATGATACCGCCAAGCAGCGAAGCACGTATGCCCATAAGCACCATGATGGTGAAGGCAAAGGCACCATAGACTATGCTCGGAACGCCATAGAGTACGTCAAACGCCAGACGGGCAATGTAACCGAAGCGTGATGTAGGCTTAAGGTACACGTTAAGGTAAAACACTACGGGAATGCTAATGATGAGTCCTATAACCGTAGCGCCCGTAACGATATATAGTGAGCCGATGATGGCATTGAGAAAACCGCCGTCTCCACCGAGATAAAAGCCCGAGCCAGGCACAGTGGTAATCATCTCCCATGTCAGTACGGGGAGGCCCTTACTGAAAATGGTCCACAATACGCTGAACACGAACACTGCAACAAGCAGCAGTGAGAGACACATTAGGACCTTGAATATTTTTTCTTCGAGAATACGCATAATGAAAGTAAACGGGAGAACTGTCCGCCGAGGTACAGTCGTGCACCGAGATTAAAGATTAATATAATAAAGAAAAGTATGAAGGCGGCAAACATCAATGCCGATTCATAAAGCGGCAGCGAGAGCATCTCGCCATAGTTGTTGGCAATGAGTGCCGGTATGGGGTAACAAGCGTCGAGCAACGAGTGTGGAATCTTAATGAGATTGCCGCAGACCATGAGCACGGCTATTGTTTCGCCCAAGGCACGTGAAATGGCGAGGACCACACTGGCAATGATGCCTGGCAGTCCAGCACGTAACACTACACGCTTCGTTGTTTGCCAGCGAGTGGCACCAACGCTGAGTGATGCCTCGCGTAGTTCACGACTGACATTGTCGAATATCTCCACGAAGAGACTGACAAGCAGTGGCAGTATCATCACGCTCATCACTATACCGCCCGATAACAGCGTGTAACCCGATGTGGCAGTGCCCACCGCCGGACCAACGATATTGCTAACAATGGGTACCACTACCAAGGTGCCCCATACGCCATAAATGACAGATGGCAATCCGGCAAGGATGTCGAGCAGCGGATATATGTATCTGCGCACCACGCTACGTGAGTATTCCGTCAACAGGATAGCCATCAAAAGGCTCACGGGCAATGCCAATATTATCGCCACGCCAGTAACATAAAAAGTACCGACAATGAAGGCGAGAAAGCCAAATTCGCCCTTCATGGGCTTCCATTCACTTGACGATAGGAGTTGCCAAACAGAGTGTTCGGCAAGGATGTCGGTTGATTTTATCCACAGTCCCACCGCCATTGCCACTACGAGCAACATGGAGCAAATGGTAAAGGCAGTCATGATGCCGCCTGCCAATTTATCTTTCGTAATACGGTTCATTCTTCTTTCGTTTTCTTGAACAATCCAGTTATCCTCTCAATCAAACTCTTTTTCTTTTCCACAGTAACCAGTGGCTCAGCCGCCTCACCGCTTATTAATATAAGGTGTTCGGTGTAGGCGTAGTCCTGTTCGGGCCAAACCTCAGGCGTTCCGGCTATAGAACGATGGAAAATAGAGTTGCCAGTTACCACGCTTACCTCACCGTTGCGTATGCGTTCAGCAGAGAGTTTCTGTCCTTGCAGGTAGTTGTGGGGGTGTGGTTCGCCATTGCGCATGACGGCATAGTTTGCAACGCCACATTTAGTACCGTATTTTTTAACAGCGAGGTACAGTGCCTGTAGGGCGTTAGACTCCAGATAGTCAGCGCCATCGAGGAACACAACCCATTCGCCAGTAGTGTGGGCAAGGGCTATGCGGCGCGCTTCCTGTGTGGAGACATGTTGCTCCAATCTACAGTATCGCATTCGTCGGTCGAAGAGATAGGAGCGAACCTGGAATTCGCTGGCATCGGTAGAGGCATTGTCAATCACTACGCATTCCCATTGTTGCGCCGTCTGCGCTACTACCGACTGAAGAGCAGAGATAATACTGCGCTCTTGATTATGAAGGGTTACAATTACGGTTATCATGTTTGGTTGTTGTTGTTGGTTGTTGTTGGTTTTACGGTGCAAAGTTACTCCTATTTTCAATATTATGTAATAACACCAAGTGGGTATCCTTATCACATATAATGGTTATTGCACCATAACAGGATTATGAGTAATTTTGCATCATAAAAATCAACGAGACAAGAATAGAAACAACAAGACAAACACAGACTATGATATTTAACTTCTTAAAACGAAATAACGATACACCTCAGACCGACGGGGAATGGCACAGCCTCTTTCCGCGGTTGGAGCATTCAGGCATATCCATCAGCCATCTAAACCTTCACATAGGTGATGCACACATACTGAAGGATGTCTCGGCACTCATCCCAAAGAACAAGATAACGTGTATCATCGGACCATCAGGATGTGGTAAAACAACTTTGTTGCGCACATTTAACCGCCTTAACGACGATGTGGAGGGCATTAGCATCAGTGGCGATATCATGCTGGGCGACCGTAACATAGCGAAGGTTAAGGGGGCAGATATAGTAGAACTGCGCCGTAACGTAGGGCTGGTGCCACAACGACCATGTCCGCTTCCTATGTCGATACAGGACAATATAAAATACGGTTGCCGTATTCATGGCATCACCAACCGCAAGACGCTTGACGCCGTAGTGCGACATTACCTTGGTGCCGTAGGATTATGGGACGAGGTGAAAGGGCGTCTTAACGCTCCTGCAGTGAGTCTTTCGGGTGGTCAACAGCAGCGTTTGTGCCTGGCGCGCTCGTTGGCGGTGGAGCCTACGGTGCTATTAGCCGACGAGAGTACGTCAGCCCTGGACCCTATATCATCAAAGAGAGTAGAACAACTGTTTGTGGATCTTAAGCGTGACTATACCATAGTGATGGTGTCGCACAACCTGCAACAGGCCATGCGCATTGCTGACCACGTAATATTCATGTACCTGGGCGAGGTTATAGAGACCGGTGCCGCGAGTGATGTGTTCAATAATCCGCAACATGACCTTACAAGAAAATACCTTGATGGAGGAATAAGTTAATTCATAATTCACAGTTCATAATTCATAATTAATAATTCATAATCCACAATTCGTATTTCATATTCACATGGACAATAAATATGATGACATAATAAACCTGCCCCACCACGTGTCGGCTAATCATAAGCCCATGTCAATGGAGGCACGTGCGGCTCAGTTTGCTGCCTTTGCGGCATTGACAGGTTACAGTGATATGATTGACGCGGCATCGCCAACGTCAGAGTAGGGAGAGTGTTAGGGTAATATAATAACGGGCTATTAATGTAAAATAATGTGCTATTAATGTAAAATGAAGAGCTATTAATGTAAAATAATGTGCTATTAATGTAAAATGAAGAACTATTAATGTAACCCGTTATAAGATAAAAAAAATAAGGGAGGACTTCAGCGTTATGTTGTTTGCTGAATGTCCTCCCTATATTTTGTTTTAAAAAGATTGCGACTACTGTTTCTGCCTCACGGTGTTGCAGCAGCAATTGATGTTTTTAAAAATTGTTTTAATAGGATATTATATAAAGCATAGAAAATTTGTCAGTTTGCCATTGGTACTTCCAAAGTCTTTGTCGACTTAGAAACGGAGTCGCTTTTTGCCACAGCATTCTCATCTTTCTGTATTTGAGGATGCGTTACAGCAATGTTCTCCTGTGCCTCACCTTCCTCGCTATACGGCATTTGTGCCGCTTGTCCGAGTGCCAATACTACAGCCACGCATGCTGCTGCCTTGTAAAGCGGACGCAATCTGCGCTGCATAGTAACAATCTTAGCCTTTACCTTTATTGGTTCATCGTGCTGTTCTGCGTTGATAGCATTGAGCACCTTGGCATCGAAATCGCTGCCGAGTGTATCCTCAGCCTTGCTTCGTGCTGCTTCGGTAAAGAGTTGGCGATATGCCAATAGACGTACTGGTACAGTCTCCTGTGCAAAGAAGGCACGGAGTATCTGCTCCTCTTCGCGCGAAGTCTCGCATTCGAAGTATTTATCGAGCAGTTGCTCTATGTATGTGTAGTCCATTGTCATGGTGTTGTGTTTAATAAATGTTTGTCTTACAGATTTTAAAAGCTTAGCGATTGGGGCTCGCTTATCTGCCCCTCTCTATATGTAAGACGTATGGGAAGAGAGAAAAGTTACAGTGAAGTTAGTTAAAGGATGTTAACTTTGTTTTTATAAACTGTCTTGCTCTGAAGATGTTTATCTTCACTTGGTCTTCCGTCATACTTAGCATTTCGGCTATTTCCTTATATGAATATCCTTCGAAGTCGCGCAGTTGCATTGCGCTGCGTTGTTTTTCAGGCAGTTGTTGCATCACGAGTCGTATGCTTTCTACCTGTTCTTTTCGGTCGCTATGGTCTGTGGTGACATAGCGATCGGGTTCAATGTTGTCAATATCCTCTGTGTTATTGATTTTCATTCTCTGCCTGTCGAGGGCAAGGTTACGCGTCATACGCAGAGCGAACGCTTCGAGGTTTTCAACTTCCTCAAGGCGTTCGCGCATGCTCCAGAGTTTTATTATCACGTCCTGTACCACGTCTTCTGCTTCCTGACTATTGAGCGTAAGGCGCAGCGCCATGCGATACATGACGTTCTTCATGGGTAATATGTCGCGTTTTACATCTAACAAGGGCTTGGTGGTTGTGTTTTTGGGGTGTGTGACGTAGAAACGTCATCGCACAGGGATATGTTATTTGTTTATTACCGTGCCGTGGTTGCCGTCTATCTTGGTTGCGAGTGTGATGATAACCTTTTTTACTCCTGCGTCCACGGCTTCGAGAGCGTTTTCAATCTTAGGTTTCATTCCACCGGATATGGTGCCGTTGTCAACGTAATCATTGTATAGTTCTCTTGTTATTACCGGTATTACGCTGTCGTCATCGTCAGGGTTTGAGAGCACGCCTTTTTTCTCGAAAGAGAAGATAAGTGTTACTTCGTATTTATCAGCGAGTGCCTTTGCCACGGTTGACGCCATGGTATCTGCGTTGGTGTTGAGTATGTTGCCGTTGCCATCGTGTGTCAGAGGTGCTACAACAGGTGTGATACCGCTATCTAACAGTTGTGCGAGTCGGTCGCCGTCAGCGCGGTCAACGTCGCCAACGAAGCCGAAGTCAACCATCTGTTCCGTACCATCGTCCATGCGAACTTTCTTCAGTGGGCGTTTGTGTGAGCGTATAACGTCCATGTCGGCACCTGTCAGACCAAGTGCATTGACGCCATGTGCCTGCAGTTGTGCTACGAGGTTTTTGTTAACGAGTCCACCATAGACCATGGTAACGACCGAGAGCATTTCACCATCGGTGATGCGTCGTCCGCCTACCATGTGGCTTTCTATTCCTAATTGTGCCGCAATCTTTGTGGCGCGTCGTCCTCCTCCGTGTACGAGGATTTTCTTTCCTTCTATTGCTGAGAAGTTATCGAGTAGGGCAGAGAGTTGTTCTGGGTCTTCAACGATGGCTCCGCCGACTTTTACTATTGTTAGTTTTTGCATGAGGGTTGTATTTTTTTTGTGAGTTTTAGGGGGGCTAGGTGTTCTAGGTGTGCTAGGGGTGCTAGGCTTACTAGGGGTGCTAGGTGTTCTAGGGGGTTAACTAAAGAGTGTTGTTCTTATCTCGTTAAGAATGTCTTCCAGTTCAGCTACGGTGTTGGCGCGTAGCATTTTTATGCGTGTTTGTCTGAAGTCTGGTATTCCCTTGAATACTGGTGTGGCTGCAAGGTGACGGCGTGTGTGCAGTATGGCGCGATAATCATCACCTATATACTCCTGGTTAATATGCAGCAGTTCAAGGAGCACGTCAATCTTCTGGGAGTCTGTCAGCCCCGTGCCATCGGTGGCGCAGGCTTCTCGCGAGAATATCCATGGCTGTCCGAAGGTTGCTCTGCCTATCATCACAGCGTCAACACCGTACTTCTCGAAGGCTTCATCGGCTTGTTCCTGTGATGTGATGTCTCCATTGCCAATGATGGGGATGGTTATGGCAGGGTTGTCTTTTACAGCCTTTATCAGTGTCCAGTCGGCATTGCCGGTGTACATCTGCGCTCTTGTCCTGCCGTGTATGGTCAGTGCCTTTGCTCCGCAGTCTTGTATGCGTGGTGCGAGGTCGGTGATGACGAGGTTATCGCTTGTCCATCCCAGTCGTGTTTTAACTGTGACGGGTGTGTTGACAGCCTTTACTACCGCCTCTGTCATTTCTAAGAGCAGTGGAATGTTCTGCAACATGCCTGCTCCAGCACCTTTTCCAGCAACTTTCTTTACGGGGCATCCAAAGTTGAGGTCTATAACGTCGGGGTGCGCTTCCGCCTCTACGATGCGAGCTGCCTCTACAACATCTGCGGTGGTGCGCCCATATATCTGTATGCCTACAGGTCGTTCGTCGTCAGATATGTTCAGTTTTCGCACCGTGGCCTTAACGGATCTTACCAATGCCTCTGCCGCTACGAACTCGGTGTAAACCATGGCAGCACCGTAACGTTTGCATAGTCGGCGGAATCCGATGTCAGTAACGTCCTCCATTGGTGCGAGGAACAGCGGGCGTTGGCCCAAGTCTATGTTGCCTATCTTCATTCTTTGCTTTGTCAATCCTTGTTTGTTGGCTGAGTGTTGTTATTCGTACGTGTCTTCTTCAGGTTTATCTTCCTCTATGACGAGGTTGTCGATGATGAAGTTCTGTCGCTCCATGCTGTTCTTGCCCATGTAGTAAGCCAACAGTTTTTCTACCTCATCGCTTTTGTGTAGTTTCACTTTCTCCAGTCGGATGTCAGGTCCTATGAATCCAGCGAACTCATCTGGCGATATCTCTCCAAGTCCTTTGAATCTTGTTATCTCTGGGTCTGGTCCGAGGTCAGAAATAGCCTGATGTTTCTCTTCGTCGGAATAGCAGTATCGTGTGATGAAATCCTTTGGCTTTTCGCCGCGTTCCTTTAGTTTGGTGTCTTCATCTGCAATGACCTTTTTGTTCTTAATCTTGGTGCGTTTGTTGCGCACTCGGAACAGTGGAGTCTGCAGAACATAGACGTGTCCTTTCCTTATCAGTTCTGGGAAGAATTGTAGGAAGAACGTAATGATGAGCAAACGTATGTGCATTCCGTCAACGTCGGCATCAGTAGCCACGATGACTTTGTTGTAGCGCAGGTTGTCCAGTCCGTCCTCTATGTCGAGTGCTGCTTGCAGCAGGTTGAATTCTTCGTTCTCGTACACCACCTTCTTTGTCAGTCCGTAGCAGTTCAGTGGCTTACCTCTCAGTGAGAATACCGCCTGCGTATTGACGTTACGGCTCTTGGTGATACTACCGCTTGCAGAGTCGCCCTCGGTTATAAAGATACATGATTCCTCGCGAAGGTCACCTTTGGCATCAGAATAATGCACTCGGCAGTCGCGGAGTTTGCGGTTGTGGAGGTTAGCCTTCTTGGCGCGTTCCCTTGCCAGTTTTGCTACGCCTGCCATTGCTTTGCGCTCGCGTTCCGATGTCTTTATCTTCTCTTCTATGACGTTGGCAATGTCGAGGTTGCGGTGCAGATAGTTGTCCACCTCTGTTTTGACGAAGTCTCCCACGTATTTGTTGACAGAAACTCCATCGGGTGACATTGTTAGTGAGCCGAGTTTTATCTTCGTTTGCGACTCGAATATAGGTTCCTCCACGTTTACTGCTATAGCCGCCACGAGTCCGTTTCGTATGTCTCCGTACTCATATTTGCCGAAGTACTCCTTGATTGTCTTGGCGATATGCTCCTTGAATGCCGACTGGTGTGTTCCGCCCTGCGTGGTATGCTGTCCGTTGACGAAGGAGTCGTACTCCTCACCGTTTTGGTTGGTGTGTGTAAATGCTATCTCAATGTCCTCTCCCTTCATGTGTACGATAGGGTAGAGAGGCTCAGCAGTCATCTCGTCTTTCAGAAGGTCCTCGAGACCGTTGCGCGATAGTATGCGCCTTCCGTTGAACATGATGGCGAGTCCTGTGTTGAGGTACGTGTAGTTGCGCAGCATTGTCTCCACTATGTCAGGCTGGAAGGCATAGTTTTTGAACAGAGTATCGTCTGGCTCGAAGTATATGTATGTGCCCGTCTCGTCTTCCGTAGGTTCCGTGGTGTCGCTGACCAGTTGTCCTTTGTCGAAGATGGCAGTGCGCACCGTGCCGTCGCGGTATGACCTTACCTCGAATTTCGTAGAGAGAAAGTTTACCGCCTTTATGCCGACACCGTTCATTCCCACGGACTTTTTGAATGCTTTCGAGTCGTACTTGCCACCAGTATTAAGTTGGCTGACCGCCTCGATCATCTTTCCCTGCGGTATGCCACGTCCGTAGTCGCGCAGTGATACCGCCTTATTGTCAGTAAGTTCTATTTCTATTCGCTTTCCGGCATTCATGCGAAACTCGTCGATAGAGTTGTCAATCGCTTCTTTAAGGAGCACATAGATACCGTCTTCGGCGTGCGAGCCATCGCCTAGTCGGCCGATGTACATGCCAGGACGTGTGCGGATATGTTCAACGTCAGAAAGTTTTCGTATGTTGTCTTCGGTATATTCTACCATGGTTGTATGTTGTTTTAAGGTTGGTGGGTTGGTTGGGTCAACGGTGTAGAAACGCCGTTGCACAAGGACTTATATTTCCCTTTTGTAACTTCTTAGTCGTTTTACCGTCTTTGCATCGAAATACTGCCATGCCGAGAGTACTCCCTCGTTGGTTTCCATCATGGCGAGCGTTAGTGCTTGTTTGAAACCGTACTTCTGATACCACTTAATAAGGTCGTCGAAGAGTATGGCGTTGGCTCCCTTTGCCCTGTATTCTGGCAGTACGCCGATGAGCATCAGGTCCACGGTGTCAGTATCATGGAAGTAGAGCGTGCGCAGTAGGTGTATCCATCCGAATGGTAGCATCTTGCCGTTGCCAGTGCGTCGCAGTGCTTTAGAGAATGACGGGAAACTTACTCCGAATCCTATCATGCGCTCAGTTGGGTCGTCGCTCTTGATATTTTCGTCGAAGATGAATGTGACGAGGTTGAGGTCAGCCATGGCTATATACTCCTTCACGAGGTTGTCTATCTGTTTCTCTGATAGTTCAGAGAATTCATAGAGGTTTTTATAGCACTCGTTCAGTATGTGGAAGAACCTCCTTCCGTAGCCTTTCTTTATCAAGTCGGTCTTTGTCAGTTTCTTAGGCACGATGTTGTAGCGTCGTGCTATCATTGACGTTATCTTGGCGAACTTCGGTGGTACCCCGTCGGGCATGGCGATGAGTTGCTGTATCCAGTCGTTGTCCTTCGTGAAGCCCATTGCCTCCATGTGTTTTTTGTAGTAAGGGTAGTTATGGTTAGCGTGCATTGACGCCATGATGTCGAATCCCTCGACGAGCATTCCCTCGCGGTCCATGTCGGTAAAGCCCATAGGTCCGATGATGGTGTTCATGCCGTGGCAACGTCCGTAGTCGCACACTTTGTCGATAAGTGCGCGTGATACTTCCATATCGTCAATAAAGTCGAAGTATCCGAAACGTACGTTCTTTTTCCCCCACTTCTCGTTAGCGTGGTTATTAATGATGGCTGCAATTCTTCCCACAGGTTTCCCATCTCGGTACGCCATGTAGTATTCAGCCTCGCAGAAGTCGAATGCGGGGTTGCGCTTTGGGCTAAGCGTGTCCTTCTCGTCCTTGAACAGGTACGGCACGGCGTAAGGGTCATCCTTATACAGTGCGGTACGGAAGTCAATGAAGCGATTGATGTCTTTTGCTGTTGAAACTGTACGTATCTCTATCATTCTGTTTGCTTTTCTCAATTGTCTCAAGCGAAATGGCGTCTGGAGACGCCATTTCAATATACAAAGGTACAAAGAAAAACTCATATTACAATGTTTTTAAATAAAAAATAACATAAATGCACCTCTATACTGGTGAGTATGTTTTGTGGTTAGACAAAGTTTTGGTATCTTTGCACTATTGATTGTCGCTAAGACAAACAAGAAACCCAATAATTAAACACAAAAAATCATTATGAGCAACAAGCAGAAGCGTTTCTTCCTGACCGAGGAACAGATACCTAAACAGTGGTACAACATTCAGGCTGACATGCCTAACAAACCCCTCCCTCCACTTAATCCGAAGACCCACGAGCCGATGTCGGCAGAGGATCTCTATCCCATCTTCGCCAAGGAGGTGTGCCATCAGGAACTTAACACTACTGATTCTTGGATTGACATACCAGAGCCAGTGCGTGAGCAGTATAAGTATTATCGCTCAACGCCGCTCGTTCGTGCTTACGGACTGGAGAAGGCTCTCGGCACTCCTGCCCACATATACTTCAAGAACGAGTCTGTCAGCCCCGTAGGCTCTCACAAACTGAACTCTGCCCTTGCCCAGGCTTACTACTGCAAGGAAGAGGGTGTGACCAATGTTACTACCGAGACAGGTGCCGGTCAGTGGGGTTGCGCACTGTCATACGCTGCCAAGGTCTTCGGACTGGAGGCTGCCGTATATCAGGTTAAGATATCTTACAATCAGAAGCCATATCGCCGCTCTATCATGCAGGCATACGGAGCGCAGGTTACGCCATCGCCATCAATGTCAACACGTGCCGGTAAGGACGTGCTGACCCGTGACCCTAACAACCAAGGCTCGCTCGGAACAGCAATCTCGGAGGCGGTAGAACTCGCCATGACCACGCCTAACTGTAAGTACGTTCTTGGTTCAGTGCTGAACCACGTGGCACTCCACCAGACCGTCATAGGCCTTGAGGCAGAGAAGCAGATGGAGATGGCGGGAGAATATCCTGACATCGTTATCGGCTGCTTCGGTGGCGGTTCAAACTTCGCCGGTATCAGTTTCCCATTCATGCGCCACACCATTCTTGAGGGAAAGAAGACACGTTACATCGCTGCCGAGCCTTCAAGTTGTCCTAAGTTGACCCACGGCGTGTTCCAGTATGACTTTGGCGACCTCTCGGGTCTTACCCCATTGCTGCCTATGTACACCCTTGGTCATAACTTCATGCCAGCCAACATTCACGCTGGCGGACTGCGTTACCACGGTGCTGGCATGATAATCTCACAACTCATGAAAGACGGCTACATGGAGGCTGCCGACATTCCACAGTCTGAAACCTTCAAGGCTGGACTGCTCTTCTCGAAGACAGAGGGCATCATACCTGCTCCAGAGTCATGCCACGCAATCGCTACCGCCATACGCGAGGCTAACAAGTGTAAGGAGACAGGCGAGGAGAAGGTTATACTCTTCAACCTCTCAGGCCACGGACTGATAGACATGAGTGCCTACGACCAGTATCTCGCAGGTTCGCTGCAGGACTATGAGGTGACAGACGAGGAGGTACAGAAGAATATCTCTGAACTGGAAAAGATTATCTAAGTCAGTTTCCCCAAATTGCTTAACGTATGAAGAAGATACTGTTACTGTTCTTTGCCCTGCTTTCGATTACCGTTGGTGCGCAGGAGGTCATAAACGCAGTACACGATAGTTTCCGCCCTGGTCAGTTGTGGTTTGACACAGACGGAAGGCTTATCAACGCCCATGGTGGAGGCATACTCTATCATGGAGGGCGTTACTGGTGGTACGGTGAGCACAAGGGAGAAGCATCGGTCAATGCCCTTGTAGGCGTAACGTGCTACTCTTCCGCTGACCTCTACAACTGGAAATACGAGGGCGTGGCACTGCCAGTAAGCAATGATCCGCAAAGCCCCATAGCAAAGGGCTGCATACTTGAGCGACCAAAGGTGATATACAATGCCAAGACGGGTAAGTTCGTGATGTACTTCCACCTCGAACTGAAAGGGCGAGGCTACGAGGCTGCCAACACGGGCGTGGCGGTAAGCGATACCCCAACGGGACCATTCCGCTTCCTAAAGAACGGTCGTGTGAACCCAGGCAAGGCGCCACTCGGCACCAAAGCCAAGACGTTGCAAAAGACTTTCAAGGATAAGTATGCGCAGGAATGGTGGACGCCACAGTGGAGGGAAGACATAAAGAACGGTCTCTTCACCGCTCGCGATATGGAGGGCGGACAGATGTCGCGCGACATGACCCTCTTCGTGGACGATGACGGGACAGCATACCACATCTATGCCTCAGAGGATAACCTCACGTTGCAGATAGCAGAACTGACACCAGACTACCTTGACCACACAGGGCGATACATACGCATTGACGCTGGTGGAAGCAACGAGGCACCTGCCATCTTCAAGAAAGACGGGCGTTACTATATGATAACCTCAGGCTGCACCGGTTGGGACCCTAACGCTGCGCGACTCTTGACAGCAGACAGCATCATGGGCGCATGGACACGCCACGCCAATCCCTGCCGCGGTGATGGAGCAGAGAAGACGTTCCAGTCTCAGAGCACCTACATACTGCCAGTGCAGGGCAAGAAGGACATGTACATATTCCTTGCCGACCAGTGGCGACCTGCCAACCCTATAGACAGTCGTTACGTATGGTTGCCCATTGAGTTTGAAGATGGTCTGCCAGTGATAAAGTGGAAGAACAGTTGGAAAATAGAATAAGGGTGGTTCTATAAATTACCACCGTTATATAAAACTTAAATAGTGTAATGACGTTTTGTCATCTTTCGAGTTCTTTTCGGCCCAAAGCGTAAGTGCATTCAGTCGAGTAGCACGCTACACTCCTTTATTTACTTACACTTTGACCTCGAAAATAACCTCGAAATATAACAAAGGTAATTTATAGAACCACCCATGAAAAAACGGTTCACTAAATGCCATACAGGTATTAGTGAACCGTTATTCTTTTAGAGGGGCATTACTTACAATCTGAAAGCGCCCAAATTACGCAGTAATCACATAGCTTTTACATGGTAATCACATAGCTTTTACACTGTAATCACATAGCTTTTACACTGCGTGTGTATATACAAAACAAACTGTAAGTAAAACCTTTATTTTACTTACAGTTTATAAGTTTTTCCTACTATATCTTAGTGTGGCGTCTTCAGCCACAGTTTAGTATGGAATCATGCTCAGCATATCGGCAAATTTGTCAATGCCGTCCTTAAGTTTTGAGCCAATCATCATCTTGACCATAGGGTTGAGGTCAGCCTTTAGCGTAAGGCGCAGTTTAGATGTGAAGTCCGTAACGGGCAGCACCTGTATCCAGAAGTTGGCATCAATAGGCGATTGCTCCGTCTGGAACTTAATGGTCTTGTTCTCCTCGCGCTCAATAATTCTCAGCGACATCTCGCCCATCATCGGTACAGGAAAGGAGACGCTATCGGCAGTAAGCACCACGTCCTTCAGTTTCTCCAACTGTGCAGGGTCTTGACCAGCCTCACGTATCTTCTCTTTCACCATCTCGTTGTTCTGCATGTTCTCCAGCACGGGACGGAAGTTCTCAAGATTGCTGAGTTTCTCATAGACACGCTCCACAGGGGCATTGATTTGCTTTATGTTGCTTTCGTATTTTGCCATTGTTGGTGGTTTTGTTGTTTTGTTGTTTGGTGGTTTGGTGGTTTGGTCGTTTTGTTGTTTTGTTGTTTGGTGGTTTAGTGGTTTGGTTGTTTAGTTGTTTAGTTGTTTGGTGGTTTAGTTGTTTGGTGGTTTAGTTGTTTGGTTGTTTAGTGGTTTAGTTAATGCTGGCAGCATAGAAACTATCTACCAAACAACTAAACCACCAAACAACTAAACCACCAAACAACCAACCAACTGAACCACTAATCAACCATCCACTTCTCAGGAGCCTTGCGCCACTCGGCAAGCACCTCGAGGTCTTCCTCCTTAATATATCCTGTCTTAGCGGCAATGGCAGTTGTGTGCTCATAGTCAGAGAGTGTAACGAGGCGCACGTTAGCAGCCTTGAAAGCCTCCTCAGCAACAGGGAAGCCGTAGGTGTAACTTGCTACCATGCCCACAACCTCAAAGCCAGCCTTGCGCAGGGCGTCAACAGCCTTCAGCGAAGAACCGCCAGTAGAGATGAGGTCTTCAATTACCACTACCTTAGCACCCTCAGGTATGGTACCTTCAATCTGGTTGCCCATGCCGTGGTCTTTTGGTTTCGGACGAACGTAGCAGTAAGGCAACAGCAACTCGTCGGCAACGAGTGCGCCCTGTGCTATGGCACCTGTAGCGACACCAGCAACGGCAGTAGCCTCAGGGAACTCGGTGTGAACGAGGTGTACCAACTCCTGCTTTACGAAAGAGCGGAGTTCTGGGTATGCCAACGTCTTGCGGTTGTCGGTATAGATTGGTGACTTCCAGCCTGATGCCCATGTGAAAGGGTCGTTTGGCTGCAATTTAATAGCCTTTACGGCAAGCAGTTTTTCTGCGAATGCTTCTTGTACAGTCATAATATGAAATACCAATAAGCAACCCCCTCTTTGCCCTGGCGAGCATCTCTCCCCCGAGGGGAGATGGAAGTATGGGGTGTTTGGTTTATAAATGGTTAATAATGTTTATTGTTTGTTTTATAGCGATATGAGGTATCTTTTTCTCTCCCCCCTCGTGGAGAGATGCCCGTTAGGGCATAGAAGGGGCTGTAGTGAAGGATGTTAGTTCATATCCTCCTTAATAAACTTCAGCAGTCTCTCCACAGCGTTCTCCTCAGGTATAGCCTTCTCCACGCACGTCTTTCCCTTGTAGAGAGAGATGCGGTTAGGACCAGCACCAACGTAACCGTAGTCTGCGTCTGCCATCTCGCCAGGACCGTTGACAATGCATCCCATGATGCCAATCTTCAGCGTAGCGAAACGTTTGTCGGTCTCAGCGGCAGCCTTCACCGCTGCCTTGATGCGGGCAATGGTGCCTTGCAGGTCGTAGAGCGTTCTGCCACAACCAGGACATGAGATGTATTCCGTCTTGGTGAAACGCACTCGCGCAGCCTGAAGTATAGAGTCGGCAAGCGACTGTAACTCCTCCTTGGTGCCACATCCCTCATTATTAATAATAAGGTCAGTAGCGCGACGGTCTATCAGCAGTGCGCCAGCAGTCATGGCAGCCTTCAGTTGCAGGTCTTTCATGTTGCTCTCGGCAAAGCATAGCGTCAGCGTTCCGTCGGCATTGATGTCAGCATGCTCACGCTTCTCCGCGCATTCAGGAATGAAGTCCACTAACTTACGTGCCACAGGTATCTCGCATTCAGGTTCCTCTGACAGCGATACACGAATGGTGTCGCCAATGCCTTCGGTCAACAGTGCGCCAATGCCCACGGCAGACTTTATTCGTCCGTCTTCGCCCTCGCCAGCCTCCGTCACTCCGAGGTGGAGCGGATAGTGCATGTCTTCAGCGTCCATCGCCTTAACGAGCAGTCGCACTGACGTTACCATAACGACGGTGTTAGACGCCTTAATGGATAGCACCACATCGTTAAACTGTTCCTTACGGCATATACGCAGGAACTCCATGCACGACTCCACGATGCCCTCAGGTGTATCGCCGTAACGTGACATGATACGGTCGGAGAGCGAACCGTGGTTTACGCCAATTCTTATGGCGGTGTGGTGCTCCTTACATATATTGAGGAATGGCACGAAGCGTTCTTCTATCTTCTTCAGTTCTGCGGCATATTCCTCATCGGTATATTCCAATTTACGGAACGTTCTCGCTGGGTCAACATAGTTGCCTGGGTTTATGCGCACCTTCTCGCAGTAGAGAGCCGCCACGTCAGCCACGTTAGCGTTGAAGTGAACATCAGCCACGAGTGGAGTCGTGTATCCGTCAGCCTTCAGAGCAGCAGATATGTTCTCCATGTTCTTAGCCTCACGGCTGCCCTGTGTGGTAAGCCTGACGAGTTCTCCACCGGCATCGATGATGCGTTTGGCTTGTGCCACGCACGCTTCGGTGTCGTTGGTATTTGTAGTGGTCATCGACTGTATGCGGATAGGGTTATCGCCGCCTATGCCGATGTTGCCAACAGTTGTAGTAGTAGTTTTACGTCTAAGCATGGGAGTTTGGTTGCTTGGTGGTTTAGTGGTTTGGTCGTTTGGTGGTTTGGTTGTTTGGTGGTTTGGTTGTTTAGTGGTTTGGTGGTTTGGTTGTTTGGTTGTTTGGTGGTTTAGTGGTTTGGTTGTTTGGTTGTTTTGTTGTTTGGTGGTTTGTTTGTTTTGTTGTGTCAGTATTAACTAAACCACTAAACAACTAACCCCACTAAACCACTAATTACACTTATATTCAAATTTCACCTCAGCCAATTCCTTGTTAGCCTTCTCAATCTTCGCACCGAGTCCAGCCTTGTATTCCTTTAGGCGATCAGCGATGTCCTTATCAGTAAGAGCGAGCATCTCCATGGCGAGGATGGCAGCGTTCATGGCACCATTAACGCCAACCGTAGCGACAGGAATGCCAGGAGGCATCTGTATGATAGAGAGCATGGCGTCGAGTCCATCGAGCATACCCTTGATAGGCACACCAATAACAGGGAGGGCGGTGCTTGCCGCGATAACTCCAGGAAGGGCTGCTGCCATGCCTGCTGCTGCAATGATAACGCGTATGCCGCGACTTTCAGCAGAGCGTGCAAACTCTTCTACCGCATCTGGCGTGCGGTGCGCTGACAGAGCGTTGACCTCGAAAGGTATCTTCTGCTCGTCAAGAAACTTCATTGCTTTTTCCATTACGGGCATGTCACTTGTGCTGCCCATGATAATGCTTACTATTGGAGTCATATTTTTGGTTGTTTGGTTGTTTTGTTGTTTTGTTGTTTGGGTGATTGGTCGTTTGGTCGTTTGGGAGATTGGTGGTTTGGGAGATTGGGAGATTGGTCGTTTGGTGGTTTGGGAGATTGGGAGATTGGTGGTTTGGTGGTTTGGGAGATTAGTCGTTTGGGAGATTGGTGGTTTGGTCGTTTGGGAGATTGGTTGTTTGGTGGTTTGGGAGATTGGTGGTTTGGGAGATTAGTCGTTTAGTCGTTTGGGAGATTGGTGGTTTGGGAGATTGGTCGTTTAGTTGTTTAGTTGTTTGGGAAAGTTAGGGGAGCAACGCCTAACAATTATGCATTATGCATTATCTCACACCATTAACACCGTTACCGCTGCGGCGAAGAGTCCCACGAGGAATCCGCCAACAATCTCGCCTAACGAGTGCAGGCGCAGGAGCATACGGCCAGTACCTACTACGCCAGCGAGAAGAAGGAGAATGCAGAACCACCACAGTGGGTAGAACCCCAGTATAAGTGAGAATGCCAAGACGGCACCCGTCGTACCTCCTATTGCCGCGGTATGTGCAGAAATCTTCCACCAGTTGTTTATCACTGCACATATTATCTGTATCATTATTGCCGCCATCACTATGCTACTCATGAAGTGAGGGAAGTGCATGGCGTTCATGGTATAGAAGCAAGCGAGGTATGACACGATGGATATGGCGTAAGGCACCATGCGTCCTTCTCGCGAAATTAGTTTCAGTAGCGACCATCCCTGATACTTGCGATATAGGTGTATCAGCGTTGTAGGAAAAAGGATGGTAAAGCAATATGCCGTTAACAGAACGAAGACCTTGTATGCCAAGGGCATCATGCTGAGGTATGTAAACAGGAAGAGCGCTACAAGTCCCATCATAGGGAGATAGAGTGGGGTGAAGATGATGCTTATGTAACGTGCCATGAGTAATATCATCCTGCGTTGTTCGTTGGCAGCCTTCTTGCTTATTTCGTGACGATTGGGCATTGTGTTGTTTTGTTATCTTTTTTATTTTCTCATGTTTGACTGTGGTATGCCGAGTTGCTCGCGGTATTTCGCCACCGTGCGACGGGCTATAGGGTAGCCCCTCTTCTTCATTTCCGCAGCCAGTTTAATGTCAGAGAGAGGTTTTTTCTTATCCTCGTTATCTACTATCTCGCGCAGAACGTTCTTAATAATCCTTGTGGAAACGGCTTCGCCCTGTCCGGTGTCGTAACCATCAGAGAAGAAAGACTTCAGTGAGATGATACCCCATGGAGTCTCAGCATACTTAGAGTTGCACACCCTTGAAACCGTAGAGATATCGACCCCAGCGCGCTGAGCCACATCTTTCAGTATCATAGGTTTCAGGTCTTCATCGTCGCCACTTAAGAGGAAAGGCTTCTGCAGGGATATGATGCTTCGCATAGTGGCAATCATAGTGGCCTGTCTTTGCTTAATAGCGTCGATGAAAGACTTTGCGCGTGTCACCTTTTGTTGCATGTAGAGCAGGGCTTCCTTGTCGCTTCGGTTCATGGACTTAGGGTTCTTCTGGTACGCGTCAATCATGTTCGTGAACTCTTTAGAAACGTATAATTCCGGCATTTTTCCCTGGTTAAGCCTGAATGTCACGTTGCCCTCATCGTCAGTGTCAATGATAAAGTCGGGCGTTACCTGCTGAACGCTCCTTCCCATGGTCTCGCCCAGTGCGGCACCAGGTCGTGGGTTAAGTTTCTTTATCGCATTAAAGACCTCCTCGGCAGTCTCGTCGCTAATGTTGAGGCGTTCCGTTATCTTTTTCCAGTGTTTGCGTTCGAAGTCGGTGTAGCACTCGTTAATAACCTTGTGCATGAGGTTAGTGATGTACGACGGTTTCTTTCTCAGTATCTGTATCAGCAGGCACTGCTGTAAAGACTGTGCCCCTATGCCCGCAGGGTCAAAAGACTGCAGTATGGTCAGACACTGTTCTATCTCCTCCTCGCTAACGTCAAGATATTCCTTAATGGCAATCTCATCGCTTAGTGACGAGAGGTCCTTGCGCAATAGACCGTCGTTGTCGAGCGAACCGATGAGGTATTCCATAATTGTCTCCTGCCTTTCCGTCAGCATTTGCTCGTGCATCTGGTCGTGGAGTTTGTCGTAGAATGACTCAGTGTCACCGTAAACACGCTCCTCTTGGTCAGCGTCAGGGTCGTTGTTGTTAGCCCTCTCGTAGTTGGAGTTTTCCAGTCGGTCGTCCTTGTCAATGCTGTCGAGAGCCGTGTCCAGTTCGTCTTCGCGCTCCTTGCGTTCCTCCTGTTCCTCAAACGTAGCCTCACCACTGTCGTCCATGGCGTCATCAGTCCCAATGGCGCTCTCCATGTTGTCACCATCAGGTGTCTCACCCTCCAGTGCGGGGTTCTCATCCATCTCCGTCTGCACGTTCTGTTCCAATTGCGCCAGCGGCATTTCGAGCATGCGCACAACCATAACCTGCTGCGCCGTAAGACGCTGCTGTTGCAGAAGTTGTTGCTGTTGTTCCTGTGTCTGTATGAGTTCCTGTGCCATTGTATTGAGATTTATACCGCATATAATGCGTGGCACAAAGGTAATAATTCTTTCCCAATCACGATATAGCAATAAGGAAAAATTAGAATTATACTATAAAAAAGGTATAAAACATTTTGCCTTTTGCTTATTTATTCTTAATTTTGCATATTGTATGGTGCATACTGCACATACTCCTACAACTGACTAACATATCGAAAAAGAACAGACCGCGGTGACAATGCTGACCGTTACTACAGTCTAAAACCAAACCTAACAATGATTTCAAAGAAAAATTTTCTTGCTCTTGTTGCGGCAGGCATGCTCGGTACTACCTATGTCTCTGCTGCAGACCAACTGGCATTCCCCGGTGCAGCGGGCTGGGGACGTTTTGCCAAGGGTGCGCGCGCTTCTTCTGCGCCAACAGTTTATCATGTGACAAACCTTAACGACAGTGGTACAGGCTCACTGCGCGACGCTGTGTCAAAAAGCAACCGCATAGTGGTGTTCGATGTATCGGGCGTCATTAAAATCAAGAGCCGAATGATATTCTCAAGCAACCTCTACGTGGCAGGACAGACAGCACCGGGCGAGGGCATCACGGTCTATGGCAACGGTGTGTCATTCTCTGGCGCGAGCAATATCATCTGCCGTTACCTGCGTGTCCGCATGGGTCACGGAGGCGACAGTGGTAAGGACTGTGCAGGCATTGCCAGCGGTACCAACATGATATTCGACCACTGCTCCTTCTCATGGGGTCTCGATGAGACATTCTCAATAAACCCTGACGGTAAGGGCGACCTTGGCGACATAACGCTGCAGAACTGTATCTTCGGACAGGGACTGCTGACACACTCCGCAGGCGGACTGATGCAGGCAGACAATATCACTCTCTACCGTAACTTCTACTGCGACAACGCTACTCGTAACAATAAGATTAAGGGCATAAACCAGTATGCCAACAACGTGGTCTATAACTGGAGCAACGGTTGCTACATCATGGGTGGCGATTCAGAGGGATCTTCTTACGTAAACATAGAGTCAAACCTCTTCATCAACGGTCCGGCGAAGGGTGGCAACTGCTTCGGTGGTGCCAATGCCGACTTCCACTGCTATGGTGACGACAACTGGCAGGACAGCAACATGGACGGCGTCTTCGACCCATATCTCGTTACAAACTATAGTGCTGCCACACGTGTGGACAAGCCTTACGACTACCCAGAACTCGAACTTTACAACGGCAACGAGTTGCTTGAGAAGAACATACCAACCGTAGGCGCAAGCCTGCCATACCGCGACCAGTCTGACTGCTATATGGTCGATGAGTTAATGTCGTACGGTAAGCAGGGAAAGATTATCACCTACGAGACAAGTCTGCCTATCGGTGCGCCCGATACATGGGACTGGTGGAAAGGCGAGACCGTGAAAGACAGTGACGGTGACGGTATGCCTGACGCATGGGAGATAGCCAATGGCACCGACCCTAACAAGGACGACGCTACCGTTATTGCCGCCAACGGATACCTCAACATCGAGAACTACATCAACTCCATAACGGCAGCCGACCGACAGTACTTCCTGCGTAAGCCTATAACACTGCAACTCGGCAGTGCTACCACAACGACACTCACGCTCACTTGGCGTGACTACACATACGCAGAAGAAGGGTTTGGAGTAGAAATAAAGCAGGCTGACGGCACTTGGAAGGAAGCAGCACGCACGGCTCCGAACGCTACTTCGTGCACAATCGAGGGATTAGAGTCTGGTACGCAGTACGAGATGCGCGTCTATGCCTTCGCCAAGAATAATGGTGAGGAAGTGCGTTCAGACTATGCTACGGGCACTTTCACCACACGACAGGTAGAACAGGGCATCATCGACATCGATGCATTCCAGCCAGACGTGACCCTCGGAAATGCGCAAACTGCATGGAACTACACAACAATAGTATGGAAAGAAGGCAAGGCTTACGTTGATGGCGACAATGTATTACTGAATGTTGGTGATACAAGGACGCTAAGCATTGACGGTGAGGTGGCGCCAAAGGCTGTGGTAGTAAACGGTACAGGTACGCTCACATTGGACGGAGTAGTGAGCGGCAGTGACGCAAGCATTAACAAGGGCAACACGGGCACGCTCATCCTTTCAGGCAAGAATACATACAAAGGCGCAACGGTATTACATAACGGTGTACTGGAGTTTAACTCACTCGCCAATGGTGGACAGCCTTCTGCCATCGGTGCTTCGCTCAACTTCCCCGCCAACTGGGTAATGGATGGTGGAACATACCGCTACACTGGCGGCTCTGCCACTACAGACCGTAGTGCGAAACTGACGCAGCCTACCACGTTAGAGATAGCCAACAGTGCCGCTACCATAACGGAGAATGGTTCATTCGAAGGCACTGGCGACCTTATCCTTGATGGAAAGGGTACCTTGGAGGTAAATGATGCAGCCAACTTCTTCAAGTACACGGGCGAGACAGTGCTCAACGGTGGCACGCTGTCACTGAACGACATAGAGAATGCAAGTAAGGTGTTCAGTGAATCTTCACACAAGGTGGTCTTCAACGGTGGCTGCTTGAAGTTCAAATATGCTAATGGAGACAAGCAGACATTCAAATTCCCTATACAGGTAAACGAGGGCACAACATCCAAACTCTACGTGCCAAGCCACGGCGGTTCGTTCAATAGCGACATGACGGGCACGGGAACACTGGAGATGGTCATACCTTACCTCCGCTTCCCTATTGGCACCAACCTGCCTAACTTCCAAGGACGCATCATTGCCAACGGTGTACCTTTCAGCGGCAATCAGAGCCTATTCTATCATTCCTCACAGTGGAACACACCACACGTGGTATATACACTGAAGGGTAAGACATACATGGGTGCATGGGCCACTAATACAGAGAATGTTATAGGCGGTCTATCTGGCGACAAGGGTACTTACCTCGTAGGTTCAAGTAAGCAGACCAAGGGCTTCACCTGTAAGTGGACAGTGGGCGGTGCTAACACCGACGAGACATTCGATGGCATCATCAACGACCTCCCTGTAGGTCTCAGATCTGAATACAGCGGCAAAGTGTCTATCGTGAAGGTAGGTACAGGTTCATGGAGACTGGGAGGCAACAACACCTACAGTGGTACTACAGGTATCAATGCTGGCACACTCATCGCTAACGGTACAAACAGCGGTAAGGGCGCGATAACAATAATGAAGGGGGCTACGCTAAAGGGTAAAGGCTCTTTGGCTGGTGCCATAACATCATTCAACGGGGCGATAATAGAGGCTGGTGACACACTGCCTTACGGCAATACACTGACATTGAAGGGAGCGGTTAGCATAGGCAAAGGTACAACGGTGCGCATACCTCTCTACCATCTCTCTACCCTCTACCGCCAGAACAACCTCGCATTCGGTTCTACACTTAAGATTGCTGACGGCGCAACACTGGAGTTCGACATGGCTAACGTGAAGAATCTGGAGGCTGGCGCAGCGTTCACGGTCTTTGCCACCGTACCTACATCCGTTACAGGTAAGTTCACTACCATACTGCCAGAGGTGCCTGCTGAGGGACTGAAGTGGGACACAACAGACCTCTATACCAAGGGTAAGATATACATCGTGGCTGATCCTACGGGCATAGAAACGGTAGCAACAGACAAGAAGAACGATAAAAATGCCACAAAGGTTGCCAACGATGCACTCTACGACATCTCAGGTCAGCGCGTAGGCAAGGACTATAAGGGTATTGTAATCAGTGACAGCAAGAAATACATTAAGTAAAAAAGTGTCATAGAAAAACCAATGCACCCATATCCCAATGCAGTTAAACACCTTAATTGTGTTGTGATATGGGTGCTTTTTCGTGTCATAAAGGTGGAAAAACAATGCAACTAATCACAACCATTTGTGTAATAAAAAATAATTGAGTAACTTTGCCAAACCACCAAACGACCAAACGACCAAACCACTAAACAACAAAACAACTAAACCACCAAACCACATGAAACGACTTTTTATTGCCATTGCCATGATGCTTGGCACGGCAGCCTATGCACAGCCGAAGCCAATACCGTATGTGCCGAGTGCAACGGAGATGCTTCCATACCAAAACCCAGCACTCACCCCACAGCAACGTGCGGAAGATCTCTGCAGCAGACTATCGCTGAAAGAGAAAGCACAGATAATGATGAACGGAAGCCGTGCCGTTGACCGCCTGCACGTGCCAGAGTACGAATGGTGGAGTGAGGGACTACATGGAGTGGGACGCAACGGCTATAGCACCGTCTTCCCTATAACAATGATGATGGCGGCAACATGGAACGATGGCCTCGTACACAACGTTTTCGATAAGGTGTCAGACGAGATGCGCGCAAAAAATACAGAGGCACGCCACAGCGGAACGGTAAAACGCTACCAAGGAACCAGCGTGTGGACACCTAATATTAACATCTTCCGTGACCCGCGATGGGGCAGAGGACAAGAGACTTACGGTGAGGACCCATACCTGACGGAGCGCATGGGACTGGCTGTAGTAAGCGGATTGCAGGGCACAGACTTAAAAACAGGACAACTCATAGGGCACAAGTACTATAAACTCCTTGCCTGCGCCAAGCACTTCGCAGTACATAGCGGACCAGAATGGAATCGCCATACCTTCGACATACAGCAACTGCCAGAGCGTGACCTGTGGGAGACATATCTGCCAGCGTTCAAGTCGCTGGTGCAGAAGGGCAACGTACGCGAGGTGATGTGCGCCTACCAACGCATTGACGGCGACCCTTGTTGTGGCAATAACCGTTACCTGCAGCAGATACTCAGAGGCGAATGGGGATTTAATGGTCTCGTAGTATCAGACTGTGGTGCCATCAGTGACTTCTGGAAACCAGGCAGACATGAGGTTAGCGCTGATGCCAAGGCATCGTCAGCCAAGGCAGTGTTGAGCGGCACCGACGTGGAGTGTGGCAGTGAATACAAGTCATTGCCTGCGGCGGTAGCGGCAGGTCAGATAAGTGAAGAACAGATAAACCAGAGTGTTATACGCCTGTTGAAGGCTCGTTTCGAGGTAGGTGACTTTGATAGCGATGAACTTGTAGATTGGACAACGATACCACAAGGCTGCGTAGCGTCAAAGGAACATAAGGCACTGGCACTCGAGGCGGCACGACAGGGCATAGTGCTCCTTCAGAACCGTAACGACATACTGCCACTGCAGAAGTCGGCACGCATAGCCGTAATAGGTCCTAATGCTGCGGATTCGCTAATGCTCTGGGGCAACTACACGGGTTATGCCACAAAGACAGTTAGCATATTGGAGGGCATAAAGGCACGTGCTACTGATGTGAAATATATAGAAGGATGCGGATACACACGCAATGAACAACTCGTAAGCCGCTTTGGTAATTTCCGTACAGCCGACGGTAAGCAGGGAATGACAGCCACATACTGGAACAATACCGAGATGAAGGGAGAGCCAGTAACCACTGTACATTATACCGCACCGCTGAACCTCTCTAACGGTGGCAACACGGTGTTCGCCCCTGGCGTGAACCTTACCGACTTCTCTGCTCGCTATGAGGGCATATACAAGGCAGATAAAACGGAGCAACTGCTCTTTAATATAGCCGCTGACGACCGCATGCGCATCATTATCAATGGCGATACGCTGGTAGATGTATGGAAGAGTCGTGCACGAGTGCAGACAGCCAAGAAGGAGTACAACGTTGAGGCAGGTAAGGAATACCAAGTAGTAGTGGAATTTATGCAGAGTGATGCCATGGCAGCATTGAAGTTTGACGTGGGAATAATGAAGACTGTAACACCGTCAGAACTCATCAAAAGCGTAGCAGGCCGTGATATAGTAATATTCGTTGGAGGTATTTCCCCTGCCTTAGAAGGCGAGGAAATGAAGGTTAGCGACCCTGGGTTCAAGGGTGGTGACCGTACAAGCATAGAGTTACCGCAGGCTCAGCGTGACATGGTAAAGGTGCTTGCTGAGGCAGGAAAGAAGATTGTCTTCATCAACTGTTCTGGTGGTGCCATGGCACTAACGCCAGAGGCTGAGCGTTGCGATGGCATAATGCAGGCGTGGTATGCTGGAGAACAGGGCGGAACAGCCATTGCGGAGGCTATATTCGGCGACATCAACCCGTCAGGAAAACTCCCGGTGACATTCTATAAGGACGACTCACAGTTGCCTGACTTCCTTGATTATTCCATGAAAGGACGTACATACCGCTACTTCCGTGGCGAACCACTGTGGAAGTTTGGTCACGGATTGTCATACACTACCTTCAAAAAGAGTGCGAAAGTGAAGTGTCATAAGGACTATTGCACTGTTGACGTGACAGTGACAAATACCGGCAAGCGTGATGGTGACGAGGTGGTACAGTTGTATGTCTCTAAGCCTAAGGACACAGAAGGTCCAGTTGCCTCCCTCCGTGCATATCAACGAGTATCGCTGAAGGCGGGTGAGACAAAGTGCTTTACTATGACTCTCAGTGGCGACCAACTGCTGTGGTGGGACAAAGCGTCTAACACCATGCAGCCATTGAAGCGTAGGGAATACAACGTTACGTTGGGCTTTTAACGCTTTTATGATGTAAGTTATTTTCCAACATAACACTTTTATGATGTAAGTAGTTTTTTCAACATAATTAAACAAAAAATAATCAGGTCCAAATACTCCTGCAGTCACTATGTGAATACAGGGTTATTTGGACCTGATTGCGTTTAAACTTTATTGGCATCGTTGTTTATATGACAATAACGGTGTAGGAAAGTACTTATGCTTTGTGACCACCTATCTGGCTGTTACGTTCGCGAGCCGTGGCGCCTTCGTCGAAGTTCAGACCTTTAAGAATAGCGTTTTTGCCAAACTTACGCTGGATAGCCAGTTGCACCTCCTGCATCTTTCGTTCCTTTTCTAACCTCTTTTGTTCTTTCTCCTCCTTTTGTTTCTGTTCCTCGTAGTCGGTAAAGAGGTCCAGTTGGCGTGGAGAATGGTCTTCCTTCATGTTCTCCTCGCGCATCAGTCTGTTGGTGGTAACGTTAAGGCGGCGCACGAGTAGGGTAGGGTTCACTATGCGGTCGTACAGTTTCAGTATCGCCTCTGATATAATCTTTGTCGATGAAGTGTGCCTGTCGAGGTTCGCAGTGCCGTGTGCAGGCTTGGGAACCTCTCTGCCGTAGTGGTCTGTTGATATAGCACCGTGGTATTGTTCCCTTATCTCAGGATTGGTAAGGCTCTCGATGTCATATCCTACCGTCAGCGTTACCTGATTCGTTACAAGCCTTTTCTCTACGAGACTAAGTGCCGCAGTCTCTGCCATTTCGTGTACAACGACACGTGCCTTGTGATAGTCGTAGGCGCATTGCAGTACCTGTCCGTTGCTAAGCGAACTGCTCATGGGGCGGTAGGCCTTAATAGCCTTGATGGTACATGGTTCCCATCCCCATGCATGGTCAATCAAAAGTTCAGCGTTCACGCCGAAGAGGCGATACAGCAGTCCCTCGTTCTTAATAGACTGGCGTGCTATCTTGCCCATGGTATCAATGCCGTAGGGTGCCAATCGCTCAGCAATGCCCTTGCCCACGCGCCAAAAACTCGTAAGAGGGCGATGGTCCCACAGCGTGCGGCGGTATGACATCTCGTCCAGTTCGCCTATTCTTACTCCGTCTTTATCAGCGGGAATATGTTTCGCCACGACGTCCATCGCTACCTTACAAAGGTACAGGTTAGTACCGATGCCTGCCGTGGCAGTGATGCCAGTGGTCGCCAACACATCGCGTATCATGGTCATTGCCAGTTGGTGTGCGGTCATGCGGTAGGTCTTCAAGTAGGGTGTCACGTCCATGAACACCTCGTCAATGCTGTAAACGTGGATATCCTCAGGTGCAATGTATTTAAGATAAGTCTTATATACCTGTGTGCTTGTCTCCATGTAGCGCTTCATCCTTGGTGGAGCCACGATGTAGTCCAGTTGCCAGTCGGGATGTTCCTTTAGTTCAGGGTCAAGGAAGGATTTTCCTTTGAATATCCCTTTAGCGTTAAACCGCCTCTCATTGTTAATCTCTTTAACACGCTGTACCACTTCGAATAACCTTGCCCTTCCGCCTATTCCGTATGCCTTCAGCGATGGCGACACGGCAAGGCATATTGTCTTATCCGTGCGACTGGGGTCAGCCACGACAAGATTTGTTGACAAAGGATCCAGTCCTCTGTCAACACATTCCACGGAAGCGAAGAATGATTTCAGGTCTATGGCGATGTACGTAGGCATATAGAGTATTAGTACAAGGGCGGGTATGTGTTGTTTTGTAAGTCCTTATATATTATTGAGAGGGTGCTTATGCATGTTTCTTGGGTGACAATGCTCAATCTCTTCACGCAGGGTAGTCATGTCGATGTGGGTATAAATCTCTGTTGTACCAATCTTTTCGTGTCCCAGCATGGTTTGTATCGCGCGCAGTGACGCACCTCCTTCCAATAGAGCCGTGGCGAAAGAGTGGCGCAAGGTGTGCGGAGAGATGGTCTTTTTAATACCTACCTCTGCGGCAAGGCGCTTTATCATGATTAGAATCATAGTACGGGTAAGATGTGCCCCACGGCGATTCAAGAACACATAGTCTTCTTCTCCGGGTTTGATTTTCATGTGATTGCGATCATCGTACCATAGGTGCAGTTCGTGTATGGCAGTCTTTGATATTGGCACCAGGCGTTCTTTATCTCCCTTTCCTGTCACTCTAACAAAACCATCCTCTTCATAAATGTCGTGAAGATGCAGCGTCACGAGTTCAGAGACACGCAGTCCGCAGGAGAAAAGTACTTCTATAATGGCACGATTGCGGTGACCTTCCCATTTCGTAAGGTCGATACCATTCTCCAAAGCGTCCACCTCCTGCGTTGAAAGCACTTCGGGTAGGTGCTTTTCCTGTATTGGTGACTCAAGAAGTTCTGATGGGTCTTGTTCCACATAACCGTCGAGTTCAAGGAAATGGTAGAACGCACGGACACCGCAGAGAATTCGAGCGTGGGTTGATGAAGCAACGCCAAGGTCGTGTAGCGATGCTGAAAATTCTTCCAAGTCAGCCAGTTCCAGCGTCAATGGGTTTCTATTGTTGTCGTCACACCAGTCTAACAGTTTCCATACATCGTGCATATAAGCCTCTAACGTATTCTCTGATAGCCCACGCATCAGCCTTATGTGTCGGCGGAAGTCGCGTACGGCACGCTGTCTATGGGTCAGTTCCTTGTCTTGTAAGTTGTTCATAATCCTTGCAATCAGTCACAATATAAGTTTTGCAAAGATACTACTTTTTGCCTTTGTCTGCAAGGTTAGCGATGGTAAAAAAGTTAGTCGTAATAATAAAAAATGCTATTACCGCAATAATGTAGCGGTAATAGCATTTATATTGTAAATCAGTCTTTCACTGCTTGAACTATGTCTTCATATAAATCATCCACGTTCTCCAAGCCTATTGAGAGACGAATGGTAGTGTCGTACACGTCCATTGCCCTGCGTTGTGAACCAGAGAATGGTCCGAAGATTGTGGAAGCGGTGTGTATGGCGAGGCTTCGGTTGTCGAAAAGGTTGCTTGCGCGGTGTATCACCTTCAGTTTGTTGATAAACTGTAGTGCGTGGGCCTTGTCCTCAAGGTCTATTGTTAGCATTGCTCCGGCGGTCTTACCATACTGCTTTTGCGCAATCTCATAGAAAGGATTGTCAGGCAGTCCTGGGTAGTTCACACGCTTTATCTCTGGCACCTTTGTAAGTCTCTTGGCGAGTTCCAGGGTGTTTGAGGCGTGAACACGATAGCGGGCGTCGAGCGTTTCCAGTCCGAGTGTCTGCATATAGGCAGCGTGTGGCGTCATGTAGGCACCGAGGTTAAAGAGCAGTTCGAAGCGAATCTTGCGGTTAACCTTAGGGAATGTGCCGTAGTCAATGACCAGTCCGCCGAGACTTGTCGCTCCACCGCTGACATACTTCGTGCTGCTTACTACCTGTACGTCCATGCCGAGAGCCTTTCCGTCGAACTCAGTGAACGGTATTAGTGTGCTATCTGCTATGACGGGCACATTCTTCTCGTGTGCTATGGCAGCAAGGGCAGGTACGTCAGCCACCTCCATCTGGGGGTTGGTTATTATTTCGAGGAACACACAACAGGTGTTTTCGTCTATAGCCTCTCTTACTGCGTCAAGGTCGAGCAGGTTTACCTCGCGTGTCTCTATGGCAAAAGGCTTCAGTGTGTTACGCATCAATGCCACCGTATTACCAAAGAGATGACTGCTCGTAACGATGTTCTTGCCAGCCTCGGCAAACGTCATGAGGATGTTGGCAATTGCCGCCATGCCACTGTTGAAGGCAAAGACGTTAGCGGCCCCAGTGAGGCTTTTCACTCTGTTCTCGAAGAAAGTGACGGTAGGGTTCATCACGCGAGAGTATTCAGGGTCGAGCACTCGTCCGCAGAACACATCGCTCATCTGCTTTGCTGTGTCAAACTCAAAAGAGCAACAGTTATATACTGGCATACTCAAGGCACCGTAAGCGTCGCGCTTCTGGTAGTCGGTAAGGGTTGCAAGTGTTTCTTTGTGCATGGTTGTTGCGTTTTTCTAGAAGTTCTATAGGGACTAGGTGTTCTAGGGTTTCTAGGGTTTCTAGGGTTTCTAGGTGTTTCTAGGAATTCTAGGTATTTCTAGGTGTTCTAGGTGTTCTAGGGTTTCTAGGTGTTCTAGGGCTTCTAGGTGTTTCTAGGTGTTCTAGGTGTTCTAGGGTTTCTAGGAATTCTAGGTGTTCTAGGTTCTTCTAGGTGTTCTAGGAATTCTAGGTTCTTCTAGTGATTTATTTTATTATAACTCCATACCTTAACACCTTTCCATCCTTTATCTCAAAGGCGTTGAGCACAGGTGAGCCGTCAGTTACGTAAGGCAGTCCTGACTCTTCTGGTGCCAATGACATAATAAGGTACAGAATGTTAGGGTCGAGTGCGAGGCGTTTGTCCTCCTCTGACGGACGACTGGGCGAAGCGGGATGGCTGTGCCAGTTGCCAATCACTTTCAGTTTGTTGGTGCGCGCATATTTTATAGCGGCAAACTGCTGTCGAGGGTCCATGGTGAAGTGTTCCTCGGCGTGGTCGATGTTCTCTATGGGGTAGTTGTATGTTATCAGCGGTGTGCCATCGTCTTCTACTGTTCCGAGGGCGTAACCACAACTTTCAATAGGCGCATCGGCCTTTGCTTGCTCTAAAATAGAGGCAAAAGCCGATGCGGTGATGTGGATAACTTTTCCGCTGTCAGTCCAACCGTAGGTTGTGTTCATGGGAAGTTATTTTGTGTTTTCTATGGGGGCTAGGTACTATAGGAATTCTATGGGGTATAGGTGTTCTATGGTTTCTAGCATTTCTAGTTTTTTTATTCCTTTAATGGTTCTTCAGGTCGCACTGTGCCTGCTCGTAGTCTATCAACTCGTGTATTGTCGGGTTGTCACCACAGAGTTTGCAACGGTGGCTCCTGTGTGCCTTAATCTTGCGGAAGTCCATTGTTTTAGCGTTGAAGGTGAGTAGTTGGTCTGTTAACAGTTCACCGACGCCGGTAATGTACTTCAATGTCTCCGCAGCCTGAATGGTACCAAGCATTCCGGCTATGGCACCGAGCACTCCTGCCTGGGAACAGGTAGGTACTGCGTTTGGTGGTGGTGGCGCTCCGAAGAGGCAACGATAGCAGGCTGTACCAGGAACGTGGGTGAAGGTCTGTCCCTCAAAGCGCAGTATGCCACCGTGTGAGAATGGTTTGCCTGCCATGACGCAAGCATCGTTGATAAGGAACTTAACTGGGAAGTTGTCTGTACCGTCAACGATGAAGTCGTAGTCCTTGATGATGTCGAGGGCATTGTTAGCCATCAAGAGGTCCTGAATGGCGTTGACCTTAACGTTAGGGTTGATGGCAAGCATCTTTTCCTTGGCGGATATCACCTTTGGTGTGCCTACGTCCTTGGTAAAGTGAATCACTTGGCGCTGTAAGTTAGAGAGGTCTACTACATCACCGTCTATTATGCCTATGGTGCCTACGCCAGCAGCGGCGAGGTAAAGCGAAACAGGGGCACCGAGACCTCCTGCGCCTACAACGAGCACTTTGGCTTCTTTTATCTTCTCCTGTCCTTCTACGCCTACGTCCTGAAGTAGGATGTGGCGGCTATAGCGGAGCAGTTCGTCTTCTGTGAAATCAAACATTGTTGTTTTGTTGTTTGGTTGTTTAGTTGTTTAGTGGTTTGGCTACTCCCTAATTCATAAATTAGTGATTATGAATTATGAATTGTGCATTATGAATTATCTTGCTCCACCTCCCATGAAGTAGAGGAAGTCCACAGAGTCGCCATCGTTGAGGTTTAGTGTATCGAAGTCCTCGCGTTCTACGAACTCTTCGTTTACCTGTACGCTGACCATCTCTGGCTGGAACACCTTGTTCTGTTTGATGAGGTCACTTACTGTCAGTGGAAGTTGTACTTCTTGATCTTCTCCGTTTACGATTAATTTTGCCATAGTAGTTTGTGTTATTGTTAATTTTATATGTATCTATTTATTGTTCGCTTTTGTACTCTTTCGCTACTTCTACCACGTGCTGCAGAATTTCTTCAGAGTGTTGTAGTGATATGAAGTTACTCTCGAATTGCGATGGGGAGAGGTATATGCCGTTATGGAACATGTGTCGCCAGAATCGTGCAAATTCCGTGAGGTCGCTGCTGTTTACGTCGGCAAAGTTCTTGGGTTGTTTGCCGTGAGTGAAGTATGGTGTGAACATATTGCCCACATGACTTATCACTATGCCCTTGTCCTTCACAGCCTCTTGCAGTGCCTCGATGAAGCGTTCAGCCTTAGTGTTGAGGCGTTCGTAGGTGCCTTCTTCTGATAGTATTCCGAGTGTGGCAAGTCCTGCCGTCATTGCTATCGGGTTGCCGCTGAGTGTTCCTGCCTGATATACTGGACCTTCTGGTGCAAGCATCTTCATTATTTCGGCTCTGCCACCGAACGCTGCCGCAGGGAAACCACCGCCTACGATCTTGCCCACCGTTGTGAGGTCGGGCTCGATGCCGTAGTACTTCTGTGCGCCACCGAGGGTGAGGCGGAAACCTGTTATTACCTCGTCGAAGATGAGTAGTGAACCGTGGTTCTTGGTAATGTTGCGTAGGAACTTCAGAAAGCCCTCTTGTTCAGGTACTACGCCCATGTTGGCTGGCACTGGTTCTACTATCACCGCTGCTATCTTGTCGCCCAGTTTAGAGAATATTTCTTCTACGGCGGCTTTGTCGTTGAACGGTGCCACGAGGGTGTATTTTACGAAGTCGCCAGGTACGCCAGCCGAACTGCTGATGCCGAAGGTGGCAACGCCTGAGCCGGCAGCCACAAGTAGGTGGTCGGCATGGCCGTGATAACAACCCTCAAACTTCACTATGTAGTCTCGTCCTGTGAATCCTCGTGCCACTCTGATGGCTGACATCACCGCCTCGGTACCTGAGTTGACGAAGCGCACACGCTGCATGGAAGGTATCAGTTGGCTGACACGTTGTGCCAATGCCGTCTCTACGAGGGTAGGAATTCCGTAACTGGTGCCTCGCGTAATGGCTTGCTGCACTGCCTGTTGCACTGTAGAGTTGGCGTGACCAACAATGAAGACGCCCCATGAGAGACAGAAGTCGGTATAGGAATTGCCGTCAATGTCGTGTAGTGTCACTCCTTCAGCATGGTCAATGAACAGAGGTGTCTCGCCAACGCTGCGCAGTGCACGCACAGGAGAGTTTACTCCTCCAGGTATTATCTGCTTGGCTTCTTCAAAAGCCTGTATGCTTCGTGGTCTGTTGTTCATATTATCATTCTCTTTCTGTACTCCTGCCATTGCATGAGTGTACTTATTTCTTCTTCTATTATCTCCTCGCAGCGCACGGCTTCTTGCTGTCTTCTCTTCAGGTTTTGCTGTGCCTGCCGTTCTATATCCTGCAGGTTGTAGAGCCGTTTGCCTATCAGCCACCCTACCTCTGGGTCTATATCCTGCGGATTGGCAAGGTCGAAGAGCAGTTGTTGGCGGTCGCTTGGCTCGTAATCGCTTCGGTGTATCAGCGTGTGGGGAGCCGAGGTAGCACTTATTACCACATCAGAGAGGCTGAGCAAGTGACACTTTTCTGTCAGCGGCAGAGCCACTGCGTTGTAGCGTTCTGCCATGGCTGATGCCTTATCGAGGCTGCGGTTGGCGAGGATTAGGTTTGATGCGCCGCGTGCCGTGAGGAAATTAAGTATAGATTCCGTAAGGTCGTTGACGCCGATTATGCTCACTGTCTTGTCGCCGAGGTCAGGGAGTTCGTGACAAAGAATATCTACCGTGACCTGCGAGTATGACACTGCGCCGCGTGATATTGCCGTCTCCGTGCGTGCCCTGTGTCCCACGTGGAGGGCGGTTTGAAAGAGGCGGTTGATGCCAGCGGGCAGTTTGCCTTGCTGTTTTGCCTCTTCGTAGGCGTTTTTTATTTGGTTCAGTATCGCCATCTCGCCAAGCAACGGTGACTCCAGTCCTGCTGCCACACGGAAGAGGTGGCGTGCTGCTTCTTCTGTAACATCGCCCTCACCGCTGTATTGCTCTATGCGCTGGCAGGTCTCAAGGCGTACACCGTGGGCGTTGCTGCCGTAAGCGGATGGGAAGGTGAATATATATTGTTGCTTCTGCATTAACAATTATGAATTATGCACTATGCATTATGAATTCTTATAGATGCTCTTGGGCGCTTTTGCCCTTTGTTCTATCAGTTCGAAGTTGTCGCGAATACTATCACGAATACTCATGCTGCGATGTACATCCTTTGCGTCGCTTGCCACGGCAACGGTCATATTGTCCTTGCGGAAGATGGCTGGCGAGGTGAAATCGCACAGCGATGGATTGTCGCAAACGCTGACAAGGACGTGGCGTTCATGTGCATCGTCATAGATACGGCGGTTCAATTCGTGGTTCTCCGTACACACATAGGCGAGGGTTGCGCCGTCAAGGTCGCTTGGCTCGTACTCTTTCTTGATGAGAGTGAACGGCAATGACTCGAAACCTTCCTTAAACTCTGGGGCTATGACGATGGCTTCTGTGGTGAAGCGGCTTAGTATCGTAGCCTTATGAAGTCCCACCTTGCCTCCACCTACTATTATTATGCGGCTGCCAGAGATGTTGATGTTTATGGGAAGGAAGTTCATGGGTGGTTTGGTCGTTTGGGGAGTTGGTTGTTTGGTGGTTTGGGGAGTTGGTTGTTTGGTGGTTTGGTTGTTTAGTTGTTTAGTTGATACCGTCAACCAATATCCCAACCTATTCCGTTCATCCCACTCTGAAGAACCTTTTGGCGTAATACGAGATGATATACTGTGCTCCTGCGCGGCGTATGGCGGTGAGCGACTCGTGGAATATGCGTTTCTCGTCAAAGTAACCTTGGCGTGATGCGTTCATCAACATGGAGTATTCGCCAGACACTTGGTATGCCACCATAGGGTAATCAGGGAACTTCTGCGCTGCGCGGTATATGATGTCGAGGTAAGCGAGGGCAGGCTTTACCATTATCCAGTCGGTACCTTCCTCTATGTCGGCGGCAATCTCGTCGAGTGCTTGGTCGTGAGTACGGTAGTCCATCTGGTAACTTTTTCTGTCGCCAAAGCCAGGAGCGGAGCCTGCTGCGTCGCGGAACGGACCGTAATATGCAGATGCATACTTAGCGGAATAGGCGAGGATGCGAGTCTGCTTGGTAGTGGGGTCGCTGTCAAGACGTTGCCTGAGTGCCTCTATCTGACCATCCATCATGGCTGAAGGTGCCACGAAGTCAGCACCAGCGAGTGCGTGTTGGTATGCCATTTCAGCGAGGAGCGGCAGTGTGGAGTCGTTGTCAATGACCACATTGTCGTGGTTTCGTCCGCAAGAGCAGCCACCTCTGCGCAACGCTTTCAACTCTTCGTCGTAAGGGATAGGCTTGCCGTCTTCATAGAGCAGTCCGCAATGTCCGTGGCTGGTGTATTCGCAGAGGCAGATGTCGGTAAATACTATCACCTCTGGATAGTGTTCCTTTATGGCTTTTACCGCCTTACAGATGATGCTGTTGGGACTGTATGCTGCTGTTCCTCGTTCATCTTTCTCGTCCTCGGGGATAACGCCAAAGAGTAGAACCTTGTTTACGCCGAGCGTAAGGAGGTCGGCAATGTCAGTGAGAAGGGTATCGATGGAGAAGCGGTAAACGTCTTCCATGGTGCTAATTTCTTCCTTAATGCCCTGTCCTTCCTGTACGAAGTAAGGATAGATGAAGTCCTCTGGTTGCAGCGGAGTGACGTCAGCGTACTGGTCGCGCACCGCTTGTGTGGTTCTATATTGTCTGAAACGCTTCATGTTAATTCATAATTCTTAATTCATACTTCATAATCTTCTTCCGCCAATTCTATAATTCTTTTGCCAATCCTGTAATTATGAATTATGCATTATGAATTATGAATTGATACGTTGTTCCCCCTTTCGCCACCAGCAGTTTGTCGGTGAGGTCGATGTTGGGGTATAGTTTTCGGAATGCTTCGTATGTAGAGGGTGACGAAAAGATTATCTTGTCGAAGTCTGTGAGGTCCTGTGCCACAGCCTTATCGTTGACCCTGTTGTGGTAAACGGGCAGGTCTGTCACCTCATGTTGTCTCAGTCCCTCGGTCAGTGCCTTCAGTCCCTTGTCGGAACGTGGCAGTAGTATGCGTGAATGCGGTTGCGACGCAAAGAAACTTATGATGCCCTCGGCTGACTGCGTGGGCGATTCAAAGTCGGGTTGCACCCCTTTCTTTCTCAGTTCGGCACTTGTTACGGGTCCTACGCTGGCTACCTTGACGCCCTGTATGGGGTGCTGGTAATGACGAACGCCATGACGTGAGGTGAATATCAGCCAGTCGTAACCGTCGGGAGTGGGCTGCGGAGTGTCGCTATCGACTATCGTTATCAGTGGCGCGAAGGTCACTTGGTCGTAGGGTTGCAGATTGGCGGGTGGCGTAGTGCCTGTGTAATACACCTTCTGCAACCTGTCATTGGCGATGAACTTGACCACATTGCCAACGATGATGAGTACTGGGGTTGCCCTGTATATAGCCCATTGCAGTTCACCGAGCGTCGAGATGATGGTGCGTTGCGAAGGCAGTGAGACGTTGGTGACGAGTGCCACGGGAGTCCATGCCGCTCTGCCTGCCTTGAGAAGTGTGCGTGCTATAGTGCTAACGTTGGCGCCTCCCATGTAGTAAAGCAATGTGTCGGCATCAGGATTCTGCGGTATCTTGGCGTGACCCAGGACGAAAGCGGCTGAGCGTGCCACTCCTCTATGGGTCAAGGGTATCTGCGTTAGTGAGGCAAGAGCGTTGCCGCTGCTTACGCCAGGTATCACTTCCACGTTGACCATGCGCTGTTTCAGGAAGTCAATCTCTTCCCTGCCGTGAGCGAATAGCATCGGGTCACCACCCTTTAGGCGCACTATCGGCAGTGTGGGGTCAGCGTCTTTGTCGTGCGATGGCTGTATGGCGGCTTGGAAAAGCAATTCGTTTATGTCGTCTTGCTTATGGCTATGCCGTCCTGAACGCTTGCCAACGTATATCTTTTCGCCCTTAAACTGGCTTAGGAAAGCCTCGTTCGTTAGGTCGTCATAGTATATTGTTGAGGCGTTTTGCAGTGCCTTTTGCCCTTTGACAGTTATGAGTTCTGGGTCTCCAGGCCCGAAGCCAACGAGGAGAACCTTGTGGTATCTGCGGCGTATGTCGATGCGTGCGAACGCTTCTCTTATCTCCTTGCTCACTGTTGTCGTGGCTGTCACGGCGAGGTTGCCTTGCAATGGGTGTGTGGCGAAGGGCAGACGCTCTGTCGCGAGGTGCGCTATGCCGAGGCGTTTCAGTGCGCATGTGGCTACGATGAGGGCGTCTATGCTGCCGTCTTCCACCTGTTTTACTCTCTCCTCTATGGTGCCTCGTATGGGAACCACAGTGAGGTCGGGACGCAGCCTTAGCAGTTCTGCCTTGCGTTGCGATGAACTGGTGCCTACTTTCGCGCCTGATGGCAGTGTGGCGAGGGTTCGACCGTTGCGTGCCACGAGCGAGTCGCTCTTGTCTTCAGCCTCTGTCAGGGCTATCACCTCTATGCCGGCAGGCAGTGGGTAAGGCAGATCCTTAGCGGAATGAACAGCAATCTGCGCTGTGCCGTCAAGGAGAGCACGGTCCAGTTCGCGTGTGAAAAAGTCAGAAGGCAGTTCGGGGTGCATCAGCGACACGTCCTTATGCTTGTCGCCATAACTGGTGGTGGTGATGACATCGAAGTCAACCTCCACACCGGCGTCATGCAGCAGGCGTGCGGTTTCGTCAACCTGAAGCAACGCCAGCGGACTGGTTCGTGATATAACTGTTATCTTTCTTTTCATGGTGCAAAGGTACTGCCTTTTTCGTTTGTGGGCAATCACCTTTTAAGGGCAATGATATACCAAAGGTATGTGATAAGTAAGTACTCAAAATTATTTTATAAATGGGTAAGCGTCTATTATTGTATTATAGCGAATATTTAATACAGTCTCTTTTGGGCATATGCTTCCCCTGTTTTCGGTCACAATGTTCACATTGCTCCCTCAAACAGTGAAACCATCTGCTCCAAAATAGCCCATATTAAATATTAAAATAATTTTGAGCACTTACTTAAAAGCCCGTCATCCATTTTCGGATGACGGGCTTTATGATTGTGTGTAACTCGTTATATGATTGAATAATAAATGTTGTCTGTCAATGTTACCAACACTCTATGTCATCCTGCATTTCCTTAGGCATTATGCTCTTGCTGAATACTGGGTCTTTATGTTCCTTGCGCTGACGCAGGTAGTCATCGAGCAAAATCTTGACGCGAGGCGAGAGCCAGATGATGGCGATAAGGTTGGTGATGGTCATGAATCCCATCAGAAGGTCAACGATAGAGAAACTGTCTTGCAGTGTCATCATGGAGCCAGCAAGTATAACGCCTGCCGTGGCGAGTCGGAAGAAGAGTATGGCTATTTTCTCATTGCGTACGCTTCCGTTAGGGTTAGCGTTCTTGCCAAATATAAATCGTATGTTAGTCTCACCATAGAAGTAGCCGGCAATGATGGTGCTGTAGGCAAAAAGCAGTATGGCTGCTGTTAGGAAGTAACGTCCTATAGGTCCCATCTCGTACTCCAAGGCACTCTGTGTGAGCAGTATGCCGTCCTCACCGTTAGTATATAGTCCAGAGATAAGCACTATGAAGGCCGTGCAGGTACATATAATAATGGTGTCGCAGAATACGCCTAATGCCTGAAGAAGTCCCTGTTTTACTGGGTGTGAAGTCTCTGCTATGGCGGCAGCGTTAGGAACAGATCCTTCGCCCGCCTCGTTAGAGTATAGTCCGCGTTTTACTCCCTGCATAACGGCGAGACCTACCATGCCGCCAGCGGCTGGTCCTATGCCGAAAGCACTGTTGATAATAAGGCGTATTACGCCAGGAATGGCAGTGATATTAGTTACGATAACGTAAAGAGCCAGCAACATATAGCCTATTGCCATGACCGGAACGACGAGTGCGGCAAAGCGTGATATGCGCTGAATGCCACCGAAGATGATAAGGGCTGTGGCTATGGTGACGGCTACTCCCACGTAGATTATGCTGGTGCCAGGCGCATTTCCTAATGCCATATCGATGCTAACGGAGAAGGCGTCAGCCATGGTCTTCGCCTGAATAAGTTGCGTAGCGAGAGAATAACTGAGCGTTATGAGCACTGCGAAGATTATACCCATCCACCTTTTGTGCATACCGTACTGCATGTAGTAGGCTGGTCCACCGTAATATACGCCGCCTTCCTTGTCGCGGCGTTTGTAAAGTTGTGCCAGAGATGACTCTACGAATGAAGATGATGCACCGAGAAGAGCCATCAGCCACATCCAGAACACTGCGCCAGGACCGCCAATGAAGATGGCTGAAGCAACGCCAGCGAGGTTGCCCGTGCCCACACGGCTAGATAATCCTACGGCAAAAGCGCGGAAGGGAGATATTGCTTTCTTCTCTTTCTCGTCGGTAGCGGTGGCATAACCCGTCTCCATCGTATCCTTAAGAGTATCAGTCTTCTTGGTAGAGTGGGTAAGAAGATGCCACATCTCACCAATCATGGTGAACTGTACTGCCTTGAATCTGACAGTAAAGTATAGGGCACAACCTACCATCATGGCGATGACGATGTAGCCCCAGAGGAAATCGTTGAGTTGGTTTATAAGCTCAATCATGCTTTTTCTGTTAACATTTATAAGTAAAATAACGCACAAAGGTAATATATTTTTGCGTAATGGCAAAATAATGTTACAGTTTTTTGACGTTCTGCTTATAAAAGTTGCATTTTGATATCATGATGATGTATTTTCTACCTGTGTACTTTCGCTTCGATAGTTTTCTTTACTCGTTCAGCGAAGGCAGCCGCATCCTCTGTTTTTTCGGGCGTCATCAGTGGTAGATACTCCATATCTATCTTCACTGGTTTATAGAAATGTGTGCCACGTGGCAGTGCGTTGTAGGCACCGTTGAGTACTACGGGCAGCACGGGAACGCCCAGTTCCTTGCTCAGTATGGCAAAAGTCTTCTTGAATGTTGTCATGCCACCGTTGCGCGAGCGTGTTCCTTCTGGGAAAATCACGATGCTCTTGCCCTGTTTCAGTACCTCTGCCAGTTTCAGAATGGAGTTCTTCAGGTTTCTGCGCTCCATGAGAATGATGTTGTGGCGGCGTGCAAGGGCGCGCAGGGTAGTGTTGTTTACGTGTTCCTCGGTAGCGTAGAAGTAGCAATTGTTGATTACCTCCCATGGTATTCCCGCCATGACCATAGCGCCATCAAGGTAACTCTGGTGGTTGGCAGCCATGATGAACGGTCCTGTCAGCGGTATGTTCTCCGTTCCTCGCACCGTCATTCTGTTGTAGATCTTGAAGAATGCCTTGAATGCCTTGGTGTAAATGCGGTGTGAGTGTCCTGCTATTGGCAGTTCGAGGTGGTCGGATGCTTCGTCGAGCAGGTTGTGTTTCTCTATGTGCTCCATCTCCTTGTGGGTGCTGGATGCTGCTATTCTGTCGGCAATCTCTTGCACATTTCGGAATGAAGCCATTGTGTCGGCATTGATTGTTACGCCGAAGGTCTGCTCGATGAAGCCCTGAAGGTTCACCATGTCGAGCGAGTCGAAGGCAAGGTCGGTCTCCAAGTGGTGTGTCGGCTTTACCGTTATCTGCTTCTCTCCCTCTATGTATTTCTTCAGGATGCGGAACTCGTCCGTGTTGTTAGCATCGTCATAAGCATCATCAACGGGTTTGTCAGCCTCCTGTTTTCCGTCGCAGATGTCCTTCAGCATGAAGCGTTTCAGTTTGTCGAGTTTCGTTCTTGGCAGTTCACCGCGATAGACGAAGATGCTCATTATCTTCTTATAGTTGACCACGGTGAGGTTATATGGCTCAATAACTTCGCGTTTTAGCGCTTCTTCCACGTCCTTGTCCGACATGTTTTGCGCCCATTTCTCTTGTGGAACGATGATGCATCGCAGCATGTCGCCGTACTGCAGCACTGCCGCTTCCTTAACCTTGTCGGTGTATTTTTCTATCTTATACTCAATTTCCGCTGGCTGAACGTTCTTTCCGTTAGACAGTACTATGATCTCTTTTGAGCGTCCAGTGATGTATATCCTGCCTTTATCGTCGAAGCGTGCGAGGTCTCCCGTGTGCAGGAATCCGTCCTCGTCTATTACTGCTGCGGTCTCTTCGGGGCGGTTGTAGTAGCCGAGCATTACGTTAGGACCCTTCGCGCATAGTTCTCCATTGACGATTTTGCACTGTACGGAGGGCATTGCCTTGCCCACACAGCCTGGTATTATGTCGCCAGGACGGGTGAAAGCGATGATCGGAGCGGTCTCTGTCATGCCGTAACCCTCGAGCACATCCAGTCCCAGTGTGCGCAGACCTTCGCCTATCTCCTTGTCGAGCGCGGCGCCACCGCTTACGCAGAAGTCCAGATGTCCGCCCATCTTCTTTTGTATTGCGCTGAAAACGAAGCGTGACAGTTTGCGGCTGCCTACGCTTTTACATAATTTGAAGAGCAGTCGTGTGACGAGTTTCTCGTCTAATTTCTTCTTTATTCCGCTGTAAAGTGTCTGCCACAGTCGTGGTACACCGATGAATATTCCCACCTGTCCACGACAAAGCGTGTCCATAATGTCGGGTCCTGACATCGTTGGGCAGATGGCAACGCCTCCTCCTACGACAATAGGCCCGATGAGAGTGCCTTGCAGTGGCAGCACGTGGTGTAATGGAAGGAGTATCATTGTGCGGCGTTCTGCGGTGAAAATAGGTACTTCTACCGATACGCTGTGTATGTTTGCCATGAGGTTTTTGTACGACAACATCACGCCCTTTGGTGAGCCTGTGGTGCCTGAAGTGTAGATAATGATAGCACACTCATCGCCAATATCATTCATATTGTCAATGCCGCACCACTCTTCTTTGTCTTCTGCTGGTGCCAGTTCGTAGTCGTCAATGACGAGAACCTTAATGTCTATGCCTGTTTCCTGTGCAGCCTGGCGTGCCACCTCAGCCTTGTCCTTTGATGCCCACACACATGCAGGCTGGCAATCGCGCATAATGTACTCCACATCGCTTACGGTAGAAGAGGCATCTACGGGCACTGCTATGCCCTGGTTCTGCCATACTGAGAAGAAGGCATATATCCATCCTTCGCGATTTTCGCTTAATATCAGTGTCTTGCAGCCGTGCTTCTGTGGCGTATGTTGTGCGAAAAGGTTTATGCGTCCCAGCATCTCGCTGTAACTAACTCTGCGGTCTCCGGCTATGATTGCCGTCTTATGTCGGTTTTGTATCATTATCGCTCTTTTGTTGTGGCATTGCCACGATGTCTTGATGATATGTTAAATATGCTTGCAAAGGTACTAAAACATTTCCATATAGGCACTATGAGAAGTGGTAAATATGATTAAATATTTTACCAGATTGTTAGATATTTCCTTAATAATAGTGTATAATGCTAATGCGAATGGCTAATATTTCTGTTGTTGGTTGCTTGTGATTTGGTTGTGGTATACGAATTATGGTAGCCAGTTCATGGTGTGTCTGGCTACCATAATGCTGTTTTTCTATTTGTAATCCTGTGCTTAGAGTATCGTGTTTCTATATTTAGAACACCACGGTTTTGCTTGTTCCGTCGCTGAAGGTTACGGTTACGGAACTGTTGTCTGCTGCTATCTTAACGTCTTTTACGGGTGAAAGTTCCTTCTTGGTGAAGTCCTTGCTGCCTTTTTTCCACAGCATGAGGGTTACCATGACGTTTTCTTCATCAACGTTCTTCTCGCATTGTATGAGTGCGCAGTCGTTGCTTACTGGGTGCAGCCCTGTGGTGCGTGTGACCATAGTCTTGTCCCAACCTGCCAATGGCACCATGGCGAGTGAGTGACTGCCGTTTGTTATGATGGTAGCCGCAGGCACCTTGGCATTCTTCTTCTCTGTTATTGGTGTGCCATTGATGCTTGGCAGTGAGTAATGTCCAAGGCGAATGGTGGTAGGCGAAGGTACGTTCACACGGTCGATGCGCAGCACTCCGTTAGGCAATGGTATGTCTGCCAGGCTGTATTTTACGTTGGCGTCGGTCTCTAAGACTGCTGTGCGGCGGTATATGCCGTCCTTAAAGTCCTTAAAGTCGTACAGGCGCAGCACTTCCCACTGCTTCTTCGCGTTGAGAGTGGCGTAGTTCATGGACACCTCACCGTTCTCTCCGTCTGCCATCCAGGGGAACTCTGTGTGGTAAGCCAGTTTGTTGTAGTTCTCTGAACTGCGGAACTTCTGCCAGTCCTTGGCTACAGTCTCGTGGCACCATGAGCGCATCTCTGCTCCGCCCACGTTAGGATAGTCGGTGATAAGGAGGTTCGTTGCAGGCTGGAACTTGTTGTAAACGTTGTCTTTCTTCAGTTCCTTCTCCCATGGTCCGTTGTTCTCCTTGGCGGTCCAGAATGGGTTGTCCTTAGGAAGAAGTAGGGCGAGGAACGCCTTTCCGCACCAATAGACGCTGCCACGGCAACTGTATATCTGCACTGCAGGGGCAAAAGGTCCGTAGAAGCCCAGCGTAGGCACATTGTCTTGCAGGAAGTCGGGGTTCTGAAGGAACTGCAGGAGCGTTGATGATGCTATGCGACGCATCCAGCCATAGTTGATGTTTGAGTCGTGTTGATAACCTAAGAGTGCGAGTGGCACGATTGCTCCGAAGCGATATGTGATACTTCTTCCCCACATGTTCATCTTGCCATCGGCACTGAACATGTATGGGTAGTTGTCTGCCATGTCCCTCTGGTTCTTCATAAACTGCTTCGCGTACTCAGGGTAGAAGTGTCCGTAGGTCTGCGCCCAGATAGGTCCATACATTTGGAATGCCCACATGCTGTAGTAGTCGTACGCAGGGTCGTCGTTATACCATCCTTCTCCGCGGTAGCGGGCGAGTATCTTCTGCAGCAGGTCATTGAGGTGTTTGTCGTTTACCTGATAGCCCTGTTCCTTGAAGAAACTCATCACGAAGACGTTGAAGAACATCCAGTTAGAGCCTATTGTGGGTCCGTTGCCGTAACTGAGCATCATTGATGCCACGGCGTCTTTCTGCTCCTTGGTGAGTGGGTCCCACAGGATGTCCTTTGCAGTACCGAGTGATATGGCGAGGGCACCAAACTCTACGAGTATCTGGCTCGGTCCGCCCGTGCGGTGCTTTATGTAACTCTCGCTCTTTGGGTCGGTGAGGTTGAGCAATTGGTGACGATAGTAGTCGGCTACCTTTATGCCTCCCAACGTCAGGTTAGGGTTTTCCTTCAGCAGCGGAGCGGCAACGAAGAGCGTGCGGCACAGTCCCTCCAACTTGGCTGTTGGCACCTGACTGGGGTCGCGTGGGTAGGTCTTCTCCAATTGTTTTGGGAAATACATTGGATCATCTATATCCTTAATATAGGTGAACGCACCGTCGAGAAGGTATGTTGCGGCGTCAATCCACGCCTGACGGTCCATGCCTGTCAGCGGACTCTGCTTGTAGTTAGGGTGGGGAATGGTAAAAGTCTGCGGCACGGAGCGTACCGGTTTGGGTGTAGTAGTCTGTGCTTGCGCCAATGAATAAGCGGCTAATGCGCCTGCTATGGTAAGGCAAAGCACCTTTAAAAGTCTCTTCATATTGCGTTTGGTTTAGATTAAGTAGAGTTACGTGCTATAATTATATTGCAAAATTACAAAAAAAAACGTTTGTGGCAAAAGCCATAAGGGCTTTTTTACCACAAACGTTAGTTGTCATTTGTTATTGGCGACTATGTTATGTCGTCATGATACTTATATCGTTACTTTTCCTCTATTTTCTCAAGGCGGTTCTCAATGTTTCTACCGAGCGTGATGTATGCTACTGGAGCAGCCACGAAGATAGAAGACAGTGTGCCGAATACTACACCGAGAATCATTGCGAATGAGAATGAACGTATGCTATCACCACCGAAGATGAATATCATCAGGAGCACGATGAGTGTTGAGAACGACGTGTTGATGGTACGTGTCAACGTCTGGTTGATAGAATTGTTGAAGTTTGTCTGCAAATCCTGCTTAGGATGCAGTTTGAGGTTCTCACGGATACGGTCGAATACTACCACCTTATCGTTGATAGAGTAACCGATCACGGTAAGGATAGCACCGATGAATGTCTGATCTATCTCGAGAGACATTGGCAACCAACCCCAACAGAGTGAGTAGATACCCAGCACGATGAGTGTATCAACAGCCAGTGCTGCGGTAGAACCTACAGAGAAGGCAACGTTGCGGAAACGTACCATGATGTAGAGGAAGATGGCTACGAGGGCAATGAGCACACTGTAGATAGCACCGTATGTGATGTCCTTAGCCACTGATGGACCTACCTTTGTAGATGAGATGATAGAGCCACCTGTGCGGATGTCAGGGTTCTTGAATGCCTGTACGTCCTTCTGGTTTACGAGACCTGCGCTCTTGAGTGACTTGTAGAGTAGTGTCTCTGCCTCGTCATCTACGGTTGGGTCGTTGCTCTCAATCTTGTAGTTGGTAGAGATACGCATGGTCTTGTTGTCAGTACCCAGGGCGATAGCTGTTGATGTGGTACCCTCTGGGAAAGTCTTGGCGAGCACTGTACGTACTTCCTCTGGCTGTACTGGCTTCTCGAATGCTACAACGTAGTTACGACCACCGGTGAAGTCGATACTCTTAGAGAGACCGCGAACTACGAAACTTGCGATGAAGACAACTACGAGCACTGCGATAATGCTGAATGTCTTCTTGTACATTGACATGAACTTGAAGTCAGTGTTCTTAAGAAGGTTGCGCGAGAAACGTGTGGTGAAGTTCTGGTTCATCCACTTGTCCTTGTTCAGACGGTTCTCGTAAACGATACGTGTGAGGAATACCGCAGTGAAGAATGAGCATACGATACCTATGATAAGGGTCGTTGCGAAGCCACGGATAGGACCTGTACCGAATACATAGAGTATGATACCCGTTATGATAGAAGTCAAGTTAGAGTCGAAGATGGCAGAGAAGGCGTTGCTGTAACCTGCGGCAAGAGCCTGCTTAATGCCCAGTCCGCGACGCTGTTCCTCCTTGATACGCTCGTAGATAAGCACGTTGGCATCCACCGCCGTACCGAGTGAGAGCACCATACCTGCGATACCTGACATTGTAAGGGCTGCCTGGAAAGAGGTAAGGATACCAAGGGTGAAGAACATGTTAACCAACAGGGCGAGGTTAGCCATCATACCCGGAATGAGGTCGTACATCATTACCATATATATCATAAGAAGTACGAAGGCGATACCGAATGAGATGATACCCTGCTGGATGGACTGTGCACCAAGTGTAGGACCTACAACCTCTTCCTGAACGATACGTGCAGGTGCTGGCATACGACCAGATACGAGAGTGTTGGCGAGGTCCTTGGTGTCGGTAATGGTGAAGTTACCAGAGATTTGAGAGTTTCCTCCGGTGATTTCTCCGTTCACGCGAGGTGCTGAATATACAGCGTTGTCAAGCACGATGGCGATTGCCTTGCCAACGTTCTGCTTGGTCAACTGTGCCCAAAGGCGTGCGCCCTTGTTGTTCATTGACATTGATACGCATGGACGACCGTAGTTGTCGAACTCGTCCTTGGCTGTTACCACTACGTCACCCTCCAATGGAGCGCGACCGTTAGATGATGTTACCTTCAGTGCGTGGAGTTCGAAGATGTTCTTCATGCCCTCCATTGCCTTAGCACTCCAAAGGAGTTTTACGTCAGAAGGGATAACCTTCTGGGCTTCAGCACTGTGGATGAGTTTGTTGATTTCGGCAGTATCGCGCACGTTAGCATAGCCAACGGTAGAGAGGCTCTGTCCCTGTGCTGTCTGAAGGATGGCGAGCAGTGGGTGCTGCTTCTTCATCTTCGCGATCTGTGCGTCGTTGTTCTTGGCAGCCTTCTCAGCGTCAGCGTTCTTGTTGTCGGCCTTCTTCAGTTCAAACTTAGGAGCGGCCTCCTTTTTAACGGTGTCAGCCGTAGCGGCAGCCACTTCATTGTTGGCATTTTCAGCAATCTTAGCGGTGTCGGTCTTAGTCTCTGAAGCACCGTTAGCGAGCTGTGTATCGAGTTGAACGAGATAAGGAACAACCTCAGCGGCGTTATATGTCTCCCAGAACTCAAGGTTGGCAGAGCCCTGGAGGAGTTTGCGGACACGCTCTGGCTCACGTACGCCAGGCATCTCGACCATCAGTCGTCCCTCCTGTCCTTCGAGTTTCTGAATGTTAGGCTGAACTACGCCGAACTTATCGATACGGTTTCTTACAACGTTGTAAGAGTTGTCGATAGCGCCCTGCACCTCCTCGCGGAGTGCGCGCTCCACTTCTTTGTCGGTGCTCTGAGTCGTAACTTTGCCTTTCAGTTGCTGTGTGGCGAAGATTTCAGCCAGGCGGTGGCCCGGTGCGTTCTTCTTGTAGGCGTCGATAAAGAGAGAGATGAAGTCGTTCTGACTTGTCTCCTCCGCCTTCTTTGCTTCCTTCATTGACTTAACGAAGGCTGCGTCGGTCTTGTGGTCGGCAAGAACCTCTACAACGTCAGGAACGGAGATTTCAAGAATTACGTTCATACCGCCCTTAAGGTCAAGACCAAGACCTATCTGTGTCTCCTGGCAGTTCTGATAAGAGTAAACGCCGAGATACTTCACGGAGTCCTTATAGTCCTGCGCAGCGATAGGGTCGCTGATCTTGGCAGCCTGAGCATCGTAATAACTTGTTGCTACCGAGAATGACAAATAGAAGATGCTTGCAAGCGTCAAGAGAACGGCGGTTACAATTACAATTCCTTTGTTTTGCATTTTGGTTTAACTTGTTTTTATTTTATTTTTAATTTCTCTTAGGGTTAGTCATGGCAGGGCATGCCATTGTTTTTTCGCATTGTCTCTATGGTAGGTTTATAGTTGTTCTGTACTTCGTAAAGTGTCCGTACGGGCACAATTATGGCATACGTATATAGAGAATGCGTGCAAAGTTAATAAATTTCTGTGAGATAACGAAATAAATGCGTAAAAAAATGAAAAATGGTAAATTTGGGAAATGCGGTAAAAGCATAGTGATTACACCGTAAAAGCATAGTGATTACACGGTAAAAGCATAGTGTTTACACGGTAAAAGCATAGTGATTACAGCGTAATTTTTATGCTTTGTCTTTTTGATGTTGTAATATGCAGTATATCAAAGGATTATGTATTTTATGCTTTCTTGGGGTAAAAATGGTAAATTTGGGAAATGACGATTTCGGGTGTTAGTATTTTTTTACCTTAAAAAGTGTGACAATTCGGTCCCTGTATGTGCACGACCATGGAGTAAAAAAGATGTAACAGTCGTTCGTTTGGGCAAAAAATACGACTGTGTTGCTGGGTAGCAATACTTTTAGTATGTTTATGGGTGGTTCTATAAATTACCACCCTTAAGGGATTTTTTAGACCACCCTTATAGCAGTTGCTTAATATAACTGCCTAAAACAGAAGAGTCCTGTCATCAACGAATTGATGACAGGACTCATTATTTTAAGTGGGTTGATTACTTTTAAAATGCTATCATTCCTATCGGAACTTTAGCCTTTCATGCTTTTTAGCGGGCGTTGTGACCATTCTTGAGTGATGAAACACCGCAGATTGCTGATACAACTACCATACCAATCATAAGCATTGTTGCAAAACTTGTTAACATCATAACTTTTTCCTTTCTCTAATTTTTAGTGAAACCGCTCAGCATCACTGTCTTACGGCTTCAGTGTTTAACTTGTTATCCTTTAATCCTTTCTCGGAAATTAACCTCTTTTCGGAGGTCTCTTTCCTTTTTCTGATGCAAAGGTAATAAGAATTGTGTGCGCACACAACTTTTTCGTGACTTTTCTTTCGTATGATATCGTTTAATTGATATCGGTCAAAGGAAACGGGGTTATGTCGCTATTTCTGCAAAGTGGGGATTACATTGTTTTTGTTATTTGGCGAGTGTTTTCTTGTCTGCAATATACATTCCTGCCAGTATGCATGCGGCGCCAATTAAGAAATACGTTGTAATTTCCTCGTGTAGCACCCATGCGGCAAAGACTATGGTTGTGATGGGGTTAAAATATACCCAGTTGGTGGCTTTTACGGCACCCAGTTTTGAGATGCACCAGTTCCATGTGAGGAAGCATATCATTGATGCGAGGCACCCGAGGAAAAGCAGATTACCTATGACTTGTGGTTTCATGAATATCTCTATCGATGGCGTTTCGTGGCCTGTCATTAAATAATAAGGTAGGGCGGTGAGTGTTCCGTAGAAGAAGACTTTGCGCGTGATGAAAGCTGCACTGTATTTTTCGGAAGCAGATTTCATTAGTAATGAGTATATAGCCCAACTTATGCATGCTACGAATGCCAGGGAGTCGCCTACAGGGGATAGGTGGAGCACGAATCTGCCGTTGAGCACCACGATAATCATGCCTGCGAAGGCGAGTAATGAACCAGAGACTTGTATGAAGTTGATGCGTGAGGAGCGATAGACGAGTCGTACAAGCAGCGTGGCGAAGAGCGGGCAGGAGCAGACTATTAGTGAGGTGTTAGTGGCGGTGGTGAAGTTCATTGCCTCGTTTTCGCATAGGAAATACATAGAGCCTCCTGTGATGCCGAGCAACAGCATCTTTATTTCGTCCTGCCATGAGTTAGAGAATAGTCACTTGTGGTTTATGATGAGCATTAAGACGTAAGCCATGGAGAATCGCAGTATGAATATCTGTGCTGGCGATAGACCGTTAATCATCAGTACTTTCGTAGCAACGAAGGTGGTGCCCCATATTGCTACTGTCAGAAAAGCCACTGTATGGTAAAGGATGTTGTTTTCTTTAATCATTTTGGGAAAAAGAAAGCACCGCATTACGATGTGTGCAATGCGGTGCCGTAGAGTATTATGTTGCAAGAGCAACTACCTTACTGTTGGTGTGTACAGGTTTAGAGCTGTGGACCAGCAGCAACGAGAGCCTTACCAGCCTCGTTGGTAGTGTACTTAGCGAAGTTCTTGATGAAACGTGCAGCGAGGTCCTTAGCCTTTGCTTCCCACTCTGAAGCGTCAGCGTATGTGTCGCGTGGGTCAAGGATTGCTGGGTTAACGTTTGGCAGAGATGTTGGAACCTCGAAGTCGAACATAGGGATCTTCTTAGTCTCAGCCTTGAGGATAGAACCGTCAAGGATAGCGTCGATGATACCACGTGTGTCAGGAATAGAGATACGCTTGCCAGTACCATTCCAACCGGTGTTAACGAGGTATGCCTTAGCACCAGACATGTTCATCTTCTTAACGAGCTCCTGAGCGTACTTAGTTGGGTGCAACTCGAGGAATGCCTGACCGAAGCAAGCAGAGAAAGTAGGAGTTGGCTCAGTGATGCCACGCTCTGTACCAGCGAGCTTAGCTGTGAAACCAGAGAGGAAGTAGTACTGAGTCTGCTCTGGAGTCAGGATAGATACTGGAGGAAGTACTCCGAATGCATCAGCAGAAAGGAATATTACGTTCTTTGCAGCTGGTGCTGATGAACCTGGCTGTATGTTGTTGATGTGGTTGATTGGGTAAGATACACGAGTGTTCTCAGTAACCTTCTTGTCAGCGAAGTCGATCTTACCGTTAGCGTCAACAGTTACGTTCTCGAGCAGAGCGTTACGCTTGATAGCGCCGTAGATGTCAGGCTCGTTCTCCTTAGAGAGGTTGATAACCTTAGCGTAGCAACCGCCCTCGAGGTTGAAGACACCCTCGTCGTCCCATCCGTGCTCGTCATCACCGATAAGGCGACGCTTAGGATCGGTAGAAAGAGTAGTCTTACCAGTACCAGAAAGACCGAAGAAGATAGCTGTGTTCTCACCGTTCATATCGCAGTTAGCAGAGCAGTGCATAGAAGCGATACCCTTAAGTGGGAGGTAGTAGTTCTGCATTGAGAACATACCCTTCTTCATCTCACCGCCGTACCATGTGTTGATGATAACCTGCTCACGTGAAGTTGTGTTGAAGGCAACACATGTTTCAGAGTTAAGACCGAGTTCCTTGTAGTTCTCAACCTTAGCCTTAGAAGCGTTGTAGATAACGAAGTTTGGCTCGAAGTTAGCGAGTTCCTCTTCTGTTGGCTTGATGAACATGTTGGTTACGAAGTGTGCCTGCCATGCTACCTCTACGATGAAGCGAACAGCGAGACGTGTAGCCTTGTTTGCACCACAGAATGCATCAACAACGTAAAGGTTCTTGTTAGAAAGTTCTTTCTTTGCGATGTCCTTTACCTGTGCCCAAACCTCTTCTGACATTGGGTGGTTGTCGTTCTTATACTCATCAGTAGTCCACCATACTTTGTCGTGAGACTGTGCGTCATCTACGATGTACTTGTCCTTAGGTGAACGACCAGTGAAGATACCAGTCATTACGTTAACTGCACCGAGCTCAGTTACCTGACCTACCTCGAAGCCCTCGAGACCAGCCTTTGTCTCCTCTTCGAAAAGTTTCTCGTAAGAAGGATTGTGCGCGATCACTGTTGAACCAGTGATGCCATACTGTGTCAAATCTAATGTTGCCATTACTTACTGAAAATTTATTTAAGATATAAATATGTGTTGTTCCTGAATATTTCGCTTTGCTTCGCTGTAAGGTCGCGAGTGTACGCAATGCGCCTTAATTCGCTGCAAAGGTACGAAAAATATTTTGTTCTGCAAGCAGTAAAAAGTGATAATAAATGATAAAAGGGCAAAAAATAACGTATTTTTAAACATTTTGTAAAGTCAATGTTACAAAAAAGGTGACAAATGTCAGTTGTTTTTGCGCCCTACCGTTTTTAATATAGGTATAAAATAGTTTATCTGAAGTTTTTTTATTACTTTTGCAGCGTGAACCATTTTCCTTGCGAGGAGATGTTGATTGCCTAATGAACAAGTTAGGATAATATTGCAAAATGATGAGATTTATTATTTCAAAATATTACATGTTGCTTGCGCTTACGGTGAGTTTAGTGCTGTCATGTTCCCGACCTGCGGGGGAAGGAGACGCTGACAGCGCGAAGGACGATAGTCTGGCACTGCCCACGGCGAGTTATGTTAGCGACGTATATGACCAACAACGCACTGAAGCCTGCTGGATATATGCCTTCTGTGCCTGCGTGGAGCATGAGGCAGCGTTGCGTGGTGACAGCGTACTGTTGTCGCGCCAGTGGCTCATGGCTCACCTGATGGAAGAGCAGACGCTGGAGCGTTACGAGATAATGTCGGATGGTGAGGTGTTGACTGAGGGCGGACGTGGTACCATATCCATGCGTGGGGTGGGGCAGGATGCGTTACGCTTGATGAATGATTATGGGCTGGTGCCGTATCAACAGGAGCGGTCACGCATTAATAGTAGTAGGGTGTTGGAACGCAAACTGGCACTGATGACGGCAGACGCGGTATCGCATAGGCAGTCGCGGCAACAGTTAATGGAGAGGATAGAGCCGCTAATGCCACGCTTTACGGTGGCAAGGCACGAGAGGTCAACGCATGACATAGAGGAAGATGCAAGCGAGTCGTTCTATTATCTGTCCATGCGCTATACGCCGCAGCAGTTTGCTGAGAGCGTGATGTATTATCAAAAGTGGCATTGGTACGTGTCGGAACAGACACATCCTTGGAATAGAAAGGTAGCACTTGAGGTACCAGACAACCGCAGATATTACCGATATGTTAACAAACCGATGAAGGAACTCCTTCGGATGGTGCGCGAGTCGGTGCGCCAAGGGCATGCCGTATATTGGGAGTATGGCAAGGAGGAGAGCATGCAACCTATGGGAGGAGGTGCCTCGTCTGACCATGCCATGGCGATAGTGGAGGTAAGAGACGGTGGGTTCTTGTGCAGAAACTCTTACGGCAGCAACTGGGGAAACCATGGATACTGTATTATATCGAATGACTTCTTTATGAAGCACACCTGCAATGTAGGAATAGTAGAAATAACGGAATGATAGGAACAATAGTCAATGTAAGTTGTATCGTAGTGGGTTCGCTCTTAGGTGGCACGCTACGCAAGGGCATAAAGCCAAAATATCAGGAAGCAATGTTCACCGCCTTGGGCGTATGTACAGTGCTGTTGGGTGCCAATGCCTTCGTGCATAATATGCCGCAAAGCCAGTATCCTGTGCTTTTCATCGTAGCGATGGCAGTGGGTTCCGTGGTGGGCTGTGCGCTGAAACTCGAGAAGGTGAGAGAGATAGGCAAGAAAACACAGTCGGACAAGCCACGTCTTGCCGACGGATTGACAACGGGTTGCTTGCTTTATTGCATAGGAACATTCTCTATGTTAGGACCAGTGATGTCAGCGTTGCAGGGTGATAACACATACCTCTTTACTAATGCTACGCTCGATCTGGTGTCATCCACAGTACTTTCTGCCACGTATGGCGTGGGAATGGTGTGGGCAGCACCAGTATTGTTCTGTTCGCAGGGCATGTTTTACCTGATAGCCAAGTGTAGCGCAGAGGCTATAAGCCCCGAACTAATGACAGAACTATCCATCGTTGGCGGCATACTGATAGCCGCGTCGGGCATAGATATATTGAAATTACGTAATTGCCACACCCTGCAGATGCTGCCGGCACTACTCGTTCCGCCAGTGTTCTTCTTCGTTAAGTGGTTGCTTAATATATAGAAAGTGGCTGTTTGGCAGTGTAAAAGCGTTAGTTTAACGTATAAAACAAGGTAGAAATTCTAATGGATTGGGAAAAAGAAACGGAAGAACGTGTAGCGAAAGGCGTAGCGTTCTTTAAACAAGGATATAACTGTTCGCAGTCGGTGACGCTCGCTTTCGCCGATTGGTACAATGTGCCCGAAGGACTTATGGCACGCATCTCCGCGTCGTTCGGTGGCGGAATAGGGCGTATGCGTGAGACATGCGGCACCGCGTCGGGCATGTTTATGCTCGCAGGACTGGAAGTGGCGAGCGAGAAAGCGGACAAAGAGGTGAAGGCACAGAACTATAAAGTGGTGCAAGACCTTGCCGCAAGGTTTAAGGAGGAGACAGGAAGCCTGCTCTGTCGTGACCTGTTGAAAGGCTATGTGAAGAACGTCAGCACCGTACCAGTGCCAGATGAGCGCACAGACGAGTATTACCGTAAGCGCCCTTGCGTGAAGATGGTAGAGCTCGCAATACGTATATATATGAAATTCCTTCAGGAAAAAGAGGAAGAAGAAAAAGAGCCGGTGATATAAACTGCCGTAGCACAAATATTGAAAAAACTTGTTTTGTGATAACAAAATGCTATTATAATGGGTATTTTTATTGCAAAATGTTTTGTTGTTTCATCATAAATGAGTAATTTTGCACTCGCAAAGCAGCGATTAATACAAAGCAATCAAAGAGTGCGCTGAGAGAAAAGAGAAAGACAACACGGTGAGTGTTGGTGTTATTTAAAAAGGATATTATATATTATAAACCAAAATATAATTATGGCAGAAGAATTGGACATTAAGGAACTGGACCAGGTAGTGGTTCGTTTCTCTGGTGACTCCGGCGACGGTATGCAGCTTGCCGGTAACATCTTCTCTACGGTATCAGCAACCGTAGGTAACAGTATCTCTACATTCCCAGACTATCCGGCTGACATCCGCGCCCCGCAAGGCTCGCTGACAGGCGTTTCGGGCTTCCAGGTTCATATCGGAGCAGGACAGGTGTTCACTCCTGGTGACCAGTGTGACGTGCTCGTTGCCATGAACGCTGCTGCACTTAAGACCCAGTATAAGTATGCAAAGCCACAGGCTACAATAATAATAGATACCGATTCCTTTAAGAAGTCAGACCTCGATAAGGCACAGTTCCAGACAGAGGACTACCTTGGCGAGATGGGTATCGACCCAGACCGCGTTATCCAGTGTCCAATAACACAGATGGTAAAGGACGCACTTGCTGACAGCGGCATGGACAATAAGGCAATGCTGAAGTGTCGTAACATGTTTGCACTCGGCCTTGTCTGCTGGCTCTTCAGCCGTGACCTCGACCTCGTAGCAAACTTCTTGAAGGAGAAGTTCGCCAAGAAACCAGGCGTAGCAGAGGCTAACATCAAGGTAATACAGGCAGGTTACGACTACGGTCACAACACACACTCATCTGCAACCAACGTATATCGCGTAGAGTCAAAGGTAAAGACCCCAGGTCGTTACATGGACATCACCGGTAACAAGGCAACCGCTTACGGTTTCATCGCTGCCGCAGAGAAGGCTGGTCTGAAACTGTATCTCGGTTCATACCCTATCACTCCTGCCACAGACGTGCTGCACGAGTTGTCAAAGCACAAGTCACTCGGTGTAACAACCGTACAGTGTGAGGACGAGATAGCAGGCTGTGCATCATCAGTAGGCGCTGCTTTCGCAGGCGCATTGGCAGTAACATCAACCTCAGGTCCTGGTATTTGCCTTAAGTCAGAGGCTATGAACCTCGCTGTTATCATGGAACTTCCGCTCGTAGTGCTCGACGTACAGCGTGGTGGTCCTGCTACAGGTCTGCCAACAAAGTCAGAGCAGACAGACCTGCTTCAGGTTCTCTTCGGTCGTAACGGTGAGTCACCAATGCCTGTAATAGCCGCTACAAGCCCAACAGACTGTTTCGATGCTGCTTATCAGGCATCAAAGATGGCACTGGAGCACATGACACCAGTAGTGCTTCTTACCGATGCATATGTAGCAAACGGTTCAGGAGCGTTCCGTCTTCCTGACCTTACCAAGATGGATGCCATCAACCCTCCTTACGTTCCAGAGGAACTGAAGGGCACATGGACACCATATATGCGTGCAGAGAACGGCACACGTTACTGGGCAGTACCAGGTCGTGAGGGTTTCCAGCACATCCTTGGCGGACTGGAGAAGGACGATAAGACAGGCGCAATCTCTACCGCACCAGAGAACCATGACCTTATGACACGCAAGCGTCAGGCTAAGATTAACAACATCGAGGTGCCTGATCTTGAGGTAATAGGTGACGTTGACGACGCTGACCTGCTCATCGTAGGCTTCGGAGGCACATACGGTCATCTCCGTGCTGCTATGGAAGAGATGCGCGCTCAGGGCTATAAGGTTGCCCAGGCACACTTCAAGTACATCAACCCACTGCCAAAGAACACTGCTGAGGTGCTGAAGAAGTATCCAAAGGTAGTAGTTGCCGAGCAGAACATGGGACAACTCGCAGGCTTCCTTCGAATGAAGGTCGATGGATTCGTACCTGCACAGTTCAACCAAGTCAAGGGTCAGCCATTCGTAGTAAACGAACTCGTAGAGGCGTTTAAGAAACTTATATAGCCCCTCTCCTAACCTCCCCCGCGGGGGGAGGAAGGGTTACACTTCTCCTGTTTACACGGTATTTCCGCAAACGAAATAGGCATCCGCTATGAAATACAACAAGCTTGGTTATCAAACGGCAGATCCTTTCTATTATAACAGACTAAAAGAGTTTGCTAAACATAACAGAAACAATCCTACGGATGCCGAGCGTGTGATGTGGCAGGTATTGAAAAGCGAGAACTTAGGGTATCGTTTCAGACGCCAACATATCATAGGCTGTTTCATAGCCGACTTCGCTTGCATAGAGAAAGGAGTAGTAATCGAAATTGATGGAGGGTATCATCAGTTGCCAGAACAACAAGTTTGTGATGAGGAACGTGAACAATGGCTAAACGCTAACGGATACAACGTGTTGCGATTTACTAACAATGAGGTTCTTGGAAATATTGATGATGTGATAGAGAGAATAACAAATTTTATTGATTATTAAAACTGAAAACGATGAATACAGTTAATAATAGTAATAATATCTCCCCTGTGGGGGAGACAAAGTGGGGGGCCGCAGATTTCAAAAAAGGTCAACCACGTTGGTGTCCTGGATGTGGTGACCACTTCTTCCTCGCATCATTGCACAAGGCAATGGCAGAGATAGGCGTAGCACCTTGGAACACTGCTGTCATCTCAGGTATCGGCTGTTCAAGTCGTTTGCCTCACTATATGGCTACTTACGGCATGAACACCATTCACGGACGTGCTGCTGCCATCGCTACCGGAGCGAAGGTAACTAACCCAGACCTTACAGTTTGGCAGATAAGTGGTGACGGTGACGGTCTCGCCATCGGTGGTAACCACTTCATTCACGCTAATCGTCGTAACATAAACCTCAACATGATACTGCTCAACAACCGTATCTACGGTCTTACCAAGGGTCAGTATTCACCTACATCACCACGTGGCTTCGTCAGCAAGTCATCACCTTACGGTACCGTTGAGGATCCATTCCGCCCAGCAGAACTCTGCTTTGGCGCACGCGGACACTTCTTTGCACGTACCGTTGCTACTGATGGTCCTCACACAGTGGAGGTGCTGAAGCAGGCAAACGCACACAAGGGTGCAAGCGTAGTAGAGGTATTGCAGAATTGCGTAATCTTCAACAACGGCTGTCATGACGCTGTTTACAACAAAGCAGGACGTGCAAAGAACGCCATCTACGTAGAGCACGGCAAGCCATTAATCTTTGGTGAGAACAACGAGTTTGGTCTTGTGCAGGAAGGCTTCGGCTTGAAGGTAGTGAAGATTGGCGAGAACGGCATCACAGAGAAGGACATTCTCGTTCACGATGCACATTGCGAGGACAACACTCTGCAACTGAAGTTAGCCCTGATGGGCAATGGTGACGGCTTCCCTGTAGCCCTCGGAGTAATACGCGACGTTGAGGCTCCAACTTACGATGACGCTGTTACGGCTCAGATAGAGGAGGTAAAGGCAGCCAAGAAGTATCACAACTTCGCTGAACTCCTTGAGACTAACGACATCTGGGAGGTAAAGTAAGACAAAGAAAGTGGCGGAGTACGTGAGTAAAACGCACGCTTTTGTAATAAAAACACTTGTCTTTTATAATACTGAAAAGAATAAAAAATAAAAGTATAAAGAAAAAGTCCTGACGGGAAAGACTCTCCGTCAGGACTTTTTCTTTTTGTAAGTAATGTTGAAAAAATAACTTGCGCAGTTTTTA
>DAIUFT010000006.1:53711-79428 GCA_036844425.1 Prevotella sp. | reverse complement strand
TACGCTTTGGGCCGAAAAGAACTCGAAAGATGACAAAACGTCATTACATCATTTAGGTTTTATATAACGGTGGTAATTTATAGAACCACCCTTATACCATTTTCCCAAATTTACCATTTTTACCAACATTGCGCATCGTCAACGTATATATCTTTATATCAAAGACTTACGTCATCGCTTTGCAATATGTATCTTTTTACGCTGTAATCACTATGCTTTTACAGTGTAATCACTACCTTTTTACAAGGTAAAAGCATAGAGATTACAGGGTAATTAAGCCCCTTTAACCCGATTTCCCAAATTTACCATTTTTGCATGCACAAGAAAGGTGGGTCATCAACTACTTCATTACAGGGTAAGATGCACATTAACCATCGGTGTTCCGCGCCATGTACGAGGGCGGGGAGCCTTAGGAGCAGGAGGCGTTGGGCGTCTTGGTGGCACAACCTCGCAGTAGTGGCAGACCTTCTTGCCGTGCTTCTTGAAGTACTTATTGTGATGCTTCTTATCCTTAAAGCCGTGATATCCGTCGTGGTGTTTCTTCTCTACGCACTCACGCTTTACCTCATGGTGTCTGTTGTCACATCCATGATTAGGGTGAGCCATAACAGTCATAGTACCGAGAACCATTGTCATTACGATGCCGAGAATATACTTTTTCATAATCTTCAATTTTTAAGAGGTTAAACATTCTTGTTGTTTTTTCTGAGTGCAAAGTTAATGCCTTTTGCGTTCCCCACAAACGTTTTTTCCCTACACCGCAGGCGGAAAACCCTAAAGACAAGAGGAAATTCCCCCAAAACCACTAAACAACCAAACAACTAAACCACCAAACAACCAAACCACTAAACAACTAAACCACCAAACCACTAAACAACTAAACAACCAAACAACCAAACAACTAAACAACTAAACAACCAAACAACCAAACAACCAAACAACCAAACAACTAAACAACCAAACCACTAAACAACTAAGCAACTAAACCACTAAACCACCAAACAACCAAACAACTAAACAACTAAATCATTAAAAAGTGATTAAATTACTTGCACAATTCAAAAAAACTTCGTACCTTTGCACCGTTCAGTGGAATGAGGGGCTCACACAAGAGTCCCTCATTCGTTTTTTACAAGCAATTGGATACAATTTCTCCCTATACAACCGAAAAAGGTAAAGAGTAAGAGACAAGAGATTACCGTAATATAATATACTGACAATGATCGAAAAGAAGAAAGTTCAAGAGATTGTCGAGGAATGGCTTAATGACAAAGAGTACTTCCTCGTTGACGTAGATGTAACTCCAGACGACCGCATCGTGGTAGAAATAGACCATGCTGACGGCGTATGGATAGAGGACTGCGTAGCCCTCAGCCGCTTCATAGAAGAGCGACTGAGCCGCGATGAGGAAGACTATGAACTGGAAGTAGGCAGTGCCGGTTTAGGACAGCCATTCAAGGTAGAACAACAGTACATCAACTGCATAGGCAAAGAGGTAGAAGTACTCAGCGCCGACGGCAAGAAACTGAAAGGAACCTTGAAAGGCGTTGAAGGACGCAACTTCACTATCTCTACCCAAGAAAAGCAGAAGGTGGAAGGCAAAAAACGCCCGGTAATGGTTGACGTGGAGCGTACCTTCTCCATGGATGAGGTAAAATACTGCAAGTATCTCATTAATTTCTAAAAAAATAAAACTAACATCATACAATGGCAACAAAGATTACAGAACAAGTACCTAACATGATTGAAACGTTCAAGGAGTTCAAAACTACCAAGAACATCGACCGTACTACTCTCGTCAGCGTACTGGAAGAGAGTTTCCGCAATGTAATAGCAAAGATTTTCGGCAGCGACGCCAACTTCGATGTCATCGTAAACCCTGACAAGGGCGACTTCGAAATATACCGCAACCGCGTGGTTGTACCCGACGGAGAGGTGTCTGACGAAAACAAAGAGATTGCACTCTCTGAGGCACAGAAGATTGAAAGCGACTACGAAGTGGGCGAGGACGTCAGCGAACGCGTAGAGTTCGCTAAGTTCGGACGCCGCGCTATACTCAATCTGCGCCAGACTCTATCAAGCAAGATACTTGAACTGGAACACGACACTCTTTATAATAAGTATAAGGACCGCGTAGGCGAGATTATCACCGGCGAGGTTTATCAGATATGGAAGAGAGAAGTGCTTGTCGTTGATGATGAGGGTAACGAACTGTCACTGCCACGCGCAGAGCAGATTCCTACCGACGTATATCGCAAGAACGAGGCTGTAAAGGCTGTTATCGAGCGCGTTACAAACGACAACAACAATCCTAAGATTATCCTTTCACGTACCTCTACCCTCTTCCTCCAGCGTCTGCTTGAGGCTGAAGTTCCAGAGATTGCTGATGGACTCGTAGCCATACGCAAGATTGCACGTATCCCTGGCGAACGAGCAAAGATTGCTGTTGAGAGTTTCGACGACCGCATTGACCCAGTAGGTGCATGCGTAGGTGTAAAGGGCGCACGTGTTCACGGCATCGTAAGAGAACTGTGTAACGAAAACCTCGACGTGCTTAACTATACACAGAACACTAAACTCTTCATTCAGCGCGCACTCGCTCCTGCTCAGATTAACAGCATCGTGCTCAACGAAGAGGAGCATAAGGCTGAGGTTTACCTTCGCCCTGAGGAAGTGTCTCTCGCCATCGGCCGTGGCGGACAGAACATAAAACTCGCCAGCATGCTGACAGAATACACCATCGATGTATTCCGTGAACTGGACGGCGAGAACGCTAACGAAGAGGATATCTACCTCGATCAGTTCAACGACGAAATCGACCAGTGGGTTATCGACGCAGTTAAGGCTATAGGTCTTGACACCGCTAAACAGGTACTCAACGCACCACGCGAAATGCTTATCACCAAGGCCGACCTCGAAGAGGAGACTGTCGACCATCTGCTTGAAGTGCTAAGAGCCGAATTCGAACAGCAGTAAAGAGAGCCTTAGGTTTTTGGTTTTAGGTTTTTGGCTATCGGTCTTCAGCCATGCAATAAGTGGTTAAGGAATAAAGCAAAATCTAATCCGCAAGACCTTTTAACCCAATACCTCCAACCATAAACCACATTAAACAACTAAAAAACAGACAATGAGTATAAGACTAAATAAAGCATTATCAGATCTCAACATCGGACTTCAGACTGCTGTTGACTTCCTTGAGAAAAGGCCAGACCTGGGCGAGGTAAAGAACGAAGTGACTTTCAAACTGAATGATAAACAGTATGACGCACTTGTTGCCGCTTTTAAGTCTGACAAGGAGGTGCGCGTGCAAGCAGAGAAGTTGCAGAAGAAGCCTGAAAAGAAGAAACAGGACAAGGACAAGAATAAACAGGACGTGAAAAAGTCATCACAAGCCGTGACACCTGGCGACAGTCTTGTGGCACGCAAAGAGGTTAAACCACTCGGAAAAATCGACCTCAGCACCGCTGGTAAACCAGCAAAGAGTAACAACAATGCAAAGCCTCAGCAGCAGAACAACGCTGAAACTAAGAAAGGCGATGCACAGAAGAAGCCTGAAGTTTCGAAGGTAGAGCAACCTAAGGCAGAAGCACCAAAGGCCACAACTGTGCAGACTAAGCAGGAGGAGCCTAAGGCAGAACAGCCTAAGAGTGAAGACAACGGCAAGTCGGGTATCTTCACACTACGTAGCGAACGTACTTCTATTGCACGTCCTAACGTTATCGGTACCATCGACCTCTCTGCTCTCAACCAGAATACTCGTCCTAAGAAGAAGAGTAAGGAAGAGAAACGCCGCGAAAGAGAGGACAAGGCACAGCAAAACAACAGCGAGAAGAAGAAGCGCACACGCATAGGAAAAGAGCGCGTTGACATCAACGACGCTGCTAACCAGCCTTCAAAGAACTCTAAGAACGGCAAAAACGGTCGCAACAATAATAACGGCAACGGTGGCAACGGCAAAAACAACGGTGGCAACGGTAACGGCAAAAAGAATAAACAACGCGGAAAGCAACAGCAAGAGGTCAACGACGAGGACGTAGCACGTCAGGTAAAAGAGACCCTCGCACGCCTTACCAGCAAGGGCAACCAAAACAAAAAGGGTGCTAAGTACCGTAAGGAGAAGCGTGACGCTGCAGCAGAACAGCGCGATGCTGCAATGGCTGCAGAGGCTGCAGAGAACAAAGTGCTCAAACTCACCGAGTTCGTTACCGTAAGCGAACTGGCAACCATGATGGATGTTCCAGTAACTAAACTTATCGGAACACTCATGTCAGTGGGCATCATGGTGTCTATCAACCAGCGTCTTGACGCCGAGACCATCAACCTCGTGGCTGACGAGTTCGGCTTTACCACAGAATATGTCAGCGCAGAAGTTAGTGAGGCTATCCAGGAAGCTGAGGATGACGAGAACGATCTCGTGGCACGTCCACCTATCGTTACCGTCATGGGTCACGTAGACCACGGTAAGACCTCGCTCCTCGACTACGTACGTAATACCAACGTCATCGCAGGTGAGGCTGGTGGCATCACACAGCACATCGGTGCATACAACGTAACACTTGAAGATGGACGCCACATCACATTCCTCGATACCCCTGGTCACGAGGCGTTCACAGCCATGCGTGCCCGTGGTACACAGGTAACTGATATCGCCATCATCATCATTGCTGCCGACGACTCTGTCATGCCAACTACCAAGGAGGCTATAGCCCACGCACAGGCAGCCAACGTTCCTATGGTATTCGCCATCAACAAGATTGATAAACCTGGCGCAAACCCAGACAAGATACGTCAAGACCTCTCTGCCATGAACCTCCTCGTAGAGGAATGGGGCGGTAAGTATCAGTGCCAAGAGATATCAGCAAAGAAGGGTATCGGCGTTGACGAACTCATGGAGAAGGTGCTTCTCGAGGCAGAAATGCTCGACATCAAGGCTAACCCTAACCGTAAAGCCACAGGTTCTATCCTCGAGTCTTCACTCGACAAGGGTCGTGGTTACGTCTCAACTGTACTCGTAAGCAACGGTACTCTGCACCAGGGCGATATCGTTATTGCCGGTACCGCATGGGGACGCGTTAAGGCAATGTTCAACGAACGTAACCAACGCGTAGAGAAGGCAGGACCAGCAGAGCCTGTTATCATCCTCGGTCTTAACGGCGCACCACAGGCAGGTGACTCTTTCCATATCATGGACACTGAGCAAGAAGCAAAGGAAATCGCCAACAAGCGTCTGCAATTGCAGCGTGAACAGAGCCTGCGTACTACCAAGACTCTGTCTTTGGAGGAGATTGCACACCGCGTAGCCTTGGGCGAGTTCCACGAACTCAACCTCGTAGTGAAGGCAGACACTCAGGGTTCTGTAGAAGCACTGAGCGACTCTTTCATCAAGATGTCAACTGAGAAGGTACAGGTAAACGTTATCATGAAGGGTGTAGGTCAGATTTCCGAGAACGATGTAATGCTGGCATCTACCGCCGAGAACGGTATGATCGTAGGCTTCCAGGTACGTCCTTCTGTTGCTGCGAAGAAACTTGCAGAGCAGGAAGGCGTAGAAATCAACACCTACTCAGTCATCTACGATGCCATGGACGACATCAAGGCTGCCATGGAGGGTATGCTCGACAAGATTAAGAAGGAGGTTGCCACAGGTCAGGTTGAGGTTAAGGAAGTATTCAAAATCTCCAAGGTCGGCACTGTTGCAGGTGCTATGGTTACCGACGGTAAGGTACACCGCACAGACAAAGCGCGTCTCGTTCGCGATGGTATCGTAATTCACACTGGTGCCATCAACGCTCTTAAGCGTTACAAGGACGACGTTAAGGAAGTTGCTACCGGACTGGAGTGCGGTATCTCTCTCGTCAACTTCAACGACATTCAGGCAGGCGACATCATCGAGACCTTCACAGAGATTGAGGTAGAGCAGAAGCTCTAAAGGCTAAAAGACTAGAAAGACCAGCAAATCTAGAAAACCTAGAACTCCTAGCACCCCTAGCACCCCTAGCACTCCTAGCACTCCCTAGCCCCCCTAGAACTCATAGAACACCTAGCCCCCTAGCACTCCTAGCACTCCCTAGCCCCCCTAGAAAAATAAATCGCAAAAAGCGGCAGAGGACTCCCATCCTCTGCCGCTTTTTGCATTATAGCAACCACCTCAAAAAGTTCTCCACACTCTCGTCGTAGGCGTAACTACCAGTCAGCGGAGTGCCTTCAGCATCTACTATGACATAGAACGGCTGCGCAGCACTACCAAATTTGTACGTCTCAAGCAGTGCCCATTTATCGCCTACGGTGCGGAGCGTCTTTCCATCAACGTGAAGTTGCTGTGGTAACGGTGTGCGGTCGTCCACGTACAACTGCACCACGATATAGTCTCGCTGCAGGCGTTCCTGCACCCTCTGGTCGGTAAACACCGCTGCCTCCATCTTGCGACAGTTCACGCAACCATAGCCTGTGAAGTCAATAAAGACTGGCTTACCCGTACGCACAGACTCCTTCAAAGCCTCGTCATAGTCATACAACACCCTGTGTTCTACATTCTCCTGCGGTGGCAGGAAGGCTGAGACCAGCGTACAGGGGGCTCCCCACAGACCTGGGATGAGGTAAAGGGCAATGGCATAACACGCTATCGCCACCTTTTGACGCCACAATGCCTTCGGGCGTTTGCGTTGCCAATCTACGCTGTGATATATACCGCAGGCAAGGGCAAGGGCTATCCAGATTATAAGGAACGCCGTTCTGGGCAGAATATGCCAGCCATACGCCATGTCTGCTACGCTAAGAAACTTCAAGGCGAAGGCTATCTCAAGGAAGCCGAGCGTCACTTTTACCCTCGTCATCCACCCACCCGACTTCGGCATGCGCTTCAGCCACTGCGGGAAAAGGGCAAAGAGCGTGAACGGCAATGCCAAAGCAAGGGCGAAACCCATCATGCCAACCACTGGCGTGAGCATGGCTGCAACATCTCCACCACCCGATGTAGCCGATGCTATCTGCACAAGCAGCAAGCCCATTACTGGTGCGGTACACGAGAAACTGACCACCACCATGGTCAATGCCATGAGGAAAATGCTCACTATGCCCGTCGTGTTACTGCTCTTCTGGTCAAGGGCGTTAGCCCAAGATGATGGCAATCGCAGTTCAAAAAGTCCAAGTAGCGACACTCCGAAGAATAACAAAACAAGGAAACAAATGACATTAAAGACGGCGTTTGTCGAAAACTGGTTCAGGGCGTTGGCTCCAAACAGCACGGTGAGGGCTATGCCGAGCGTCAGAAATATCACTACTATGCTGCCACCATAAAGCATTGCTCCCTTTACGTTGCCTATTCTCTTACCCTCTTTCTCGCCTTGTCGCATGAAGAACGACACCGTTAGCGGTATCATAGGCCACACACAAGGGGTGAGAAGGGCAAGCAATCCACCACCGAATGCAAGGAGGAAGAGCGCAAGTAGCCCCACTGCGGTACCGTCGTTAGCACTGTCCGAGCCGCTATCAGCACTTTCCTTATATGTCTCCAGTTGCTTTATCACTGGGGCCCACGCCTTTGTAGCGAGGAAATCTGGCACCGTCTTGTCCGCCACCGTAGGCTGAACGCTGTCTGCTACAGCCGTTTCCGTCACCATAGCCTCAGCATTAACCTCCTGCTTGCTTTCCTTATCCTCCGTCGCTGCAGTGCCATGATGTTCAAACTCCACCGTCTGCGGAGCGAGACACGACATGTTGGTGCACGCCATATACTGCAAATAGCCCTTCAAACTGTACTCCTTTCCACTCACGGTGAAACGCTGCTCGTAGGTCACCACGCTGCTACCATCGCCTGACGTTGACTCCCTATGGGTCTCCTTCAAGCCACCCTGCGCCGTTACGCCATCCGTCTGCTCAAGGTGCAGACTGCGGTCGCTGATGTGCCAACCACCATCAAGAGTGCCTGTAACGGTTAGTAACAGTTCATTAGGCTTGGGTTCGCTAATCTTCCACGTAAAAGTCGTCTGCCCCGAAGCAATAAGGCATAGCGTGCTAAGCAGCACTGTTATAATGGTTTTTATCATAAGTAATAGTTACAAAATATATTGCACCTGCAAAATTAAACATTTTACACTTGATAAAAAAATATCATCTTAAATCGTTAACATGGCTTTTTGTTAAAAAAAACAAAATGATATCTATATAATAAGGTGCAAAGAAATTTATTTGTACTTTTGCACCGAAAATAAAAAACATAGACTTACATAACATGCAAGACAACTTAGTTATCGTAGAGAGCCCTGCCAAGGCAAAGACTATTGAGAAGTTCCTTGGCAAAGACTATAAGGTGATGTCAAGTTACGGTCATATCCGCGACCTGAAGAAGAAGGAGATAAGCATCGACATGAAGACGCTCGAACCAGAATATGAGATTCCTGAGGAGAAGCGCAAACTCGTTGCAGAACTGAAAAGCAATGCGAAGAAGGCCAAGAAGGTATGGCTCGCATCCGATGAAGACCGCGAGGGAGAGGCCATCTCATGGCACCTTTGCGAGGTACTGGGACTTGATGAGAAGAACACTAACCGCATAGTGTTCCACGAAATAACGAAGAACGCCATTCTGAAGGCTATCGAAAACCCACGCCACCTGGACATGAACCTCGCAAATGCGCAGCAGGCACGCCGTATGCTCGACCGCCTTGTGGGCTTCAATCTGTCGCCTGTACTGTGGCGTAAGGTTAAACCTTCGCTCTCTGCCGGTCGTGTGCAGTCTGTGGCTGTACGCCTCATCGTGGAGAGGGAGAGGGAGATTCACGCCTTTAAGAGTGAGCCTTACTTCCGCGTTACGGCTATTTTCAACACTCACGGCAGCGACATTAAGGCCGAACTGGACCGCCGTTTCTCTACCCACGAGGAGGCTCTTGCCTTCCTTGAGAAGTGTAAGGACGCTGAGTTTACCATCACCAGCATACAGAAGAAGCCACTGCGCCGCACTCCAGCACCCCCGTTCACTACCTCAACACTGCAACAGGAGGCTGCACGCAAACTGGGCTTCACCGTGGCACAGACCATGATGGTGGCGCAGAGACTCTACGAAAGCGGTTATATCACATACATGCGTACCGACTCTGTGAACCTTTCTTCACTCTGCATAGGTACGGCAAAGGAGGCGGTAACGGCACTCTACGGCGAGAAGTACAGCAAGTCTCGCAACTATACCACCCACTCTAAGGGCGCACAGGAGGCGCACGAGGCTATACGTCCTACCTACATGGACAAGCAGGAGATAGAGGGTTCACAACAGGAGCGTCGTCTCTACGACCTGATATGGAAGCGCACTGCCGCTACGCAGATGGCTGACGCTGAACTGGAGAAGACGGTTGTGGAGATTAAGGTATCGGGAGCAGAAGAGATGTTCGTGGCTACAGGTGAGGTTATCACCTTCGATGGCTTCTTAAAGGTGTACCGCGAGAGCGACGGCGACAACGACAATGAGAACGAGAAAAATGCTGACACCGGCATGATGCCAGCTGCAATGGCTGAGGGCGACACTCTGAAACGCAAGGAGGTTACTGCCACGGAGCGTTACTCTCAGGGACCTCTGCGATACACGGAAGCCTCTCTCGTACACAAAATGGAAGAGTTGGGCATAGGAAGACCGTCAACCTACGCACCTACCATTTCTACCATTCAGCAGCGTGAATACGTAACGAAGGGCGACAAGAAAGGCGTGGAGCGCGAATATACCATCGATACCTTAGGTGCCAAGGGCATTACGACGAAGACCAAGACCGAGATGGCGGGCAGCGAGAAGGGTAAACTCTTGCCTACCGACATCGGAACGGTGGTCAACGACTTCCTGATGGAGTTCTTCCCAAGCATCATGGACTATAACTTCACTGCCAACGTGGAGAAAAAGTTCGATGCCATTGCCGAGGGACAGGAGGACTGGCACGAGATGCTCAGCGACTTCTACAAGGACTTTGAACCTACGGTGGAGAAGACCATAAAGTCACGCAGCGAGCACAAGGCTGGCGAACGCATACTGGGCAACGAACCGAAAACGGGCAAACCGGTATCGGTTAAGATTGGCAGATACGGTCCGGTGGTACAGATTGGTACCGCTGACGATGAGGAGAAGCCACGCTTTGCACAGTTGCCTAAGGAGTATTCTATCGAGACTATCACCCTGGAGGAGGCACTGGAGTTGTTCCGTCTGCCACGCACCGTGGGACAGTTTGAGGGTACTGACGTGGTTATTGGCGCAGGACGCTTCGGTCCTTACGTGCTGCATAACAAGAAGTATGTCTCTATTCCGAAGGACATGAACCCACTGACCATAACGCTCGACGAGGCTACCACACTCATCACCGACAACCGCAAGGCTGAGCAGAAGCGCCATATCAAGACGTTTGAGGAAGACGCTAAACTCGAAGTGATGAACGGTCGCTACGGTCCTTACATCGCATACGATGGCAAGAACTACCGACTGCCTAAGCAACTGCACGAGAAAGCGGCAGAGTTGACGTACGAACAGTGCATGGAAATAATAAAAAATTAATAATTAAAAATTAAGAATTAAAAATTATGATTAACAAATAGAGATTGCTACGGACCATAGTATGAATTTAACTCGCACAAGCACTAACGGAAAATGCGCTCACGTGATAAACATCAGCAAACCATAAAGCTAACAAAAGTAATCATAATTTTTAATTCTTAATTATTAATTTTTAATTTAAACAAGAATGAAAAGGATTATTCTTATAGGTTATATGGGAGCCGGCAAGACTACTGTTGGCAAGGCTCTCGCACACGAATTAGGACTGCCGTTCTATGACCTTGACTGGTACATAGAGACACGTATGCACTGCAAGGTGAAGGACATATTCGACGAGAAAGGAGAGGAAGGCTTCCGAAAAATAGAGCGTAACATGCTGCACGAAGTGGCGGAGTTTGAGAACGTCGTTATCAGTTGCGGAGGCGGCACACCGTGTTTCTTCGACAACATGGAATACATGAACGGACAGGGCACCGTGGTTTACCTGAAGTGCTCTCCCGAAGTTCTCTTCAAACACCTCAAGATGGGCAAGGGCGTAAGGCCACTATTGCTCGGTAAGAACGACGAAGAACTCATGGCGTTCATAACTGAACAACTGAAAAAACGTGAGGAATACTACATGAAGGCTAACAACATCGTTGACGTTACACTCATGGAAAATCCTGACAAGATAGCCTTAACAGTAGAGAAAGTTAAAAATTTAGTTAACAACGAGGAGTAAAAGAAAGCCCGCACACACGGCTATGCACCCAGCAAGCAATAACGGTCGTTCCTCGTACGATGACGTTTCTACGTCGCCTAATAGCGGTCGTTCCTTGTGCGATGACGTTTCTACGGTCATCGTTAACCATAAACACCACATAATACACCAGATGAAAAAATGGACCATTGAAGACTCCAAAGAGTTGTACAACATGACTGGTTGGGGCACATCCTACTTCAGCATTAACGACAAGGGCAATGCCTGCGTGTCGCCTCTGAAGGACGGCACCCAGGCTGACCTGCGCGAGATTATCGACGAACTCGCACTGCGCGACATATCCACACCCGTGTTGTTGCGCTTCCCCGACATTCTCGACAACCGTATTGAGAAGACCGCTTCGTGCTTCAAAAAGGCAGCGGACGAATACGGATACAAGGGCGAGAGTTTCGTGATTTACCCTATTAAGGTTAACCAGATGCAACCGGTCGTGGAGGAGATTATTTCTCACGGACGCAAGTTCAACCTCGGTCTGGAGGCTGGTTCTAAGCCTGAACTGCACGCGGTCATAGCGGTGCAGTGCCAGAGTGACTCGCTCATCATCTGCAACGGATACAAGGACCAGGCATACATAGAACTGGCGCTGCTGGCACAGAAGATGGGTAAGCGCATCTTCATCGTGGTGGAGAAACTTAACGAGATTGACATCATTGCCGAAGCCGCCAAGAAACTCAACGTGATGCCTAACATCGGCATACGCATTAAACTGGCTTCTTCGGGCTCCGGCAAATGGGAAGAGAGTGGTGGCGATGCGTCGAAGTTCGGTCTTACTGCCTCTGAACTGCTGCAAGCACTCCAGAAGTTGGACTCGCTCGGTATGCACGACTGCATTAAACTCATCCACTTCCACATCGGTAGCCAGATTACTAAGATACGCCGCATACAGACTGCGCTGCGCGAAGCGGTGCAGTTCTACATCAATCTGCAGAAGATGGGCTACAACATTGAGTACATCGACTGCGGCGGCGGACTGGGTGTGGACTACGATGGAACGCGCTCCAGCAACTCGGAGTCGAGCGTAAACTATAGCATTCAGGAGTATGTGAACGACTGTATCTATACTTTTGTCGATGCTGCAGACAAGAACAACCTGCCCCACCCTAACCTTATCACAGAGTCAGGACGCTCTCTCTCTGCACACCACAGCGTGCTTGTCATCGACGTACTGGAGACAACGTCACTGCCCGAGATGCCTGAAGAGTTTGAACCGAAGGAGGATGACCATCAGTTGGTAAAGGACTTGTACGACATCTGGTGCAACATCGATGCACGTTCTATTCTCGAATACTGGCACGATGCGGAGCAGATACGCGAGGAAGCACTCAGCCTCTTCTCCATGGGCATGGTGGACCTAAGGACAAGGGCGGAGATTGAGTCCATGTACTGGAGCGTATGCCGCGAGGTACTGACCATCACTAAGGGCATGAAACACGTGCCTGAGGAACTCAGAGGCATGGAGAAACTGTTGGCAGACAAATATTTCTGCAACTTCTCGCTCTTTCAGTCGCTGCCCGACGCATGGGCTATCGACCAGATATTCCCTATCGTACCGATACAGAGGCTTAACGAACGTCCTACACGCCTTGCCACATTGCAGGACGTAACGTGTGACAGCGATGGCAAGATAGCACACTTCGTCACCTCGAAACACCTGTCGTCAGCCCTGCCTGTACACGCGCTGAAGTCGCACGAGCCATATTACATTGGTGTATTCCTCGTAGGAGCATACCAGGAAATCCTTGGAGACATGCACAACCTCTTTGGCGATACCAACGCTGTCCACATATCTATGAAGGACGGCAAGTACCACATAGACCAGATATTCGACGGTGAGACCGTGGAGGAAGTATTGGACTACGTGCAGTATAACCCCAAGAAGTTGGTGCGCCAACTGGAGATATGGGTAACGAAGAGCGTGAAGGAAGGCAAGATAAGTCTGGAGGAAGGTAAGGAATTCCTCTCTAACTACCGCTCAGGACTCTACGGTTACACGTACTTGGAGTAAGGGGCTGGGCATATAAGTTACCACCCTATATAGAAATAACTACCAACTTACAATCTGAAAGCAACCAAATTACAAGGTAATCACATAGTGTTTACACGGTAATTTGGGCCTAATTACAAGGTAATCAGGTAGTGATTACAATACGAAGAGAACGGCACAAAATCTGTAAGGAAAAGATTTGTTTTCCTTACAGATTGTAAGTAAACAGCCTATAATCGAGCAAATAGCCCGACACCGCAATTGCGATGCCGGGCTATTGTTGTTTTAAGGGTGGCTCTATGATATAGGACCACTTTTTATCGTGAATGTGTTGTTAGTATTAGGTGCTTAAAGTAATGTTAAAAAAATAACTTAATCAATTTTATTATAGTTAGAGTAATGTTTTCTTACGCATTTTTTCAACATTACTAAAGTGGATATTCGTCGAAGGCATAAAGCACTGTTGAGAGGTAACGCTCACCGGTGTCAGGGAGAAGGGTAACGATACGCTTACCCTTGTTCTCAGGACGCTTTGCAAGGAGTTGTGCGGCAAAGGCTGCGGCACCTGAACTGATACCTACGAGGAGGCCTTCCTGCTGAGCGAGTTCGCGACCCGTGCGAATAGCGTCGTCGTTATCAATATCGAGCACTTCATCAATTACTGAAGCATCGTATGTCTTAGGAATAAAGCCTGCACCGATACCCTGTATCTTGTGTGGACCCATAGGCTGACCGTTGAGCACGGCTGATGTTGATGGCTCTACGGCATATACCTTAACGTTAGGGTTCTGCTCCTTAAGATACTTTGCTATGCCCGAGATGGTACCACCCGTACCTACACCTGCTACGAAGATGTCAACAGTGCCCTCGGTCTGCTTCCATATCTCAGGACCTGTAGTAGCATAGTGGCGTGCTGGGTTAGCAGGGTTCTCAAACTGCTGAAGTATTACCGAACCTGGAATTTCGTCACGCAACTGCTCGGCAGCGCGGATGGCTCCTGCCATTCCTTCCTTACCACTGGTGAGACGTACCTCGGCACCGTAAGCCTTTACAAGGTTGCGACGCTCTATTGACATGGTCTCTGGCATGGTGAGGATGAGGTGGTAACCCTTCACTGCGCTGACAAGGGCAAGACCAACACCAGTGTTACCAGAAGTAGGCTCTATGATTGTTGCGCCAGGTTTCAAGATGCCTTTAGCCTCAGCGTCTTCTATCATGGCGAGGGCTATGCGGTCTTTTACGCTACCACCAGGATTAAAATATTCAACCTTGGCGATGATTGGAGTTTCAAGGCCGTTCTTTGCAGAAAATTTGTTGAGTTCGAGGAGTGGTGTGTTGCCCACTAACTCGGTGAGGGATTTTGCTATTGCCATAGTAGTATTCTTTTTAATTTTTATTCTTTTTATTTGTGCTTTGTGTTGTTTGTTATTTCTGAGTGCAAAATTACGGACTTTTCGCTATATGGGCAATCGCATAAGTTTGGTATATGATTTTTTTTTTATACCTTTGCACACATTATCTGTATCTCCTCACGACATGGAGGGGGATATTATTACCTATACATAATGTATAAAAAAAAGAACATGAAACGTAACCTGACAATACGCCTTCTGACTGTAATAATGATGTGCCTTGCCTTTACTGGCAATGCCTTGGCACAGAAAAAGACTAAGATCAACAACGTTGACGAGAACAACCTGCGTAAGTTGACCTATGCCGCTATGGCTATCACAAGCCTGTACGTGGACTCGGTGGACGACAACAAACTGACGGAGGACGCCATACGTGGCATGCTCGAGAAACTGGACCCACACTCCAGTTACTCTACGCCCAAGGAGGTAAAGAGCCTCAACGAACCGCTGCAGGGCAACTTTGAGGGCGTGGGCGTACAGTTTAACGTGCTTGAAGACACGCTGCTCGTGGTGCAGACGGTGAACGGTGGACCGTCAGAGAAGGCTGGTATTATAGCGGGCGACCGCTTCATATCAGTCAACGACACAACTATAGCGGGCGTTAAAATGTCGAAAGAAGACATCATGAAACGCCTGCGCGGACCTAAAGGCACAAAGGTGAAGATTGGAGTAAAGCGCGCTGGCATTAAGGAAACGGTGTACTTTACCGTTACGCGCGACAAGATACCACTCAACACGGTAGATGCTTCCTATATGTTAAGACCAGGCATTGGCTACATACGCATCGCTTCCTTTGGACTAACAACACACAAGGAGTTCACTGACTGCATAGAACAACTGAAGAAACAGGGCATGAAGGACCTTGTGCTGGACCTGCAGGACAACGGTGGCGGATACCTACAGGCGGCTGCCGACCTGCTGAACGAACTGCTCGACGAGAACGACCTGCTGGTTTATACCGAAGGCAGAACCGTGCGCAGACAGGAGTTCAGAGCAAAGGGCAACGGCATGTTTCGCAAAGGACGCATCGTTGTGCTCGTGAACGAATACTCCGCCTCAGCGGCCGAAATCGTAACGGGAGCAATACAGGACCAAGACCGCGGAACGGTTGTAGGCAGACGCACCTTCGGCAAAGGACTGGTACAGCGACCCATCGACATGCCCGACGGCTCCATGATACGACTGACAGTGGCACATTACTACACACCATCAGGGCGATGCATACAGAAACCATACGTAAAAGGCAACAAGCAAGACTACCAGCACGACCTGGAGAAACGCTTCGAACACGGAGAATTTACCAACGCAGACAGCATACACTTCGCTGACTCATTAAAGTTTGAGACGCTGAAACTGCACCGCACCGTTTACGGCGGAGGCGGAATAATGCCTGACTACTTCGTGGCTCTCGACACCACACGCTACACACGATACCACAGAGAACTGGCGGCACGTAGCGTCATAATCAACGCAAACCTGCGCTACGCAGAAAAAGCACGCAAGGAACTGCTGAAACGCTACGGAAAGGAAGCGGACCCTGACAACAACAGTCACGGGAAGAGAGGCTTCGCGGCATTCATGCGCGACTTCGAAATACCACAAGACGTAATAGACGGTATATGGGCGGAAGGCGACAAACTGAAAATCAAACCTAAAGACGAAGCAGAACGAAAACAGACTGAGCGCATGATACGACTGCAACTGAAAGCACTCGTAGCAAGAGACTTATGGAGCATGACGGAGTATTTCCGAGTAACAAACGAGGAAAGCGACGTAATAAAATGCGCACTCGATAGACTGAAATAACATATAAGAGCATATTTTATCTGCACACAAATATATGGTTTGTGCAAAAAAACGTGCTTTTTCATGAAATAATTTGGTCATTAAGAAGAAATTGTGTAATTTTGCAGCGAAATTCGACAATGAATTGAAAATAAAGAACAAAAAAATATTAATTAAAAAGATTTAAATCATGTCTGAAATTGAAAAGAAAGTAGTTGAGATTATTTGTGATAAACTCGGTGTAGAAGCAGCAGAGGTAAAGGCTGAGGCATCTTTCACTAACGACCTCGGTGCAGACTCTCTTGACACTGTAGAACTCATCATGGAACTCGAGAAGGAGTTTGGCGTAACTATCCCTGACTCTGACGCTGAGAAGATCCAGACTGTAGGTGACGCTATCGCATACATCGAGAACGCAAGCAAGTAATAACACCTGCTGCGAACAGTAATCAATATGATACATATGGGGGACGGCAAGGCGATAATTTTCGACTGACCGTCACCCATTTTTTGTTAAAGTAGGTTCTTTTTTAATATTTACTTACTGACATTTAAATATTTACCTACTATAAAGAACCTACCACCTATCATTATATCAATTACATATCACACAATATAACATGGAACTTAAAAGAGTTGTTGTTACCGGCATCGGTGCCGTTACACCTCTCGGACTCAGTGCCGAAGAAACATGGAAGAACCTGCTGGCTGGCGTTAGCGGAGCAGCAGACATTAAGCAGTTTGACGCTACAAGATACAAAACTCACTTCGCATGCGAGGTAAAGGACTTTGACCCTTCTAAGTGGATCGACCGCAAGGAAGTACGCAAGATGGACAAGTTCTGCCAGTTTGCCATAGCAAGTGCCGCAATGGGTATCGAAGATGCTGCCATCGACCTTGAGACTGTGGATAAGGACCGCATCGGCGTAATCTACGGTGTAGGTATCGGTGGTCTCAAAACCATGCAGGACGAGATAGACTATTACTCTTCACACAAGGACGCACCGAAGTTTAACCCATTCTTCATCCCAAAGATGATTGGCGACATCGCACCAGGTCAGATTTCCATCCGCTACGGATTCCACGGTCCTAACTATGCTACTACCAGCGCTTGCGCATCATCTACCAACGCCCTGGCAGACGCATTCAACCTCATACGCCTCGGAAAGGCTAACATCATTGTCAGCGGTGGCGCAGAGGCAGTAATCACAGACCCAGGCCTTGGAGGATTCAACTCTATGCACGCACTCTCTACACGTAACGACGAGCCACAGAAGGCAAGCCGCCCGTTCTCTGCATCAAGAGACGGATTCGTAATGGGAGAAGGCGCAGCATGCCTCATACTGGAGGAACTCGAGCACGCTAAGGCACGCGGAGCAAAGATTTACTGCGAGATGGTAGGCGAGGGAATGTCTGCCGACGCATACCACATCACAGCATCTCACCCAGAAGGCCTCGGAGCAAAGATTGTAATGTCAGAGGCACTGAAAGACGCTAACATGAAGCCAGAGGACATTGACTACATCAACGTTCACGGCACATCAACACCTGTTGGCGACATCTCTGAGGCTAAAGCCATCAAGGAACTCTTCGGCGACTGGGCATACAAACTCAACATCTCTTCTACAAAGTCTATGACAGGACACCTCCTTGGTGCCGCTGGCGCAGTAGAAGCCATGGCTTGCGTACTGTCAGTACAGAACGATATCATTCCTCCTACAATCAACCACGAGGAAGGAGATGAAGACCCAGAGATAGACTATAACATGAACTTCACCTTCAACAAGGCACAAAAGCGTGAAGTCCGTGCCGCACTGAGCAACACATTCGGATTCGGTGGACACAACGCTTGCGTGATATTCAAGAAATATGCTGAGTAACATTATCGATAGAATAAGACTCCCTTTCCGCAAGGAGAAGGAGTTTTATTTTGCTTTATATGAGATTTTAGGCTTTTATCCGCACAACATCACCTATTACAAGGTAGCACTGATGCACAAAAGCCTTGGACATCGCGCCACCGCTAAAGAACTAAAAGCACTGGAGGGCACCACATTCCGAAAGGAAAAAGGCTCAAAAAAAGACGACGGACGATACGAGGTGTTCAAGCGCAAACAAGGCAAAAAAGCACGAATGAACGCCGATAACGCCAAAGGACAGAAAAAAGGAAAACTCGGAAAACAACTGAACAACGAACGACTGGAGTTCTTAGGCGACGCCATACTCGACGCCGTAGTGGGCGATGTAGTTTACCGTTGTTTCCCAGGAAAGCCTGAAGGATTCCTAACAAACACCCGTTCAAAACTAGTGCAGCGCGAGACTCTCGGCAGACTCGCAAAGGAGATGGGCGTAACAAAACTCATATTAGCAAGCGGAAAGAACGCTACGCACAACAGTTACATCGGTGGAAACGCATTCGAAGCACTCGTAGGAGCAGTATATCTCGACAGAGGATATGACGCATGTTACGACTTCTGGATTAACCGCGTAATGAAATCCTACCTCAATGTTGACAAGGTGGCTTACAAGGAAGTGAACTTCAAATCAAAAATTCTGGAGTGGTCACAGAAGAACCGTGTCAAGATGGAGTTCATAATGGAAGAACAAACGCAGGACAAGCAAGGCTCACCCAAATTCGTATACTCACTGCAACTGGAAGGATTGACTGGTGGTACGGCTGAGGGATTCTCAAAGAAGGAAAGTCAACAGAAAGCATGCGAGATAACCTTGAAAAGACTTCGCTCCGACAGCAAGTTCCTCGACAGCGTGTTTGCGGCAAAGACAGAAAGAACAAAGATGGAGGAGAACCCTACCACCGCCGTACCTACTGTAGAGGAACCGAAAAACGATGACTTCTTCGTTGAGCACCAGCAAGATGCAACCAAAGAAACTGTAAGCAAGACAGAAGGCGAAGTGGACAACCTCTCGCTTGACGACATCAACACAACGCCAAAGAAACTCACCCAAGAAGACATCATAGCGCAAGCAGAAGAACAGGCGTACAAAGAATAAAAAATAAAGAATAAAGAATAAAGAATAAAAAAGGATAGCCCCTAGTCCCCCTAGAACTCCTAGCACCCCTAGAACTCCTAGCCCCCCTAGCACCCCTAGACCCCCTAGCACCCCTAGCACCCCTAGTCCCCCTAGAACACCTAGAACACCTAAAAAAAAACAACAACATGAAAATAGCACTCATAGGATATGGAAAGATGGGCAAGATGATAGAGCAGATCGCTCTCTCACGTGGCCACGAGATCGTAAGCATCATTGATATTGACAACCAAGAAGACTTCGACAGCCCTGCATTCGCCTCAGCAGACGTTGCAATAGAATTCACAGCACCACACGTAGCATACGGCAACTACCTAAAAGCATGGGCTAAAGGAGTTAAAGTAGTCAGCGGATCAACAGGATGGCTAAAAGAACACGGTGATGACGTACGACGTGCTTGCAACGAAGAAGGAAAGACACTCTTCTGGGCATCAAACTACTCCATCGGCGTTGCCATCTTCTCTGCAGTCAACAAGTATCTGGCAAAGATCATGAACTCTTTCCCACAGTATGACGTAGAGGAGACAGAGACTCACCACATACATAAACTTGACCATCCATCAGGCACCGGCATAACACTCGCAGAGCAGATTGTCGCAAACCTCGACCGTAAGAGCGACTGGCAGATGGGTACTCTAACACAACCTGACGGAACCGTGGTTCCAGCAGAGAACAATGACAGCAACAAGTTGACCATCAACTCTGTTCGCCGCGGTGAAGTTCCAGGCATTCATTCTATCACATGGAACTCTGAAGCAGACCAGATTACCATCACCCACGATGCACATTCACGTCAAGGCTTCGCCCTCGGTGCTGTGCTTGCAGCAGAATACACAGCGCAACACAGCGGACTCCTGACCATAGACGACATGTTTAAGTTCTAAAAGGAATCTAGCCTCTAAAACACCTAGCCCCCCTAGAACACCTAGTCCCCCTAGACCGCCTAGAACCTCCTAGCACCCCTAGAGCACCTAGAACCTCCTAGTCCCCCTAGCCCCCCTAGAGCACCTAGAACCTCCTAGCACCCCTAGCACCCCTAGCCCCCCTAGAACAAAAAAAAAAAATTACTCAACCCCCAATGAAAAAGAAAAACCAACCAAACATGAAGGTACAATGGACAAAGTTCGTTATTGTCCTAGTCCTGTACCTTATATTTCTGCTATGGCTGAAGAGTTGGCTGGGACTCATCGTAATACCATTCATCTACGATGCCTACATCTCACGCAAAATACGTTGGGACTGGTGGAAAGACCTTGAGAACCCCATGCGCATGATAATGTCATGGGTGGACGCATTAGTCTTCGCACTAGTAGCAGTGTATTTCATCAACCTCTTCTTCTTCCAGAACTACGTCATACCGTCAAGTTCACTGGAAAAATCATTGCTTACCGGTGACTACCTCTTCGTATCAAAAGTAAGTTACGGTCCGCGCATACCGCAAACACCACTCACCATGCCCCTCACACAGCACACCATGCCCATACTCGGTACAAAGTCGTACATCGACTGGCCACAGTGGGACTATCGACGTGCACCAGGGCTTGGCAAGGTACAACTCAACGACATCGTAGTATTCAATTTCCCTGCCGGAGATACCGTTGTTTCTGACCCTATAATGCAGCCTAACGACTACTACCAAATGATCTACGGCTACGGACAGCAAATACTGAAACAACAAGGCATCACACCACAACTCGACAGCCTCAACGACATGCAACTGCGCAGTTACTACAGCGCAGCTTACAACGCAGGAAGAATGTACATCACACAGAACCCTAACGAGTTCGGAAAACTGATAGCACGACCTGCCGACCGCAGAGAAAACTACGTAAAACGATGCGTGGGACTACCAGGACAGACACTGCAGATTAAAAACCGCATCGTCTATCTCGACGGCAAAGCAAACAAAGAACCTGACAACGTGCAATACACCTATTACGTCAAGTTCAAGGATATGCTGCCCGAAGACCTTATCGATGAGTTAGGCATCACACAAGAAGACATCGCACAGCACAACCAGTATGGCTACATGCCACTCACCAACCACGCTGCAAGCGTTCTGAAAAGTCGTAAAGACCTCGTGCAGTCCATCAGCATAAACCGCGAGCAAGTGGTGGGCGACGTTTATCCGCTCAACGCACGATACGGCTGGACACGCGATAACTACGGTCCAATATGGATACCACAAAAAGGCAAAAGCATAAAGCTAACGCTAAAGAACCTTCCTATCTACGAGCGTCCTATACGCGTCTATGAGGGCAACGACCTCACCGTAACACCTAACGGTAAGATACTCATCAATGGCAAGGAGGCACACTCCTACACATTCAAAATGGACTACTATTGGATGCAAGGCGACAACCGTCACAACAGTGCCGACTCACGTTACTGGGGATTCGTGCCTGAAGACCACATCGTAGGCAAACCAATATTCATCTGGTGGTCAAACAATCCCGACAAGAGAGGATTCAGCGCAATACGCTGGAACCGTCTGTTCCGCTTTGTGGACAACATAAAGTAAACATTTGTGGACAACACAAAGTAAAACAGCAGTAGATGAGGAACTTATAGTTAAGAAATAACATCAAGGGAGCGGCATATCTTCTCAAAAGACTGCCGCTCCCTTCATTGTTACGAACAATGCATTTAGAACTAAAACCAGAACACCATTCATGGCTGAAACCTACAACATACCCAAGGTACTCAACCGGCAGACAAACTGGGAGACATTATACTTCTACCAGAAGTCTGACGTAATCTATCAATTATCATTCGCATTCTGCGACCGTTTCATTCACCTTTACAAAGACCGAACACGAGATCAAGTAATACAAGCAGCACGTTCATGCAAGCAAAACATCGTAGAGGGGCTTGCCGATGGCGTTACCTCCACCGAAATGCAACTAAAACTACTCAATGTAGCCCGTGCCTCACTAAAGGAACTCCGCGAAGACTATGAAGACTATCTAAAGTCACGACACCTACAGTTCTATACCGCAGGTGACAACCGTTACGACACCATGCTGAACTACTGCCGTCACCACAATCGGTTAACGGACTACGAACCATTCTTCAAGCGTTGGAACGATGAAGAGATGTGCAACTGCGCTCTCACACTATGCCACATGACCGACCGCATGATGATGTCTTACCTTAAGAAATTAGAACACGAATTCGTGACAGAAGGAGGCATAAAGGAACGAATGCACCGTGCACGCACAGGCTATCGTCAGCAGCAGGACGAGCGGCTGAAACAGTTAGAGGAAGAGGTGCCACGCCTTAAACAGGCGTTATCCACTGCCCTAACGCAAGCAGAACAGTGGCAAAAAGCCTATGAAGACCTCAAGCAGCGAGCCCTAAAGGCTTACTACGCCCAACAAGAAGATATCAAGCGACTAAAGGAAAAATTGGGAGAAACCGATAACCCCTAGAACACCTAGCGCCCCTAGAACATCTAGCCCCCCTAGAACATCTAGACCCCCTAGAACATCTAGCCCCCCCAGAACCCCTAGCGCCCCCAGAACCCCTAGCGCCCCCAGAACACTTAGCGCCCCTAGAACACCTAGAACACCTAGTCCCCATAGAACACCTAGACCCATAGTCCCCCAAACAGCAACTAATCTAAATAATGTTAAAAATATTGCGCAATCCATTAATATTCCGTATCTTTGTGCGGTTTATAGAAATAAGTATATGCCGACGTGGCTGCGCTGCGTCAAGTAGATGTAAGTTAAAACAATAAAGATTTTCAAAACAATTCGATGAACGTAATTACAAAGACCGTCTCACTACCTGATGGACGTACCATCACCATCGAGACCGGAAAGTTGGCTAAGCAGGCCGACGGTTCATGCACACTCCGCATGGGTAACACCGTACTGCTCGCCACAGTATGTGCCGCTAAAGACGCAGTGCCAGGCACAGATTTCATGCCACTGCAGGTAGAGTACCGCGAGCAGTATGCTGCCGCTGGCAGATTCCCTGGTGGCTTCACAAAGCGCGAAGGCAAGGCCAACGATGATGAGATTCTGACCTGCCGCCTCGTTGACCGCGCTCTCCGTCCGCTCTTCCCAAGCGATTACCACGCTGAGGTATATGTTAACGTTATTCTCTTCAGTGCCGATGGCGTTGACCAACCTGACGCTCTCGCTGGCTTCGCAGCATCTTGCGCATTGGCTTGCTCCGACATTCCGTTCGAGTGCCCAATCTCTGAGGTTCGCGTAGCACGCATCAACGGTGAGTACGTTATCAACCCTACTAAGGAACAGATGGCAAACGCCGATATGGACCTTATGGTTGGTGCAACTGCCGACAACATCATGATGGTTGAGGGTGAGATGGACGAAGTACAGGAAATTGATCTCCTCAACGCTCTGAAGGCTGCACACGCTGCTATCAAGCCTATGTGCGAACTACAGGTTGAGTTGATGAAGGAACTCGGTACTGACAAGAAGCGTGAGTACTGCCACGAGGTTAACGACGATGACCTAAAGGAGCAAGTTAAGAAAGAGTGCTACCAGAAGGCTTACGACGTAGTAAAGCAGGCTCTTGAGAAGCAGGCTCGCGCAGAGGCTTTCGAGGCTATCATCACTGAGTTTAAGGAACAGTATGCCGCTGCGCACACTGACCTCACTGAGGATGAACTGGAAGAGAAGAACGCACTGGCAGACAAGTACTACCACGACGTAGAGCGCGACGCTATGCGCCGTTGTATTCTTGACGAGGGCGTACGTCTCGATGGCCGTAAGACAACAGAGATTCGTCCTATCTGGTGCGAGGTTTCCCCACTGCCAATGCCTCACGGAAGTTCTATCTTCACACGTGGTGAGACACAGTCTCTTACCACTTGTACTCTCGGCACAAAACTTGACGAGAAACTTGTTGACGACGTATTGGAGCGCTCATACCAGCGTTTCCTCCTTCACTATAACTTCCCACCATTCTGCACAGGCGAGGCTAAGGCACAGCGTGGCGTAGGTCGTCGTGAGATAGGTCACGGTCACCTTGCATGGCGCGGTCTGAAGGGTCAGATTCCAGCAGACTTCCCTTACACAGTACGCCTTGTAAGCCAGATTCTTGAGTCTAACGGCTCATCATCAATGGCAACAGTATGCGCAGGAACACTGGCACTTATGGACGCTGGTGTACCAATGAAGAAGCCTGTCAGCGGTATCGCTATGGGACTTATCAAAAACCCAGGTGAGGACAAGTACGCAGTACTCTCCGACATCCTCGGCGATGAGGACCACCTTGGCGATATGGACTTTAAGACCACCGGTACCAAGGACGGTCTTACAGCCACACAGATGGATATCAAGTGTGACGGCTTGTCATACGAGATTCTTGAGAAGGCTCTGATGCAGGCAAAGGCAGGTCGTGAGCACATCCTTAAGTGCATTACCGACACTATCGCTGAGCCACGCGCAGAACTCAAACCACACGTACCACGCATCGTACAGATAGAGATTCCGAAGGAGTTTATCGGTGCTGTGATTGGCCCTGGTGGTAAGATTATCCAGCAGATGCAGGAAGAGACAGGTGCTACTATCACCATCGATGAAGAGGACGGTGTAGGCAAGGTACAGGTTTCTGGTCCTAACAAGGACACCATCGACGCTGCCCTCGCAAAGATTAAGGGTATCGTTGCAATACCAGAGATTGGCGAGGTTTACGAAGGCACCGTGCGCTCTATCATGCCTTACGGTTGCTTCGTAGAGATACTCCCAGGCAAGGATGGTTTGCTCCACATCTCAGAGATAGACTGGAAGCGACTTGAGACAGTTGAAGAGGCTGGCATCAAGGAGGGTGACAAGATTAAGGTTAAGCTCCTCGACATCGACCAAAAGACTGGCAAGTACAAACTCTCTCACCGCGTGCTCATTGAGAAGCCAGAAGGTTACGTAGAGCGCGAACGTCGTCCACGTCCAGAGCGCGGAGAGCGTCGCCCACGTCCAGAGCGTGGAGAGCGTCCAGAGCGCAGAACACGCTATGGTCAGCAGGAAGAGAACAAGCAAGACTAAACATAACACAATAAGGTAATATAAAGGCCCCGCCACTAATCCCTATGTCTATCGCAGAGGGGAAAGGGCGGAGCCTTTTTGTTTTTGTTATCTCATAGAAAAACTATGGGAACTAGGAAGACTAGAAAATACTAGAAAGACTAGAAGGACTAGAAAAACTAGAAAGACTAGAAGGACTAGAAA
>DAIUFT010000006.1:0-53611 GCA_036844425.1 Prevotella sp. | reverse complement strand
AACTAGAAAGACTAGAAAATACTAGAAAGACTAGAAGGACTAGAAAGACTAGAAAAACTAGAAAGACTAGAAAATACTAGAAAGACTAGAAGGACTAGAAAGACTAGAAAGACTAGAAAAACTAGGAAAACTAGAAAGACTATAAACAAGCAGATTCCCCCTCAAACAGCCTATGTCATCAATGAAATCTCTCGCTAAGGACACCGCGATATACGGCCTTAGCAGCATAGTAGGCAGGTTCCTTAACTACCTGTTGGTACCACTCTACACTCACGTCATCTCCGTTGCCAGCGGTGGCTATGGCATTGTGACAAACCTCTACGCCTATGTAGCACTGATACTGGTGATACTCACCTTCGGCATGGAAACTACCTTCTTCCGCTTTGCCAATAAGGAAGGCGAGAACCCACACTGCGTCTTCTCCACCAGCATTGCTATGGTGGGAGCACTCACCGTAGCCTTCCTCGCTGCTATAACCATAGGCATTGAGCCTATAGCATCAACGTTAGGCTACACGGGGCACGAAGACTATATACTCATGATGGCTGGCGTTGTGTCACTCGACGCTATACAAGCCATACCTTTCTCCTACCTCAGATACAGGAAGAAAGCCATAAAGTTCGCGTCGCTGAAGATGCTCTTCATCTTCCTCAACATCGGACTGAACTTGCTTTACTTCGTATGGCTGGGCAAGACTGACGTGTTCTACGTATTCTTCCTCAACCTCGTCTGCACTGCGCTCATCACCTTCTTCTTCATACCAGAGTTCATACACGAGCACGTTCAGGCAAGGGTTTACTGCCGCGAGCACAACGTTCCATTCCGCATCGTTGACTTCACCCTGCTGCGCCGTATGTTCACCTACTCATGGCCTATTCTCGTTCTCGGCATAGCAGGCATACTCAACCAGACCGTTGACAAGATGCTCTTCCCTATAGTCTATCCCGACCCTGCCGAGGCACAGGTGCAGTTGGGCATCTATGGCGCCTGCGTCAAGATTGCAATGATAATGGCCATGATAACCCAGGCGTTCCGATACGCTTACGAACCTATCGTGTTTGCCAAGGCGAAGGATGGCGACAAGACGGAATACTACGCCCACGCCATGAAGTTCTTCGTTATCTTCACTCTCTTCGCCTTCCTTTGTGTGGAGGGATATATGCCACTCCTGCAGAACATCATAGGCGAACACTACCGTGCCGGTCTGAGCGTTGTGCCAATAGTAATGGCTGCTGAGATAATGATGGGTATATACTTTAACCTCTCGTTCTGGTACAAACTCATCGACAAGACCATCTGGGGCGCATGGTTCTCTGCCGCAGGCTGCATCGTTCTCATTGCCATCAACGTGTTGTTCATTCCTAAGTACGGCTACATGGCATGCGCTTGGGGCGGCGTAGCAGGTTACGGCACAGCGATGGTATTATCCTATATCGTAGGGCAGAAGAAGTATCCTATAAACTATGATGTCAAGGGCATGATGAAATACATCGTCATCACAGCCGGCCTTTACCTCGCCATGCAGTATCTGGCAGACTCTGCATCACTCCAAGCCATGGCACACGGCACACTTTTGCAACTCGTTGCCAACACATGCATGATTGCGATATACCTCGTTGTAGTAATGCGCAGCGACATGCCTCTATCATCACTGCCCGTAATTGGAAAACTTTTTAAATGTAGAATGTAGAATGAAGAATGAGAGTTACTTTTTCTTTGTTATGAAGAAAGTCGGAAGTCGAATATATTTTAAATTTTATATCCAACAACCTAACTCTCATTCTTCATTCTACATTCTACATTCTTCATTCCTAACTTTCATTCTTCATTTGCTAACTCTCATTCTACATTCTACATTCTTCATTTAATATTTAATATAGAATATGTTTAAGCATATATTCCTTGCCGCCCTCATCCTATGCGGCATCAACACACAGCGCCTTTATGCCGACGAGGGAATGTGGACACTATACAACCTTCCCGACGCTATCTACGGACAAATGCAGGCTGAAGGCTTCACATTGCCCAAATCTTCGCTCTACGATGATAGCCTCGCACTGAAAAACGCTCTTGTCAGTTTCTGCGGCTACTGCACAGGCGTTGTCGTATCGCCCAACGGACTCGTGATGACCAACCACCACTGTGGCTTCGAACACATACGCCGACACTCCACCGTGGATCATGACTACATGCTCAACGGATTCCGTGCCGACTCGCTCGCTGCCGAACTGCCATGCGAGGACGCCTTCGTATCGTTTATGGTATCACAGCGCGATGTCACTCCCCTACTCGACTCGCTCGGGCTCGATACGCTCAGCGCCTACGACAAATCCGTGCTCGTCGATTCCATGGAAACAGCACTCACGGAACAGGCACGCAAGCAAGACCCTAAGGTCTATGTTAGGATTAACGCCTTCTTCGAGGGTAATGCCTATTACGCCACCACTTGGAAACGCTATGAAGACATACGCCTCGTCTTCACACTGCCAAAGAGCATGGGCAAATTCGGTGGCGAGACCGACAACTGGATGTGGCCACGACAGACGTGCGACTTCTCCGTCTTCCGCATATACGTTGACCCTGAAACTAACGACGCAACTACCTACGGTGCCCAAAACGTGCCGCTACGCACCGACAACTACATCCACGTAAGCACCGAAGGCTATAAGGACGGCGACTTCGCCATGATTATGGGCACGCCAGGCACAACGGAACGCTACCTCAGCAGTTACGGCATACAAGAGATGCGCAACTGCATCAACGACCCCATGCAGCAGGTGCGTGGCGTAAAACAGGCTGTTATGAAACGCCACATGATGGAATCCGAGGCAGTGCGCATCAAGTACGACAGCAAGTACGCACAGAGTTCCAACTACTGGAAGAACTCCATAGGCATGAACAAGTGTATCGACTCCATAGGCATAATACGCCAAAAACAAGCCTATGAGCAGCGAATACAGTCGTGGCTTGATACTACTAAGGCGGAGGGCGTAAAACTCAACCTGGGGCTTCTTTCACGCCTTTACGCCAAGCGCAGCGAGGCAATGAGGGCGTTCACCTTCTTTGCCGAAACATTTACAAGGCGCAGCAACAACGAACTCGCCACACGTGCCACGAAGTATTACAACGGAATGCCAGTGATGGGCGACGAGAAGAAACCGCGCAAGCAGTACGTAAAGTTCAGCGACAACAGCGACCAGTGGGACCGTGACCTCGACACCGAGGCAATGGCAACACTCATCGATAACTATCGCCAGCAGACCCCCGAGAAATATCACCCCGCCTTCTACAAACGCATCGACGAAGAGTACGGCGGCAGCAGCCTTGCCTACGTAAAAGACATATGGGAACACTCCATCATGATGCGACCAGAGGCAAAGATACCCATGCGACTAAGCAAGAAGTTAAAGAAAGACCTCGGACTGGACATGAGCCTATCACTGATAGAGACACTGTCCGACATAAAATTAGTACTCGACGAACTGACCGACAGCATCAACGAACAAGAACGTCTCCTCTGCCTCGCCAAACTGCGCATGGAGCAGGATATGCCACACTACAGCGACGCCAACCTCACCATGCGCCTTACCTACGGACAAGTGGGAGGTTACCGCATGGGGGCATACAGTTCGGGATACTACACCACAGCACGCTCTATACTGGAGAAGATTGCACGCGCTGACACCATCGCCGACTACTACGCCGAGCCTATCATGACGCAACTCCTGTCAGCGCAAGACTTCGGACAGTTCACGGATAGCGTATCACGCACACTCAACCTGTGCTTCCTCACCAACAACGACATCACAGGAGGCAACAGCGGTTCGCCCGTAATGGACAGCAAGGGCAGGCTGATAGGACTCGCCTTCGATGGCAACTGGGACAGTCTCTCAGCCGACATACACTACGACAAGACCCTCGCACGCTGCATTAGCGTCGATATACGCTACGTGCTCTACATGATGCAGACCTGGGGGAAAGCCGACAGATTACTCCGCGAAATGGGTATCAATCAATAACCCTATACACCAATGCGCCCCACCGTCTTTTTACAGACAGTGGGGCGTTTTTTTTTGTGTGTTCTTTCACGGAAAAAATCTAAAGTCTTACCTAAAGGAGAATAGTTTGAGATCTCAACGAAGAAGGGTCACGCCAGTCCTCTGCAGGCATTCTCCCCGCACTGTAGGGAAATGAAATCGTAGAGGAGTAGATTGCAACAGAAAGAAGACACACCCCCCACCGTACAGGTACCGCAGCCCTCGCGTGACCCTAACCATCACGCACCGAGAACAGCATTTCACTGACCACCTCGGCAGCAATGATTAAACTGCCACAAAATTAACAAAACAATTCTTAACAAACAAACATTTTTCAGTTCATTTAAGTCCATTCTGACTTTTTCGCCATTTTCCTAACTTTAGTCAAGGGGGGGGGCAATAATTACACCATTCCCCCCATTTGCAAAAATGGTAAATTTGGGAAATCTGAATTTTAGCACACTAAAACAAGAACAGCATAAAACGCTTAGTGTTCGCTGCCTTTTGCCCAATTTCATTCTCCATTCTCCTCATAGCCATTTTAAAGAAGAAATGCATAAGATGCTCATAAAAAGGAAAGCCGCTGCCCCATTCTTGGGACAGCGGCTCAGTTTATCTCTGTGTCGTCATAATGCCCGTGCGTTATGCCTCCCGGCACTATGACACACTCATCACACATCAGTGTGATACTAATACGCGTCTTGTGCGATTACTTGATCTGTGCGCCAGAAACAGTGTACTCAGCACCGTTCTTAACGATAACGATCTGACCGTTCTTAACAGCCTTAACAACACCGTTAGAAGCCTCAGCAGCCTCTGCTACGCCAGCAACGCCAGATGCTGGGTCGTAAGACACTTCAAGTACGAAGTAGTTCTGCTCACCAGTGTTGGTGAAGGTAAACTCTGATACACCACCGAGGTCGTAAGTATTAACATCAGGGTTGTTGTTGTCCTTGTATGATTCCATAATCTTAGCGTCAGCCTCAGCGTACTCTACGCCGTTAACTTCCTTCCAGTAGCAAGGACGATCGGTAGCAGCATCCTTATTTACAACGCTGTAGATTGTTACAGAATATGCCTTCTTACCCTCTGGGCAAACAAACTGGTTCTGTGCACCGTTAGATACCTTTGTGCCTTTGTATGTCTTGCCATTAACAGAAACGTTGCTACCTGCGCCGAAATCCTTACCAGAGTTACCGATAAGAACGAGCTTTGAACCGTCAGCATATTTGATAGTGCTGAATCCATCTACTTTTGCAGCAGCAGCGTTAGCATAAACAAATGCTGTTGGTGCTACATAAGTACCCTTAGCAGTATCGAAGCCGTACATCTGGATTGTACCGCCCTTTGCCCAGAATGTGTATGTGTTACCACCAACGAGCTGGAATGTAGAAGCGATATAGAGGTTGTCGCCATCTTCTTCCTCTACCTTCTCTGTACCTGATACTGACTCACCAGTAGCCTGGTTGTAGCAATCGAATGACTTGCTTGAACCACGACGGAAGTAGAATGTTACGTCAGCGTTCTGCTTTGCCTTTACTACGATGGCGATGTTCTGTGTGCCATCATCTGCAGAGTGTGCTGTACCTGTTGGGTTGGTTGCGCTTGGTGCGTCGGTAACACGTACGTTTACATAGTAAGAGAAGTTGTAGCTACCGAATGTAACGGTCTTTGGATCACCTGCTTCATCAAGGATCTGACCTGGAGTACCGTCCTGATTTGCAGAGGTAGCGGTTACGTAATCGTCGTCAACGAGCACTGAGCCTTCAGCAATGGCACCGCCCTTTACGCTGTTGATTACCTGCCATGACTGCGCATTGGCAGCTACTGCCATCACTGTAGCAGCAATAAGAGTAAAGATTTTCTTCATAGAAAAAAGTTTTATGAGTTAATAATGTTATGTATGTTCTATTTTACGTTAGTTCCTTAATATATCACTTGTTATTTTCTGATGGATAGGTAACAATTCGTGTGTAGGTAAATTCAACGGTACAAAATTACTAATTTTCTTTGACACGTACAAATTACATGGAGATAATTATTTGATTTTGACTTTATTTTAATACTATAACGCTCTTATTGCATCAAAAAAGCACCGTCCCTCCAGAAGAGGAACGGTGCTTAATATGTGTGTTTAGTCTAAACGACCTTTACTTTGCTGTGCGCCACTTTGGTGCACCAACACCATTTGTTACGATGGTGTTATTGAAGTTCTTGAAGTAGAGGTTAGCTGAAGCTGAACCTGTGCCGTCAATACCATCGGTGCGGTGTGTATCCCATGCCTGCTCACCTACCTGCTTGTGTGGTGGGTTAGGCTGATACATGAGGTCTGTAGCACTGATGTCTGCAACGTGAATCTTCAACTCATCAGCTCCGTGAGGATACTTGGCAACATCATCTCCTGCCTTGAGCCATGCGCCAAATGAGTTCTTGACTGCACTGAATGCGTTAGCAGTGAATACCTCTCCTGTTGCATCGCTGACGTTGTCGTTGGTTGACCAGTTGTTGTAGATGTCGAAGGTTGTTGCATCCTCGCATACGCCATCGAAGGTTCTGATGTCAGCTCCCTGAAGGTTGAGGTCACGCTCGTCACCTGCTGCCTTAGTCTGAACGAAGAGGTTGTTGCGGATGATGAATGTAGAACCTGCTGGGATAGAACGCAGTGAGAACATTGGACGACCGCTGTAGGTGTTCCAGTTCACGAAGGTGTTGTTCTCGATAGTAATCTTGAACACGAGTGATGGATCCTTCCAAGCACCTGTCTTCGTTCCGTGAGTAATGAAGTTACCTATAGGTGTATCGAAGAAGGTGTTGTTACGCCATACCATGTTGCGGAAGATGTTTGAGTTAGGGTTGTTCATGTCACCTGTGATGAAGCCGTAGCCAGCACCGTTACCTGAGTAACCACCGCAGTTGTAGAACTCACATCCCTCAACAATGAAGTTGTCAATAGTCTCACCGAACTTACACTGTGTACGGAAGAAACCACGGATGAGGTTCTGGAACGTACAGTTGCGTATGATGTAGTCGTGAACGTTGATACCCATACCGCCAGAGTACTGGTTAGAGAAGTAGTTACCGCTGGCTGAGTTCTGCAGACTGTTCTGAGCGAGAGGACAGTCGAAGTCAAGATCCTCGAAAGTGATACTCTCAATATCGATAGCGATATTAGCGTTCTCACCGCTTACAGGGTTACGTCCGAGCATGAAGCTGCTGAAGCGTGTTGCAGCACCATTCATCGCTACACCGCCGAGACATACCTTAGCGCGACCCTTACCTGCTGCTATGTCGTCAGGGTTAGTGCGCAGTGTGAAGCCCTTATAGATATTCTGGTTAGCACGGAAGAAGTATGTCTGACCACCTTCCAACTCGAATACCTGACCCTCAGCAAGCGTGTTATCGGTCATGAAGTTGTCGATAATATCGGTAAGCTGAGTAGCCTTTATCTGCATATTTACTACCTGACCGTCAATCATCATAGTATCCTGTGGTGCTGCTGCAATCTTGATAGGAGCACCAGGAGTACCCTTAGTACGGAATGACAATGGTGCGTAAACAGCGTCAACGGCAACAGGGATAGAACTATCCATCACGTTAACGTTATACACTGAGTTAGAGTCAAGACCTGCAATATCAAATGTTCCAAGTCCATTCTCATCGAAGTTTGCATCAGTCAATGGAACCTTTACATAGTCTGCTGGTACCTTTACTTCAGGGTTAGACTGTGAAGCCTCAAGGAGGAGGTAGTCAACCTTCCATACCCTGTTACCATATTCATCAGTAGTAGTATTGAAGTGGTCAATCCACTCAAGGTAATCAGCGTTAGACTCATCAACCTTTCTGTTGAGATGGAGCGTTACACCTGACTTGGTGAGGTTGCTCTTCTGATAGATAATGGCAGGAGTAGCGTAACGAGCGTCGGTCTGCAAGCCGAGATAGTCAGCCCAGTGCTGTCCGTCACCATAGCCCCACCATTCAGAGTTGTGAGCCTCACCGCGTGGTGAGATAGCACGAATGGCGAAACGATATGATGTAGAGTAACTAAGGTTACGAAGCATGAGGGTATCCTCAGTAGCCGCGATGATAGTATCAAGCAGCATATTTTCAGGAATCTCCCACTTCTCTGCGGAGTTAGCTCTATTCTCCGTCGACATCTTTATCTCGTATGCCGAAGCACCGTCGACCTTGCTCCACGCAAGGAATATCTGGTTGATGTTCTTCACCTGACAGAGGTCTATTGCGCTTGTTCCAGCAGCCACGGTGTATCGTGTGCGGAACTGAGGACGCATCAGTCGGTCAGACGCAGCGTCAATGTTGTCGTCATCGCTACATGAGAACACAGCGAATGTTGACAGCAACATCAGTGAATATAATAATATCTTCTTCATAAATATTTTATTCTTTATGTATGTTGGGTCGGATTAATAACCGTAGTAGTTCTTATATACACCGTTAGAACGTGTGATAGCCTCACGTGGTATAGGCAGGAGGTAACGTACTGCTGGGAATACGGTAGGAATATCCTGTCCTGGAGTAATCTGCTTCTCTATACCATTCTCGATGATATAAACATTACCGTAGGTAGAAGAAGTGCTACCACCACGGATGTAACCGTAGAGAGAGTAACGCACGGCAGCCTGTGGATAACCGCCATCCTCATCGTACCACCGTGAGTAGAAGTTCTGATTAACCTGCCATGCTGGTGCAGAAACAGAACCATCGTTAGGTTTGCTGATAGCCTTGTATGGGAGGTTTTGCTTGTCGAACCAAAGCTGTGGGTTCTGCTTTACCTGTGCCTCTGACGCAACCTGCAAGCCTGTCTCTGGGTCAACGACCTTAAGGTTTGTAGAAGAACTCTCTTCGTTCATTATATACATATAAGGAAGAGAGTTGTTGGCAAACAGTTTGTTGTCCTGTGGGTTTTCAATCCAGATATAGTTCAGACGGTTAGGAAGCATAGCATTGTCGAAGTATGCCACGCCATCGTGGTCCTGTATTACGTCAGACCAAGAACAACCGATACCTGCATCTTCCGCAACAGCATAGTAACGCATGAATGTCCAGTAAAGAGCCTCACCCAACTGGTTGTTACGTACGAGGTCTTTCCAACGCATATTCTCGCCAGCGAACTCCCACTTGCGCTCGTCAAGGATTTCCTTGAGGAAGGAAGCAGAATCGGTAGCAGCAACTTGAGGTGCGGTAGCACCACGGAAAGCGCGGTCACGAACCTGCATTACGCAATCAATAGCCTTCTGATTTACGGTGCTTGTAAGTTTGAGGTCAGCCTCAGCGTACATCAAGAGCACGTCAGCGTAACGGAGGTATGGATAGTTGATACCAGTGTTAGTTGTAGTAATCTTAGTGAAGGCGTTGGTACTATTGTAGAGTTTAGACCACTTCATGTTATAGAGGCTGTAACCTGCGTTGATAGTAGGTGTGCCGTCGTATGTGTAAGAGAACCATCCAGACTGGCAGTCCTTACGTGTGTCACCCTCTTTGAATGAGTAACGGTAGAGAGACTCTACGCCTTGGTTACCGCCGCACTCACCCCACTGGTAGTTAGTCTCACCACCAGAAGAAGCGAACTTAGGTCCCTGACGATAACCTATAGTACCGTTAGCGTCCTTTGCGAATGGCAGTTCGAAGATAGGATCATCACCTTCAACAGTATTGAAGTTACACTCGTTGAGGAAAACGTCCTGATAACTCTGAGCGAGTACGTGTGTTCCGCTTGTTATTACAGAGTCAGCATAGTTTCTCGCAGTTGTAAGGAAGTACTTGGTGTCCTCTTCTGAAGGGGTACCCATGTATCCGTAAGATGTAGCGTCGTCAGCATTGTGACGCAGTGAGTAGCCTGAAGCCTGAAGCGCAATACGCGCAATCATGCCCCAACAAGCCTCCTTTGATACACGCTCTATTCCGTCAGCGTTGTCACGTGAGTATGCCAGCGATGGTGCTATGGCAGCGAGGTCAGCAATAAGTTGCTTTGCTATCTCGTCACGTGAAGTAACAAGAGGCACGAAGTTCTTAGTCTCTGAAGTAGGTTCCAGTGTGAAAGGAACGTCACCCCAGTAACACATCAGCTCGTAATAGAGCATAGCGCGCAGCACCTTTGCTTCGCCCATATACTGACGCATTTCGTCGTAACTTTCGTTAGAAGGATTGTAGAGAGCACTTGTGCTGAGATAGTGGCAGAAGTTGTTAGCGTTCTCTATGCCAGCATAAGTAGCGTCCCATGTTTTCTTAGCGGTATTACTGCTTGCGTCAAGATTATAACGCTTCGGTGTGTTAGTCTGCGCGTTCTCGTTAGTGTTGCTGCAGAAGTCAACATCAGAGTTGAGAATCAGTGAATACGTGTAAGCGTCGCCGAAGGTGTTGGAACTGAGGATATCAGCATAGACACCGTTCAGAGCCTGCTTAACGTCTTTCGCAGAACTGTATATGGTGGCAGGGTCATACTTGGAAGGAGCGTCCACGTCGAGATAGTCGTTACAAGCCGTGAGTGCCATGACACCAAGTCCACCGATAAATATATTCTTTAATTTCATATTATATCTGTATTTTATGTCAACAATTATTAGAAGTTAACGTTGAGACCGAATGAGAACGCACGGTTACGTGGGTAACGGTTGTAGTCCATAGAAGGAGTAAGGCCTGACTGTATGTCAACCTCAGGGTCATAACCAGAGTAACCAGTGATGATGAATAGGTTGCTTGCAGATACGTAAGCACGTACCTTGCTCAGGTGGATAGCCTTTGTGAGCTTCTTTGGCAGTGTGTAACCGATAGTCAAGTCGCTAAGACGTACGAATGAACCATCTTCTACGAAGTAAGAGTTGATAGTGTTGCTAACGAGGTCAGCAGGGTTCCATAGGCTCTTACCAGCGTTGATGAGAGCGTACTCATCTTTGCTTACAGTTGTAGTAGGACCAGTGGTGTAGTCGTCGTGGCTACCAGCGTTCTGTGTGTAGCACCAACGGTTGCCACGTCCGAAGTCAGCGAGGACGTTGGTATATGTGTTGGTAGATGATGAGCTTGAAGAAAGCGCATATGCTGTACCATTATATACGTCGAAGTTGAGCATATATGTGAAGTTGGCTGTGAAGTCCCAATCCTTCCACTGTCCAGAGAGACCGAAGCCACCCTGCCAACGTGGGTTGGTATTACCAATCACTGTGCGGTCCTTATCAGTAATCTTTCCGTCGCCGTCGAGATCCTTGAACTTAATCTTACCAGGCATTGTTGGGTCGCCTGATGTAGAAGCAGCGAGCACGTCCTTTGACATCTCTGGAACGCCATCGATGAGCGTCCACTTTCCTTTGTTCACCCAAGTGTCGTTATCGAAGTCGCTCATCTGGTAGAGTCCGTCATAAACATATCCATAGAGCAGACCTACCTCGTTTCCTACCTCAAGGAGGTAATCGTCCTGACCGCTTGAGTGGAAGCGAGAAGAGTAGTTGTAGAGTTTGCTATCGGTAGCGTTAAGAGCCTTAACGGTCATCTTGTTGTGACCTGTTGTAAAGTTTCCTGAGAGCACGAAGTCCTTACCACGAATGATGTCACCGCTTACAGTGAGTTCGAATCCCTTGTTCTGTACCTTACCGATGTTCTGCATCTGCTTTGAGTAACCAGCAGTAGTAGCGATGGTAGAGTTGTAAAGAAGGTCACGTGTAGTGTTGATATAGAACTCAGGTGTTACGGTCAAGCGTCCACCGAAGAGTGTGATATCAGCAGCGAGGTTACGTGTGATAGTAGTCTCCCACTTGATGTCGGTGTTAGGATATGATGATGGTGAAGTATAGTACATATCACCATACTGACGCTCTTCACCGAAGCCAGGACCACCCTCAACGCTCATGGTGTAGAGGTAACGCCAGAGGTCGTCAGAGATATTGTTGTTACCTGCGAGACCGAATGCAGCACGAAGCTTCAACTGCTCAATCCACTTAACATTCTTGAGGAACTTCTCACGCTTCATGTCCCAAGCAGCAGATACTGATGGGAACCAACCCCACTGGTTGCCAGGAGCGAACTTGGTAGAACCGTCGCCACGGAGTGTAGCAGAGAAGAGGTACTTGTGATCATAGTTGTATGATACCTGTCCGAAGAAAGACGCTGTGCGGTTAGCTGTTGACAGTGTAGTGTTAGAGATGTAAGGATCGCCGAGGCCCATGTTGTTGAATGCGCGGTCAGCGTCAACGGTACGGTCGAAGTAACGGTTCTTCTGGTCGTACTCCTTGTACTGTGTGTTATAGATTTCCTGACCAAGGAGGAAAGAGAAGTTATGAACATCGTCGATGTCCATGTTGTATGTAGCGGTGTTAGTCCATGTGTAAGACTGTGTGGTGCGGTTAGTCACCTCAGCTACAGGCTGTGAGTTATACTTCTTACCTTCAGATGTCAGAGCACCCCAGTAACGCTGTGTATCACGGAATGTGATAGAGTAGTTACCCTCTGTGCGGAGTGTGAGGTTCTTAATTGGCTCCCATGAGAGAGCGAAACGGTTGTTGATGTTGTAAGAATGCTTCTTCTGAACGTTTGTAGCAACGTTTGCTACAGGGTTATTCTCAGCAAAGTCGTTCTCTACGTCGGCATCAGTCCATGCAGAGTTGAAAGAACCGAACTGACGGTAGCCCTCTGTAGGACGATACTTCAGTACGTCGATGATACCACCTGTACCAACGCCTTCGCCACCTGCGCCCTCGTCACGACGGTATGTCATGGTTGGGTTGTAAGTAAACTTGAGGTTCTTGGTAATCTGTGTGTTCAACTTGAGGTTGATGTTAGTACGACGAACACCAGAACCGATAATGATACCCTTATCCTCTGACTGTGTGAGAGAGAGGTTAAACTTAGTCTTGTCATTACCACCACCGATGGTTACGTTAGAAGAGTAAGAGAGAGGTGTCTCGTTCATTACCTCATCCTGCCAGTCTGTAGAAGCTACAGAGCGGTAGATGTCCATATCGGCAGGGTTGCCGAAGTACTCACGGTACTGACGTGCAGATGTAGAAGAGTATGCTACGCCACCCTGAGCGCGGTCCCACTGATACTCTACGAAGTCGGCTGTATTCATAAGGTCGAGCTTCTTTGAGATATGAGATACGGTGAGACGTCCGTTGAATGATACCTGTACCTTACCTTCCTTGGCTGACTTTGTAGTTACGACGATAACGCCGTTACCACCCTTCGCACCGTAAATGGCTGTAAGAGAGGCATCTTTCAACACATCGATAGATGCGATATCTGATGGTGGGATATCGTTGATGTTTGACTGCTGGAATCCATCAACGATGTAGAGAGGTTCGTTAGACTGTGTTACTGACGTAGCACCACGCACACGAATGTTGATGTCGGCACCAGGCTGACCATCGACAGAGGTTACCTGCACACCTGCAATCTTACCTGCAAGTGCTTCTGCAGCAGATGCTACAGGCACAGCGGCGAGTTTTGCACCAGAGATAGAACCTACGGAACCAGTCAAGTCCTTACGTGCCTTAGAGCCGTAACCGATGGCAACGACCTCATTGAGGACCGTAGCGTCGTCTTCGAGCACTACAGCGAGGTCATTCTTTCCGCCTACTTTCACATCTGCTGACTTCATACCTACGTACGAAATCTGCAAGTTGTGGGACGTTGAGGTCATCTTCAGGGTAAAGTTACCATCAAAATCGGTAACTGTGCCGTTGCTGGTGCCTTTCTCCATTACGGTAGCACCAATAATTGGCTCACCCATGCTGTCCTTAACGTTACCCTTCACGGTCTGCGCCTGAACTGCCGCACAGAAGAAGAGCAGCAGCGCTACAAGCGCATAGCGAACGTTTTTGATTTTTTCAGACATAGAATAATGTTTTAGATTAATATTTAGTTAATTGTTGTCTTTTCTTGTTTCTTCTCGTTTCTTTTGTTTCTTCTCGTTTCCTTTTTTCTCTCTTGCGATGTACAGAGGTTTTGGCTGTCTCGCATTTAAGGTTTTAGGAATGGGTCTTCGGCTGTCGTTACGTCACCATACAACATTCCTATGGCGATAAAGAGTGTACAAAATAATTTAATGTTTTTGTATAGTTGGTATTTTCTGCCGCCCTTTGCGACTGATTGTAGTAGTACTTTTACACTTTCTGCTACAAAATTATTAAATTTTTCAATAAATCCTTTAACTCTTTTGTTAAATAATATTAATTGCTTTTTTATGACCATTATTTAACACTTTTACCTCCGTTCGTGGGCTTATTTTACCCCTTTAACGATTATGTGCTGATTGCAAGAGCAATCAGCACATAATCGTTTTGTGATATCGTGAATGTTTTATCTCCATGCAAACCGAAGTAAATGACTTTGACTCCATTGTTAGTTTTCCTTTCTAATCCTATCTTGTTTTGGAGTTTTTTTGATACTAACCCTATCTTGTTTTGGAGTTTTTTTGATACTAATCCTAACTTGTTTTGGAGTTTTTTTGATACTAACCCTAACTTGTTTTGGAGTTTTTTGATACTAACCCTAACTTGTTTTGGTGGAAAATCGATATATTTCCCAGGTTACTGGGGTTATTTTATGCTTGAGAGGAAGGCTTTGGCTGAGCCGAACTTAAGATAGAGGTCGAGGCGTACGGGCACGTGCTTCTGGTCGTTGGTGACGAAGAAGCGTACTATTTCTTTGTCTTTTCCGTCTTCATGCTCTACGTATGAGAGTATGAGGCAGGGGTACTTTATGCCGTTGTCTGCCTTTACGGTTTTCTTGCCGCGATAGATGAGTTTCGCTGGTTGCAGTTTCTCTCCGCCTGCTATGTCGAGATGTACGGTGTGACCTTCTTTCCACTTTGCCGGGTTGAAGTTGCGCACGCGCTGAAAACTGTTGAGCATGTCGGACACGCAGCGTTCATAGGTGTGGCGTGATGTGTGCACCTTGCCGTCGGAGTCGAGGTTGCGCAGTGAGGTGATGCACTTGCCGTCGTTGTATGAATACCACATCTCGTCAACGTAGTATCGTTTCCCTTCGTGCGCTCCTTTACGATAATAGAGTGGCGTGAGTCGTGGTGTAAAGTAAACCATTATGGTGTCGCGCATACGAAAGTAGCGGTCGTATGTCTTTGAGGTGCGTGTTATGAGGCTGGTGCGATAGACTTGTTTTCCTTTATATGTAGTAGGTGCGGTCACCATGCTTGCCGTACCAACCTTAAACCATACAAATTTCCAGTTGAAGTGGAGGTTATAGTTTATTGTTTCCCTGCCGTCGAATGCATGGTTGTCATAGGTACACTGTGCATTGGCTGGGAGCATGACGCTTAGTGTCAGCAGTATAGTAAGTATGATGCTTTTCATATTCATTACGATATTATTGAGCTGCTATTTTTATTAAGGGTGGTTCTATAAATTACCACCGTTTATTTATGGTTGCCACATCGACGTAGAAACGTCGACGCACAAGGAACTAATACTTCAAGTTCGTTGGCACGGGTATTCCCTTTGCGGCTGCACGCTGTGCGTTGCGGTTCTGTATCTTCTTCTCGGCATCTGCTTTTTGCTTCTTTATGGCGTCGGGCTTCTGTCGGTCGAGCGGTGTGGCGGTGAGGTTCCAGTCTTTCGTCAGGTCCCACTTTGCCTTTGCTTCTATCTCCATGTTGTAATAGTACACTTCCTCGGGCTGTGTGCCTGTAAGATAGTTGCCGGTGTCCCATTTTCCATTTCCGTTACGATCTACGATGGCACGCATATAGTACTTCCCTGAGTTGAGATAGTAGAACTCTGCCGTGCCGTCTTTTACTTTCTCTGTGCGCACGGGTTTGTCGCTGCTGTCAAGGAGTTGCACGAGTATCTGCTGCTGACTGTTGGCGGTGGTTGCTGGTGCATCGTAATGCACGTTGACGAAGAGCGAGCCGAACTCGTCATTCTTTCTTACCTGCAAGCCCATTTTATATGGTTCTGACGTATGTCCGTAGATATCTTCAAAGGCGAGTGTATCTACTTCTAAGGAGTATTCGGCTCCCTCTATCCATTCTGATGCCAACTCCCATGTGCGTGGCAGTGAGTCGGTTATGATTGCGTCTTCCCTGCGTTGTGGTTGGAAGGAGAATGGTGCTCGATACCACAGCGAGTCTTGCATTACGTAAAGGTGTACCGCCTTTGTGTCCACCTTTTTCATTGGTGCGGGGAACTCTATGCGCAGTGTGGCGTCGGGGCGCACGCTTTGCTGGAAGTCGTACTTTGGCGCAAGGCGTGGTTCTGGCATGAGGGTGTCGGTAAGTTCCTCACCGTCTTGCAGTCGCTTGCGCTGTTTCTCTATCTTTTTGTCCCACTCTTTCCGCTCTTGCTCTTTTAGTTTCAGGCGTTTAGCGTATGGCACTTTTGCCAGCACCTCCACTGTGTCGGTCTGCATGGCGAGCATGCCGAGTGAGTCGGTGGCAAGGTAACGTAGTTCTATGTTGAGTGTGTCTTGGTTTACGAGTGCTGTGTCGCGCAGCCAATATGTTATGGTGTCGCCCTTCTGTGATGGTTCTATGGCGAAGGCTCCGTCGGCGTTGAAGTTTAGTCCTCGCACTTCGGGCAGTCGTGCGGCTTCATAGTCCATGGCGAGGCGTGCAAGGGATGCGGTATCGTTCTGCACGGGTGCTGTGAAGAAGAGTGTGAAGCGGTCAGCGTCCTTACGTTCGTATTTTAGGTAATGGCGTTCGTTTGTCTCGTGGGTAAAGGTGCGCAGCACGATGTTGTCGGGCAGGTAATGGTTGTATTTTACGCGCATTATGTCCTTGATATGCAGTGCGTCAGCCCAGATGGTGTCTTGCCTTATGTCTTCGAATACCGACGGTGAGTACGTTTGTTCGGTGAACGCTACGTCTTCGCCCAGGGTACTGAAACGGTAGTTGCCGTCCATGTCTTTCAGTGCTCCTATGGTGTATCTGCCTGGGGCTATGCCACGTATGACGAAATGTCCGCGCGAGTCGGTGCGCGATACTCGTACGAAGGTCTCGGACTGTATTGAGTCCTGGCGTATCATTACTGGCATCTGCACCTTTGCCGTACTGTCCGTAAGGGCGTAAAGTCCTACGAGTATGCCTTTTACGGGTTCGAGGTTCTCGGCGGTGAGCACTGTGCCCGACACTTCGAGTGTGTCTATCTCGTCGCCTGTGGAGAAACTGTATGTGTAGTTACCGAGTGGATTGCCCTCGTTGTTGTCGGTAATGGCGTCAGAGAAATCTACGGTGTAGGTTGTATTTGCCTGCAGGGTATCTTTTAGTTGCACGGAGATATATTTGCCTTTGGTTTTTATCTCAGGCATCTCCATTTGCGGTGGCGATACCACGACTTTCTCTGTGGCGTTATCGACCTTGACGTACTCATTGAAGTATATGTTTATCTTACGGCTGTTAGCGTTGGTACCTCTGTCGGCAGGTGATGCTCCGATGACACGAGGCGGTGTTTCGTCATACCATCCGCCATCGGGGTTGCCCATGCGTGCACAGGAGGTGAAGAGGAGTACTAATGAAGAATGAAGAATGAAGAATGAAGAATGGGATAATGCTTTAAATGAAGAATGAAGAATGAAGGATGAAGAATGGGATAATGCCTTAAATGAAGAATGAAGAATGAAGAATGAAGAATGGGATTTACTATATGAATTGCTTGGAATGGCGTTAACCACTCCTTTGTTATCATTCATTCCTTTATTATTCTTAGCCATACCTTGTACGAGATGGCCTAATTTCTTTATCAGTTTATTCATTATCATATTCTTCATTCTTCATTCTACATTCTTCATTTATAGAAGCATTCTTCATTTAAAAGTCATTTAATGAGAGCAGTTCTTCGATATGCTTTCTTGTGTTTGCAAGGCGTGGCACCTTATGCTGTCCGCCAAGTTTGCCCTTTGCCTTCAGCCAGTCGTTGAAGAGGTCTTTTCGCGCCTTTACTATCTTCAGGCATACCATGTTGATGTCCTTGAAACGCTTTGCCTCGTAGTCGCTGTTCAGTTCTTGCAGTCGTGCGTCGAGTATCTTGGCAAAGGTATTGATGTCCTCTGGTTCCTTGGCGAACTCTATTACCCACTGATGGTGTGGCACTACTCCCTCTGCACGATATACTGGCGCTGCGGTGTATTCTCGCACCTCCGCCCCCGTCTGCTGACAGGCATAGAGTAGTGCTTTCTCGGCATTGTCCACTATAAGTTCCTCGCCAAAGGCATTGATGAAACTCTTTGTGCGCCCCGTGATGATGAATTTGTAAGGTTTTACTGACGTAAACTTCACGGTGTCGCCTATCATGTAACGCCACAGTCCGCACGATGTTGATATTATCATGGCATAGTTCTTGCCTATTTCCACTCCTTCCAATGGCACCACTTTGCTGGCGTCTGTTACCTGACCAGCATCGTCAATAGCGTCCATCGGTGCAAACTCATAGAACACGTCATAGTCCAGCATCAGCATCATGGCGCTGTCCGCAGGGTCGTTCTGTATGCCGAAGAAACCCTCGGAGGCGTTATATGTCTCCATGTAGCGCATGTCGGGCTTGGTGATGAGTTGTTCGTACTGCTTGCGGTATGGTGTGAAGGCTATGCCACCGTGGAAGAATACCTCAAGGTTAGGCCATACTTCCTCCAGATGCTTCTTGCCTGATAGTTCCATAACACGCATGAGCACCGACATCATCCATGATGGTACGCCCGAGAGGTTTGTAACGTTCTTGTTTAGGCACAGACGGGCTATCTTCTCTCGTTTCTCCTCGAAGTCGCTGATGAGTGCCGTCTTCTTATCGGGCACACGCACAAGGTTTACCAAGGGGTTGATGTTTTCGATGAGAATGGCTGAGAGGTCGCCAACGAGCGAGCCCTCCACGTTATAGTTCGGACTGTGTGAGCCACCTAAAATAAGTGCCTTACCGTCGAAAAGTCGGCTCTTAGGGTTGTTCTGTAGGTAATAAGCCACTACGTCGGTACCGCCGGCGTAATGGATATGTTGCAGACCTTCTTCTGATACTGGTATGAATTTCGACTTATCGTTAGTCGTGCCCGAGGACTTGGCATACCACTTCACTGCGCCTCTCCACAGTATGTCCTCCTTGCCGTGGCGCATAAGGTCTATATAGTCTTTCAGTTCCTCGTAACTGTTTACGGGGATATTGGCGCAAAAGTCTTCGTAGTTACGGGTCATGGAGAAGACGTGGTCTCTGCCGTATTTAGTGTCTGTAGCCCTTGCTACGAGGCTTTTCATTACATTATCCTGCAAGGCAAGCGGCTCTGTAAAGTGCTTTTCAAGTTCCTTCTGTCGCTTGCGGAAAGCGAGTCTCGCTATCGATGTGATACTCATTTCTTTTCTTTGTAGTTTTGTTGAACGTACAAAGTTAAATAGTTTTTTGATATTAAAGAAATATATTATGTTTTTTTAACCCTTGCTTTTCCAAATGGTAACGGTACTCTTCCAGGCAGAGGCTCCATTTACACATCCATATCCGTAGGCTGCGCCCACGGTTAGTCAAAGTACAGCCTTCCAGGCTAATCCCCCATCCTTACTTTGCACGTAATCTCCCTTAAATTACCACTGAATAGTCATTTCCCAAATTTACCATTTTGGGCAACGGCAAACAGTATTGACATATATTCCTCAATATCAAAGGATTACGCTGCCATTTCATAATATACATCTTTTTACCGTGTAATCACTATGCTTTCACCGTGTAATCACTATGCTTTTGCAGTGTAAAAGCATAGTGATTACACGGTGATTAGGCGTCTTTTGCAGGCTTTCCCAAATTTACCATTTTTCACGTACCTATATGGTGGCTTAGCAGAAGCGCCATGGGCACCCCTACTTGCTGCACTTGTCTGACTTACGGCAACTGTCACATCCTCTGTTGCGGCAGCAACTTTTCTTGTTTCCACCACGCATATGAAACCGTGCCGCGGCTATGAACGCTACGACCACGAAGAGAAGGAGTAGAAGGGATATTAAATTCATAATTCACAATTCAGAATGCATAATTTATTAATCCGAACGTCAGCATTGCTACGATGTACGCTATGGCACACTGTGCTATGACTATGGTTACGGCGTCTTTGGTGCCAAGTTCCCTGCGTATTGCCGCAATGGCTGCTACGCATGGGGTATAGAGCAGGCAGAAGACCATGAGCGATAGGGCTGACGCTGTGGTCAGGATGGTGCTGATGTCCACACCCTCGCCAAAGAGTACGGAGAGGGTTGATACGACACTCTCCTTGGCAAGGAATCCACCTACGAGGGATGTTGCCACTCGCCAATCACCAAAACCAAGGGGTGAGAAGACGGGTGCCACTACGCTCGCTATCTGTCCGAGGATGGACTGCGACTGGTCGTCAACGAGGTTGAGGTGGAAGGAGAACGACTGCAGGAACCATATCACGATGGTCGCCATGAAGATGACGGTGAAGGCTCGCTGAAGGAAGTCTCTTGCCTTATCCCACAACAGCAGCATGGTGGTCTTGAAGCCTGGCAGGCGGTAGTTTGGCAACTCCATGACGAACGGCACTGCCTCGCCCTTAAAAGACGTGTTCTTCAACACCAACGCTACCAATATGCCTATGATGATGCCAAGGAAATATAGCCCACACATAACCCACGCTGCGCTATCGGGGAAGAAGGCAGCACAGAAGAAGGCGTAGATTGGCAGTTTCGCGGTGCACGACATGAAGGGGGTGAGCATCACCGTCAGTCGGCGGTCACGCTCGGAGGGCAGTGTGCGACTTGACATTACGCTCGGTACGGAGCAGCCGAAGCCTATGAGCAACGGCACTATGGAGCGACCTGAGAGGCCTATCTTGCGTAGCAACTTGTCCATGACGAAGGCTATGCGCGCCATGTAACCCGAATCCTCGAGCATGGAGAGGAAGAAGAATAGCGTGACGATGATAGGGACGAAACTCGCTACGCTGCCTACACCGGCATAAACACCGTCGATGATGAGCGAGCGCACGGTGGTATCTACCTCCCACGCCTGCATGGTTTCGTCGCTGAGCGTGGTAAACCAGTCGATGGCTTCTTCCAGCCACCCCTGCATGGTACCACCTATGACGTCGAACGTTAGCCAGAATATCACTGCCATGATGATGGCGAAGGCTGGCAATGCCGTCCACTTGCCCGTGAGCACTTTGTCTATGCGATGCGAGCGTATCTGCTCCTTGCTCTTATGCGGATGGCAAACGGTCTCCTTACACAGTTGGCTGATAAAGGAATAACGCATCTCGGCAATGGCGGCAGCGCGGTCCAAACCTCTCTCCTCCTCCATCTGGCGTATGATATGCTCCACGGTCTCCTGTTCGTTTTGCGAGAGTTGAAGCGCCTGCTTTATCGTCTCGTCGCCCTCGGCTATCTTCGACGCTGCAAAGCGCACGGGGATATTATAACGCAGCGCATGGTCCTCTATGAGGTGCATGATGGCATGCAGGCAACGGTGCACTGCGCCACCGTGGTCTGACGGTGAACAGAAGTCCTGGCGAGCAGGGCACTCCTGATAGCGTGCCACGTGAAGACAGTGGCACACCAGTTCATCTACGCCAGAGTTCTTTACGGCTGATATAGGCACCACAGGTATGCCGAGGAGGCGTTCCATGTCGTTAACGCGAATGTGTCCGCCGTTGCCCTCCATCTCGTCCATCATGTTTAGGGCAAGAACCATCGGTATGTCAAGTTCCATGAGTTGCATGGTGAGATAGAGGTTGCGCTCTATGTTGGTAGCATCGACGATGTTGATGATGCCACGTGGGTGCTCGTTGAGTATGAACTCACGGCTCACTATCTCCTCGCTGGTGTAGGGCGAGAGGCTGTATATGCCTGGTAGGTCGGTCACCTCGGTATTCTTCATGCCACGTATGGCTCCACTCTTGCGGTCAACAGTTACGCCAGGGAAGTTGCCTACGTGCTGGTTGGCACCCGTCAGTTGATTGAAGAGGGTTGTCTTGCCGCAGTTCTGGTTGCCTGCCAGGGCGAAGGTCAGCATCTCACTCTCTGGCAGTGGATGCTCGTGTGTTGGGTCATGATAGCGTCCGCCCTCACCCAGTCCTGGGTGATCTGACGGTATATGGTCCTCGTCAGCATCAGTTCCCCAGCGCGATACGCTCTCGTCCGCTCCGAGTAACGATACTTCGATCTGTGCAGCATCGGCCTTACGCAACGTGAGTTCGTAGCCATGGAGTTCAAACTGCATCGGGTCGCCCATAGGCGCAAACTTGCGCAAGGTTACGACTCCACCGGGTATGATACCCATATCAAGGAAATGCTGGCGCAAGGAGCCACTGCCACCTACGCTGTCTATACGTGCAGATTGATTGACATTTAGTTCTGAGAGGGTCATTTTTAATTAATAATTAATAATTCACAATGCATAATTAATAATGCATATTTTTTAGAGAGATAGTGTACATCACTTACGTAAATGACATATCCCAACTGCAAAGTTACTGCTTTTTTCTGTAACTACACAGGCATTGGTAGTATTTAACGCTGTCCAAGCACATGGAGACAACGTAAATACCAACATTTGGGTAAAAAAATATGCCTCTATATCAGCCTAATAATTCAATACGAATGATGTTTCGCTGAACTATTAGCCTAATACAGAGGCACAGCCAATTATTAATTATTAATTCACAATTATGAATTATGCATTATGAATTATGAATTATGCATTATGAATTATGAATTAAATTACAGTTTGCTACCGTAGCAGAGGTCACCAGCATCACCGAAGCCAGGCACGATATACTTGTGTTCGTTGAGCCCCTCGTCTATAGAAGCGCACCAGATGGTTGTTTTGTCATCAGGGAATGTCTTGCTGACATGTTCTATGCCCTGTGGCGCTGCCAAGACACATGCTACATGGATGTGCTTAGGCGTGCCCTTGGTGAGGATTGCCTTCAGTCCCATCTCCATGCTGATGCCAGTAGCGAGCATAGGGTCAGCGATGATAAGCGTCTTGCCCTCAATCTCTGGCGTAGCAAGATATTCTATGTGTACGCCCACCTCAGTGTGCTCACGGTTGGTGTACTCACGATACGCGCTGACAAAGGCGTTGCCTGAATGGTCAAAGACGTTAAGGAAGCCCTCATGGAAAGGCAGTCCGGCACGGAAGATGGTGCCGATGACTATCTTGTCGGTAGGCAGATTGACACTTGCCACGCCGAGAGGAGTTGTGACCTTGCGGTTCTCGTAGTCAAGTGTCTTTGATATCTCGAAGGCTTCGTACTCGCCTATTCTCTTAATGTTGTTACGGAAGAGAAGGCGATTCTTCTGATAGTCACAGTCGCGCATTTCCGCCAGATAGCGATTGATGATTGAGTCGCGCTCACTCAGGTTGTTTATCTTCATTAGTTTCTGCTATTTTTTATTTCTTACATTTGTTCTTACACTTCAGCGGTGCTACGCCCTCCTGCGTAGGTACAACGGGGATGATGTTGCCTTTCTTGTCGAACAGCATGCGGTCAATGCACACCTCACGATGCACGCCAGGACCACCACCTTCGCGCTTGTTAACAAAGTTCTTGTTGATGCGGTGGTAAACAATGTACCACTCGTCCTTGCCCGGTATCTGCAGGACGCTGTTGTGGGCAGTGCCGTATATCTCTTTCTCTGGCACCTGTTTCAGCACGTTGTAGTGCTCAGGGTCAATGGTGAAAGGACCGAGTGGGTTCTTCGCCGTTGCGTAACATACGTGGTAGTTAGGCGAGCCAGTATCGTCAACAGACCACTGCATGTAGTACTTACCCTTGCGATAGAACACGTATGTAGCCTCGCGGTAAGCCCAAGTCTGTAGGTTTCCACCCTTTGGTGTAAGGTCAACGGTAGTCTCTTTCTTTATTGACATCATATCGTCGTTGAGTTCCGCTCCTGCCGCAAAGCCATTACCCCAGTACAAGTAGTACTTGCCACTCTTAGGATCTTGGAACACATCTACATCGATTGCCTGTCCGCCCTTGCGTGAGGCTGGTCTGTCTTTATCGGTAACGATAGGTTTATCGAGGGCGGTGAATGGTCCTACAGGGTCGTTGCTGACAGCCACACTTATCTCCTTGCGATTACTCTTAGGATTGTGGGCAGAGAAGTAGAAGTAGTACTTATATGTGCCGTCCTTCTGCTTGCGTTCTATAATGCATGGTGCCCAAGCGTTGCCCGTAGCCCATGGCACCTGGTCGCTCTTCACGTCGAGCATTATGCCTTCATCTTTCCAGTCCTTGAGGTTACATGATGAGAACACGGTGAAGTAGTACCCGCCCCACCCTGGTGTGCCGTCGGTAGTGGAATAGATATAGTATTTCTTTGTTTTGTTAGAGTAAAGCACCTCAGGGTCAGCATGAAATCCAGGGAGGATAGGTTGTCCCTGTTGCATCTTCACGCAACACTCAGGTGTCTTTGTAGCGCCAGCCTCAGTAAGGCTTTGCGCATTTGCGGTGCCGCAGACGGAGAATGTCAACGCCGCAGCAAAGGTTGAGATTTTTTTAAGCATAGTAGTTGGTTTGGGATGATTCGGGGGACCATAGAACAACTAAGATTCCTAGCCTTCCTAGAACCTCCTAGACTTCCTATAACTCCTAGTACTCCTAGACTTCCTAGAACCTCCTAGACTTCCTATAACTCCTAGTACTCCTAGACTTCCTAGTACTCCTAGTACTCCTAGACTTTCTAGTACTCCTAGAACTCCTAGAACTACTAGAACTACTAGAACTCCTAGCCTCCTAGAACTCCTATCCCCCTTACATCAAGAAAAAAGGCTTCCTGTTGCAGGCAGTGTAGTGTCTGCAGCCGAAAACCTTAGTCCTTTTGTAGTTTAGTTATTAAAATAATAAATGAATATTGCTATACCTTCTATAGCCTTCTTACCAGTTTCCTTAACGTTCATAGTGAACTTCACTTCTGTCTTTACCGCTCCGCGCAGGTTAGCGATGCTGTGAAGGGATGTGGTGAGCGAAAGGCTCTGACCCGACAGTACTGGCGTTCCGAACTTCATCTTATCGATGCCGTAGTTTACGAGCATCTTCACGTTCTTCACGTCCACGATCTGATTCCAAAGGTATGGCAACACAGAGAGTGTGAGGTAGCCATGGGCTATTGTTGTGCCGAACTGGCTCTCTTTCTTTGCCTTCTCTGTGTCCACGTGTATCCACTGATGGTCGAGTGTGGCGTCAGCAAAGAGGTTTATGCGTTCCTGAGTAAGTTGAACGTAGTCTGATGTGCCGAGCACCTTGCCTTCGTACTGTGCGAAGTCCTCATAGGATGTGATTGTAAGCATTGTTATTGTTGTTTTGTGGTTTGATTCTTTTGAGTTTTTTAGGGGGGCTAGGGACACCAGGGGTGTTAGGAGTTCTAAGAAAACTTAGTATTCATAGAAAAACCTAGTATTCCAAGAAAGCCTAGTATTCCTAGAAAGCATAGTATTCCTAGAAAACCTAGTATTCCTAGAAAACCTAGTATTCCTAGAAAACCTAGTATTCCTAGAAAGCATAGTATTCCTAGAAAGCCTAGTACCTATAGAATATTACTCGAACACTTGGCGCATGTCGAGTGTTATTGAGACTGAAGTTCCCTCTCCCTCACGTGAATAGATGTCAAGACGCGCTCCCATGATGTCGGCTATTGCCTTACAGAGCGCTAATCCCAGACCCATTCCTTGTACGAACTCATCTACCTTCATAAAGCGATTGAAGATCTCCTGCTGCTTGTCGTTGGCTATGCCACAACCGGTGTCGCGACAATATACCGTAAGACAACTGTCGTCATAACGGAAACCGATATGTATGAAGCCCTTCTGAGTGAATTTCGCTGCATTGTTGACCACTATGTCGAGCATCTGCATGATGCGCTCTGCATCTATGTCTAACATAAGGGTCTGCATAGGCGTATCTATGCGATATGATACTTCGGGATTGTTGATGTACTTGCGCATGTCCTCTGCTGCCTGACGGAACTCTTTGGCAAAGTCAACATGGCGTTTCCTTATCTTCAGTCCTTCGGTATCGATGGTTGAGAGACGCAGGATATTGTCGACAAGGCTTATCAACATGGTACAGTTGTGGTCCATGATGTCGATGTATTCCTTTTTCTCTTCGTCGGTTGTTAGGAACGACATTATCTCTGCAAAACCGTTGATGGCGTTGAGCGGTGTGCGCAGTTCGTGCGTCATGTTGGAAAGGAATACTGTTTTCTGTCTGCCTGAGTCGAGTGCTTTCTCTGTCTCCACACGCAGTTTCTCTTGTGTCTCCACGAGGTTTGTTATGTCGCAACGTATGCCGAAGACTCCGACGTAGCGGCCTTGCGCGTCATAGTCGGGCATTAGATGCACGTCATACCAGCCTGCTTGGTTGCTCTTGTAGGCTCCGTTCAACTGCCTTATGGTGTGTATTGGCTGCGTGATATACTTCTGTGGCATGCTCAGCGCTGCGAGTATGTCTGCCTTGTCTTTTTCTTCTACTCGACTTACGTATTCTTCGAACGATACGTGCGTGTCGAATATGTCATTGACTGACACCTCTATGTAGTCATTGCCTACCTGCCACTTGAATGGGTACATCTTATTGCGCTGCATGATGAAGCGCAGTTCGTTATGGTACTTCTGTAATGATTTGTTGACTGTGTTCAGGTTCATCTGTGCATCCTTGAACTCTCCGTAGAGTGCTTGTGCCACGTCACGGTCGTGTATGGTCATTACGTAGCCATCGTTATGGTGTTCGTCACTCCATACGGTTCTAAGCCTTATTTCAGCGGCTGCCTTGAAGTTGATTTCTGGTATGTCGATGATGGTACCGAAGTACATGTCCATGTCGTCCTCGAGCATTATGCCGTTGAACTTTATGCATAGTTCATGGAGTGTTGTTTCCTTGAGGAATGCCTGTACTCGGTCTGAACCGCCTTTGCTCAGATACGCTATGAGATTGTCGTTAACTTTTGTCAATCGACCACGGTTGTCGTAATAGGCGCGTCCAACGTTGGAGATATCGGTAATGCTTGAGTATTCTCGCAGTGCTTTTGTCAATAACAGTTGTTCGTCTTTGTGTTCTGTCTCGTCATGTAGCACCATATAGATGTACACTGGTTTCTTACCGTTCATCTTCACCGAGCCTGTTATTATCATGTTGTACCAGCGTCCCACTGGGTCACCATAGTGCTTCATGCGCACCTGTATCGGTGCGATCTCTATTAGTCCGTTGTCTATTTTGTTCTTTGCATCGAGCATTTTGTAGACGTCGTCGGGGGACGCTAATGCCATGAGTTCACGCAAGGATATTCCGTTCTTTGGTATCAGTTTGCCACTGATGTTATAGCAGTATCCTTTTTTTACCGACACGGCTATCAACTGGCAGTTAGCACTGTCAACGCCTATGCCTGTCATTGTGCGGAACTCGCGTTTCAGCCTGTTAGGTATCGTGGTTCGCAGCAGCAGGAATATTAGTGTGCCGATGGCTATGATGAGCAATGCGAAGATTACGACCTCGATACTGAGGGTGCGTTTGCCTATTGTATCGCTTTCCGACCACGTCTCGTAACTTGTCTCGTACTGTCCGGTCTGCTGCATCTGCTGCACGGTCAGGTCGAGTTCGTGGAGCAATACTGAGTCTGTGCTATAGAAGCGCAGATGCCCTTGTGGCACATCGATACGTTCTATCTTCACCTCGTTGTTCACATTATACTTGCGTACGAGCGACTGCAGTGCTACTTCGTCCCACACGAAGTATTTGCTGCTGCCTGCGCTGCTGAGTATGGCGTTCATGGCATAGGACGGGTCTGCCAGTTCGAAGGTGAAGGGCACACTGTCACGGAAGTATTCAAGGATGTAGTAGTAAGAGTAACTGTTAGGTATTACCATGACGGTATCCGTCTTGTCGAGCAGCATAATACTGCGCATCATCTTCGTGCTCTTGTTACGTACTACCGCCACGTTGTAGTCTGCCACGACTGTGCGTCCGCGGTGCATATGGCTTGCTTTCGGCAGGTTGTCTATATCTATGATAAGGTCGCTCTTTTCCTTTGCCAGACTTTCGTAACAGTTCTGTCGTGGCATCATCTTTACTTGGTAAGGCAGGTGGTAACGCGAGAACACCTGCTTTATGATGCTGATGAACATACCCTTTGCGTTTCCGTCGTCATCGTAATATGAGAATGGCGGGAACGCCCAGTCCATGGCTATCACTAATGGATGCTTCTTGGTGTATTTTATTCCCAGCGGCGACACGCGGCTGTATATTCTCTCTGCCTCTTTGTCGCTATATGGCCTCACTACCTCCGTCTGCCGTTCATTGTCGGTGTCGCGTTCCGTAGCAACTTCAACGCCTTGCGCCCACAACGCTATTGACGCTGTGGCACAGAGGGCTACGCAAAGCAACAGCCGCCGTGTGATGGTTTTTATGTTGGATATGAATGCCATTGATGGGATTTTGAATACTTTCTCTTATAGGTTATTTGCTATTTGTCTTTCTTCCAGTTGCTCTTCATCTTCGCCGACGGCGTTGCCGCTATTATCTACGGCCTGTACGCCAATGGATATGTAGATTGAGGTGCCGCGACCTGGATCGCTGTCGATGTCGATGGTACTGTTGGTAAGTTCAAGCAATGCTTTGCATATAGGCATCTCGAGTCCTGAGAGATAGACGCTGTTGTTGCTTACGTTGACGTCTTCGCTCATGTGTGGCTCGAAGATGTGTGCCAACACGTTTGGCGGTATGCCCTGTCCGTTGTCCTGCACTACCACGGTGAGTTGGTTCTTCACATACATGTAACGCATGGTGATGTGTCCTACACGCACATAGCGTGCCGCAAGTCCTATTGCCTCGTGTATGATGCGTCGCAGGTGTACTGCATCTACGTTGAGCATGAGTTCATTGTACGTGCTTTCTATGCTGTGTGTGATGTTGGCTGCTGGATATTCTGCCATTGTCTCTTCTACGGTCTGTGTGAAGAGTTTCACGAAGTCGGTGACGTCGCGACGCAGTGTCAGCATTCCTGCCTCTATGCGCGACAGTAACAGTGTGTCGTCTGAGAGTTTTATCAGTCGGCGTGTGTTAGCCGTGATGCTGGCGATGATGTCGTTCTGCACTTCGGTGCTGACTCCGCTTCTCAGGTGTGCTATGGCCTGACTCATGTTGATGAGTGGCTGTCGCAATGAGAAGGAGGTGTTCTTGAGGAAGTTGCTCTTTAGCCTCTCTGCCTCCTCTACGATGTGCGTCTCGTTGAGCAGTTTCTTCTCGGCATAGACCTCTGTCGTAATGTCGCGGCAGGTTCCGAAGTATGATGTCACTGCTCCACTGTTACTATACGATGGACGTACATCGAAACGGAAGTAGCGTTGCTCGCCTCTTTCGTTGCGTATGTATGTCTTTATGTCGATGGCTACGTCGCCACGCACCCTTGAGTCGAGTTTGCGGAACACTTTGAATACTCGCTTCACGTATGATGGGTCCACCATCTCGAGTAGTGCTACCTGCGAGAACGGTGGTCGCTTTGTGTTGCGGTCTCTTACGAAGAGCACTTTGCGGTCGGGGTCATACTTCACCATCCATATATCTGCTACCTGCAGTGTATAGTTACGGCGTCGGCGCATGGTGTTGTTCTCCTCATGCTGACGACCTATTTGTTGCTGCATGTGGGCCAGGCGGCGCTGTCCCTGTATCTCACTGGTGCGGTTGTTGATGAAGAGCAGGTAACTGATTGCCTTACCTTTCTCGTCAAGGCTCTTTACGAGGTGTATGTCGTAGTAGCCTTCACGGTTGCTGATGTAATGTTCATCGCCCACCACTTGGCTGTCGTAGTATCCCTGCAGGGCGTAACTCTTGCGATTGAAGTACTGGCTATTAATGTACTTTATCTGTCGCATGTCATAGCCGTTGACTATGTGTGTAAAGCGCAGTTCCATTGGTGCGCCGTCTATGTCTATACCTTCCAGCAGGTCAACGTCCTTCATGTAATACCCCTCGGCAAGAAATGCTTCGAGGTTGCTGATGCCCAGTCGGTCGCAACCTATCTCGTTGATTGCCACCATGCGTTTGTTCTCATCGAAACGCATCACGGTGCCTCGCGCCATACTGAAGGCTGTGGTGTAACTTTCCTGTAGCACTCTCATATGGTCGAGTACTGCCTTGCTGCCTGATATGTCGTACTGCAAACCGCACACAAGGTATATCTTGCCATACTCGTCATAGAGTTCGCGCATGGTTACATCTACGTCGAGCACCTTGTCCTTCTCTGTCAACGACTCGCAACGTATCGTCTCCTTTACCGGTCCTTTTTCTGTTCCGGCGGCGAGTGCTACTACGTGCTGGTGCAGGGTGTCGAAGTCGCCATCAGGGAAGAAGCGCGAGAAGTCGAATGAACTATATAGTTCCCCTGACTGTCCGTCGGAGGTCATCCAGGCGTAACGGTGTACTTCGGGGTAGTACACCCACACTTTCTGGCTATTGGAATGAAAGACGAGCTTCATTCTGCAGCGTACGTCTTGCAGCGTGTTGCGTGAGTATCTCTTTAGGTAACGTATGCCTACCATGAATACCATGATTGCTAATACGACTGCAACAAGGGCTATAAGGAGTCCTTGGGTATAGTTCCGGCTATACTGTTTACCGTCGGGCGTGAACCACTTGTCATACAGTTGCTGCATCTCTCCGCTCTTTTTCATCTCCAGGCATACGCTGTCAAGGCGCGCCAAAAGGACGGAATCTCCTGAAGCGAGGCGACACAAGGAAGGTTCGCGTGGTATTGGCACTGCGACATACTTGTCTTCAAGGTGATATTTCCTTATCACCCAGTTCATTCTGTTTATGCTCCATACGGCTCCGCCTATGCCTAACTCTGCTTCGCGGAGTATCTCGCTTTCTATGTTCTGCACGCTATGGATTAGGCTGTCCTCCATGCCTATCTCCTTCATGTATCCGTAGAACCCACCGCTAGCATCGGTCATATAGACGTGTTCATGGCGCAGTTGTTCCTCGGAGATTTTCGCCACAGCGCGTTCACGTGGCATTAATATACTGAAACTATCGCTGTATATTGCTACTTTTCCTAACTTTGCGAAAGACAGTGTCTTTTGGCGTGTAATCACGAACGTCACGTCGGCACTGTCGTTTGCTATGTCTTGACGCGTGTGCTGTTGGTTGCGCAGCCTTACCTCATACGGTATTTTGAGGCGGTGCATTATCTTTGTCATCAGTTCGATGTTGAAGCCACGTGGCTTACCTTCATCGCTGCGGTATGAGAATGGCCATTTCTCCCATGAGTCTTCATAGACTAGTGGGTTCGAGACGCTGAATTGCTCGTTTTGCTCTCCTGTATGTCCGGCTGCTGACGATGCGGCACGGCATACGCCATCCATACCACTGCCTGCTTGGGTAGTGAGGCCTGTCACCGCAAAGAGTACCTGCAGCGCACCGAGGATGAGTATGTAGGAAAGTCTTGTCATGATTTTGTTGTTTGGTAGTTTGGTTGTTTTGTTGTTTTGTTGTTTTGTTGTTTGGTTGTTTTGTTGTTTGGGGAAATCAGTTGTTTCGTTGTTTGGGGAATTGGAGGGTTGGGGTGTTGGTAATTGGGGAAATTGGTTGTTTTATCATTTTGGGTCTGGACGTCTTGGAGTTGAAGGTTGAAGGTTTTAGGGTTAAGGGATTAGTCTTTTTATGGTTAGAGGCTATAAACTTCTGTTCATATTTATGCACCTTTTCTCGCCATGGCAGAACTATGGACAAGTTTGGTGCTGCTCTTCTAGCTTAACGAAAACGTTCATTTTTATGCACCTTTTCTCGCCATGGCAGAACATAAGTAAACTTTGTTCTGCTCATCTGGCTTAACGAAAACGTTCATTTTTAACCTTTATGGGCTGCGTTTTGTAACAGCCTATTATTCAACCTGTTGTATTTTGGGCTTAATTACATTGTAATTTAGGCCTGATTACCGAGTAATTTGGGCCTGATTACTGTGTAATTTGGGCCTGATTACATTGTAATTTGTATGCTTTCTCTTTTTGGGTAATGTTTTCGGACTTTCTTGTGATAGTTCTTTAAACATTTTTTGTCTTTTTACTGACGTTTATCTCTCTTTTCTCTATCTTCTTTTTTTGCATCCTTTTTATTTTTCTATATTTATAATTCACATTCATAATGCACAATCCTTTATTAATTATGCGTTATTAATTATGCGTTATTAATTATGCGTTATTAATTATGCGCTATTAATTATGAATTATGCATTATGAATTATGAATTAACTATTTAGTCTGCCAACTTTGCCTTGATGAACTCGCGGTTCAGGCGGGCGATGTTAGCGATTGACTCGTTCTTAGGACATACTGCCTCGCATGCACGTGTGTTGGTACAGTTACCGAAGCCGAGTTCGTCCATCTTTGCAACCATTGCCTTTGCGCGCTTTGCAGCCTCTACGCGTCCCTGTGGCAGGAGTGCGAGTTGTGAGACTTTTGATGATACGAAGAGCATTGCTGAGCCGTTCTTACATGCTGCTACGCAAGCGCCGCAACCTATGCAGGTAGCGCAGTCCATTGCCTCGTCTGCGTTCTCCTTAGGGATAAGGATTGCGTTGGCATCCTGTGCCTGTCCGGTACGGATTGATGTGTAGCCACCTGCCTGGATAATCTTATCGAAGGCTGAGCGATCTACCATGCAGTCCTTGATGACTGGGAAGCCTGCTGAGCGCCATGGCTCAACGGTGATCACGTCGCCATCGTTGAACTTACGCATATAGAGTTGGCAGGTTGTTGCGCCACGCTCTGTCTTGCCGTGTGGTGTACCGTTGATGTAGAGTGAGCACATGCCGCAGATGCCCTCGCGACAGTCATGGTCGAACACGAATGGTTCCTTACCCTGCTCGATGAGTTGCTCGTTCATCATGTCGAGCATCTCAAGGAATGAGGTATCGTCTGGTACGTTCTTCATCACCTCTTCGTCGAAGTGACCTTTAGCCTTTGGGCCTTCCTGCTTCCAGAAACGTACTGTTACTGTTATATTTTTTGCCATTGTTTTTTTAGTTGTTTGGGAGATTGGTCGTTTAGTCGTTTAGGAAGATTACGTCTATTCCCGAAAAGGCAAATCTTCATAAGACTGTCTTCTTTTCAGCGCGGTTATCAAAGCATTAAGTTGCTTCCAAATGCTTGTTATATCCTCCAACATGGCATTGCGTTCTTCTAAGTTCATATACCCTAAATTATGACTTACCATTACCTGGGTTTCTAATTCAGACATTGAACCTGAGGATATACGCAAGAAATGTAACTTTTCTTTATCAGTACCTCTTGCATATCCTTCTGCTATGTTAGAAGGAATGGAAACTACCGCCCTACGCATCTGCGATACTAAACCGAAGAGTTCTTCCTTCGGATAGTTTTTGGTCAGCAAATAAACACTTGTAACCAAGTCTATGCTCTGCTGCCATACTCGCAAATCTTTATGAGTAACCATTATCTAATTTTTCTTTTCTGGTCTTTTCTTCTTTGCCGCTTCACTATATAGTTTTTTATTACATAATTACGCAGCAAACAACGGTATCTTTCCTAATCTACTAATCTACCAATCTGCTAATCTACTATTTTTTAATTCTTGTAGTTACGTGTTTGTACCTTTATTATCTCGTACTCAAGTGGTTCCTTAGAGAGTTCAGGTGCGGTCTCGTCGTTGTTCTGGTATTCCCAGCAACCTACGTAGAAGAAGTTCTCATCATCACGCTTTGCCTCGCCCTCTGGAGTCTGGTGCTCCTCGCGGAAGTGGCCGCCACATGACTCCTCACGGTGCAGTGCATCGTATGCTATCAACTCACCCATTACGATGAAGTCACGAAGGTGTATTGCCTTATCGAGTTCTACGTTAAGACCGTCCTTGCTGCCTGGTACGAAGAGGTTGGTGTTGAACTCCTTGCGGATTTCCTTCAGCATCTTCAAACCTTCCTCAAGTCCTTCCTTGGTACGACCCATACCTACGTGCTCCCACATGATGTGACCCAACTCCTTATGTATTGAATCTACGGAGCGCTTACCCTTAATGTTCATCAGGCGGTCAATCTCCTTCTGTACGTCCTCTTCTGCCTTTGCGAACTCTGGCAGGTCGGTAGAGAGGCGTGGCCAGATTGCCTGGTCTGCAAGGTAGTTCTGAATGGTGTAAGGCAGTACGAAGTAACCGTCGGCAAGTCCTTGCATGAGGGCTGATGCACCGAGACGGTTTGCACCGTGGTCTGAGAAGTTACACTCACCGATAGCGAAGAGGCCTGGTACGGTGGTCTGCAACTCGTAATCTACCCAAAGTCCACCCATGGTATAGTGGATAGCTGGGAAGATCATCATTGGGTGGTAGTACTCTACGCCGTCAACGGTCTTTGCAAGTTCGCCTGGGTTAACGTCGGTGATTTCCTCGTACATATCAAAGAGGTTACCGTAACGCTGACGTATCTCGTCGATGCCGAGACGCTGTATTGACTCTGAGAAGTCGAGGAATACGGCGAGACCGGTGTTGTTTACACCATAGCCCTTGTCGCAACGCTCCTTGGCTGCGCGTGATGCTACGTCACGTGGCACGAGGTTACCGAATGCTGGGTAACGACGCTCGAGGTAGTAGTCACGGTCTTCTTCTGGTATCTCATAGCCCTGCTTTGTTCCTGCCTGCAGTGCCTTAGCGTCTTCCAACTTCTTTGGCACCCAGATACGGCCATCGTTACGAAGTGACTCTGACATAAGGGTCAACTTTGACTGGTTTGTTCCGTGTACTGGGATACATGTTGGGTGAATCTGTACGTATGAAGGGTTAGCGAACATTGCGCCCTTACGGTATGCCTGGATAGCGGCTGTACAGTTACAACCCATAGCGTTGGTTGAAAGGAAGTATGTGTTACCGTAACCACCGGTAGCGAGTACTACAGCGTTAGCGGTGAAGCGCTCGAGTTTACCTGTTACGAGGTTCTTAGCGATGATACCACGTGCACGACCATCTACGATTACTACGTCTTCCATCTCGTAACGGGTGTAGAGCTTTACCTTACCTGCCTGCACCTGACGTGAGAGTGATGAGTATGCACCGAGCAGCAACTGCTGACCTGTCTGTCCCTTTGCATAGAAGGTACGTGATACCTGCGCACCACCGAATGAACGGTTTGCGAGCATGCCGCCGTACTCACGTGCGAATGGTACGCCCTGGGCTACGCACTGGTCGATGATATTGTTTGATACCTCTGCAAGGCGATATACGTTTGCCTCACGTGCACGGTAGTCACCGCCCTTTACTGTATCGTAGAACAGGCGATATACGGAGTCGCCATCGTTCTGATAGTTCTTCGCTGCATTGATACCACCCTGCGCTGCGATTGAGTGAGCACGACGTGGTGAGTCCTGAATGCAGAAGTTGAGAACATTGAAGCCCATCTCGCCAAGTGACGCTGCTGCGCTGGCACCAGCAAGACCGGTACCGATGACGATGACGTCAAGTTTCAGTTTGTTCTTTGGGTTTACCAGGCGCTGGTGTGCCTTATAGTTGGCCCACTTCTCGGTTACTGGTCCCTCAGGTATGCGTGAATTTAATGTCTTAGCCATTTTTTTCTTTTTTGTTTTTGTGATGGTTACTCTGGTTTTTCATCAGTAGGGATGACAATGTTTCTTTACTCACCTACTCTACTGAACGCAACACCAGAAGTTAAGGGTTTAGCAGCATCCCATTACGCTGCAGAGATAGTAGCATACTACTACTGCCAAGAAACCGAGGCAGAGCACTGATACGTATGCGATGCCGATGACCTTCCAACGGCAGAACCATGTCTTGCCATTAAGACCCAGTGTCTGAAGAGCACTCCAGAAACCGTGGGTGAGGTGGAACCACAGGGCTACAATCCATACGATGTAAAGTGCTACATAGCCACCGCATGAGAATGTTTGCTGAATCCAGTAAGCACCGTCTGCTGCATGACCGAGGTCACCACACTGTGCCAACTCTACAAGCATCATCTTTGCCCAGAAATTGTAAAGGTGAACAAGAAGACCTACGATTACGATAAGACCAAGAACCAGCATGTTCTGGCTTGCCCACTCCACCTTGCCTGGCTTGTTCGTTACGGCGTAACGCTCGCTGCCACGCGCAGCCTTGTTCTGCATCGTGAGGATGAACGCATAGACGATGTGAATCACCGCAAGGGCGGCAAGACCGAGTGTGGCAACCACTGCGTACCAGTTGGCACCAAGCAACTCGCAAATCGTGTTGTAGGCATCACCTGAGAACAGGGCCACAACATTCATCGCCATGTGGAATGTTAAGAACAGGATAAGGCAGATACCGGTTACGGACATCAGGACCTTCTTTCCAATTGATGAATTAAATAACCACATAAGTTTTTTGTTTGTTGTTGATAAAAAAATTATTGTTTGTAAAAATTATTATTCCGTTCTTCCTCACGACCGTCTTCACGCCACAGTATAACACAAACAGGTTTGGCTATGATCCATGGCTTGACAAAAAAAACGGTCAAGCGTCACCGTGCCTGCAGCTTCACAGTCCCTACAATGACCTTACCGTGCACACACGCTTAAATAAACGCGGGCACACAGTTATAAGATATTGTTTGGCAAAATTAATATAAAAATGCGAAAGCACAAAGCAAAAACAAAAGATTTTTAAAGGAAATTGCGTACTTTTGCAAAAGAAACAAAAAACAAATGTAGTTTTAGCAAAAAAATATCGCATATTTACAATGAAGTTACACTATGACGTCATCGTGGTCGGTGGAGGCCACGCTGGATGTGAGGCTGCTCACGCTGCTGCGCAGATGGGGGCAAAGACATGCCTCGTAACAATGGACATGAACAAAATCGCACAGATGTCGTGCAATCCTGCCATCGGTGGTATAGCAAAAGGACAAATTGTGCGAGAGGTCGACGCACTTGGTGGCGGGACCGGACTGGTTACTGACGCTACCGCCATACAGTTCCGAATGCTCAACAAATCAAAGGGACCTGCTATGTGGTCACCACGCGCTCAGTGCGACAGAGGAAAATTCATCTGGCAATGGCGCACGCTCCTCGACTCTACTCCTAACCTCGACATCTGGCAAGACCAAGTAGAGGAGTTGATCTGGGAATCTAACAACAGCAGCGGCTCCTTGTGCGGTGGCGTTTCTACGCCATCCCTTCCAACAGTCCTTGGCGTCCGCACCATATGGGGTGTAGAGTTACTCGCACCGTCCGTAGTCATCACAGCAGGCACATTCCTCAACGGACTGATGCACATCGGACGCCGAATGGTTCCAGGCGGACGCTGCGCCGAACCAGCCGCACTACACCTCACCGAGAGCATCAACACGCTCGGCATTCGTTCCGACAGAATGAAAACAGGAACACCAGTGCGCATCGACAAGCGTTCCGTACATTTTGAAGACACAACGATTCAGCCTGGAGAGAACGTCTCTTCCATGTTCAGTTTCATGAACACTCCTCATCCCGTTTGCGAAGGCGAGAAGACCCTCCTGCCCTGTTGGACATTCGACACCACTCCTGAATGTCACGAGATGTTGCGCAGCGGACTGGCAGACTCGCCCCTCTTCAACGGACAGATAAAATCCATCGGTCCACGTTACTGTCCGTCCATCGAAACAAAGTTAGTTACTTTCGCCGGCAAAGACCATCACCCATTATTCCTCGAACCTGAAGGCACCGACACAAACGAGATGTATCTTAACGGATTCTCCTCTTCACTGCCAATGGAAGTTCAGTTGAACGCACTGCGCCTTATTCCAGCTTTGCGAGACGTTCGCATCTATCGTCCAGGCTATGCCATAGAGTACGACTTCTTCGATCCAACACAACTCTCCCACTCTCTCATGTCGAAAAAATGCAACGGTCTTTTCTTCGCTGGACAGGTTAACGGAACCACAGGCTACGAAGAAGCCGCTGGTCAAGGCGTCATTGCAGGCATAAACGCAGCAATCTTCTCAGGACGTAGCGGCGCAGGCAAAACAGGAATAACAGAGACTGATTTCTTTACACTGCATCGCGACGAGGCATACATTGGCGTACTTATCGACGATCTCGTCACAAAGGGAGTCGATGAACCATACCGCATGTTCACCTCACGCGCAGAGTATCGCATACTTCTCCGACAGGACGATGCAGACTCACGACTAACACGCCGTGCTCATGCCATAGGACTTGCATCAACAGAACGACTCAAGCGTCTCGAAGAAAAAGAGCATCACGTTCACAACATCATCGACTACTGTTGCACTACAAACGTAAAACCAAAACAAGTGAACGCAGCCCTCGAGTCAATCGGCTCCACCCCGCTCAGTGGCGGATGCAAACTAAGTGAACTCGTCGCCCGACCAGGCGTAACAATCAAATGGCTTGGCAACGTACTGCCGCGTCTTCGCGAACAACTCGACGTCGCCCCCGACCGTCATGATGAAATAGCCGAATCCGCCGAAACATTCCTTAAGTATCGCGGCTACATCGAGCGCGAACGTATCACTGCCGAGAAGATGCACCGTCTTGAGAACATCCGCATCAAAGGCCACTTCGATTACGACTCGCTTCAGAGCCTTTCCACCGAGGCCCGACAGAAGTTAAAAGCGATTAATCCAGAGACACTCGCTCAGGCATCCCGAATACCAGGCATCTCGCCTTCAGACATCAACGTTCTGCTGGTGCTAATGGGAAGATAGTTTCAGCCTAGAAAAACTAGAATGCCTAGAGACCATAGAAAGCCTAGAATCCCTAGAATTCCTAGAAAGCCTAGAATTCCTAGAAAGCCTAGAATCCCTAGAAATCCTAGCCTATCCTAGGCTTCCTATACCTCCTAGGCTCCCTAGGGCAGATAGACTTCCTACCCCCTAGAACGTCGCCTTTAGTTCCACGTGAAACTTTTTACTTAAAGTTTTACTTGAGCGACCCGTATAAATCGTTAAAAACATGAAAATTAGCAGTATTTTGTTTCATGTGAAACATTAATATTACACACAACTTCTATGACAAAAAAAGAGAACGAACAGAGGCTCGAAAGGCTCAAAAATATAGTACTAAGCATGCCGGAAAAACCGGGATCATATCAGTATTACGACGCCAACGGAACCATTATTTACGTAGGAAAAGCGAAGAACCTCAAGAGGCGCGTTTCATCTTATTTCCACAAGGAAGTTGACCGTTTCAAGACTAAGGTTTTAGTGTCAAAAATATGCGATATTACCTACACCGTAGTCAACACTGAAGAGGACGCTCTTCTGCTCGAAAACGCACTAATAAAGAAGTATAATCCGCGCTATAATGTACTGCTAAAAGACGGTAAAACCTACCCTTCCATCTGCATCACATACGAGCCTTATCCACGTATTTTCAAGACAAGAACAATTAACAAAAAGGTCGGAATTTACTACGGGCCCTACTCTCATCTCGGGTCAATGTACACCATTCTCGAACTGATTAAAAAACTTTATAAACCTCGTACTTGTAGGCTTCCGCTTACCAAACAAAGCGCTTTAGACGGGCGTTACAAGCCATGCTTAGAGTATCATATTCACAACTGCGGAGCACCTTGTATCGGGGCGCAAACGTACGAAGAATACCAAGAAAATATTAATATGGCGCGTGAAATCTTGAAAGGAAATACGCGTATTTTGAGCGATTTGGTGTACAAAAACATGATGGAAGCAGCAGAAAAACTACGCTTTGAAGAGGCTGAAACGCTCAAAAAACAGTACCTTTTAATAGAGCAATTCCGCGCAAAAAGCGAGGTTGTAAGCCACACAATAACCGACGTTGACGTGTTCTGCATAGACGATGACGACGCTAAAAACAACGCATTTATCAACTATATGCACGTCACCAACGGCACAATAAACCAGTCGTTCACCTATGAATACAAGCGCAAATTGGACGAGTCTGATGCAGAGTTACTGCTTACCGCTATAATAGAGATTAGAGACCGTTTCCACAGTACCGCCAAAGAGACAATAGTACCATTCGAGATAGACTGGAAACTGGATGGAACCACGTTTTTTGTACCGCAAAGAGGCGATAAATATCACCTCTTAGAACTATCACAAATGAACTGTCGGCAGTACCGTTTTGACCGTCTTAAACAGGCTGACAAACTAAATCCAGAGCAGAAATACACGCGATTAATGAAGGAATTACAGGATAAATTAAAGCTTGAGAAGCTGCCCTACACCATCGAATTATTCGATAATTCTAACATTTCAGGCACCGATGCCGTCGCAGGTTGCGTAGTATATAAAGGTATGAAACCATCAAAAAAGGACTACCGACGCTTTAATATTAAAACGGTAGTAGGCCCTGATGACTACGCCAGCATGAAGGAAGTTGTAGGACGTCGCTACCATCGTTTTACCCAGGATTATGATGGTGATAACAATGACACAGAGCAGACATTGCCTGACCTCATCATCACCGATGGTGGCATAGGACAAATGAACATTGTTCGCGAGGTTATAGAAGACGAATTAGGGCTAAATATCCCCATTGCAGGTCTTGCAAAAGACGACAAACACCGTACGAACGAACTGCTTTTCGGCTTTCCTCCGAAGACCATTCAACTAAAAACAGAGAGCGAATTGTTCCGAGTCCTAACGCAAATGCAGGATGAAGTACACCGATACGCCATCACTTTCCATCGTGAAAAACGTTCAAAACACGCCCTTCACAGCGAATTAGACGACATAAAAGGTATTGGCCCAAAGGCATCAGAGGCACTTTTGAAGGCTTTCAAGAGCGTAAAACGACTAAAAGAAACGGCACAAGACAGCACTAAACACGCAGAAATATCGGCTGTAATAGGTCCATCAAAAGCCAAAATAATAATAGAACATTTCAAGGAATAAGGCTCTAACGGACCTTTATTATATATATAATTAGGAGAAGAAAGCGAATAATTATTAGAAGAAAACGAACACATAGAAAGCACAAGACAATAGAAATACAACAGGAAGACAATAGAAAAACAATAAAAAACAATAGAAAACAATGGAAGAACTAAGAAAAATCATTGCCGAAAAGGTAGTACAGAACGACACGGAAGAGGTAAAACGCTTCCTGTTCAGTTCTATGGATTTCACGACACTGAAGTGCACAGACAGCGAACAATCCGTAATGGCATTCGTAGATCGCGTCAACAAATGGGATGACGAACGTCCAGACCTTCCACACCCCTCTGCCATCTGCGTTTATCCCTGTTTTGCCAGCATCGTAAACGAGTGTTTAGAGGTTGACGGCGTAGAGATAGCATGCGTCAGTGGCTCCTTTCCCTCATCGCAAACGTTCCTTGAAGTGAAGACCGTAGAGACTGCATTGGCTATTAAAGATGGCGCAACAGAGATTGATATGGTAATGCCAGTAGGTCGTTTCCTCGCTGGTGATGAAGAGGGAGTAACAGACGAAATACGTGAAATGAAAGCCGTTTGCGGCGACGACGTACGCCTAAAGGTAATATTAGAGACAGGCTGTCTGAAAACCCCGGAAAACATACGTAAAGCATCTTTCTTAGCAATGAATGCAGGTGCAGATTTCATCAAGACCAGCACTGGCAAAGAGGCTGTTTCAGCCACTCCTGATGCTGCCTACGTAATGTGTCAGTGTATTAAGGAATACTACCAGCAGACGGGTAGAAAGGTAGGTTTTAAGCCCGCTGGCGGCATAAACAGCAGCATGGATGCCATTATCTATTATACCATTGTAAAGGAGGTATTAGGCGAGGAATGGCTAAACCATGAACACTTCCGCATTGGTACTTCGCGACTGGCTGATGTGCTTTTAGGGGAGATTTAAGGAAAACTAGGAAGGTTAGGGAAACTAGGAAAGACTAGGAGAACTAGGGAAGACTAGGAAGGCTAGGAAAGGCTAGGAAAACTAGGGAAAATAGGAAGACTATAGAAACCCAAAAAGCCTGCGCTGAATGCGCAGGCTTTTTGCATTATAATAATTACTTTTTCCTTTCTATAACAAAATCAAGATAAGCAGTCAGAGCATCCTTTATCTGTTGGTCCTTAACACGCTTTTCTATGAATGCAAGCGCATCGTTACGCATACGCTGCATGACTGCTTCAGCGTATTCTATACCACCATTTTTCTTTGTAAATGCTACTAAACTGGCGATTTCTTCGGACGTTGCAGTTAGTTGTTTTACCTTATGCGCTATAGCCGTCATAGCCTCGTCACGGGTAGAAAGAAGGGCATGAATGGCAGGTAAAGTAAGTTTTCCTTCTGCCATATCGTTGCCTGTAGGCTTGCCTATCTCGGCATTGTCGTAATAATCAAATATATCATCACGTATCTGGAATACTATACCTAACTGCTGACCGAATAAACGCGCTGCTTCCTCGTCTTCTTTTGAGGCTCCTACTGACATTGCTCCCATCACACAACACGCTTCGAACAATGCCGCAGTCTTCATTTTTATAACGCTATAATATGCCTCTTCGCTGATATTCTCAGAGCCATTACTCGTCATCTGAAGTATCTCGCCATTGGAAAGCACCTGACCTAACTTCGCCAAATACTCCACAACAGCGTTATTATCAGCCTTGGCAACGTTAAGCAGAGCCGTGGAAAGGATATAATCGCCTACCAACACCGCTACTCTGTTACCGTAAAGAGCATTAACACTCGCCTGCCCCCTACGTTCAGCCGACTCATCTACTATGTCGTCATGAACCAGAGAAGCAGTATGAAGCAGTTCCAGACCTAACGCAGCACGGTATGTTGTCTCCGTCACCTCGCCAAAGTTACGCGCCATAAGCAGTATCAGCATAGGGCGCATACGCTTTCCTGCACGCTGTCGTATGTGGTTCAGGGCTATAGAAAGTTGTCCATCGCTGTGGCTCAACGACTCGGCAAACATCTCGTTAAAGACAACAATGTTATCCTCTATAGGCCTACGAATTATGGATATAAAATCTTTCATAAGTATGTTTTCTCATGCAAAATTACAAAAAAAATCTTGGTTTTCATTCACATTATAATCATATTTGAAAAAATATTAGTAATTTTACATCTTAAAAACATTGTCGTTGCCGTAAGCGACACAAAACTTCTTAATACAACTTCTATCAAATGCCACAGAAACTTTTTCTTATCGATGCCTACGCACTGATTTATCGCAGTTACTACGCGCTCATCCGCGCCCCTCGCATCAATTCTAAAGGGCTTAACACAAGTGCCATTATGGGCTTCTGTAACACGCTCCATGAGGTATTGCAAAAGGAAAAACCTACGCATATCGCTGTGGCTTTTGACCACGGCAAAACCTTTCGCCACGAGGCTTTCCCTGCCTATAAAGCGCAACGCGAGGAGACTCCTGAGGACATCCGACTCTCCATACCTATCATTAAGAATATCCTCGAGGCATACAAGATTCCTATACTACAAGTCGATGGATATGAGGCCGACGACGTTATCGGAACTGTTGCCGGCATAGGTGAACGTGGCGGGATGGACGTCTATATGCTGACGCCTGACAAAGACTATGCGCAACTCGTCACAGACCACATCAAGATGTACCGCCCTAAACACGGTGGTGGCTACGATGTCATGGGCCCCGCCGAGGTATGCGAAAAGTATGGCATTGAGAATACATCACAGGTCATCGACCTCCTCGGACTTATGGGCGACTCTGCCGACAACTTCCCTGGCTGCCCCGGTGTGGGAGAGAAGACCGCTGCAAAACTCATCGGACAGTTTGGCAGCATCGATGCACTCCTCGCCAACACCGCATCACTCAAGGGTAAGATGAAGGAGAAAGTGGAGAACGCAGTGGAGGACATTAAGATGTCGAAGTATCTCGCCACCATCCGCACCGATGTTCCAATGGACATTACCCTCGACTCCATGACCGTTCAGGAACCCAACGAACAAAAACTCTCTGAAATCTTCGCCGAACTCGAGTTCAAAGCCTTTGCCGACAGAATGCTTAACAAACCTAAGCCCGTGCAAAAAAGTGTTAATATGCAACTTGATTTGTTTGCAACACAGCCGACCAACGGGCAAGAAGTTACAAAAAACGAAGAGAAAAAACATTTTAATTCAACCGTACAGAAATACGTTCTCGTTGATAATCTGCAAGATATGCAGGGGCTTTGCGGTCGTTTAGTGCAGAGTAAGGAATTTGCTTTTGATACAGAAACAACCTCAACGAGTGCCATTGACGCTGAACTCGTAGGACTGAGTTTTGCCATTGAGGAAAAGGAAGCATTTTACGTGCCAGTACCCCCCACCCGAGTTGAAGCGATGAAGGTACTCGAAATTTTCCGCCCCGCATACGAAAGCGAGCAAACGCTGAAGATAGCGCAAAACGCAAAGTACGACATCACGGTGCTTCGCAGTTACGGCATCGATGTGAAAGGCAAACTGTGGGACACCATGATAGCCCACTACCTTATCAACCCCGAACTGCGTCACAACATGGACTACATGGCAGAGACGCTCCTCAACTATGAGACCATTCACATCGAGGAACTCATCGGACCTAAGGGCAAGAACCAAAAGTCTATGCGCGACGTGGAGATAGCGAAGATAAAGGACTATGCCGCTGAAGACGCTGACATCACACTACAGTTGAAACACGTCCTCGAACCTATGCTGAAGGAGAAAGGTGCCGAGCAACTCTTCCATGAAGTGGAGATGCCCCTCGTTCCCGTACTGGTCGAGATGGAGACTAACGGTGTGGTGCTCGACACGAAAGCCATTGCCGACGTCAACCGACTGCTGACAGAACGTGCCAAGAAGACCGAACAAGAGATATACGAACTGGCTGGCGAAGAGTTCAACATCGCATCGCCACGCCAGGTGGGCGACATCCTCTTCGGCAAGATGCAGATAGTCGATAAGCCCAAGAAGACAAAGACTGGGCAGTACGTCACCAGTGAGGAGGTGCTGCAACAACTGCGCTCCAAGAGCCCTATAGTAGAGAAAATCCTTGACTACCGCGGTCTGAAGAAACTCCTCGGCACCTATGTGGAGGCACTGCCAAAACTGATAAACCCACGCACTGGGCACATACATACGTCTTTCAATCAATGCGTTACAGCCACTGGCCGTCTGTCATCGTCTGACCCTAACCTGCAGAACATACCTATCCGCACCGAAGACGGCAAGGAGATTCGCCGCTGCTTCATACCCGAAGAAGGCGAAATGTTCTTCTCTGCCGACTACAGTCAGGTAGAACTACGCATCATGGCGAGTCTCTCTGGCGATGAGAACATGATATCCGCCTTCGTCAGCGGACAAGACATCCATGCCGCCACGTCAGCAAAGATATACCATAAGGACATCAGCGAGGTAACGAAAGACGAGCGTCGCAAGGCCAAGAGTGCCAACTTCGGCATCATCTACGGTATCTCCGCCTTTGGTCTTGCCCAAGGGCTCGACATCGACCGCCGCGAGGCTAAAGAACTGATAGACGGCTACTTCCGCACTTTCCCAAAGGTTATGGACTACATAGAAGAGGCTAAGAAGAAAGCCGCTGAGCGCGGTTACGCCGAGACCCTGATGGGGCGCCGCCGTTACCTGCCCGACATCACGTCGCGCAACGCCACCGTGCGTTCCTTTGCCGAGCGCAACGCTGTCAACGCACCTATCCAGGGCACGGCTGCCGACATAATGAAGGTAGCGATGATACGCATTCACAACCGCATTAAGCAAGAAGGACTTCACGCCAAAATGATACTCCAGGTGCACGACGAACTCAACTTCTCCGTGCCTGTCAACGAGAAAGAACAACTGCAACGCCTCGTTATCGAAGAGATGCAAGGCGCAGCACACCTCGCAGTGCCACTCGTTGCCGACTGCGGATGGGGCAAAAACTGGCTCGAAGCACATTAATTAATTCATAATTCATAATGCATAATTCATAATTAGGCTTCGCTTTGATAAATGATTATGCACGATGAATTATGTATTACGAATTGTGACTTGTGCATTGTGAATTATGCACTATGAATTGTGAATTGTGCATTGTGAATTATGTATTACGAATTGTGACTTGTGCACTATGAGTTATGAATTGTGAATTATGCACTATGAATTGTAACTTGTGCACTATGAATTATGAATTGTGAATTATGAATTATAAATTACTCCTTCTCCCCCTTCTCCTCGCCACAACCATGGCGGGAGCGCAAAACTACACAAAGATGTCGCGCTCACTGTGTCGCATCGCACAACAGACAACTACGGCAATGAGAGGAAAAAGTTTCACGGGAAACAATTCTAAAATCACCGTTTTCATTAAGGGTGATGAAGAAGCCATAGCCCCCTTCTGCCTGCGCCACCAAGGAGACATACACATAGCCAATGTGCCTGTAAACCAACTATCTACACTCTCTGAAGACAGCAGAATAAGGTACATGGAGGCCAGCGCACTGAACCACAGCACCAAAATGGACCATGCCCTCGCCACTGTGCAAGCCGACAAGGCACAACAGGGCTTTAACCTGCCGCAGGCGTTCGACGGCAGAGGCGTGCTCTGCGGCAACATCGACATAGCGCACGACTACTCACACCCCACCTTCCGCTCTACCGCCGACGGCAGACTGCGCATTGTCCGTGCATGGGACTGGTTCAACATACCTGCCGGTACCACTGGTCTGAACGACAGCAACTTCCCCCTCGGTACACTATACACCGACACCACGGCGATAAACCTTGCACAATACAGCGACGACAGTTCCTTGAGTTACCATGGCACGCACACCTCCTCCATCATGGCAGGCTCTGGCTGGGGCTCTGCCTTCCGCGGTGTAGCACCAGAGGCCGACATCTACATGACCACCGTCATGATGGGCAACAACAAGGAACTGATACCAGAGACAATGCAAAAAGGCTTAACAACCGCTACGGAAGCACTCGCCTTCCAAAACATCTTTGACTATGCCGACTCCATAGCCCAACCATGCGTCATCAACTACAGCGCAGGCGGCTCACAAGACATTACCGACGAGGACGCACTGCTCAACGAATACTTCTCGCGCATGACGGGACCCGGCAAAATCATCGTGGCATCGGCTGGCAACGAGGGTATTATGCCACACAACATGCTGACCGTCAATAGCGCCAACACCACCGGCGGCGGACGCATGCAGTGCGAGAACGACAACACGCAACAGGTATCTATACGAACCCGTGGCGGCAGCAACCTCTCGCTTTACATCCTCGACACCACCGAGCCCAACCCTGAGGCAACGGCTGTAAAGATTACACTCGACTGCACCCAAAAGGGTGACGACATCATAAGCGCAAGCGGACTGGTGCCGTATGAGCACAACACCATCCCTACCGACTCCCGCCTCAGCGGCATGACCATCACCGTGTACCCTGGCTACGACGGCTTTGACCACGACTACATAGGCTACGACATCTTACTCTATAAAGGCGAGAAAGACTTCACTACCAACGATTTCGCCCTCATCCTAAAGACGGAAGACAATGGCGAGGCACAACTATTTTCGCCTAACATCAACCTACTGCCTGCCGACATCAGCAGCGAAACCCACCTCGCTGGCGGCACACCGGGCAGTACCATAATCAGCCCCGGTTGCCTGCCCAGCGTCATCGCCGTAGGAGCCACCACATGGCGCACATCATACACCACCCCCGACGGAGAGGAACCTGTGCCCGAGGACTATGGCACACCAGGCACGCGCGCCTCGTTCTCGTCCGTAGGACCCACCCTCCACGGCATTACCAAGCCCGACGTCATGGCACCTGGAGCATATATCGCATCGGCATACAACCACGTCTATGAGTCGCTCCACGGCGACCCATACAACTTCTGCGCAGCAGAGACCGACTTCGGCGGCACCACGTACTACTACACCAACGATAGCGGCACGTCCATGTCCGCCCCCATCGTCTCTGGCGTCATAGCCCTATGGTTGCAAGCCGACCCAACGCTGACCACAGAGCGCATCATGCAGGTCATTGCCAAGACCTCTCGCCACCCCGACCCTTCACTCGCCTACCCTAACAACTTCTACGGCCACGGTGAGATAAATGCCTATGCTGGGCTGCTCGAGGTCCTTGGAATATCGGGCATACAGGGCATATCCCATCAACACGTCAGCGGCGCCACGGTGCTCCCTACAGCCGATGGCAACATCAGCATCACCTTTGCCGAGGAAACCACAACGCCACTCCACTGCCGCCTCTATACCCCTAACGGCACCGTGCTGAAGAGCATCACACTTCCTCGCAGCACTAAGAACACCCTGCTGCCCACCGACAGCCACAGCGGCATCATCATTGTGCAGATAGACGGATGCGGAAGCAGCGTAGTAAGGGTAAGATAGTCCCAAACCACCAAACCACCAAACAACAAAACAACCAAACAACTAAATGACAAGAAAAGAAAGAATAATATCATTCCTTTGGCAGCACCTTCTGCTGCTCATCTCCCTTTACATCATGACCATGGGCGTAGCCGTCTGCGTGCGTTCAGGCGTCGGCTCCAGCGTCATCAGCGTCCTGCCCTACGTATTCCAGAGTGCCGGCGCAGCCGGAAAAGACGTACCCGCCTTCACCATCGGACAGTACACCTACATCATGAACGGCATCCTCGTCCTCGGCCAGATAGCCGTACTGCGCCGACAGTTCGAAGCAGTACAACTCTTCCAACTACTCGTAGGCTTCGTCTTCGGCTACCTTATCGACGTCAACATGTCGCTCACCACATGGCTCCTCCCCACCCTTCTATGGCAGAAAGCCATCGCCCAGTTCGCAGGTTGCTGCATCCTCGGTTGCGGCATAGCCCTCGAAGTACGCTGTGGCAGCGTCACCATGCCTGGCGAAGGCTTCCCCGTAGCCATCAGCAGCGTCACGGGCACCCCCTTCCCTAAGGTTAAAATCTTCGTTGACACCTCGCTCGTAGTGCTGGGCATCATAGCCTGCTACGCCTTCTTCAGCGCATGGCAGTGGAACATCATAGGCCTTGGCACCCTCTTCGCCATGTTCTTCGTGGGCATGGTGGTGAAGACCATCTCACGCCACCTCGCGTGGTTCGACCGCCTACTGGCATATCAGCCAGGCTTCCGTCGCTACGTCTATGGTCTCGCACGCAAAATATACAAGCGATAACAAGCCACCACACCCAACATGAAAAAGATAGGCATACTCTCTGACACCCACTCCCACTGGGACGACCGCTACGAGCACTATTTCCGCGACTGCGACGAGATATGGCACGCAGGCGACTTCGGCTCACTCTCCATTGCCGACCGACTGAAGGAGATAGCACCCCTGCGTGGCGTCTATGGCAACATCGACGGCACCGACATACGACGCGAATACCCCGAAGTACTGCGCTTCCAGTGCGAGGGCGTCAGCGTACTCATGAAGCACATCGGTGGCTACCCAGGGCGCTACGACCGCTCCATAGCACGCGAACTGCGCCTCAACCCACCACGCCTCTTCATTGCCGGACACTCCCACATAGCCAAGGTGAAGTATGACCACACTCTCGGCATACTACACATCAACCCTGGTGCCGCAGGACTCTACGGACAACAACCCGTAAGAACACTCGTACGACTAACCATAGACGGCAACGACATCAAAGACCTCGAAATGATAGAACTCAATTCTTTTAATTAGCAAAAAGCATGAAACACCCCGACCCCATGGGCCAAGCCATCCTTGACTACCACCGCAAAGGCATGGCAGCCCGACTGAGAGTATTCTCACCACAGTTTGAAGAAGACGAGATGCCACTCGAGACACTCTTCCGCTCATACGACGACATGCCCCACATAGAACAAACAGCACTGCAAATGGCACAGGGCAAGATTCTCGACGTGGGAGCAGGAGCAGGATGCCACAGCCTCGCACTCCAACAGATGGGAAAGGACGTCACCGCCATCGACCTCTCGCCACTCTCCGTCCAGACCATGAAGGAACGAGGAGTAAAGAACGCTACCACCTGCGACTTCTATCGCATGCAGGGCAACTACGACACGCTCCTCATGCTGATGAACGGCACTGGCATCATTGGCAACATCAGCAACATGGCGCACTTCTTCGCACAGGCACGCCGACTGCTCACGCCCGGAGGCTCCATCCTCATCGACTCGACAGACATACGCTACGTGTTCGAAAACGAGGACGGCTCGCTCGACATTAACCTTGCCGACGGCTACTATGGCGAACTGCAATACACCATGCAGTATAAGGACATCAAGGGCAACGCCTTCCCATGGCTCTACATTGACTTCCCCTTACTGCACCACTATGCACAGCAACAGGGCTTCAGCGCCACACTCATCGAGGAAGGCAATGAATATAACTACCTCTGCCAACTGAAGGACTGCCAGTAACACATGCCCTCCATTTGTCATGAGGTAAGCAGGCTTTTTCCCAAATTTACCATTTTTGCCAACCACATACACTCTCAACATATATAGTTTTATATCAGCAGATTACAACACCGCTACGTGCTATGTATCCTTTTACTGTGTAATCACTATCCTTTTACCGTGTAATCATTATGCTTTTACCGTGTAAAAGCATAGAGATTACAGCGTAATCAAGCCCCTTTTACCTTATTTCCCAAATTTACCATTTTTAGGGTATCTGTCAGATGCCTATGGAGCCGAAGTTTTCTACTTCAGTGTGCCATGGTGAGAAAGGCGAACCTCCACCTACGTCTTTGAAGACGAGTACATCGACATTCCTACCCACGTTACCGCCACACTCACCCGCAACGGTGAGGAGCGCGTAAAGGCAGTAGTGAACATAGATGAGTTTGGCAACAAGAATGCAGAGAATGGCGAACTGACACTCATCGGTCAGAGCAAGGGCAACGCCAACATTTACATCAAGCCTAAGAACGACGCATTCACCGTCAGCACCGATTTCAACTACCTCAACGGTGGCAACAGCACATGCAACGCTACCGTGAAGAAGGGTAACACAACGCTCCTCGCTGTTAGCGCAGCATGCACTCCTACCGCTACTTCGGCTACCGAAATCAGCAACGTTACCAACATCAGCGCAACCGCCACGATACTCAACGAACTGACTGCCCACTTCTCTACCGCCAACGGTAAGACCCTCGTCAACGCCATGGAAGATTGCGACAGCAAAGACCAGGCTTCCGTAGAGAAGGCTAAGGAAACGATAAACAACAACATCGCGGCATTCATCACCAATAGCCCTGCCAACGACGCCGTGCAGCAGGCTACCATAAAGATGGGCGTAAAGAGTTGGAAGGACTGGGAGTATTATTGGGATTCATCTAACTACGTGACACACCCTTATGAGGTAACGCGTTACGGTCTCACACCAACCATCAACTTCTCTGACGGTACGTCTTACGCCTTCCCAGACTACTTCACCGAATACTTCTTCAAGGGTGTCATAGACAAGGCAGAGACCATCGTGAAGGATGTGGAGAATATGTTGAAGTAAGAGATACACTTTTTTGCTATGGAGGGTCAACCTGTATAAGGTAATCATAATTTTTAATTATTAATTTAAAAAGTCATATGGCAGACAAGAGTAACCTCTTTCCCCCCATGGGGGGACTAAAGGGGGGGCTGTTCCTCCTCCTCTCCCTCATATCTACCATAGCAATAGCACAACCGAAGTCGAGCGATACACGCAACAGAGTATCGCTCGACTCTGTTATTGTGTATGGCAAAACACGAGGCACCATGCTGCGCACCGACGACAAAGGCACCATGCTGTGGGACATGAGCATGATGAACGAACTGCCTAAGATTATGGGCAATGCCGACCCCCTGCACTACGCGCAAATGCTGCCTGGCGTTACCACCAACGGGGAGTATGATGCCGGACTGCACATACTGGGCTGCGAGACAAGCCATAACAGCGTCTCCATCGACGGTGTGCCACTGTATGGAGTGTCACACCTGCTGGGAATATTCTCAGTCTTCAACGCATCACACTTCAGCCAGATGCGACTGCGCAAAACTCTCGTCAGCGGGGCTTCGACCGACTGCCTCGGTGCGGAAGTCGATATGCAGTCGTTCTATCAACCCACAGACAGCGTGACGGGAGAAATGGCAGTAGGACTGATGTCATCACAGGGCACACTGCGCCTCCCCGTATCACGACAGTCGGAACTGACGCTGTCCCTGCGCGGCTCTTACCTCAATCTGCTCTATAGCGGACTGCTGAAGGGTGACGAGTCAACACTGAAGTATTCTTTCTATGATGCCAACGTGACCTATAACCACCGCCTCAACGACCGCCACAGCCTGCGTTTCAACTTCTATTCTGGCAACGACGACGCCACTATGAGCCAAACGGACATGGCGGCAGACATCATGCTGAAATGGAAGAACCTTATGACCTCGCTGCAGTGGACATACAACGACGGCACACTGCAGATGACCGACCGCGCATACTTCACACGCACGGAGTCGCAGGGCGGAATGAGCATGACAGGACTCTACGCCAACCTGCCTGCATGGCTACACGAAACTGGCAACAAGTTCTCTTTACGTTGGAAGACATGGACCTTCGGACTTGACGCCTCTGCCTACACCTTCCGCCCACAGACGCCTGAGGTAAGGAGCGAGTTCATGAACATGACGACAGGAGGAGAGAAAACTTATTCCACACTCCTCGCCGCATACGCCGACAAAGAATGGCACCTGTCAACACGACTTACCGCCACCACGGGCATCAGAGGCACGCTATACCATGCGGAGGGCAACACCTACCGCCACCTCTCGCCATCCATAGACATGACCTACCGCCACAACGACCGCCTCGACATCAGTATGGGCTACGCCTACCGCCATCAGTATCTTACGAAGACAGGCATGTCAACACTCAACACACCGTTCGAGTTCTGGCTCTCGGCAGGCACATACGGACTACTGCCGCAGGCTGCGCACACCCTTAACCTCTCCGTACGCTACACCACACCCGACGGGAACTATACCGCCACGCTGGAGGCTTACAACAAATGGCTCACCAACCAGACGGAATACAACGGCACGATATACTCCTTCGTCACTACGGAATACGACCTGCAGTCATTGTTGCTCAACGGCAAAGGACATAACTACGGCATCAACGTCATGGTGGCAAAGAACCGCGGCAGCATCACGGGATGGGTGACATACGCCTACGGCAGGGCATGGCGCACATATAACGACCGCACCTTACGGGGAACGTTCCCATCATCGCACGAGAGGCTACACGAGGTGAACGGCGTAATAACCTTCCACCTCGGCAAGCAGTGGGACGTGGGCGTAACGGGCGTATGGGCTACGGGTACACCTTTCACAGCACCAAAGCAGTACTACCTGCTCAACGGACGAATCATAGCAGACTTTGCAGAACACAACGCCAACAGGCTGAAGCCTTACTACAGAATAGACGGGTCCGTAAACTACCATCTGCGACCTACCCGCCACATACACGAACAGGGACTGAACCTATCCATATATAACATGACGGCAAACCAGCACGACCTCTTCTACTACATGAAAGCGAACGATGAGGGCTATCATTACAAGAACATGAAGTTCTTCATGCGCGTGCTGCCATCAATAAGTTATTACATGAAGTTCTGAAACAAAACATAAGGGTGGTTCTATAAATTACCTTTGTTATATTTCGAGGTTATTTTCGAGGTCA
>DAIUFT010000005.1:74033-80575 GCA_036844425.1 Prevotella sp. | reverse complement strand
TGTGACTGATGAATGGCTTCAAAATATCCAAAAAGATATGACAAGGAAACAATACTTACTATGTAATTCTCTCCGTTAAATTGTACTAAGTTATTTTTTTATCGTCACAAATACACAAAGATACAAACGTTAACCCATAAAAAAGAAAAGTTAAAGCATTAATACAGAGACGTTAATACATACTAATTTAACGGTGGAAACACAACAATATCGTTTTTAAAACGTTTATATAGAATAAGTCTTACACTGTTAAAAAGGCAAATAAATTAACAGACTATCGACAAACAATCAAACAGACTATGGAAAAACTCAAACAGATTATAGCATGGATAGCATCCAAATCCAGAGCCTTCTGGAACTGGTATAAAGGCTGTTTCATAGGGAAACCGTGGTATATAAAGACCGTTAACGGATTTCTTTCATTAATAGTCATGGCATTTCTCTACTTCGGTGCCGTTGACATTAATCTATTTTGGCTATTCGGTAAATCTCCTGGTTGGGCGGAAATTAGCGAACACAAGATAAGCCAAGCATCTGAATTGTGGTCTGCCGACAGCGTTTTGCTGGGCAAATATTTCAATGAGAACCGCACACCTGTTAAATATGAAGAGGTAAACCCTGTCTTCTGGCATGCTCTTATCGACACTGAGGATGAACGATACTATAGCCATTGGGGCATTGACCCAATGGGATTACTCGGTGCTGTAAAAGATGCTGCTACAGGAAGAGGTGGTCGTGGTGCCTCTACCATTACCCAACAACTTGCGAAAAACATGTTCAGAGTGCGCACACAATACAGCACTGGACTCGTAGGAAAGATACCAGGGGTAAAGATTCTCATCATGAAAACGAAGGAATGGATTACCGCTGTTAAACTGGAACTGTACTTCGCTGCCACAAAGGGACGTGATGATGCAAAGAAAGAAATACTTGCTCAATATGCTAACACTGTTGACTTTGGTAATAATGCCTATGGTATCAAGACTGCAGCAAAGACTTATTTCAATACTACTCCAAAGGATTTAACCACAGAACAGGCAGCAGTATTGGTGGGAATGCTTAAGGCTACGACCTTTTATAATCCTATTTCTCACCCAGATAACTCTCTTAAACGACGCAACGTAGTGCTGGACAACATGAGAGACCACAATGATCTCACAAAGGATCAGTGTGACTCTCTAAAGAATATAAGCATAGACGTATCTGAATTCAAAGTAGAAGACAACTACGATGGACAGGCTAAATACTTCCGTGAGGCTATTGCTAAATACATAAAGAAACTCAGTAGCGAATATGAATCACTGCAAGATGTCGACATTTACAGCGATGGTCTGAAGATATATACTACCATTGACACACGAATGCAGAAGTACGCAGAGGAAGCCGCACGCAAACAAATGCAGCAAGTACAGCGTAACTTCAACTCACACTGGCGTGGACAAGAGCCTTGGCAGGACGAAAACCATAAGGTAATACCTAACTTTATAGAGGACATCGCTAAGCAGCAGCCTGTTTACAAGTACCTGACAGCAAAGTTCCCTGACGATCCTGACTCTGTAGAGTACTACCTTAACAAGCCTCACACGGTAAAAGTCTTTGACTACGAGAAAGGACAAATAGAGAAGGAAATGTCCACAATGGACTCTATTCGTTACATGGTTAGTTTCATGCACTGTTCCTTTGTTGCCATGGAACCACAAACTGGACACGTCAAAGCATGGGTAGGCGACATTGATTTTAACCACTGGAAATACGACAAAGTTACCGCTGAGCGCCAGCCTGGCTCAACATTCAAGTTGTTTGTGTACACGGAAGCAATGGAACAAGGACTGACTCCATGCGACAAACGACGCGATGAGTTCTTCTCAATGAAGGTTTGGGACTCACAAAAGAAGGAGGAAGTGACATGGACTCCTACCAATGCCAACGGTTATTTTACTGGTGATTCAATGCCATTGAAGATTGCTTTCGCTCAGAGTGTCAACTCTATCGCTGTGCGACTGGGTCAAGAAATGGGTATAAAGAATATCATTGAGACAGCAGAAAAGATGGGAATAAAGAGCCCATTGGATGATGCACCAGCCTTAGCACTTGGTTCCAGCGATGTGAACTTGCTCGAACTTGCCAACGCTTACAGCACTATCGCCAACGGAGGTATGGCTCATGACGAAGCTATCCTTATCACAAGGATCGTTGATCGTGACGGTAAGGAAATATATGTTGCACCAACAGAGACTAAACAAGCAGTCAGTGTAAGGTCGGCTTACCTCATGCAGCAAATGCTACTTGGCGGTCTTCGTGAGCGAGGAGGTACATCCCAGAGTCTGTGGGGCTACATAGGCAAGTACAACGACACTGAATTCGGTGGCAAAACAGGTACTTCTAACAACCACTCTGACGCATGGTTTATGGGCGTTTCGCCAAATCTTGTGGTAGGAGCATGGGTCGGTGGTGAGTATCGATGCATACACTTCCGAACAGGAGCACTCGGTCAAGGCTCACGAACTGCACTTCCTATATGCGGATATTTCTTACAATCTGTCTTCGGTGACCCTGCATTCCAGAAGTATCACGGCAAATTTAAGATGCCAGAAGGTGCTGATATTGACCGAAGCATGTACGAATGTACATACTATGGCAGCGCACGCAGAGACACGCTCAATGCTGACTCGATTGACCATTTCAAGGAAATTCAAATTGACGAGAATGGTAATCCTATTGAAAAGGAAAGCAATGAGAACGCTGGGGAAAAGACCTCAGAACCTAAACAACACCCCAAAGAGGAGGAAGTAACCTTCGACAATTTATAGGGCGGTTCTATAAGTCACATAAATCAAAACCTAAGATGACATTTAAAACAAAGAGAATACATTCAAATAAGGCGTGGAGCAAAGCATTGTTCCACGCCTTATTATTGTCTATTACATTGCTAACTTCATGCGCAAGCGTAGCTACGGCAGACACGACAGCAAACAAGCGTGAGTTTAGAGGAGCATGGATACAATGCGTTAATGGCCAATTTACGGGCATAGGAACTGAAAACATGCAACGTACCTTGACCTACCAACTTGACGAATTGCAAAAAGATGGGGTCAACGCAATAATCTTTCAGGTTCGCCCAGAGTGTGACGCTCTGTACCAAAGCAGCCTTGAACCATGGAGCAGATTTCTCACTGGCAAACAAGGCACAGCTCCATCACCATACTGGGACCCACTGCAATGGATGATAACGGAATGCCATAAGCGCGGCATGGAACTGCATGCATGGATTAATCCCTTCCGTGCAAAGACGAAAGTTACTAACGAACTGGCAACAAGTCATATCGCAGTACGCCGCCCCGACCTCGTGTTTCCTTACGACGGACTGTACATTCTCAACCCTGCTAAGGCGGCAAACCGTGAATGGATATGCAGAGTAGCAGCCGATATCGTACGCCGCTACGACATTGACGGATTCCATATCGATGATTATTTCTACCCCTACCCTGCCCCTGGCATTGCCATTCCTGACGAAGCAGACTACCAACTGCAAAACAATGGACATTTCAACTCTATCGGAGACTGGCGCAGAAACAACGTGAATATATTCATAAAGCAACTACATGACACAATACGGAGCATCAAACCATGGGTAAAATTTGGTGTTTCGCCATTCGGAATATACCGCAACAAGAAGAGTTCAAGCATTGGTTCAAATACTAACGGACTTCAAAACTATGATGACCTGTACGCTGATGTACTTCTTTGGGTAAACAAAGGATGGGTGGATTACTGCGTTCCACAACTGTATTGGGAGATAGGAAACAAGGCTGCCGACTACAAAACACTAATAAATTGGTGGGGCGAGAACTTTAAAAATCGTCCTCTTTACATTGGTGAAGACATTGAAAGGACCGCCAAATATGCAGACCTTCACAACAGTCAACAGAACCAAATGGCAGCAAAATACCAACTACATGCCACTGTTCCAAACATTAACGGCACCGTTCTGTGGTACGCCAAAGCTGCGGTTGACAACATAGGTGGCTACGGTACGCAATTACGCACAAACTACTGGCGTTACCCTGCCCTACAACCAGAGATGCCTTTTATTGACGATACCACACCAGATAAGCCTAAAAGACTCGATGATGTGTGGACAAGCGATGGATACATGCTATTTTGGCGCGAGCCAAAAGCAACTAGTTGGCGTGATGAAACTGTAAAATACGCGGTGTACAGGTTCGCTAAAGGCGAGGACATAAACATTGAAGACCCATCACACATCGTTGAGATTACCTCCAAGACATGGATTAAACTGCCCTACGTTAACGGTAAAACTAAATACACTTATGTCGTAACAGCACTCACGAGAATGTCAAACGAGAGCAAGATTACAAAGAAAAAAGTTAAGTTATAAAAACAAATGACAGTACTATAATAGTCCTTTATCTGCCCTCGAAAGACATTGCCGTACTATCATCATGTTTTTTAGATAACACAGCAGAGTCCTTTATCTGTCCTCAAATGACATTGCCGTACTATCATCATGTTTTTTAGATAACACCAGCAGAGTCATTTATCTGCCATCAAATTACATTACAACAATAAAAATACAAGCGAATCGGAATGCAAAATAGACATACCGATTCGCTTTTCTTTATCTGTTTACACAACGATTAGATACAATACACGAAGTAATCATTACATAGTCTCATAGATTTCCTCCAATTTTTCCAACAGAGCCTCACCACGAAGATCTACCGCTACGATAACTCCATCGCCATTACAAAGGAAGTTTGCTGGAATACCTTTTATATTATACAAACTTACTCCCTCACTTCTCCAGCCATTAAGACAACTAAGATGCAACCAATTAAAGCCACCGTTATCTATCGCTGCCTTCCATTGAGTTTCATTATTGTCAAGTGATATGCCCAATATCTCAAAGCCATTCTTGCCAAATCTACGCTTAGCCTCCTTCAATGTAGGCATTTCGCCCATACAAGGCCCGCACCATGAAGCCCAGAAATCTATAAGAACGTAGTTACCTTTGCCAACATACTCACTTAATTTATGGAGCTTTCCATCCCTGCCTTTTTCTGAAAAATCAAGAAATATCTTTCCTACAAGTGCATACTTGGGTTTCTCACTCTGAACATACTGCATAACATTCGCGAACATAGGATGCTTGGTATATTCCATCCCACTATTTGCATAAGCCTCTAATACGCTAAAATCAGATATTCCTTGATATGCTATTAGATAAGCTGGCAGACAGTTTCTCTTGTTATTTTCTACCGCCTTGAACAACACCTGCTTATAACTCTCTCTCTCTTGTCTTGCCTTTGCCCTTAATTCTCTTGCCTTTGTCGCATCAGTTTCTTTCGAAGCATTTGCTCGATACAGTTTCATTGCCTCGTCATGTTTAGCAAGTTCACGTAGAATAACGTTAAGACTATCATTTAAAGGGGTGCCAGAAACCTGATTATCTCTCATATTCAGATTAGCCGATGTACCATCTACGACCACAGCATAGGAGTTCTGACCAGCGGTATCCCAAAAGAGCAGGAAAGAATTTCTTTCTACCGATGTTGTATAATTGAAAGTACCACCGGACACATCCAGTTTTTTACCATTATTACCATAGCCATTTACAAAGACAATCACATCACCTGCGTTGTTCGGTGCAACACCTTTTACGGTAATATTTATCTTCTCCGCAACAGTTGTTATAGCAATACACGCTATAACGACAAGCATCATTAATCTCTTTATCATTTTTTATTCTTTAATTTACAAGTCGCATTACCTCCCTAACTTACTCCCCTCCATTCTCTTCGGACAATACGATGTGAATGGACACTTATCGCATTGCGGCTTTAAACTCTTACACACATACCTGCCATGCAGTAACAACCAATGGTGTGCACGCGGTATTACATCCTCAGGTATGTACTTTACAAGGTAACGTTCTACCTTTAATGGCGTATTACATGACGCTGGAACAAGCCCTAACCTATGACTTACGCGAAAGATATGCGTATCAACAGCCATGGCACTCTTGCCGAACGCAACCGCCTGTATGACATTAGCCGTTTTCCTTCCTACCCCTGGCAACTTCAAGAGTTGGTTCATATCACTCGGTATTTCGCCCTCGAAGTCCTTCATAATCATACGTGATAACTCTACTATATGGCGTGCTTTAGCGTTAGGATACGATATGCTCTTCACGTATTCATATATTTCCATCTCATCAGCCTGCGCCAACGTCGCAGCGTCTGGGTAGTCATGAAACAGCGCTGGAGTAACCATATTCACCCGCTTATCCGTACATTGCGCAGACAAGACAACCGCAATGAGCAGTTGAAACACAGAGCCATACTCCAATTCTGTATCTACTACGGGCTGGGTCTTCATAAAATAACCCAACACCTTATTATATCTTTCCCTTAAAGTCATAAGATAATCTTTGTTATATGTCGATATTAGAGAGCCGCGCATTCGCATCTATCATCAACACATGTTCGGTTTATCAACAACAACCGCTCGTCCTTTCGTCA
>DAIUFT010000005.1:0-73933 GCA_036844425.1 Prevotella sp. | reverse complement strand
ACAAACATTCGACTTATCAACAACAACCGCTCGTCCTTTCGTCAACAAACATTCGACTTATCAACAACAACCGCTCGTCCTTTCGTCAACAAACATTCGGTTTATCAACAACAACCGCTCGTCCTTTCGTCAACAAACATTAGACTTATCAACACCCCCCGTTCGCCCTTTCAATAGGGACATAGGGACATTCTATATGAATAAATAACGATAAAGGGTCGCAGAAAGAATATCCTGCGACCCTTATCATTATGCTTTTGGCTTAAGTACGATTACTTATCCTCTTCCATTTTAGCCTTCAATGCTGCAAGAGCGTCGAAGTCTCCGAGTGAAGTAGAAGCAGCTACATTGTTGATAGCAGCGCTCTCTTCCTTCTTACCACCACGCTTAGCGTTACGTGGAGCCTTATTCTCCTCAAGTGGCTTCTCTGGCTCGAATGTACGAGAGTGTGAAAGGATGATACGCTTTGTCTCCTTAACGAACTCGATTACCTTGAACTCGAGTTCCTCACCCTTCTGTGCCTGAGTACCGTCTTCCTTAACAAGGTGCTTTGGAGTAGCGAAACCTTCACCGCCTTCGTTGAGTGCAACGACAGCGCCCTTGTCCATAACCTCAACAATCTTACCTGTGTGTACTGAACCTGGAGTATAGATTGTCTCGTACTTGTCCCAAGGATTCTCTTCCAACTGCTTGTGGCCGAGAGAGAGACGACGGTTTTCCTTGTCTATCTCAAGAACAACAACGTCGATAGATGCACCCTCTGTTGTGAAGTCAGAAGGCTTCTTTACCTTCTTAGTCCAAGAGAGGTCAGAGATATGGATGAGTCCGTCAACACCCTCTTCGAGTTCTACGAAGATACCGAAGTTAGTGAAGTTACGAACCTTTGCAGTGTGCTTAGAACCTACAGGGTACTTCTCTTCGATGTTAGCCCATGGGTCATCCTTCAACTGACGGATACCGAGAGACATCTTACGCTCCTCGCGGTCGAGTGTAAGGATTTCAGCCTCAACCTCGTCACCTACAGAAAGGAAGTCCTGAGCTGAACGGAGGTGCTGGCTCCAAGACATCTCACTAACGTGGATAAGTCCCTCTACGCCAGGAGCTACCTCTACGAATGCACCGTAGTCAGCGATAACAACTACCTTACCCTTGATGCGGTCACCAACCTTAAGGTTTGGATCGAGAGCATCCCATGGGTGTGGAGTAAGCTGCTTGATACCGAGGGCGATACGCTTCTTCTCGTCATCGAAGTCGAGAATTACAACGTTAACCTTCTGGTCGAGCTGTACAACCTCGTGTGGATCGCTTACGCGGCCCCAAGAGAGGTCTGTGATATGAACGAGACCGTCAACACCACCGAGGTCGATAAATACACCGTATGAAGTGATGTTCTTAACAGTTCCTTCGTAAACCTGACCCTTCTCGAGCTTAGACATAATCTCCTTCTTCTGAGCCTCAATCTCAGCCTCGATGAGAGCCTTGTGTGAAACGACAACGTTACGGAACTCCTGATTGATCTTAACGATCTTGAATTCCATTGTCTTACCTACGAATACGTCGTAGTCGCGGATTGGATGTACGTCAATCTGAGAACCTGGAAGGAATGCCTCAATACCAAATACATCAACAATCATACCACCCTTAGTGCGGCACTTGATGAAGCCCTGGATGATTTCCTCGTTCTCAAGAGCAGCGTTAACGCGATCCCAGCTCTTGCTCAGGCGAGCCTTCTTGTGAGAAAGGATAAGCTGACCCTTCTTATCCTCCTGATTCTCGACGTAAACTTCTACCTTATCGCCGATCTTCAGGTCTGGATTGTAACGGAATTCAGATGCGGCGATGATACCGTCGCTCTTGTAACCGATGTTTACGATAACCTCTTTCTTGTCGATTGAGATTACTGTGCCCTCTACAACCTGGCCTTCAGAGACCTTGTTAAGAGTTGCGTCATAAGAAGCTTCCTGTGCTTCCTTGCTTTCGTTTGAAATACCGCCGTTCTCGAACTCGTCCCAGTTGAAATCGTCGAGTGGCTGTACATTTTTAAAGTTAGACATAAATGAAAATAAAATATTAAGTGATCTTCCAACATGAAAAATCGCATGCAAAGTTACAACTTTTTTTATTAACATAAGGTACACGCATATTTCTGCGTTCAATCTTTTAACATCATTTAACCTATCATTCTTATATTTACCTGCTTTTCCCATAGTTTTATGCAGAATATTATTAACTTTGCACCACAAAAGAAAAGCACATCGCATTATGACACTTACAAGAAAACAGTATGTTTTGTCATTGTCTGCCATCATTGCACTTCTTGTTGCACTTATGGCATACTGTCTTTTTGCTCCTCTTAGCAAGAGTAAAGAGACGGTATATATATATATTGACAATGACGATACTATCGACTCACTCTCCACGAAACTCTCTAATGACTGCAACGCATTGGGTTCTGCTGCACTGACCATACTAACGCGTCACTCTAAGTACAAGGATAATATGCGCTCTGGTCGCTACGAGATTACTCCAAGCATGGGCTCTTTACAGTTCTTTCGCCACTTGCGCAATGGTCAACAGTCGCCTGTTAAACTTACCATCCCTTCCATACGCACCACTGAGCGCCTTGCCGAAGAACTGTCCGAGAAACTGATGATGAGTAAATACGAGTTATTGTCATACCTTGACAACAACGATTCGTGCGCCCTCTATGGTGCTGATACCGCCTCCATCATGGCTATGTTCATACCTAATACATACGAGGTGTATTGGAACATCAGCGTGCCTAAGTTCCTCAAAAAGATGAACGAGGAGCAGAAGGCCTTTTGGAACGGCAAGCGCAAGAGCGAAGCCGATGCACTCGAGTTGACCCCTCTTGAGGTCGTTACCATGGCGTCTATTGTGGATGAAGAAACTGCCAACAACGCTGAGAAGCCTATGGTGGCTGGCATGTACTACAACCGCCTTAAGCAGGGCATGCCTCTCCAGGCTGATCCTACCATTAAGTTTGCCTTGAAACAGTTTGAGTTACGCCGTATTTACAACAACATGCTGCGCGTAAAGTCACCATATAACACCTATGTCAACACGGGGCTTCCTCCTGGTCCTATCCGCATACCGAGCGTGGCTGGTATTGATGCCGTTCTGCACCTTGTGAAGCACGACTACCTTTACATGTGCGCCAAAGAGGATTTCTCGGGCACTCACAACTTCGCTCGCACCTACTCTGAACATCTTGCCAATGCTGCCAAGTATAGCAAGGCGCTTAACGACAGGGGTATTAAGTAGGCTTATCGTAAAAAATGGCAACTCACGGAAAATGGCTGTTTCCCAAATTTACCATTTTTACCGTGCAGGTGTTCCCTATAATTACTTTATTGATATTCAATACTTTACAACACACTAAAGTAAAAGCATAGTGATTACATCACAAAAAGGGCCCTTTTACAGTGTAAAAGCATAGAGATTACACTGTAAAAAGGTCCTTTTTACTTTGCTATTTGATAGCGATTACCTCATTTCCCAAATTTACCATTTTTGCCATACCATCAAAACAAAGAAAATAGCAGAAACTTTTTATCACGATAACAGATTGTTTTTCTGCAAAAAAAAGTAACTTTGCAGCACAATTCGTTACTTTATTACACATTATATATTATATAGCGCACATGAAACGTATTTCCTTACTACACATATTACTTTTTCTCTTCACTATGTTCCCTACTCTTTTGCCTGCAGCAAAACAATGGGTTGTAGAGGCAGAGAAGGACGGTTACGTCACTTGGAGCAAAGATTCTGTTGCCGACATTCATGCTCCCGGCGGACTGACACTATGGAACAAGTCGCTGATGCGCGGCAACGTAGTTATAGAATATGAGGCTCGCATCGTGGGCGATGGTCGTATCTCTGATCTCAACTGCTTCTGGATGGCGAGCGACCCAGGGGCGAAGGATGTTTTTGTTAATGCAAAGAATCGCGGTGGTAAGTTCATAAATTCTTATGCTCTGCGGCTTTACTATATGGGATATGGCGGCAACTACAACGCTACCACTCGCTTTCGTCGTTACAATGGCGATGTTAGAGGCGTGACCGACGCTAAATATCGCCCTGCCATCCTGCGTGAATACACGGACAAGGAGCACATGATTGTGGGCGACCATTGGTACAAAATACGCTTGGAGGCTATCGACGGACATGCAAAATTCATTATTGATGGGGAGTGCATAGTGGACTATACCGACCCTACCCCACTGGAAGAGGGTTACTTTGGTTTTCGTACCACACTTGCACACGCCCAACTTCGTAACTTCCGCTTTACGTCTTCACCTGCCATTCCACGCAATGGTAACTGCGCATTGTTGTTAGAACATGGTGGAAAAGGAAACGGTGAAGTTATTGAACTGAACAACATCACTGGCGTAAAGCGCAACGATGGCGAGGGTATCACGTTCGGTGTGCCTTTCGCTATGGGTGAGTTGAAGGCTGACGAGACACTCATTCTGAAACAAGGTAAGACCACATTGCCGTCTGACCAATGGACTCTTGCCTCATGGCCTGACGGTAGCGTGAAGTGGAAAGCCATTGCAGCAGTAAAGGGAAACTGGCTTAACAACGATGGTAAAGCGATGTTTCCACTTCTTAATTTTTCTGACAACGGGATGTTGTTCGATAGTATTTATGTTGGCGAAAAAAAGTGTTTAGGCAAGGCATGGGTGGAGTGTAACGGAAAGATGCTACCTACTCGTAGAATTTCCGAGGAACAAATGGGCAACGTAAGGTGGTGCTGGAAGATGGAAGGTGACAACTTCATCGTCAGACTTTACGCCTATCACGGCAGCAATGAGATAAAGATTACTCACACGTTTTTTGTTGATTCTACGGTCAACGCTAACGGATTACAATCGTTGGCGGTGCGTTTTGAGGTACCGATGAACGGTGAAAACCATTTTAGGAAGATACTTTTTCTTACTGATTCTACTTCGGTCCTGCCGATGCACGTAAAACCTCTCATCGCCCGTCGCCCCATAAACATTGATGATAACGGCGTGCCTACCGACGAACGCAGCCGCAGTATCCTTGCGCAAATAGCGTCATGGGACGGTTTTCGTCTATCGCAACTGTCGCCCAACGGCTTCTCCATCCGCAAGAGGACCACGTCTTTGTCCCCCTGGATTGGCACCATAGAGGGACACAGAGCGCCTGGGGTCATTGCCATTGGCGACCGTAAACACAGTGTTGCCTTTCACATGGCAGACTTCTGGCAGTCATATCCCTCCACGCTTCAGGTGGACGGTGCACGCGACGACAATGCTACAGTGAGTCTTTATCTATGGAGTCCCGAAGCGGAGGCAATGTCTTTTGCCCATTATGACACCATTCCCCACGGCTTAGAGGCTGCTTACGAGGACGTGCAAAAGGGCATGAGCACCGCCAATGGCATAGCGAGAACGTCCGAGATTTATCTTACTCTGTCAACTGACGGCATCGACAGTCTGGCAAGTGCATTACCTTATGTGGCAGAACACTCCCAACTGCTCCCCTCTCCCAAATATCTTCACCGCAAAAGGGCATTTGGTATATGGAGTCTCGACAAGGGGACAGCACTCGATTCTACCATATATTATATAGTGAAATCTTACGCATCTGAACAGGATCGCAACGCATGGTATGGGTTCTTTAACTATGGTGACGTGATGCACACTTATGATACCTCCCGTGGTGAGTGGCGATACGACGTAGGAGGTTATGCTTGGGACAACACCGAACTGGCTTCTCCTGCCATGTTCTGGTATGAGTTTCTGCGTACAGGCAGTCCTGTTGCCTGGCGCATGGCGGTGGCTATGTGTCGCCATAACGCTGAGGTTGACTGCTACCACCGTGGTGTTCACGCCGGACTTGGCACCCGACACAACGTTGTTCACTGGGGGTGCGGAGCAAAAGAGGCACGCATCTCGCAAGCGTTCTTTAACCGTTTCTACTACTACCTCACCGCAGACGAACGCACAGGCGACATCATGCACGAGGTGAAAGACGCCGACCAATTGCTCTATTCGCTCGACCCTATGCGTCTGGCGCAGCCTCGTTCTGACAAATATCCATGCACAGCACCGGCTCGTTTGCGCATAGGACCAGACTGGACGGCATACGTCAGCAACTGGTTTACGGAATGGGAACGCACTGGTAACAATGCTTACAGGGACAAGATTCTGGCTGGCATGAAGAGCATAGCGGCTCTTCCTCACGGCATTTTCAGCGGTCCGAAAGCGTTAGGCTACGACCCTGCCAGCGGTATCGTGTCGTGGGAAGGAGATAGCACGGTACAAAATACCAACCACCTACTCTCTATCATGGGAGGATTTGAAATGATGAACGAGATAATGCTGTCGCTAACAACACCCGAATGGAATAAAACGTGGTTGCAACACGCTAAAGAATACAAAGAAAAGGCTTTTTCTTTGTCAAATAATAAATTTCGCATTCCACGATTAAAGGCTTACGCATACTGGCTTACAGGCTACAAGCCATACTACAACGCAGCAATTAATGATTTGAAAATCAGCGATAAACTACAATCCACCAACGATGCAGCAACATCCGTTTTAGACGCTATCTTCATGCAGGAAGTGATGCCATTTAACCATGAATAGTGGCTAATATAACATACATTTGGTATTTGCCACACAAAGAAAAAGCAGTAACTTTGCACTCAGAAATAAGAAACAAACATACAAACAACAAATAAAACGATAGAAACATGAGCACAGAAAAGAAATTACACATTGAAACTCTCGCACTCCACGTAGGTCAAGAACAGGCTGACCCAGTAACAGATTCACGCGCAGTGCCTATATATCAGACAACATCTTACGTGTTCCACAACTCACAGCACGCTGCAGACCGCTTCGGCCTTCGTGACGCTGGTAACATCTACGGTCGTCTTACCAACTCTACTCAGGGCGTTTTCGAAGATCGTATCGCTGCTCTTGAAGGTGGCGTTGCAGGTCTTGCCGTTGCAAGTGGTGCCGCAGCAGTTACTTACGCATTGCAGAACATCGTAGGAGCAGGTGACCATATCGTTGCTGCCGATAACCTTTATGGTGGCAGTTTCAACCTTATCACCCACACATTCGCTAACCTTGGCATTACTAACACCATCGTTAACGTTAACGACCTCGACGCTCTTGAGAAGGCTATTCAGCCTAACACCAAGGTGGTTTACGCTGAAACATTCGGCAACCCTAACTCTGACGTTACAAACCTTGAGGCTGTTGCAGAAGTAGCACATCGTCATAACATCGTATTCATTGTCGATAACACCTTCGCTCCTATCGTTATTCGTCCTTTGGAGCATGGCGCTGACATCGTTGTTCACTCTGCTACTAAGTTCATCGGTGGTCACGGTTCTTCTCTCGGTGGCGTAATCGTTGACGGTGGTAAGTTTGATTGGAAGGCAAACGCTGACAAATACCCAACAATCGCAAAGCCAGACCCATCTTATCATGGTGCTATCTTCGCTGACGTTGCTGGTCCTGCAGCATTCGTAACACGTATTCGTGCCGTGATTCTTCGCGATACAGGTGCAACAATCTCTCCATTCAACGCTTGGATACTGCTTCAGGGCACAGAGTCTTTACCTCTCCGCATAGAGCGTCACGTTCAGAATGCGCTGAAGGTTGTAGAATATCTCGCTAAGAATCCTAAGGTTGCGAAGGTTAATCACCCTTCATTGCCAGACCATCCAGACCACGCTCTGTACCAGAAATACTTCCCTAACGGTGCTGGTTCTATCTTTACGTTCGAGATTAAGGGCGGTGAGAAAGAGGCATGGAAGTTCATTGACAGCCTCAAGATATTCTCTCTCCTCGCTAATGTGGCAGACGTTAAGTCACTCGTTATTCACCCTTACACCACAACTCACTCTCAGATGACTCCTGAGGAGTTGGCTCAGCAGCACATTACGCCTTCTACGGTCCGCCTGTCTATCGGTGTTGAGCACATCGACGACATTATCGCTGACCTCGACCAGGCTTTTGCACAGATTTAATCTTCACTTAGTAATGTTTAAAAACTTATTTTGTCATTGTTCAAACATTACTATATAGCAACATAAAAAAGGTTGTAAGTTACTGAAATCATTCAGTACTTACAACCTTTTTTCGTTGTTCTCTCAATATGTTATTGACTTCTCTACATCAGAATTTCTTTCCCACTACTCAGCGTTCCTTATTTGCAAACTCCATGAGTCGAGCAAAGGTGTAGTTCCGTTGCAGCAATTCCGGATTACCAAAGATAACGAGATGCTCCTTGGCACGTGTCATAGCGACGTTCAATTTACGGTCTACTACGGTGCCATCTGTGTCAACAAACACATTGTCCGTAAGGAACTTCAACTGGTAAGGCTTTGATATCGTGAAGCCATAGAGTATGTACTTGCGCTGACTGCCTTGAAAACGCTCTACGGTATCAATGGCAATATTGTGCAAACACGGCACTCCGTAGGTGTCAATAAGGTTTCTTATCGCTGCTATCTGGTTGCGATACGGCACTATAACGCCCACTGTAGCATCTACATCGAACGCTTCCCCCTCTATATCGTATATTTTTTTTACCGCAGAGGCTATCATCTTAGCCTCCACTATGTTCACTTTGTCAGAGGTACTGTCACTTGGTGGCTCCGTAGGAATAAAGGTCATGCGGCACGAACGCAACACTTTCTCCATGCCTTCTACATCTTTTCCCACTGCAGGAAGGTCTCCCGTCTGGTGCGGAAGCGGCACTTCTGTGAGTTTTCCGTTATAAAACGCCTCGTTAGGAAAACTTGCTATGTCGTGGTGCATACGCCCTTGACGGTGCAACATATACGTTACGGCAGGGTTGTCGCGATACTTTCTTAGCAGTCTTTCAAAGAGAGAGAGGCGACAGTCGGTAAGGTTTATGTTGAGAAGTTCCTGTTCTTTCACCACTGAAATGTCTTGCGGCTGCTGCACTACTGCTGGCAACTGCTTATGGTCGCCTATAAACACCATCTTCCTTATGGCTGAATACTCCCCGTCTCTTGCACTGAGCAAGCCCATAAGGTGCGGTTCCAGTATCTGTGAAGCCTCATCTATCACCGCAAGAGAGAACTGCCTTATCTGCAACAACGCCACGTTTGAACTCAAGGCAGTGGTCGTTCCCACATAGACACGGGCAGTCTCGAGCAGCGTTCTCAACTCGGTCAGCGTCTTACAGCGACGCGCTTTTTCCTCCAACAGATAGTCTTTGTACTCTGGCGCACAACTCAGTGCGCTGCCAACTCGTATGAAGTCTATGCCGTCTTCTACCAGTTTGCTGCATATTTCGTCCACGGCTCTGTTCGTATATGACAGCAGCAGCACTGATGAACGGTCTTCCAGCAACTCCTCTTTCACCGTGTTCAGCATGCCAAACGATGTCTTTCCCGTGCCCGGAGGACCGATAATGAGAAACAAATCCTGCGCTTGCTTTACGCGAAGCGACAGTTCGTTGAAACTACCATAATCTCCTTTCAGCGTCTTCGTGGTGTCAACGCGTGGCTCTCTCTGCAGCATCAGCAGGTCTCTGCGCTCTTTTGGTGCCGAGAGGAAGGCGTGCATACCACGGTAAAGCGACCCGTACGATGCCTCTATAAAGTCATGTTCTATCGCCCACATCATGTCATGGTACCACAAGAACACCCTGGCATCAGACTGAGGTGCCCTCAACGACAGTCGTATAGTATCTACTCCAATGCTCTCTATGCGACATCTGAAGACCATCATGCGACGTGCGTCTGGCTCAGTTCCTTTCTTATAGGGGTACAATATCACTACGTCGCCAACACGAAAGTTTGCCATGTCGTTGTCAACATCATCGCTAAAGTGCAGCGTCACGGTCTCAACATTTCCCTCATGGTCCTTTGTTGGCTCCGCAAGCGTTAGCCCATCGTATATGTTTCCCGCCATCTTCTTGTCGTCAAGCGACTCCTGCCACGTGGCGGCAAAGCCCGAACACTCCTTTGTTCCGTTGCCCAGTTTCGAACGAACATGCTCATTGGCTATGAAGGTCAGGAAGCGATAGTAGTACATTCGCTCCAGTTGCGTCGCTCCATGTATCGGTGCTAACAGTTCCGTTATCTGCGGTTCCTGGTATCGTTGCCACAATGCGCCATAGTCATGACGTTCGTTCAGCATCTCTGGCGTAAGGTTTTCGAGCACGTCACGGTATGCGTTCTCCTTGGTATAATACAGTTCTGCCGCCGCTATCCTGTTCCTTAACTTTATCGCTCTGAACACAAGTTCGGGTGCAAAGCCCAGTCCTAATAGCGGATTCTGGTACTTAGAGTAAAGCAAAAAGGCGTGCAGTTCACGGTTGTTTTCCTCATATACCGCCCTATAGTTATAGCGAATGAGGAGCATATAGAGCAAGAGTTGCACGTAATGTTCCTCCCTGTGGCGCGGATTCACGAAGTTGTCATACGGAAAATTGCCCTTACCCGATTTCTGCTCCATCAGCACTCGGAAGTCAAGTTGCAGGTAGTCCATACGACCTTGCAGTCCAAGCATCTCCGAAAAGAATGATGGTTCCACCATGCCTTCTTTCGAATCGAAACTCGAAACGGTCTGGGGCATGTCCTGTCGCACGGCTTTCTCTATATGGTCACGCTGCTTTCGCGCTTCCTCATGAAAGTTAGGACCTACTCCTGCAGTCAAGAGACTGATGGCATTGTTACGGAAAAACTCTTTCACACTGTCGTTATAGTCACGCGACGTGCCTTCTTCCTCACCATCTACAACGTCTCTCACCGCTTCGTCCAGCAACTGTCCAGCGAAGTTACCGAGCACTATAGCCTCGGAATTTTGCTGCGGTTGCAGTCGGTTTATAAGCGCAACGAGTGGCGACTCCGCATAGTTCGTAAAGCAACGTGCCACGGTTGAAATATCGACAAGATAGTCAGGAGCGAATATTATCAACTCAGGGAAGAGTGTACCCTCCCTATCTTCTGGTCTGACGAGGTTGAACTGCGCTCCCTTTGTGAACATTCTTCTGAGGTAAGTCCAGTCGAAGTCGAAGCGAGTATTGCCGTGACCGTAACAAACTCTCACCTCTCCCTCACCGTCACCGCCATCAAGCACGCCATACATGCAGTCGTCATCCCACCGCTGAAGTATCATTCTCACCACGTCAGGACGCAACTGCCAGCGTGCCTTCCGCACCGTGTGGCTCTCTTTCCTCTCCTTCTTTGCGGTGTCATCATTACACAATTGCACCATGGCACACAGTGCTTCCACATCAGAATCAGCATGTTTCGCCAGTTCGTCAATGGAAAGAAAGGCTGCCTTTCTCATTCTTGTTCTTGCTGCATTCACCTCTCTTGCCAACGTGATGTCTGCCCCGTATTCCTTCAATAGATAGTCGGTCTTTGCGAAGGCACCACACATCAGCACCCCCACTCTATCCGTTTTCTCGTCTATAAACCTACGATAGACGCGACGCAATGCACCATACACCGTCTTATAATCTGGCTTATGGCGCAGTGCTCCGCGCAATTCCGCTTCTGTCTCCCTATTTGTTTCGGGAGTATATCTTATTTCTCTATCTTGCATAAGTACTGCAAAGGTAGCAAATAGTAGAAACAAATGCAAGCAAAAGGGGCGGAAAATCTGTCTGAGAACAGTTTTTCCACCCCGTGCTTTTCATGTATTCACCTTTTCATTATTATCAATAGTCAGTGTTCTGTGGATCAAAGTTAGTCCAACCTGCAGTCCATTTCTCTCCTGCTCCGAACGCTCCGATGTAGTTAGCGGTAATAAACCAGTTATCGAGTCCTGTGAATGTTGGCGCCGTGAGCAGCGGACTATTAGCGAGCGGTGTATAACCATCAGCCTCAACGAGCGTTGACCAGTCATTTATTGCTCTGTTGCCATTCTGTGCAAGGAAGAATGTAGAAGAGAAAGATGGCTGTGAGGCATCGGTTATAGGCTTAGACTTCTCATCGTATCCTGTTACGAGCACATCGTCATACAGTTTGTTTGCGTCTGTGCCTGTTACGTCCATACCAGCAAACCAGATGTTCTGCAACTTAAGAAGTCCGTTAGTTGCGGCTCCCTGCGTGTCTCCCTTCTGGTTGTCGAGTATCAGTCCGATAGGATAACCTATGGCCAGTGAGTTCACACAGTTAAGGCGACTGTTACGGCGTATCTGCATAGCAGCCTGGAATTTACCGAGTGCCGAACCGTTGTTAGGAAATTCCTCGCCACCATTGATGTAGTCTGTAGTATTCTGGAATGAGGCATCGAGTTTCGGACCTACGAAGGTAATGTTGCTGAATGTGGCTGTAGTCCAAGGACCAACAGGCGAGCCGTCAGCACAGTTATCGCTCTCAAAACCATTACTTTGTGATGTGTCGGCAATCTTAGAGTCGCGTACTGCCAGTCCAAACTGTACTTTTCCTGAGTAGCCGTTGTCTGTATCGAAGTCATCGTCCCAACCTTTATATGCTACGAGATATTTGGCATTGACCGTTCCTCCAAACCATTCAAACGAGTCGTCGTTAGAGTATGACACCTGAACGTGGTCCACCTGCGTCGCGCTACCTACAGAACCGAATGTCAAACCATTTATCTCCTTATCCTTCTCGAATGGGTATCCAGCGAACTCTATGCGCACATAACTCAGTACTCCAGAGTTGTCTGCATTGTCGTTGCCACCATGTTTTGTTCGTGGGCCTCCCTCTATCTGCATCTCCTGCTGGTTATTCTGTGCCTTACCACAGAGTATCACGCCTCCCCAGTCGCCTGGTTTGCGGTTACCTTTAGCCTGTGCAGATGTGAAGACGATAGGCTCCTGTGCTGTTCCCTGTGCTATCAGTTTGCCTCCGCGCTCTGCTATCAGCGCAGCCTTTGTTGCCTTGTCGCCCTTTATTACGGTGCCTGGCTCTATTGTCAGTTCCGCTCCGTCGGCTATATAGACCCATCCTTTCAGTGTATAGGTGCCTTTCTTCAAGGTCTGTTTGCCTGTGAATACGAATTCCGCATCGCCATTTCCTATCTCTTTACCATTCTCGTCAGCCTGTCCGTTGCTGAAGAGTATGTGGTTACATGCCTTCAAACCGCCATTGGTGGTCCATACATAAGTGTCTGTTACCGTTCCGTTACCATTCCCATTACCATCATTTGCTGCGTCGTCGCTGCTACAAGCGGCAAGTGATGCCGCCATCATCAGGATGCCCATGCATCCCATTACACTTTTTGTTTTCATACTTTGTTTGTTGTTTTGTTATTTTATTGTTTAGTTGTTTGGTTACGTGAGGAGTTCGCTATCGTCTGAACCAACCTAAACCGTAACCTTACAACTTCACAACTTATGCTTAAAATCTATATGTTGCCTGCAGTCCTACCGTTCTGCCAGGTTTATAACAACGTGTTATCTGCTCTACCTCACGTGTTGAACCGTCAGCGTTCTTCACGTCAGCAAACTGTTTGTAGAACACTCTTTCGGCAAGAAGGTCACGCACATTGAGTCGCATCTCCCAGTGTTCGCCAAATCTTTTGGTTACGGAGAGGTCTATCGTGTTGCGTGGCATCTCGTAACTGTCGGGCACTTTTGCGCTGTCGTCCCCACCAACGTTACCCGTGCTGCGTCCTACACCAATGATGCGCTTGCCGATTCTGTTATAGAGCAATGCCACATCCATCTGCAATGGTCTGTTCTTATAGAAGATGCCAGTGTTCACAAGGTATGGTGACTGTCCCTGCATAGGGCGGTTCTCTTCTTTTGCCCCTGGCTCAAAGTTCACCTTACTCTTTATCAACGCACCGTTGAACGACCATGAGAAGTCTGGCAGCCCTATGAAGTCGAGATTCTTCCTGATGTCAAGTTCCAGTCCGTAGTTGTTTGCTCCCAATGCGTTCTTGTATGAATAGATTAGGTCTGTGCCTCCAGCCACGGTGTAGGTCCACTCTATTGGTGAGTCAAAGTGTTTATAGAATGCTGCTATGGAGATTTGTTCGCCACGGTGTGGGTAGAACTCGTAGCGCAGGTCCACGTTGTCTATGTAGCAACTGCGCAGTTCGGTGTTGCCCTGTACGCTGGAAGCGAGGTCAAAGTCGTAATAGACTGACGAACTGACTTCACGAAACTCTGGACGGTTGATGCTTCTTCCGTATGACAAACGCAACTGATGGCGGTCGTCAAACTTATACGTGGCGTTGACGCTTGGGAAGAGGTCGTTGGTGCGATAGTGCGTGCTCATCTCGCTCTTCTCATAATCTCGCGTGTTGGAGATTAGTTCCATGTCGTTGTGTTCGTACCTCAGTCCGGCGTGAACATTGAGTTTTCCTAACGGCATATCCATCGTTACGTAGCCCGCCCCGAGGGTGTTCTTACCACGATAGTTATTGCGCATCTGCTGCAACTCAAGGAGATACAGTCCCTTCTCGCCCATATACTGCTCGTTGCTGATAAGTGTCGGTATGTCCATGTAGCGAAATCCCTGCGGCAACTCATTGTTGACGTTGTTCCAATTGTATATAAAGTTACGCGTCTTGTAGTCTCTTGTGCGATACTCTCCGTATGCTCCTGCCTGCAATGATGGTTTCCATGAACCTATCTTAATGTCTCTTTTGTCGTTCACGGCAGCCGAGAGTATATGCTCTCCAAGGCTTGTCCACTCTCTGGAGATGTCGTTACCCGTTGTCAGGGCATAGACACCGCTCTCCAAGGCATCGTCGGTAAGGTAGCGACGACGGTCTGGCAGACTGCGACTGGCGTATGAATAGCCCACGCTCCAGTCAAGGTTGTCTCGCTCAAGGGTGTGCTTACCTGTCAACTGTGTGCTGTATGTGGTGCGACTGCGATAGTAATACTCTGCACTATTCTCTAAGTTGGCCTGCGCCGTGACGCCCTCACGCCATGTGTAGCGGTTGTTGCCCAACTGGTTAAAGATGTTCTTAAACTGATACTTATGCTTCCCGCTTGCGCTGAGCAGTGTCATGTTGAACATGGCTCCGAGCCTTACGTTGTGATTATACTGCTGGTCTATGCTGCGACGCAGGTAGTTTGAACGGTCGTTTGCTTCGTCATACACACCGAAGAGGTTGTTCTCCATGTCGCTATACTTGCGATATTCGTTGCTGTAGTTGACCGTAGCCAACATGCCGAGCCGGTTGCCTGCAATGTCCCACGCATGATTGTATGCCGCGGACAGTTTTAGGTCAGCGAACGGCTTGAAGGTCTTTAGGCTCCAGTCATTGTTAAATCCGTTACCCGTAAGGCTTGTTCCGCTGCTGCCCACTGGCTGCAACTGCGTCTCCATGCCACCGTTGAGCGAACGTAGTCCTCCATCAAAACCAAGAAAGTCGGTACCTGAGCCTGCGCTCTGCATAAAGTTGCTCCAATGTGTAGCACTGTTCCACGCTCCACCTAACGATATGCTTAAACCGTTGGATGAGGGTATCTCCTGAGTATTGACCATTATGAAGCCGCCTGTGTAGTCTGCAGGATATTCAGCGGACGGTGATTTCACTATCGTCATGCTCTCTATCTGTCCGCTTGGTATCATGTCGAAAGAGAAAGCGCGTGAGTCTGCCTCTGTGCTTGGCACTGCTCCACCGTTTATCCACACATTATTATATCTCTGAGAGAGTCCACGCACCATAACAAACTTGTCTTCAATAAGGCTCACTCCTGGAATTCTGCGTATCACCTCGCCTGCGTTTGCATCTTGTGTCAGTTTGATGTCCTGCGCCGATATATTATTCACCACCACACTACTGTTCTTTGCCAACTGTATGGCAGCCGCACTTGTATTAGTACGCTTTACTGCTGTCACGGTAATTTCGCTCAACTGTTTGTCATCGACAAGCATTTTGTACGATTGATTTTCCGCTGCTTCATCTGCTGTACTCACCACATTCTTTACTGTGAGTGGTTTGTAACCTACATAATTTATAATAACATCGTGCACTGAACTCTTTCTTAATCCATTCACGACAAAAAGTCCCTCAATATCCGTTACAACCTTCTTGCCCGTATTGGCTATTTCTATCGTCGCACCTATCAATGGCTCACCGCTCTGCGCATCAGTCACCCTGCCTTTGATAGTCTGCGCCTGTGTCGTCAGCCCCGTCATAATGACGGTCAACATCATCGCTCCTTTCTTCATTTTCATCTTTGACTTTTCGATTCTCATTTTGTCTTTTTCTGATTCACGATGCAAAGTTACGGCTATGATGTTTCATATTTTTTTCAGCGAAATTACAATAATGTTAATGGCGGCTCAGACCAACAATCTTACTATAAAAAAATGTTCACGAAAATGGTAAATTTGGGAAACCGTGTAATCACTACCTAATTACACTGTAATCTCTACCTTTTTACACTGTAATCACTATCTAATTACAACGTAATCTCTACCTAATTACAGCGTAATCACAGCGATATTACTTTTCATTTATTTAACCTTCTTATTTTCAATAAGTTACATTTATATACTGTCTATTATTCTAAAATGGTAAATTTGGGAAATGTTAAAAAATGACATAACAAAATTTAAGGTGGTTACTGAACTGTCGGAATACAAAATCATATACAGAAAGACACAAAAAAAATCTGCAAATAAAACATGTTGTTCTACTTACAGATTATATGATGGTTACATCAAGTTCCGTCTTTACAATTCGTCTCCAGCATAGAAGACCTCAAAGAGTTCGCGTGGGAAGTTGAAAATCTCTTCGTCTTTGAAGAAACGCTTTATCTCTATCTCTGCATTTTCCTTTGAGTCACTGGCATGAACGATGTTCTCTTGATAACTCATGCTATACATACCACGTATTGTTCCTGGCACGCAAGCGGTGCGACCGTTTGTAGGACCTACCAATACGCGTACCACCTCCACGGCACTCACGCCCTCAAGGCATACAGCCACTACTGGCGTTACCATCATAGAGTTCTTCACCTCTTGGAAGAACGGTTTACCAGCAAGGTGTGAATAATGTTCTGACAACACCTCGTCGGTCAGCTGCATCATCTTCAAACCAACAACACGCAGACCTTTTTTCTCGAAGATAGAGATAATCTCACCTATCAAATTACGCTTTACGGTGCATGGCTTAAGCAGCACCAATGTTCTTTCTGTATTCATAATACTGTTCATTTTTATTGTTCAACAAAGTATTCCGCTACAAATTTCGGGAAAATAATCGGAATACGCAAGTATTGATGTAACAAATTTGTCATACGGCTGTCACATTCCATTAACACCATAGCAATACCTTTGCAGCGCAATCAGGCAAACAATACATTATACTTTTTTATTATAGACAATGAAAATCAACACCTTTTCCCGATTAAGAAGAACCAGTTTATTACTGTTATCATGCGTCTTAGGCGTGTGCGGCACTACCTATGCGCAGACTCTTGAGGAGCGTGTGGCACTGCTCGAACAACAGAACCGTGAACTCATGCAACGCCAAGAGACGGAGAAAGAGCCGAAACAGGACGTAAAAGGCAAGTATGCACCGCAACTGCACGGCATCCTGCGCGGCAAATATGAGTATCAGCCAGACATGGATGCCTCACGATTTGAGGTGCGCAACGCTCGCCTCAGCGTCAGCGGAGCACTGCCTTTGAGGTCAGAATACAAGTTAGAGGTTGACCTGTGTGACGAGAGTCAGATTAAGATGAAGGACGCATGGGTGCGCGTTAACCCGTGGAAGACACTGCGCCTCAGCGTAGGTCAGCAGCGTATGCCGTTTTCTATCGACGCTCACCGCAACCCTTCAGCGCAGTACTTTGCTAACCGCAGTTTCATTGCCAAGCAGGTAGGTGATATGCGTGACGTAGGTTTTCAGGCTGGATACACCTTTAATTCTACTGGTGACAACGCGCGAACTGTTGCCATTATCGACGCAGGTCTGTTCAATGGTTCTAACCTTGATAATCAAAAGACAGCATGGTACAGCGACATTAACTACTCTGCCCGCCTACAGTGGTTCCCCGTTAAGGGCTTGGCTATTGTTCCCTCCATCCAGCACACTGCCATTGCCAACCGTGAGGCGCATTACACTTCGCTTGACTTTGGCACATATTATGAGAGCGGTCCGATACATTTAGAAGCGGAATACTTGCATAAGGCTTACATGCAAGATGCCTTTAGCGATTGTAACGCTGTCAACGCTATGGCAATATACAAAATGCCTGTAAAGAAAGAAAAGTCATTCTTACAGAGTGTTTCGTACCTTGCACGTTATGACTATATGGACGACCACTCTGACGGCAAGAAGGGTTTTGTGAACAATGACGATGCTTCCGCTCCCAAACGTCTTGCCATTAGCGATTATATGCGCCACCGTATGACGCTCGGACTGACATTCGCTGTGCGTAATCCTTATTTCCCTACCGACCTTCGCCTTAACTATGAGAGGTATTGGTACCCTCATGGTGGCGCGAAAGAGAGCGAACAGGACAAGATTGTAGCAGAGATAATGGTGAAGTTCTGAGATTAGTGGTTTAGTCGTTTGGTGGGTTAGTGGTTTAGTCGTTTGGTGGTTTGGTTGTTTAGTCGTTTGGTGGTTTGGTCGTTTGGTGGTTTGGTTGAATGGTAACTACTTATTGAGAAAACGGCAAACAAAGATATAACTAAACCACCAAACAACTAAACAACAAAAACACCAAACAACTAAACAACAAAACAACAAAACAACTAAACCACCAAACAACTAAACAACTAAACAACTAAACGACAATGAAAGATATAAAGACCATAGACCGTGACCTCTCGTGGATGTATTTTAACCACCGCATACTGGAGGAGGCACGTCGAGAAGACGTTCCTGTAATAGAAAGGCTCGGCTTTCTCGGCATATATTCCAATAACCTTGATGAGTTCTTCCGCGTGAGAATGGCTAACATTAACCGTATTCTTGCCTATAAACCTGAGGGACGCAACCTCAGAAACAGCGAGAAAGCGGAGATAGAACACGCTAAAAAACTACAGAAGGAACTCAATAAAATCAACGCTCAGTACAGCAAGGAGTTTGGAGAGGCTGTTGTGGAGGTTGAGAACGCACTTAAAAAAGAGCATATCATGATGGTAAACGACACGCAGATTGACGAGAAACAGCGTGACTACGTGATGCATTTTTATCAGGAAAACCTCATCGGACGCGTGCTCCCACTGTGGCTCGACAACATAAAGCAGTTTGAATATGAAACGGACGACATGATATACTTCATCGTTAAACTGCGTGAAGGCGACCGTAAGCCACAGTATGCACTGCTACCTCTGCCCGTAGGCTGCTGCGGACGCTGGATTACGGTGCCTGCTCCTGCCAATGCTACCGACGATAAAGCATGCTATGTAATGTACCTTGACGACATTATACGTATCTGCCTACCACAGTTCTTCCCAGGGATGCCATTTGACAGTTATGAGGCTTACAGTTTTAAGTTTACCCGTGATGCTGAACTTGAGATTGATAACGTGCTCGACCAGGCGTTCATGCAGAAGATAGCCAATGGTGTTAAATCACGCAAAACAGGCTTTCCGCTGCGCCTTGTCTATGACCACAAAATGCCAGAGGGTATGCTTCGACGCATCAAACAACGCCTGAACGGCAACGGCAGACTTGACACTGCCGTGGCAGGTGGCAAATACCAGAACCACCGCGACATGATGAAGTTCCCTGACTGTGGCAGGAAAGACCTGCGATACCCTAAGTGGCAGGCTATTCTGCCAACGGAATTCTGTTGCCACGAGAGCCTCTTCGACGCTATAAGACGCAAAGACCTCTTCCTGCACGTGCCATACCACAGTTTCAACGGATACATACGTCTGCTCAATGAGGCTGCCATGAACCCTGCTGTGAAGAGCATTAAGACCACGCTTTACCGCCTGGCAAAGGACTCTAAGGTTATACGCGCACTGATAGCAGCTGCACAAAACGGCAAGAAGGTAACGGTAGTGATAGAACTGCTCGCACGTTTTGACGAGGCATCAAACATTCGCTGGAGCAAGAAGATGCAGGATGCTGGCATCAACGTGATATTTGGCGTTGAGGGATTGAAGGTACATTCCCAAATTACCCACATCAGTTTCACGAAAGGTAGCGACATTGCATGCATATCAACAGGCAACTTCCACGAGGGTAACGCAGCGGCTTATACCGACGTACTGATGTTTACTGCCAACAGAAACCTTACTGCCGACGTGGAAAAGGTATTTAAATTCATCGAGAAACCTTACGCTACACAGAAGTTCCGTGAACTGCTCGTTTCTCCTAACGAGATGAAGAAGAAGTTTATCGCGCTCATTGACAATGAGACTCGCAACCACCTTGCCGGCAAACCAGCATATATTAAGGTGAAGGTAAACCACATTACAGACCTCGATATTATTAAGAAGATATACGATGCTGCTCGTGCTGGGGTAAGAATAGACCTACTTGTGCGCGGCAACTGCTCGCTTGCCGACAGCAAGGAGTTTAACGGTAACTTGCACGTACAGGGCATTATCGACCGCTATCTTGAACATTCACGCATCTTCCGCTTCTGTAATAATGGCGACGAGAGGGTGTTTATAGGCTCCGCTGACTGGATGCCTCGCAACCTTGACAGCCGTATTGAGGTGGTAACGCCTGTATATGCACCCGAAATAAAGGCTGAATGTCAGCGCATAGTGGACTATGGACTTCAGGATAACACGCACAGCCATAAGGTTATCGGTGAGCCGATGAAGGACGAAGAAGCCACGTCACACTTCCGTTCACAAGAAGAACTTTACAAATACTATAAAAGTATAACAGAAGATTAAATCAGTAAAAGTTAATAAATGGATAAAGAACAGACTAATATCGCAGCGATTGACATTGGATCTAATGCCGCTCGTATGCTAATAAAGAGCATAGAGAATACGGATAAAGGGCTACGCACAAAAAAACTACAGTTTCTGCGCATACCGATAAGACTGGGACAAGACGTCTTCAGCAATGGAAAAATAGGCGAAGAACGCAAAGATATGCTGATACGCACCATGAAGGTGTTTCGCCAACTGCTCGCACTTTATAAGGTTAAGCAATATAGAGCCTGCGCTACTTCTGCACTGCGCGATGCTAAAAACGGCAAGAAGATACTGAAAAGCGTATCTAAAGAAACAAAGATTGATATAGAAATAATTAGTGGCGACGAAGAGGCACGTACCATACGCGATAATTATTCGGGCACGGGTAACCTGCTCTATATGGACGTGGGCGGTGGATCTACGGAGGTATCGCTTGTATGTGACGGTAAACTCGTTGGCAGTCGCTCTATCAATATCGGCACTCTGCGCATACTTAACGAGTGTGTTTCTCCTGCTATATGGCAGGAACTTGCCGACAGTGTGAAGCAACTGACCGAAGGAGTCAGCAACATACGCATCGTGGGGTCTGGCGGTAACATTAACAAACTGCACCGTCTGGCGCCGAAGAAAGAGCGTACAAAGGAAAGCCTTAAGGTCGCTACACTCTCTTCTCTCTACAAAAGACTGTCGGCACTAACTGTAGAACAGCGAATGATTGAGTTTGACCTGCGGCCGAGTCGTGCCGATGTCATAGTGCCAGCAGCACAACTGTTCCTGATGGTAGCGGGCATCGTAAAGGCTGATACCATACTTGTACCTACCGTGGGACTGGCTGATGGCATCATCAACGAGATTGTGGAAAACCTGGAATAGACTTTCTGTATTCAGAGATAACATAATAATAACGAAAAAAATCGTGTTCATTCCTCGTTAAGGATTGAACACGATTTTTTGCCATTATAATAATTATCGTCTTCTTATTTCATCTTTGCCATCTTCTTAAAGAAGGCTACCATCTTCGCAAAGGTGTCTTTATTAAACGTTACAGGACCATGTTTTCCGTTAGGAACGGTAACGAAATCATAGAGTTTACCTTGCTTTTTAAGTGCCTCGCTGAAGTTCACGCTTTGGCAATATGGCACCACTGGGTCAGCGTCTCCATGGATAACGAGGAACATTGGGTCTTTCTTGTCAATGTAAGTAGCGGGGCCTAACAACGCCACGAGGTCCAAGTTCTTAGCCGGAGCCACACCGAGCAGCGTTGCCTCTGGCGACTTCTCGTCCTTGGTTGTAGAGCAATCCTGCATACGTGCCATATCAACCGGACCAAACCAGTCAACTACTGCATCTACCTTACTACTGCTCTTGAGGCAATTGCCAACTTTACCCTCAATGTCCACAGTCTCCTTACCCACGGTAAAGGTCTTCACACCATTGGTCGTTCCTGTGAGCGATGACAGATGTCCACCAGAAGAATAGCCCGTAATACCTATGAAGGAGGTATCGAAACCATACTCTCTTGCGTGCGCTCTGACATAACGTACAGCAGCCTTCACATCATTTATCTGTGCTGGGAACTTTGCCTCAACACTCGCCCGGTGGTTAATACTCACCACAGCAAAGCCTGCATCAAGCAGTGGCTGACCTATCTCACGGAAGGCTTTCTCCTTGTCCTTGTTGCTATACCATGCACTGCCATAGATTATCACTACCACCTTGTGTAGCGATTTGCCATCACGAGGAGCATAGATGTCCAACCTATGACCTACGATACCATCACCTGCATAATCTACATCACTCCAACTGGGCAGAGTGTTCTCCGCCATAGCATTCATTGAGAGCAAACAAGCCACGGCAAGTAGGGCTATATTCTTCACTGTCCGTTTCATTAGCATTTCCTTTTTTGTTTTAGTTATATCGTTTTTATTAGCATATACGTACGTGCAAATTTACACAAAAAAAAGAATATAAAGTTATTCTTGCATAACTTTTTTATTCACCATAGCGTAAGAATGTCTATTTTTTTCTTTTTCATTGTCTATTACCATTATAAAATAAATGCTGTAACTTTGCACCCGTAAACATACAACCCATACTTAACAATAATCTACTGTATTATGAACAACTTAAACAAACGATTCGTTTATTTCATTTGTCTCGTCTCTGCCATGGGAGGACTTCTCTTTGGCTACGACTGGGTAGTGATAGGGGGTGCAAAACCTTTCTATGAATTGTACTTCCAAATAGCCGACAGTCCTTCCAGTCAAGGTCTGGCAATGACCATCGCCCTTGTGGGATGTCTCATTGGGGCTACACTGTGTGGCACACTTGCCGACCGCATCGGGCGCAAAAGACTACTTAGCGTTTCGGCATTGATATTCCTTCTCTCATCAATCGCAACTGGTTTGGCTGATAGTTTCAACGCATTCTTAATAGCACGCTTTGCAGGAGGTATCGGCATAGGAGTAGCATCGGGACTGTCTCCAATGTATATAGCAGAGATTGCACCTGGAAATATCAGGGGCAGACTGGTATCGCTGAACCAACTTACTATCGTATTAGGAATACTATCGGCACAGATTGTGAACTGGCTCATAGCAGAACCAATACCAGAAGGCTTCACCGCTACGGACATCGCTGCATCATGGAATGGACTAATGGCATGGCGATGGATGTTCTGGGTAGCGGCTGTTCCATCCATACTATTCCTCATCATGACATTCTTCATACCTGAAAGTCCGCGTTGGCTCGCCATGAAACATAAAGAAAAGGCAGCAGCGAACATTCTGGAAAGGATTGGAGGTGTGGACTATGCCGACACGGAACTGGCGGCCGTACGCAAGACTAATGGTGAGATGGCCAAACAAGCGGGGCTGCGTACGCTTTTCTCTAAGCAATACTCCAACGTGCTGCTGATAGGGATCGTAATAGCGGTATTCCAGCAATGGTGCGGCACAAACGTTATATTCAATTATGCCCAGGAGATATTCTTGTCTGCAGGATATGCTATAGGCGACGTATTATTCAACATTGTCGTTACAGGTATTGCCAACGTTGTTTTCACCTTAGTGGCTATCAATGTGGTAGACAAATGGGGGCGCAAGGCACTTATGATGATTGGCGCCGGAGGACTGTGCGGTATTTACTTCGTACTGGGCATGTGTTACTGGTTACAGGTAACAGGAGTGTTCATGATTGTGCTTGTGGTTGCGGCAATAGCATGTTACGCCATGACGCTGGGACCATGCACCTGGGTACTGTTGTCTGAAATATTCCCTAACAGAGTGAGGGCAGTGGCTATGGCAACAAGTACATTTGCACTCTGGGTAGGAAGCGCAACACTGACCTATACATTCCCTCTACTGAACACATCACTGGGCAGTTACGGCACATTTTTTATTTACAGCGTTGTATGTCTGTGCGGACTAATGTTCATATATCGCAAACTTCCAGAGACAAAGGGTAAGACTCTTGAGGAACTGGAAAAGGAACTGGTGAAATAGTTCCTAATCTTTTATACTGATTTATCAACTACAATTCATTATACTTATAATAATCTCATCCCATAGAGAAGTATCCTGTCTCCCCTATCATAGGATGGGGCACATTGGTACAGAACATGGGCTAAAATTAAAAATACTATGGTTAAAGTATGGAGAGAAACAGTAGTAATACCTACTTATGAAATTGGAGAGGCTGAGAAGAATCCTATCTTTCTCGAGAAAAGAGTTTATCAGGGCTCAAGCGGTGTGGTTTACCCCTACCCAGTCATTGAGAGTATCAGCGATGAGAAAGTGGATAAGGAATGGCACGCCATCTGGTTGGAGAACGAATACATCAAGGTGATGATTCTGCCAGAACTCGGTGGACGTGTGCAAATGGCGTACGATAAGATTAAACAACGCCACTTTGTTTACTATAACCACGTCATTAAGCCCGCACTTGTAGGTCTAACTGGACCTTGGATAAGTGGAGGAATTGAGTTTAACTGGCCACAACACCACCGACCAAGCACTTATCTGCCAATAGATAGCACCATAGAGGAAAATAATGATGGCTCTGTTACCGTATGGGTAAGCGAGACTGAAAGGATGTTCCACCAAAAAGGAATGGCAGGATTCACCCTGCGACCTGGTAAGGCTTATCTGGAAATAAAGGGACAGTTATACAACAGAACTAACGTGCCACAGACTTTCCTATGGTGGGCAAACCCAGCTGTAGCGGTGAATGATTATTATCAGAGCGTTTTCCCACAGGACATCAATGCTGTTTTCGACCACGGTAAGCGTGCGGTAAGCAGTTTTCCTATAGCAACGGGTACTTACTATAAGATGGATTACTCTGCTGGAGTGGATATATCCAATTATAAGAATCTGAAGGTACCTACATCATACATGGGCGTAAACTCAAAATTCAATTTTGAAGGAGGTTACGAAAACGACACAAAAGCGGGCATGTTGCATGTGGCAAACCATCATGTATCACCAGGAAAAAAGCAATGGACGTGGGGCAACGGAGACTTTGGACAGGCATGGGACCGTAACCTTACAGACGAAGACGGACCATACATTGAACTGATGGCTGGTGTATTCACGGAGAACCAGCCAGACTTTACATGGCTTATGCCGTACGAGGAGAAGAGATTCACGCAGTATTTCATGCCATACAGAGAACTGGGAGTAGTGAAAAACGCTACAAAGGACCTCATAATGAACATCGACATTACGCCTGAAGGTAAAGCGAATCTGAAAATGTTTGCTACTTCTGAACAGACAATTCACGTCATACTGACGGGTGATAACGGTACTGTTTACTTCGACAATGTAGTGAATGTATCACCAGAAGTATTGCTAAACGAGACTGTAGCCGTTAGTGATTGCGGCATTGACGAACTGACACTGGAAGTGAGGTCAACGAAGGGCGACAGACTGATGCTATGGCATGCGGAACCAGATGAGATTCGTCCGATACCTGATCCTGCTGAAGCAGCACTGCTACCAGAACAGATAAAGACCAACGATCAACTGTATCTCACCGCGTTACATTTGGAACAGTACCGCCATGCCACATATAACCCTGTAGATTATTATGAAGAAGCCTTAAAGCGTGACCCTATGGACTATCGATGCAACAATGCACTCGGACTGTGGTACATTCGCAAATGTCGCTTTGATAAGGCAGAACAGTATCTACGTAAGGCAGTGAAAGTGCTGATGAAGCGTAATCCTAACCCATATGATGGGGAACCTATATACAACCTCGGTATTGCATTGAAATACCAATATAAGATGGATGAGGCGTATGACATGTTCTATAAGTCAACATGGAACGCTGCATGGCAAGACGCAGGTTTCTTCTCTTGTGCGGAGATTTCTGTAATGCAACATCGTATGGACGATGCTAACGAGGAGATTGAGAACTGTCTTATCCGTAACACTCATAACCATAAGGCACGCGCTTTGAAGGCGATGATACTCAGACTGACAGGAAGGAAGGAAGAGGCTGTGATATGGTGTGAGGAATCTTTGAAGATAGACAGATTCAACTATGGTTGCTTGTTTGAATTGTATCTGTTAACATCAGACGACAAGTATCTCAACATGATGACCGAGATGATGCACAACATGCCAAACAACTACGATGAACTGGCTCTGGATTATTGTAGTGCGGGACTCTTTGCTGAGGCAGAAAACGTGTGGAATATCGCAATAAAACAGGGGGCTACTACACCAATGACTTTCTATTACTTGGGATGGATTGGTGCAGACAAGACCGCATTTGACAAGGCTGAGAACTATTCTCCTGACTATAATTTCCCTAATCGTCAGGAAGCAATGCTCGCATTGGTAGCGGCTTTGGAAGATAATAATGAAAGAAGCATGGCAAGTTACTACCTTGGTTGCCTGTATTACGATAAGCGACAGTATGACCTTGCTATGAAATACTGGAGACACTCGGCTGCGCTTAATGATTCTTTCCCTACAGTATGGCGTAACCTTGCCCTGGCATTGTTTAATAAAGAGCATAAGAAAGATGAAGCATTGCTGTGCATGGAAAAGGCATTTTGTCTCAATACGAACGATGCACGCATACTCATGGAACTTGATCAACTGTACAAACGTATGGGATATCCACACAATGAGCGTCTTGAAAAACTACAGAAGCATCCAGAACTTATTGCGAAACGTGATGATCTGCTACTTGAAGAGATTACGTTGCTTAACCAAACAGGTCAGTATGACGAGGCTATGAGGAAACTTGACAACCATAAGTTCCACCCATGGGAAGGCGGTGAAGGAAAGGTTAGCGGACAATATCAACTCTCACGCACTGAACTTGCGAAGATAGCACTTAGCCAACATGACTATGACATGGCTATAAAACTTCTTAAGGAATGTCTTGTATATCCACATCACCTCGGTGAAGGTAAACTGTATGGCGCACAGGAGAACGACTTCTATTACTTCCTTGGTTGTGCTTACCAGGGAAAAGCATCGGAGGCTGAACGCAATGATAAAGAGAAAGCCACTGAGTGGGATTCGATTGCAAAGGAATGTTGGGAAAAAGCAACGGTAGGACCACAGGAACCAGCCGCTGCTATGTACTATAATGATGCTAATCCAAGCAAGATATTCTACCAAGGACTGGCTCTAAAGAAACTGGGAAGGGACGCAGAGGCTAACGGAAGGTTCTATAAACTCATCAACTATGGTAAGAACCACCTGTTTGATGATGTCGTTATGGACTACTTTGCTGTATCTCTCCCTGATCTACAGATATGGGAGGGTGACCTGAATACTGCCAACAGGATACACTGCAAGTTTATGCTTGCTTTAGGATACTGTGGCATGGGTGACATGAAACATGCTTTACGATACCTAAACGAAGTATGCGAGATGGATAATAACCATCTCGGTGCGATGGCTCTTCGTACTCTTATAAGATAATAATATGACTTATCATGTTCCGAAACACCGTATGATTGTTTCGGAACATGATTTTTGTAAATATTCTTTTTACTTACATACCATGCCTATCATCTGTGATTGCACTAGGATTTCTTTTTCTATATTCCCTTGGCGGAATGCCTACAATCTTTGAGAACAAACGTGAGAAGTAATATGAATCGTCTATTCCAACCATACAGCAGACCTGATTTATCTTCATATCTGTTGTTTCAAGAAGTTCACACGCTTTCTTTATCTTCAGCAAATTAAAATAACTCAATGGGCTATGACCTGTCTTTGCCTTGAAGATTGCAGAGAAATGTGATACTGAATAACCTGTGTAATTTGATAGTTCCTGTAGTGTTACACTCTTCTCTATATTCTCCTCCATATAACGCATAGCAGCATTGACAACGGTGTATTCTTCATTTAGCTCTCCTTCACTCCTCTTATGGCATCTTCTGTAAATAGGTAGATAACGCAAAGAACCCAGGTAGAAATGCAGTAGAGAGGAGGTGTAACGTAAATTATCAACAGTGAGTCCGTCCGACAATGTCAAGAATATGTCTTCAAAAATATTATTTCTGTCCGCTATTCGTGAGTTTATTCCAGCAGACACGGTGACTGGTTCTATGATTCCTTCTGCATAATACTTGGCTTGTGTTCCTGCGAAATGTATCCAATATATGGTCCATGGGTCATCATTATTCGAGTAATAAGCGTGTGGGAGGCCTGCTGGAAGGATGAAGTACTGGTTCTCCTTTACCTCATGCTCGTTCCCAGCGACTTCATAACAGCCGCTGCCTTTTATGCAATATATTAGTACGTACTGGTCTATCGGTACTTCTCTCTTCCGGTAATGGTGCACGGCATGTGGATAGAAACCTATATCAGTAATGTACAAGGTTTGTAGCACGTAATCTGACTTTTGCATATTACACACGCCTTCTGGCAATATTAATGAACGTTCGCCTTTAAAGCCATCCTTTATTTTCACTGATTCCATAGTAACATCGACAGTTTTTTTATGACACCAAGCAGTTCTCCCTCTTTTAATTTACTTTCTGCATGCTATATCCCATACGCTTCAACTGTACCGCCATGCCCATAAGGTACATCTGATGCAAACAATCTACGTAAGCGCGAAAGGCTTCCTGAGTTCCTGGCTCAAGTGGCTCGTGACGCAATATGTTGTAAACGCGGTTGGCACACTGGCTAACAAGTTTACCGTTTGCTGCTGCGGCATTACCCGTAAGCGACAAGACGTCCTCAGTGATGTAATCATCCATGCAGTCAAAGCCACGTGCATCACGCAAGGATTCATATAGTTTTGCATCGTCTGCATGCTTCTCCCAGTCTTCATCCCAATACTTCGCCACTGCCATTCCGAGGAACATCATCCAGCCAAGTGATACTGTTGGGTAACCATTGTATTCCCTTACACCGTCTGGCATGTAAGCCTCAGCAATGCTCTCCCACTTGTTTTCCACGTCTGGACACTCCGGCAGGCGCTCATCCAAGAGTCCCTCACTAACAAGATAGCGCTGTAATTCTTTCTTTATCTTTTCTTCCATCATTGTAAGTTTTTCTTATTTCTACGTTTAACAATTACTATTTACAACTATATAAAAACAAAAAGGGCACCCTATCATTAAAAGATAAGATGCCTTTCTGTGCCCAAAACCGGACTCGAACCGGTACGCCTTGCGGCATTGGTGTTTGAGACCAACGCGTCTACCAATTCCGCCATTTGGGCTGTTTGGATGGTAGCGTTGCTAAATTTGCGATGCAAAGGTAATGATTTTTTTTGAATTGACAAAGGAAAACAGGAACTTTTTTACTATTTTCGCAATTCTTTCGCTTTCACACCTCATTACCACAGTATCTCATGATCTGGATTTTCCTCTGAGAAGATAGGTTTATCCGTATGCTGCGGAGCCTGATAGTACTGCACCGCTGAGTCGTTCATCTTCGGATATTGCGTGCGTAGCATCTTTATTACTTCGCCTCCTGCCCACACTATTGGACCGTAGCCATGGGCTGCCATGGCGTGAACTGGACGGTAAGCATAAAAGGCAGGATCGAAACCCATGCCTGTGCCTACGCATGTTCCTTCTACCTGTCCTTGCGCATTTACTTTTGTCTGGCACGCTTGCCATGCCAACAACACCTGAGCGCCATAGGCTTGCGCATCTATCCAGCCTTGATTGATGGCATGTGCCATGCAGTAAGCGTAGATAGCAGTGCAGGATGTCTCGAGATAGGTATCTGGTCGGTCGAGCAACTGATGCCAGAAACCTGTTTTGTCCTGAAGGACTGAGAGCCCCTCTATATGCTCTCGCAACAGCGACAGTACGTAGTCGTGTTGTTCTTTATACCTTTCTTTATCGTTTACTGTCTCTAATGCGTCGAGCACCTCACACATTGTTAACAGTGCCCAGCCGTTAGCACGTCCCCAATGATAGGCAGGATGGGGCGTCATGCTCTCTACCCAACCGTGACGGAAGAGTTTCTTCTCTGGCACCCACATGTGGTTTCGAAACAGTTTTACCTGTTCCACTGCCTCATTTACGGCTGTGTCGTCGCCCATGGTAACGCCATACCACGCCATACACGGTACGCCCATATACATGTCGTCAAGCCATACGGTGTTCTTATGTGGGCGCTGACGTGCAAAGATACCATCGGGAAGGCGATACTGTTTGGTTCGAACAAAGTTGATATAGCGTGTCGTTACGTCATCGAACTTCATTTTTGGCATGCGTTGCTGCATGCGGAAGTACGCAGATGCCATAGCCCCACAGTCATCGAGGGCACCTGGATAGAGCACCATACGCATCTGTTTGTCGTACTCTCTGTCTTTCGCCATGGCTTTCGCCTCTTTCTTTGCTTGGCTGGCTATGAGCGAAAGACGGTCTGTGGCAAACTGAGTATAACGGCTGTCACCTATCGACGCTCCTGTGTTAAGCATGGCGGCATATAGAACTCCTGCCTCATAAGAGGTGAGGCGGAAACTACCCTGCGCCAGTTTATTGTCCACCGCCCGTGATGGCATGGCTTGTTCCAGATATGCCAACACACGGTCTATCGTAGCCTTAACGTCTGCTTCGGCAGGAATGCCGTATGGAGTATCATACTTTGGCTGCAAGAGGTGCAACGGAGTGTTCTGGTCATTTATCTCTGCCGTGGGTTGCGCACAGACTGGCAAGCCTAACATCAGTAGCGACAGTAATTTATACTTCATGATAGAGGGATACTTTTCGTTATAGGGTTTGCAGATATTTCTCTGCCTCAAGTGCTGCCTTGCAACCTGAACCTGCTGCTACAATGGCCTGACGATAGACAGGATCGCACACGTCACCTGCTGCGAACACTCCAGGAATATTGGTCTGCTGGGTATTGCCAACAGTCTTAATGTAGCCCATTTCGTCCATATTTATCTGTCCTTTGAACAGTTCTGTTGCTGGCTTATGACCTATGGCGAGGAAGAATCCGTCTATAGCAACGTCATACTTCTCTTCGTCTGCCTCGCCTTTACGCTTCACAAGGTGCATGCCTTCTACGCCATTCTCACCGTAAAGACCTACTGCATTATGCTCGAAGAGTATCTCTATGTTCTCTGCCTCTTTCACTCGGCGTTGCATTATGTCTGAAGCACGAAGATAATTCTTACGTACTACGAGGTACACCTTCTTACAGAGAGAAGAGAGATAGAGTGCATCCTCACAGGCTGTGTCGCCACCGCCAACCACTGCCGTGACCTTCTTGCGATAGAAGAAGCCATCACAGGTGGCACAGGCTGATACTCCCATACCGTTATACTTTGCTTCGTCTTCCAATCCTAGATACTTAGCCTTGGCTCCTGTCGCTATGATTACAGCGTCTGCCGTTACGGTAGAGTCGTCGTCGAGGGTGAAGGTGTAAGGCTTTTGTGAAAAGTCAGCCTTTATAATTTCACCATCCTTAATCTCAGTACCGAAGCGTTCTGCCTGCTGTTGCATCTCCATCATCATCTGGTTGGCATCAACGCCATCGGGATAACCTGGGAAATTCTCTACTATTGTTGTCTGCGTAAGTTGTCCGCCAGTCTGCGGACCACAGTAAAGTACAGGTGAGAGGTTTGCTCTTCCTGCGTATATGGCAGCGGTATATCCTGCAGGTCCGCTACCTATTATGAGACATCGTGTGTGCATAAACCTTTTTTACCTATTTAGTTACAATCTGTAAGTAAAACCGCATAATATGCTTACAATTTTTCTCGGCGTTCTTTCCGAATGTAATCAGCACCTAATTACACTGTAATCAGCACCTAATTACAATGTAATCAGCACCTAATTACAATGTAATTTGGTTGCTTTCAGATTGTAAGTTGTACTATATCATTTCCTCTATCTTTTTCTCTATCTCAGCGAATGGTGTTTTGGCGTCATAGCGTGCCACAACCTTTCCTATTTTGTTTACAAGAAACTTGGTAAAGTCTTCTGTTATCTCGCCTGTAAATTTTGACGTCAGATACTTGTACAGGTCGTCAGCATCTGCCCCATTTACCTTTACTTTCTTAAAGCGTGGGAACTCTGTGTTGTATGTTTCCTTACAGAACTGGTGCACCATCTCGTCTGTTCCAGGACATGACTTTGTTGGTTGGTTTGACGGAAAGTCAAGCACAGCGAAACCCTGTGGATGATATTTCTCGTATAGTGCTTCGAGTTCTTTATATTGTGGTGTCTCAGGACTCTTGGTCGCTGTATTTACGATGAGTACTACCTCATTGGCATATCCCTTCAGAGGCACTGCGTTTCCTTTACGGTCTTTTACAGTGATATCGTAGATAGAATTCATTTTTGTTTAGATATTGTGTTTGATATTTTTTATATTTATATTGCAAAAGTACAAATAAAAATCTGATTAACCAAGGTTTTTGTTTGAAAAAACGGGGTTATCTATACACCGCGTCATTCCTTTACCTCTTCGTATTCTACGGTCTCAGCATCTTCAAAATTTGGTTTACCGTCAGACATGTTATTGTTTTTCAGCATTGTGGCTGCGCTCTTGTTGCATAAATAGGCTTTTATACCGTTGATACATTCTACCACTCCATATATTATCATACACCAACCGATGAAGAACAGTGGCGATGACGCTATGGCTGATGGATAGGCTACGGCTGTAAGTCCGGCAAGAAGAAGAAGTGTTGGCATTACCCAATAGACTATACCTACACGCCCCAAACGGCTACTCATAAAAAGAGTCACATACTGCTGAATGGCACCTATTATTAATAATGCTGATAATACGTAGATCAGGAAACTAACAAAAGTGCCTGGCATCAGCGCAAGCACCGCTCCGAGCAACATGCTTCCTGTGCCTGCTGCCATTCCCCAACGCCACCCGCGCGAAGGACGCAAGACGTTTTCGTCTCCACAGCCCTGGGCCTCGGCATACAGTCGGGCTTGCATCTTTCGGTTTACATACGCCATGGTCGTGGCTATGACACCTGATAGGAAGAACAATACACCTATTATTATTGTCATCCACAACACCATGTCCTGGCGATATTCTATAAGCAATGCGCCCACTGCTATTGCACAGAGGGCGCGAACTACGCTTTGTAATATTATTTTCATACTTTTTCTTTTTTTAGAAGGTGGTAAAACAAACAAGTTATCTTCTACCTATTCCCGATGTTTGCCCGCCATTACCTCCACGGAATGTTGACGACGTGCCACGTGTTGTTCCTCCGCGTGACGGTGTTGACATGTTAGGAGTTGGACGCGTGCCTTGGTTACCGTTAGTCACGGTGCGACGTGTGCTACTCTCGCGGTTATAATTACGGTTATCATTACGATTTTGCCAACCTCTGTTGTTGCGATTGTCCGTACGATTATCGGTATTGTTATCACGATAGTTAGGACGGTTATCGCGATAGTTTGGGCGATTCATATTGTTATTGTCACGATAACCAGGACGACTCACATTATTATTACGATAGTTTGGTGCAGGTCTTCCTGCATTCATGCCAGGCTGGCGTCCTGGAGCCGGACGGTAATTATCACGCAATCCTACATGTACCACTCCTGGGCGACGGAAATTATCTACTCGATGCACATACCATGAACCTCCATTATGTCTCCAACTGTGTGCACCGCGGTATGATATGTAACATGCAGGACGACTGAAGTAGAAGAAATCATGATGCGGATAGTGGGCATACACAGCGAAGTGCCAGTTGCCAGCATTCCAATACAACGGACGGAAGAAGTAGGATGCTGCACAGAACGTATTATACTGCCAGTCGAGTAGCACGTATTGTAGGTCAAGATTACGCTGACGCCAACTTGCGGAATATACGTCATCGACTGTCGATACGCTCATAAGGTAGTCGAGGTTTATCTCGTATGCTGCCTCATACTGCTGGTCATTGAGGTTCAACTCATACGCCATCTTATCCGTAAGGAACAACGCTTGCTCTCTGGCCTGCTGATAAGGCATGGCTGACACTGTGGTTACTGCAACAAGCATAATCAACATTGACATTATAATCTTTTTCATAGTCGTACACGTTTTATTAATGTTTCTGTTGCAAAATTAGTCATTCCCGTGTTTACCGAGAAAGGTTTTTCCCTACTACACATGGGGATTTTCCCTATGATGCTTACCTATGCGCTATGATGCTGCTGCCTATCTTCTGTGCTGTTACGTTACGCATCTTCTGCGTCTCACTGAGTTGCTTCATCAACTGCATCTGTTTCTCTGGGTCGCCACTGCTTCTTACTATCTCATTACGCAGAGCAGCGAGTTTGCGACTTATCTTATCATTTCGGAAATCGAGCAGCAGGTGATTGAGAGTTTTCAGTATCGTCTCCACCGTTGGTTCTACCTGCAGACTCTTCGACAAGAAAACCCTTTCTTCTGTCAGCCGTATGGCGAGTTGGGATATCTCGTATTCATGATGCAACGTAAAGTACTTCTCTGCGTCAAAACCCTCATCCCAAGAATGGTTTACAGCCTCATCGAGCATCTTATTATAAAGAGGTATCTCGAACTGCAGGCCGTCCTCGCTTAGATTTGCCTTTACGTACTCAGCCACTGTTATCTCCTGCTCTTGCTGTTCGCCCTCCTCTGTCTCCGCAAGTACATAGAATTTATATCCTCCATACTTTATTATTGTGCGCAACAGCATGTCGGATATTGTCTCCTCATGACTCCTTACTGGTTGTGAACGTTGTGAAGCCGACGTAGTGTGTACAGCAGTAGATGCATTTTGCAGCGCTGTTGGCTGCACCGTTGCCACTTGCGGTGACTCTACCGCAACGCTTTGTCCCGGCTGTCCGAAAGCATCATCGGGAAGAAAGGCATCCGGCGGAGGGAACTGTCCATCGAGAGACGAGGCGTAATTCTGCTGTGGCATAGCCTCTCTTCTCCTTTCGCGCTCTTCCTTCTTACGTTCCTCGTCGCGGTACCCCCTTATAAACTCGTTCATCTTGGCTATGAGCGTCTGCTCCTGTATGCCAAGACGGAAGGAGCAATCCTGTATGTAGGTGGCACGAATTATTGGGTCGCCTATCACACTTACGCTACCTATGATACTTGATATTGCCTCCGAACGCTTTACGGGGTCAGTCTCGCCATCAAGCAACACCTTCGTTTTAAATTCAATAAAGTCGGTCTGGTGTTCTTCTATGTATTGTTTAAACTCTTCGGCATTATGCTTCTTGGCGAAGGAGTCTGGGTCGTCACCGTCAGGAAGGAGCAAAACTTTTACATTCATGCCCTCCTTCAGCAGCATGTCCGTACCACGCAACGCTGCCTTTATGCCTGCAGCATCGCCATCATAAAGAAGCACTATGTTAGGCGTAAAACGGTGGAGTATGTGTATCTGGTGCTCTGAAAGTGCGGTACCCGAGTTTGCTACCACATTCTCTATGCCACACTGGTGCATGGATATCACATCGGTATACCCTTCGACCATGTACACACAGTTCTCTTTAGCTATGGCTTTCTTTGCTTGAAAGATGCCGTATAGTTCGCGGTCTTTATGGTATATGGGGGAGTCGGGAGAGTTAACGTATTTCTGGCTGACGCCTTTTGTTCGCGCATCGAGCACACGACCGCCAAAGGCCACGACCTTTCCGCTGACGCCTATCCATGGGAACATGGCACGATCTGCAAAACGGTCCGCCATCTCGCCATTGTCCTTGCGGTAACAAAGGCCAGTCTTTACAAGATACTCATCCTGATAACCCGCTTCCTTTGCGGCCTTTGCCAAGGCTTGGCGGTCGTTAAGGCAGAAGCCCAAACGAAACTTCTGCATTATATCATCCCTTATACCGCGCTGACGAAAGTACTGTCTTCCGATGGCTCTACCGTCAATGTCGTTCTCCATTATGTTCTGGAAGTACTTTGCCGCCCATTCATTGACGATAAACATGGCGTCGCGTTCCGACTGCTCACGGCGTTGTTCCTCTGTAAGTTCGCGTTCCTGTATCTCTATATGATAGCGGTTAGCAAGCCATTTCAGTGCATCAGGATAGGTCATCTGCTCGTGTTTCATAATGAAACCTACGCTATCCCCACCTTCTCCACACACGAAACAGTGGCAGGTACGCCGCGACGGACTGACATAGAACGATGGTGTATGGTCATTATGAAATGGGCACAAACCGCGATAGTTCGCACCTACCTTCCTTAATGATACAAATTCGGACACCACATCTACTATATCAGCAGCGTCTTTTATGCGTTCTATGGTCTGTCTGTCTATCAATGTTATGTTTCGCTTATGGGTATGCTACTGAAAAATGGAAAAGTTCACGCTGCCGTATGCACGGTGTTCCACAAAGTGTGGGTGCTGCGAGAAATCGTACTGCTTGCCGTGTTCGAATACAAACACACCGCCTTCCTTCAACAGTGGTAATGCAAGGTCAGGAATATCGGGCAATGTTGGCAATGCGTATGGTGGATCGGCAAAGATAAAGTCAAACTGTCTTTTGCAGGTTTTAAGGAAGCGGAACACGTCACCTCCTATAAGCGTGTGGTTTAACGTCGCGAGTTTCTCCACACATTGCTTCATAAACCTTGCATGATCACGGTCTTTCTCTACGCTGACCACACTGTTACAGCCTCTTGACAGCAACTCAAGGGATATACTGCCTGTGCCCGCGAACAAATCGAGCGCATCGGCTTCTTCGAAGTCTATATACCCCATCATCACGTTGAAGATGTTTTCTTTAGCAAAGTCCGTTGTAGGACGAGCCTTGAACGAACGTGGCACCTCAAAGTGCCTTCCCTTATATTGTCCTGTTATGATTCGCATATTATTACTTCTTCTATCAACATGTCATACAGATTATATCATCATATCAAACGGCATTCCGTCTATCTGAGACAGCGACGAACGGTTAAGCATTGCTGCTGGAGAAAGGATATGCACATTGGAAATATATGTTTTCAACCTTTCTACAAGCCAATCACTGTGCGGCATGTCCCCCAAGATGAACAGGTCGTCATCTTTTTGGCGCAACCCCAACTGTTTCCAAGCAAAAAGCAGATAGTACACGGCATCATGAGCATGCTGTGCATTAAACACATTCGCAAAATGAAGCCTACGCTGCTCAAAGCAACATACATCCATATACTTATCATGGAAATAAGCAAACATTTTGCGGCGGTCACCGTTCTGGTAGTATCTCTTGTACAGATATTCCCAAACAGGAAGCATTACATTCACTACATCCACCCTTTCACAATTGTCTCCCACGACCATCTTCAAGTCACTGTTCACCGAATAGAGAGCCATTGCTTCAAACTGTGGCAGTTCACGCAACAGTTTCTCTTCGCCCTTATGCCCTGTCAGCACACTACTGTACATTGCTTCTGCATCAAAATCTGCCGTCTCCTCATAATCCTCACGCGGTATTAAAACTACGGGAGAGGTTATCATAAGCCTTGCTTTCGTAAAATGGGGAACAAGATAAGGTTGCTCCTTGAACGCCTCCCTAAGATTTGCAGCCAACGACATGCCACACTTTACGGGGTACGGATAATACTGCATGGTGTCATCTGCCTGTGGCACGAGAAACGATAGCGTACCGTTTCCTGCCCTAATAATGAGTGGTTGGGGTAATATATTATTGTTTGATATCATTTAATTTGCTTACTTATCGTCACTTTTTAGCGAAAAGTTTTGTAACTTTGCAGTGCAAAAGTACAAAAAAAAAACCGTTGCCGCAAATATTGTGCTACATAAAACATATCTATCATTTTCTCTCGGCACGCTACATTGTTACTACTATATTACTTTATTGCCATGACAATAACCGAATTCAAGCAAAGAGTTTTAAACCATTTCGGCTACGAACCTACCGCGGACCAAAGTACAGCACTGGATGTTTTCACCGCTTTCCTTGCTGCACGCCAGGGCATGCCTGCCATGATACTGCGCGGCTCTGCCGGTACTGGTAAGACATCACTCGTCGCTGCCATGGTACAGACGTTAGTTTCACTTAAACAGCGCGTTGTACTAATGGCTCCTACTGGTCGTGCCGCGAAAGTACTTGCCATGAATTGCTCACTGCCAGCAACCACAATACACCGCAAAATTTACCGTCAGAAGAAGATCGAGGGGGATTTTTCACTTGATGTCAATATGCACCACGACACTCTTTTCGTTGTGGACGAGGCGTCAATGATTAGTACTATGCCGCAGTTTCCTACAGAGGGAATGCCGGCTTTTATAGGGAACGGTGGAGGAGTAATAGACGATCTCATAACTTACGTTTACTCTGGACACAACTGTCGCATGATGCTCATCGGTGATACGGCACAGTTACCGCCGATAGGTGAAGACGAAGCGCCTGCACTTCAAACCGATACAGTGGGTTGTTATGGGCTTGACATATTCGATTGTGACCTCAACGAGGTAGTGCGACAGAAGCAAGAGAGCGGCATTCTCTGGAACGCTACTGCCATACGCCGACTTATTACCCACGATGAAGCGACGGAACTGCCAATCATTCGCTTTAAAGGCTTTGCCGACATAAAGGTGGTACACGGCAGCGAACTCATTGAATCTCTCTCATATAGTTACAGGGAAGTGGGCATGGACGATACCATCGTTATCACTCGCAGCAACAAACGCTGTACTATATATAACGAAGGCATACGCATACAGGTTGTGGATTTGGATGGTGAACTGTGCTCTGGCGACCGACTCATGGTTGTAAAAAACCACTATTTCAATGATATTCCCGTCAGCAAACAAGACGATAAGGACATGAAACCTACTGCCCTACCCTTTATTGCCAACGGTGACATGGCGGTAGTGCGACGTGTGCGCAACGTTCGCGAACTCTATGGGTTCCACTTTGCCGACCTTACCTTGCGCTTTCCTGATTATGATGACTGCGAGATGCAACTCACGGCTATCCTTGATGTGTTGCATACCGATGCTGCAGCTCTATCCACGGCACAGCATAAACAACTGTATGATGCTGTTATGGAGGATTATATGGACATTCCACGTAAAGCAGATAGGCTCAAAGCTTTACGCGAAGACAAGTATTACAATGCATTACAAGTAAAGTTTGCTTACGCCATTACTTGCCATAAAGCGCAGGGCGGACAGTGGAGCCACGTATATATTGACCAGGGATACATGACGGACGATATGCTGACACCTGACTACATGCACTGGCTTTACACTGCCTTCACTCGTGCCACGCAGACGCTTTACCTCGTAAATTGGCCTAAACAACAGAGTGATACACCAGAAGACGATTAACGAAAGAAGTCCGCCCCGAATACAGGACGGACTTCTTTCGTTATATTATATTACCTTAGTAATGATAAAATTTCACTCTACCAGTACCAAAACATGCTTATTATCTTAAACATTAACTGTCATATCTTTACTTCATATAACGCAATGCACCAAGAAGTTCATTGTTTTCCTCACGCGTTCCGATAGTGATACGCAGACAATTGCCGCAAAGTTGTATGCGAGTACGATTACGAACGATGATCCCTTTGCTCACAAGGTAATCGTAAGTGCTCTGCGCGTCTTCCACCTTTACAAGGAAGAAGTTGGCATCTGTAGGATATATTTGCTCACAAAATGGCAATTCAGAGAATGCTAACATCACACGGCCACGCTCCTGTAGAATCAAACGTACCCACTGTTCTACTGTCGTTACATCATTAAGACGCTTCAAAGCCTGCTGCTGAGTGAGTTCATTTACATTATAAGGGTATTTTACCTTATTGAAAATATCTATTATTTCCTTTGAAGCGAAAGCCATACCAAGACGTATAGCCGCAGAACCCCACGCCTTACTCATTGTCTGCAATACTATGAGGTTTGGGTATTTATATTGTTGACGAGATATTGTTGGTTCCTTTGAGAAATCTATATATGCCTCATCTACAATAACAATGCCCTGGAACTGATCTATTACCTTGAATATTTCCTCGCGCTTTAGATTATTACCTGTAGGGTTATTAGGACTGCATATCCATATTACCTTGGTGTTATCATCACATGCTGCGAGAAGACTGTCAGCACTAAACTGGTAGTTCTCGTCAAGCATTACTGTGCGATATTCTACATTGTTGATGTCAGCGCACACCTCATACATTCCGTATGTAGGACAGATTGCTACGACATTATCCACACCAGGTTCACAGAAACAACGATAAACAAGGTCTATGGCTTCATCGGAACCATTGCCAAGGAATATATTCTCTTCTGGAACATGCTTTATTCCCGACAGTCTTTTCTTAACATCATGCTGCAGTGGGTCTGGATATCTGTTATAAGGAGCATTATAAGGACTCTCGTTAGCGTCAAGAAACACGCGTGCTACGTGTCCGCTGTATTCACTGCGCGCGCTACTGTATGGCGCAAGCGACCAGATATTTGGTCGGGTGAGTTGTTGTAATGGTTTCATATTATTCAATTTGCAGTTTTATCAATTTATATTTTATCGGGACTGACATCTCATTTTATTAAGACGACATCTTATTTTATTAAGGTTAGCGCCTTATAATTGTTTTGAACAATTCATGATTCTTCTCAGTCCTTCCTCTAATCTCTGCCTCTGCGTTGCAAGGTTTATTCGTATAAAGTCACGACCCGCTGGTCCATAATGCAATCCTGCATTGACATTAACATTACCCTTTTCGAGCAACATGTCAGCGAAACGGTTGCTCGGCATGCCCGTAGCGGAAATGTTTACCCACAAAAGATAAGTGCCTTCAAGTCGTGTTACTTTCCATTCCGGGCAATGTTTCGCAAGGTATTCACACGCAAAGGCATAATTATCATAAACATATTGCTTCATTTGCTGCATCCATTCCTCGCCTTCTGAAGTATATGCCGCTTGTAATGCTATCACGCCAAATGGATTAACATCACATACTTCGTTTACGTTTATTGCCTTATCTATGTGCTGGCGTATCTCCGCATCTTTTACAATGATATTGGCTATCTGCAGGCCCGCTATATTAAAGGTTTTGCTTGGCGACACACATACTGCACATGGTGCATCACTTACGGAAGCAAACGGGACATAGCGGCAATTGTTTGTAAACTCACAATGTATCTCATCGGCTATAACAAACACATCATTGCGCTTACAAATCTCACCCATACGACGTAATTCATCTGCAGTCCAGACTCGTCCTGCTGGGTTATGAGGATTACATAACAGGAATACCTTTACCTCAGGGTCAGCACAATGTCGCTCAAAGTCGTCGAAATCTATATGATATGTGGCAAATTCTTCTGTATCATCATAAACGAGCGTGTTGTCTGCTATAACGCATTCATTGTTACTTATACTCGAGAAGAAGCAGTTATAAACAGGCATCTGCACAAGCACCTTGTCTCCAGGCTTTGTCATTGCCTTTATTATTGCAGACACTGCTGGCACCACTCCCGATGTATAGATATACCAATCTTTCGCTGTTTGCCAACCGTGTCGATGCGAAAACCAATCAATAGTTGCCTTATAGAACCCCTCTGGCACTGCTGTATAACCAAAGCATCCATGCTCCATACGCTTTTTAAGAGCATCAATGATTACTGGTGCCGTCTCAAAGTCCATGTCGGCGACCCACAACGGTATGGTATCTGCATTAGGCATGGTATCATACTTATAGCAATCTGTACCCCTACGGTTCACTGGTTTATCAAAATTATACTTCGTCATGGCTTCTGCTTTGCTTGTTATTTGCCTTCACGCTGTGATATATTGTTCGCCTTCACGATAGCGTCTGCAGGTTTCTTACGGTTTTCGTCTATTATCAACTCGCCACAATCTCCGTCTATGGTTATCTGTCCACTGGTAGGATTCTTGATGCTTGTTACATTACCTTTTATATTCCCGTTGACTGTTGAGTACTCAAAGAGCAGGTTGGCATCATCGCCGAACGTGCAATCTTCAAGTGTCAGCCCATCAACATAACACAATAACTGCTCACCTGTAAGGTGACAACGCACTAACTTCATATTGCGAGCATACCATCCAAGATACTCTCCATTCACCTCACAATCTACGAGGGTCACATTCTCTGCTTCCCAAAAGGCATCCTTTGAATTGATTACGGCATTGTGTATCTCTACATTTCTTGCATACTGGAAACTGTAATTACCGTTCTGCTGATAGTTTTCTATCTTTATGTCATGACAATGCATAAAGAGATAGTCACAGTTTTGTATCTTTACATTATCCAGGGTGATGTCATCGCAGTCCCAAAATGTCTCCTGACCATTCGTAAAGTCTGTGTTAAACACCTTGATGCCTTTCATCCTGCGGAACATTTTAGGTGCATCTACCTTACAATTTTCTATTACGCAGTCAGCGGAGTACCACAGACTGGAGCGTGCACTTTCTGCAAAATATGACTCATTGACATGAAAGCCATATGTTTCCCAAAAGACATATTTACCCTCAAAAGTGCAGTTCACTGCCTCTATATTGCTTGATTCCTTTATGGAAGATTCGCCTACGTGTATTGTTACGTTCTCCAGTCTTACGTCATGTGAAGCATATAGTGGTCTCTCTCCTCCGAATTCTTTATCTTTTATTATGGTCATTTCAATTATTTTTTTAATATGAACATATAAGTAAGTATTCAAAATTATTTTACGAATGATCACTTACTTGTTTCTTATATTCTATTCTAACCGTACCAGCTTGCTATTTCTGCATTTCTTCTTTATATTTTTCTCCAGCCCTCTCCGCAGAGCCTTACTATAAAGATGGTTCCACGCACGGTCAGTTCTATCGCCATTGCTATCCAAACTCCTCTCAATCCCATCATAGGAGCAAGAAGTAGTGTCAGCGTTACTCTAACACCCCAGATGCTACAGAGGTTCATTATGCTCGGTATAAGCGTCTTGCCAGAGCCTACAAACACGGCGTTTGCTACTATTGCAGCAGCAAAACCTGGCTCCGCCCACGCCTCTATGCGCAGTATTTCCGCTCCAAGGTTTATTACTGCCCTGTCTGGTGTTATCACCGACATCATCTCTGGAGCGAATATCCACATAACAAGTCCCATTAACGCCATGATCATCATGCCAGACACCATGGCTATCCATGCGAAACTGTGCATAAAGTCTTTGCGCCCAGCGCCTTTACTCTGCCCAACCAACGTGGTTGTTGCTTCTGCTATGCCATGTCCTGGCATATAACACAGACTTTCTACATTTATAGCAAAGGCATTTGCGGCTATGGCTATACTGCCCAGTGGTGCGATTATGGAACTGATTGCTATCTGTGCGGTACACATCATACCTCTTTCCATACTTATTGGCAGTCCTATGCGTCCAGCATTACTCAACACATTACGGCGCGGAATATAAGGATATAGTTTTTTACTTATAGGTCCGCCATCATGTTTCACTGGCAATAACGACACGCTATCATCTAAGGAGAAACGCAACATACGATCTTTCACTATGAGGTTATACAACATACAACTCATCGTGATGACGTAAGCGACAATGGTTCCATAGGCCGCCCCTACCGTTCCCATATCACATTGAAAGATGAATATGTAATTAAAAACGACATCTAACGTACACATCATCACCATCAACATGCTGGGAACTTTCACGTTTCCACTACATCGCAGACTACCAGCTGCAAGGCTGTTGAGCACTATCAGCGGCATTCCGCATGCAAATATACTGAAGTATGCTGTTGCGTCATGCCATATTTGTTGGTCTGCACCGAGCCACCGAGGTAACCACGGGGCTATTGTCAAACCTATACCCATCAGCAGAAGCGCAAACACTATACCTGCAAAAAGACCTTGGCGTATAACAAGACGCGCTCCCTTTAAGTCGTTTGCCCCGACTCTATGCGCCACCTGCACGGAGAAACCTGATGCGAAAGCAGAAGTAAAACCAGCGAATAACCATATCGTTGTTGAGACAAGACCTACCGCTGCCGCATCATCCGTACTAAGATGACCAAGCATGGCGGCATCAATCATCTGCATCACTATTGATGACAACTGTGCTATAATGGCAGGAAAACTCAAAAGGACAGTAAGATGAAGTTTCTGCTGAAACGTCATCTCACCGCCCTCACGGCTTATCATACCAAGTAATTCATCCTTTGAATGATTTCCTAGCATTAAGTCTTATGAAATACTTTTCACTCGAAGACGCATTGCATTGGCATGCGCTTCTAATTGTTCATTCTCTGCCATGCACACAACTGCAGGACCTATGCTCTTCACTCCCTCTTCGTTAAGATGCTGGAATGTTATTTTACGATTATAAGAGTCAAGGTTCACGCCATTATAAGCCAAAGCGTATCCATGCGTTGGCAATGTATGGTTGGTTCCACTGGCATAGTCTCCTGCTGACTCACATGCGTATGTCCCAAGGAACACTGAGCCTGCGTTGATCACCTTCTCTGCCAACGCCTCATAGTCTGAAGTTGAAATAATAAGGTGTTCTGGAGCATAAGCGTTACTCAACGCCATTGCTTCTTCCTTATCATGTACCAAGACAAACTGTGAGTTCTGCAATGTTTTCTCTGCTATCTCATGACGTGGCAATTGTGACAGTTGTGTTTCTGTCTCCTTCACCACCTCCTCAAGCATTGCCTCTGATGTGGATATGAGTATTACCTGTGAGTCTATGCCATGCTCTGCCTGCGAGAGGAGATCTGCCGCTACGAAAGCAGCATTACTTGTTTCATCGGCTATAACACACACCTCACTTGGACCTGCTGGCATATCTATGGCTACATCATGAAGGGACACCTGCTGTTTTGCTGCCATCACATACTGGTTACCTGGTCCAAATATCTTATAGACCTTTGGAACTGATTCTGTTCCATATGCCATAGCACCTATTGCCTGCACTCCACCAGCCTTGAAAATTTTGCTTACGCCAGCAACTCTTGCTGCTACCAGTATGGCAGGATTTACCTTGCCTTCTTTATTCGGAGGTGTGCATAGCACGATTTCCTTACATCCAGCAATCTTCGCTGGTGTTGCAAGCATTAACACGGTAGAGAACAACGGTGCGGTACCTCCAGGTATATACAGTCCTACCTTTTCTATTGCAACGCTTTTCTGCCAGCACTCTACACCAGGGGCGGTCAGAACTTTCTCTCCTTCAAACTTCTGCGAACTATGGAATTTAGCAATATTGTCATGAGCAAGAACGAGAGCGCTTTTTAAATCCTCTTTCACGAGTGTTTCTGCCTCATCCATTTCTTCTTCCGTCACTGCGAGTTGGGTGAGGTTGGCCTTATCAAACTTCTCCTCATACGCAATGACCGCCTTATCGCCATGCTCTTTTACATCAGCAAGCACTGTAGCGACAGTAGCATTTAGCTGAGAGACATCCAGATGCGGACGCTGACATATTGCAGCATATTGTTCCGTTGAAGGATAACGTATTATATTCATTTTATACTTACTTATATAATCCTATCGTACCTTAGAGTATCATCTTTTCAATTGGCAGGACGAGAATACCTTCTGCTCCTGCAGCCTTCAACTGTCCTACTATCTCCCAGAAGTGCTTTTGGTCTATTACTGTATGAATAGAAGTCCACCCCTCTGTTGCCAAAGGAAGAATTGTTGGCGACTTGATACCTGGCAGTATTGCTACGATTTCTTTTACCTTATCTGTAGGAGCATTCATAAGAACATACTTCTTATCGTCGGCAACAAGGACAGACTTTATGCGGAACAGGAATTCATCTAACACTTCCTGCTTCTCCTTTGACAGTTCTTTGTTGCCAATGAGCAAAGCTTCGCTCTTCATCACGGTCTCGACCTCACGCAACTTGTTGCTGATAAGGGTAGAACCACTTGATACTATATCAAAGATGCCATCAGAGAGTCCTATACCTGGAGCAATCTCAACTGAGCCCTGAATTACATGAATATCTATATTGATATTATTCTCGTCAGCAAACTTCTTCAGTATCTTTGGGTACGATGTTGCAATCTTCTTGCCATTGAACCACTCCACACCTGGGTAATCTATTGCCTCAGGGATAGCAAGTGATATGCGGCATTTAGAGAAACCAAGGCGCTTCACAATATTTGCATCTTCACCGCGCTCTACGAACTCATTCTCTCCTACAATACCTATATCTGCAACACCGCTTGCTACGCACTCAGGAATATCATCGTCTCTCAGGTAAAGTACCTCTAATGGGAAATTGCTTGACTGTACGAGAAGAGTGCGTCGAGCACTATTTATTTTTATACCAGTCTCCTTTAGGAGGTTCATTGTATCCTCATAGAGGCGACCTTTTGATTGTACTGCGATTCTTAACATATTGTAATTATTTTATCCTTTTTATTTTGCAAAGTTACAATAAATTCCTTAATTTCGCAAATTTTATTACAAATAGAACCTTTTGCAACTATATTTTTACATCTTCAGGCTACTATTCTTTTATTAGCACTTCTATTTCATTCTTATCTATTCCTGTTACTTTCGAAATGGCGTCAGTTGTCATGCCGTTATCTCGCATACTTTGTAACAATTTTTTCATTCCTTCGGCTATTCCCTTGGCTTTTCCTTCGGCTATTCCTTCTGCTCGGCCTTCTGCTCGTCCTTCTGCTCGTCCTTCCGCTCGTCCTTCCGCACGTCCTTCCGCACGTCCTTCCGCACGTCCTTCCGCTCGTCCTTCCGCACGTCCTTCCGCACGACCTTCTGCTCGACCTTCTGCTCGACCTTCTGCTCGGCCTTCCATCTTTGCTGTATCAAGCACATCGTTTTGTACCATAATGTCATCCATGTGAGCATCATAGGCACGACGTTCTTTCTCATTCATTGTCATATAGAGCAAGCGATTACGGGCTTCCCTTAGTCCTGGGGTCTTCGTATTGTCATTGATACGATTATTCTTAAGATAGTCAAGCCATTCCTCTAACGGTGTCGTTGCTACGTCATTAAACTCATTGACACGAATGATATAATACTCTGGGAATACATTTTCGGGAACACAGAGCTTTATCTCATTTTCTTCCTTAGTATTTACCTCTAAGCGGTCGCCTGTATGCACACCTGTAAACACGGTCTTGCCATGATAAAGGTAATCACTGCCTTTACCTAAATCGAAATAAAGTATATTGATTGAGTAAACTTTTTTTACTTTATCATATTTCTGACCTATCTGGATATGCTCTGTTATGGCTTTTGATACCCCGTAAAGCATACGCTGCAGGTAGTACAATTGACGCGTCAACTGCACTTCTACTATTATTATTTCGTCATGGCTATTCTTTGCCTTTATGTCAACACGATTAAACTTGTCTGCGGCTGTTTCTTGATTCCCTTCACTCTCCAGTATCTCCGTGATTGTTATTTTCTCACCGAGCAACACTGTTACAAGCCCCTCAAGCACAGCAAAGTTTGCCTTGTCGCGAAGCATACGCTTTACCGCCCAGTCAAAACGAATATATTTATTGTTTACTTCCATGCCTTATCCTCCTCTTTTCTTACACTGCAAAATTAGTTATTTATCTTGACTCCTCCAAATTTTATTCGCTTTTTAGTAATGTTTTAAAAATAACTTATATTACCCTTAGTTTCTTTAGTCCTTTTCGCCCCCATACCAAACAGAATGCGAACAACATTCTCGTCGACAGTATCCAGAAGGCGGATATACCGCATGATGCGAACACCATGGTGTCTTCAAGCATGGAGTGGTTCATTATAAGATAGTAATTCACCTCGTTTGCTTCCTCTCGTGTTATCTGCCCACGTTCCTCAAGGTCTGTCATGGCAGCGGAACCATAACTTATTCCAAGCACATTGCCTACTAACCACAGGAATGAGGCGTTCTCTGGCAAGCCAAAGAATAACATTACTGGACGTAGCGGAGTTACGAGTTTCTGCATTATGCCGAATTTTTCTAATAGTCGCTGCAGCACCATTAGGGTATATATCAGCACGCATATCATCAACGATAGTTTCACTGATGACCACCCCCACTGCTCTATCACTCTCCATACTGACGCTGTTGCCTCCACCGCATGATGCGATGAGAACGGCTGTGGCATAGCAGGCAAGACCAAGTTTAGATACAATGCAGCAAGAAAAGCCGCAACTATTCGCAGCAAACCCATGCGGTATGGATTGGAGCCTACTTTATGTACCACTGCGCACTCCATTGGCAGAGCATGACACAACACCGTCATTACTGAGAGTATCGTGGCTTCGCGCATGGTTAATTCCATGCTGAGCATTACGGCAAGACCTGCATAAGTTGTGACTGACGCTGAAGTGAGGAATGCTATGCCTGACGCTCCTGGAAGTCCTAAATATATGAACACTACGTTCAGATACTGCGCTAACCATGCTATGACTCCGTAATATTGCAACAACTGTACACCAAAGGATATTGGCAACATTATTTTCAACAGCCATAGCGTTGTCATTACTGACGGCCTTGCTGCATTCTCAAAACATGAAAGCAATATTTTCTTCATCTGTCCCATCTGAATGTTTTTCTGTGATAAGGTGTTAGTCCGTACTTTGCTATTGCCTCACGGTGTTTCTTCGTAGGGTATCCCTTGTTCGACAACCAGTCATACTGCGGATATTCTTCCGCCAGTCTGTTCATGTAATCATCCCTATACGTCTTGGCTAGTATTGAAGCCGCTGCGATAGAGAGATATTTGCCGTCTCCTTTCACTATCGTTGTATATGGTAATGGCTGGCAATCATATAGCAACGGCATATTCTCATAACAATCTACGCTGCTATGGTCTATAGTGGGATAATATGGGTCAAAGCGATTACCGTCTATTATCAACACCTCTGGGCGCACTGCCAGTTGGTCTAATGCTCGATGCATGGCGAGATATGAGGCATGGAGTATATTTATTTTGTCTATCTCTTCTGCCGTGCACACGCCTACTGCCCATGCCACAGCATCTCGTTCTATCTGCTCTCGCAGCGCATAACGTTTCTTCTCTGTCAGTTGTTTCGAGTCATTGAGCATCTCGTTATGATAGTCATGTGGCAGTATCACTGCTGCCGCATACACCGAACCTGCCAGGCATCCTCTGCCTGCCTCGTCACATCCGGCTTCTGTTTTTCCTGAATTATAAAATGGTTGTAACATGTTTCTTATCCCTACCTTATCGTATTATTTTCACATTGTTTCTTCCTAAATGTCACTATGTTTGTAAAAAGGCCCAACTTACAGTCTGAAAGCGGCCTTTTTACCGTGTAATATCTATGCTTTTACAAGGTAATCTCTATGCTTTTACTCGGTAAAAGCATAGAGATTACCTTATATCCTTCACCATATAAAAATCGTAAGCAAATGTAGCGTTTTCCTTTTAATCTGTAAGAAAAGCGTATTCTCACTGTAAGAAAAACGTATTCCTACTCCATTACTTTACTTTCCACCCTTATCGTCAAAATACAGTCGTACATTTGGTTTCTCACCACTGCCTTGCGCTGGTAATGCTAATCCCATTCCAGCGGCACTAACTGTTACACGTGTCTCGCGTGAATTATTGTAGAAAGTTGCCTTAAACGTACCGTCCTTCCCCACTTTTGCATTTGGGTTCCAGTAGAGGGTACGGCGATAGTCTGTTGGTTTGCTTGGCACTGCGGCACTATAGTTTGGCGAATAGCATTCCTCTGCGTAGGTTAATCCGTCAAATATGTAGCGACGGTCGCGATAGGTATATTGTTGCGCGTCATTTGGTATCAACTCAAAGACCATCGTGAGTGCCGGTGCATTCGTCTCTACCACGTCGCCTGAGTCCGTGCGCAGGTCATAGTCGGTATATACACGCACATTCTTTATGCGGTTCAGGCGCAGTTTATTAAATATATCTGTTGACGTGCGTGGCTTGTCATACTCTGACACCATAGGGGTATAATTGCGGTAGAACGATGCTCCATCTACCATCGCACGGATATTAAACTGGTTCCGTCTGCCCATATTGCCCACAAAATACGTTGCAAATGCCATAGGCATGCGTTTGAAATCTGCCACACCGAGCATCAGTCCGTAGTCTGAGGCATTGTTATACAACTCGTAGGCATCCATCACTATGGCTGGCTTCTTCATGTCTATACCTCGCTTACCGCGGCGCTTAGCACTGACCACCACGGTCTGCAACATGTGGTTGCCTGCCAGACGACTACCTTCAAGTATTTTCTCGTCATCTCCTTCATCTACGAAGAATAGGTCGGGCGAATTGACCTGGTACCATGAATATGGCTGAGAGAATACGGGGAAGAACATGTCACGCTTCACGAAGTAATCTGGGAAGGCACGCTCGTTGGTCATTTCAGGGTCTATGTTGCCCTGCATGTTCTTCGTCAAAGAGTCTCCTCTGTTATATGCCTTGGCGAAAAGTATCGCTTGGTCGTAGAATGCTGGTAACGTTATCTTAAAGTGTCCACGCTTGTCGGTATGCGTTATGGCTCCTGCCACCTCACCGTCTTTGTTCAGTTCTGCCTCTACAAGAACTGACTTCTTGACATAACCATTACCCAGACGCATGTCATCGGTACTCGCCCACTCTATGGTCTCGTCATTCGTGGCATCGGGGTCTATGCCTAATCCCGCATCTGTGTCTTCAGCATCCTCACTCGCATTGGGGTCCACATTGGAGAAGGTGTCGGCACCTTTCAGTCCACTGATAGCATCCATCTCAGCAAGCATTTGGTCGGCTACCGTTGTTGCCTTGCTTCCTGCGTTACTTACATCGTCCAACTCGAGCAGGTCGGCATTCTCTGGCACGGTAAAGACTGTTCCTTCATACGCCAACTCTCGCTCTGGTTCATAGCGAAGTTTTTCCACTCGCTTATATCTACGCCATCCCTGCACCATCATCAGCAGGTCGAGGTCTGCACGGTGCTGTGCATCATCGGCTGCAAAATAATAGGCTGGACTGGCTATGAAACCTTTCAGTTCTGATGAGAGGAGCATGTCGGTCATGATATTGCCATTATCGTAACCACAATCATCAGTTTGAGCGTCACGAACCGCTACCGACATCGTACCTATCCATGCATCTTCTCTCGGCACATTCATCGTGAGTTCTACTGGAGCATATGGCTTCAACGTCGTTGTCTTGCCTACTTCTCCGCCATCGGCTGTAAGTCCTACGGACACGGGAGTACCAAAGTCGTGATGGTTTACGAAGAACAGGCGCGAAGCAAGGGGCTGCGCCAACTGGTCATAGACTATTATTTCGTTTATTCCCGTAGGACATTCCTCGGCATTGATGTTTATGTCTCCTGCACCATTCATTCTGCTGAACTTCACCAATCTGCCTCTGCATAGTATGGTGTAAGCGGAAGGCTGCACGCCTGTAGCACGTACCGTTGCCTTGTTTTTTTCCACATCATAGGCTATTACGGCTCCTGCCTTCTGTACTTGGGGTAAACGGAACGTAACGGGCTTACCGTTCCACTCAAATTTCACGTTCATCTGCGTGCCATCGGGCTTAACGGTAAAGGAGCCTCTACCCATGTGGGTCGGGCGTATCTTGCGCCCATCAGACAGTGTTCCCTCTACGTCATACTGCTGACCTTGGTTGTCGGTTATCTCAAACGCTACGTTGTTTTCTACTCCTTGCACCAGGTGTCCCCCCTCTGGATAGAAATTACACACCAGGGACGTCTTACTTTTCAGCACATGTTGCTTAGGACGACGCGCCATGTAGCGGTCTGTATAATCACCTTCCTTTTTTGGCTTTTCGAACACTGGCAACACTCGTGAGTATAGTCCCTCGAAGTTACGGAAGAAGTCTTGCGCTGCCTGCTTACCATAAAACTTCAGTCTGTCATCGCTTGTATAGTCTTTCTCGGTTACGTTGAAGTTCAACTGCCAGCGTGTATATGCCCTTATTTCGTAATAACCTGAATACAATGAATCTTTCAGCACGAACTGTCCACACGTATTTCCCGCTGCACTTACCACCACATGTTGTCTCTCTACGAGGTAACCGTCTGGTGTTAGCAGTTCCACATACAGTAGTTTGCTCATATTCGTGGGTTGCAGGTTGTCGGCCCTTACCACGTATGCTTTATACCACAGTGTATCACCAACAAAATACATATTATTGTCGGTATGCACATAAATCTTCTCTTGTACTTGAGGACTATTTTTCAAGGTTTCCTCTAATACGTCAAGGGCATCTGCCTTTGCCAATGTGGACAGGCAACACATTATCATCAGCAGCAAAAACTGTCGTATTGAACCGTATTTCTTCATTGTTTTTGTTATTGTTGGTTAGTTACTCTTCTTTCTCCTTTTGACACTTAATTACATCAATGGTTTACAAAGGTACAGTTTTTTTACTTTACCGCCAAAGAATTATGATGCAATTACACTATTATCGCACAAAAAAAAACGACAGCCACATTCCTTTTTTATCAGAAACATGACTGTCGTCTTATGTTATTTCTTATGTCATCCCCACTATAGTGTGAGGATTCCTCTTTTTATCATTTGTTTACTTGAATGGAAGATACCAATTTTTAGGTTCAAGCAAACTTACCTTAGGATTGTTTCCCTCAAGTTTTTTAGCGAACCATACTGAGCCGAAGTTACCTCCGTAAAGACCACTCTCGTTCTTGTGGCGAGCCATACGCTGCAAATCATAGAAACGCAGGCCTTCGAATGCGAACTCCTTTGCATACTCATCACAAAGTATATCCTCCATCGCGTTGATGCTGTCTGCCTTTGTGGTACCGAAAGTTACACCTGGGAATGTACTTGCAAGTTCTGCAAGTTTTTCTCCTATGATTGGCTTTGGCAAATACATTAGATTTAACCTAGAGCCTACCGATGTTGCCTGAGAACCTGATACTGACTGTAAATTCTCATTTCCCTTTGCATTGTTAAATCCTGCACCATGATGATGTATACCATATGTATTTTCAGGAACGAAAATGTTACGGTTGGTAGCGTTAAGGAATGGTACCTGAGTCTTGAGCAAATCTATATCCTTTTGACTGAGATACTGATATTCCTGAGGAGCATCTGCACTTGGAACCAGTTCTTCCAAGTATGTAGATATACCGTTACGGAGTATCGCAAAAGCCAATTCTGGATATCCCATGCGATTCAAGGCTTCAGCAAGGTGCAAATATACAGTCGTTGTGCGATACAGATAGACATTCGCATTACGCATCTTAGATACATACACCTTTGTCGTATCACTTGACAGACGATTTAATATATATACACTGTTTCCTATATTTGCTCGTACGGTATTTGAGTTAGCCCTACCGTCTCCAAGTTTCATCATTCCGATACTTACAGGGTACAGAGTGCTTTCTGAGTTTTCTGGATAATAATAAACAACAGAACTGTCTGACTGAGCATAGAAGGCCTTTGATGGTTCTATCTGGATATCATCAATTATCGGGCAACCTGAACTCTGGCTTGTTGAATAGTAGTCATAACCATACGCTTTGGAGATGTCTGTTGTCTTACCACGCTGTGAACTTACGGCCATAGGTATATAAGTCAACACATCAAGAGGATTGGATCCTTCAGTGAAGATACCAACATACGAATCTGATAAAGAATTAAAATCGAAACTAAAATTCTCAGGCATACGATTAGATATAAAATTCGATGTCCTAAAAGAATGTATATCTGAAGAAGTCAACTTGTTATCACACAGATATTTTGCATAATATGAAGCAGCCTTCGCATAATTTGTTCCTTGCTCCAAATACATTTCACCAAGAATAATATCTACAGGAACAAAGATTCTAGAAAAATTGATGTACTTTGTGCGGCCCCAGTTTGTTTGACCTATACTATAGGATGACACACCATATGTAGGCACACTCATTCCTGAGAAACGCTCCAATGTTGGTGCAAGTGCATCTACCATATCTACCAATTTCTTCTTAGGGAAGTTTGACTCGCTTATCTGTGAAATGGCTGTCAATGGCTGGGTAAAGAATGGTAATCCTTCTCCGTCAGGACCATCACCATATGTGCGAGCCAACTGCAGATAAGCCCACGCACGCCATGCTGCCACTGCTGCATACTCATTGATCGTTACGTTGGTAGCTCCTGTATAAAGGGTCGTATCACGATGAGCAAGGTAGTAGTTACAGTTATTAATTACCTTATAATATACATACGCACTGTCGTACTTATTGGCTGTAGTTGCAGAAAAGTCTGCAAGATTGCGCAAGTTGGTATTTGTACTCGTTGTTGTTGTAACAAGTTCACCGCGCATTTCTCCTACAAAATAATACTGATCAGCAAGTTGCTGCATTGCCTGCGCTATGCCGAGAGCATAGAATATAGAGTCGGTCTTGCTGTTCAAGTCCGGATCTATTACCTGGCTGTCGTTGTCTGTCTGCATCATGTCACTACATGAACTTACAGCGAAGATGCCAAGGGCAGCAATGATTGAATATAATATTTTTTTCATTTTTTGCTCTTTATATATTGTACAATCGTTGGCTGGTTGTATTTTTCTGACAGTCTGATGGCCATGCCTGTTTAGCATGACTATCAAACTGTTCTTCTATTTAGAGATTTATCTTCAGACCGAGAAGGAATGCACGGCTCTGAGCGATATTGCCACAGTCTATACCTTGATACATGACACTGTTACCAATGCTGAACTCTGGATCATTGCCTGTATACTTAGTAATGGTAAAGAGGTTTTGTGCCTCTCCCCATACGGTAAGATTCTGTAAGTAAGTTGTCCATGACTCTGGAAGTGGTATCTGATAGGTAAGACGCACATTCTTAAGACGAAGGTATGAACCATCTTCTATCCAACGATCAGAGAAACGGTTGTTTTGCATAGGATCACCGTAAGCGAGTTTTGGAAGACTGGTTACCTGACCTTCATAACGCCAATGACCTAACTCTGCTACCTGCTGGTTATAGAAGGTTGAACCTGAGTTAAGAATACTGCGCTGATAATTGTATACATCATTACCTACACTGAAGTTGAAGCCCATATCAAGAGTGAAACGCTTGTAGTTTACGGTAGCGAATATATTACCATAAATATCTGGATTAGGGTCGCCTATGACTACCTTGTCAAGTTCATTTATGATTCCATCACCATTCTGATCTACAAAGTGAACATCACCTGCTGTAAAGTTTTGATGATTACCTGCTTCATCTACAACATAAAGGTATCCATTATTACCTGCTTTCTGGGCATCTGCATCTGAAGCAAATACACCTAAAGTCTGGTAACCATAGAACAAACCGACTGGGTTGCCTACTGATACGAGGATATTGTTGTCACCATAAACGGAATTGCAGTAGTCACCATTGCTGAACGCTCTTGCACCATCTGTGAATGTACGGGTTGGCAATGACTTCAACTTGTTTTTATAGTGACCAAGACTTGCACCTAACTCTACTGTGAGATTTTTTGTTGACACTGGCTTACCAGAAATTCTGAACTCTAAGCCTTTGTTTTCCAACGAACCACCATTCACCCAGTAGTTATTGATACCTGCTATAGGAGTACTGAAGGTCTGCATAGTGAGAAGATCCTTGGTCTTGTTGTAATAGAAGTCCATGCCGAGTGACAAACGGTTGTTAAGCATGTTGGCTGCCAAACCGATATTCCACTTTGTTGTCGTCTCCCACTTTATCTCATCATTACCGATATTGGTCATTTGCATACCAATGGAGTTATGGTTATAACGTACTGATGAGAATGTTGTGCGGGCTGCATAATTGGAAATGTCATCATTACCACTCATATCAAAACCTGCATTAAGACGTAAATAATCAACGAAACTGTTCTTTGGGAACCAGTCTTCATTGCTCATTACCCAACCTAACTGGACACTTGGGAATACTGCCCACTGAACACCGAACGCTTTTACGCCACCATCCGCATTATCACCAAAACGGCTGTTTGACTCTGCAAGAAGAGATACTGTAGCGAAGTAACGATTGCGGTATGAGTAATCACCTGAAGCATACCATTGCAAATTCTTCCAAATGTCATTCGCACCGTTTACATTTGCAAAACCTGCTGTTTCACTAGAACTAAGCGTTGGGTTTTTGTCTGGGCGAGATGTTTTGTACTGTGTACTTGCATCACTTGCGTCATATGAGAAGTAGTTGTAACGGAAGCCTCCTGTTACGGCTACATTATGCGCACCATACTTCTTTGCCCAATCTACATGAGCATGAGCGAGAATATTTGTCTCTTTTGAGAAAAGTGACGATGTCATGTTATATACCGTACCCAATCCCTCTACAAGGAATGGTGGTACACCTTCTGACGGACGATAGTAACGCTGTGAGTTACGGTTCAACACATAACTGAAGTCAAACGTTGCTGAAAGAGCGTCGTTGAACTTGTATGTTGGGGCTATATGTACATTGAAGAATGTATTCTCTACCTTATTCTTGTTGTCTCCCTCTGCTGTGCTCAAGATTGCTGTAGGGTTAGCAAGTGAATAAGAATAGTCATTGCCATACAACTGCTGACTAAGCGGACTGAACAGCAAATCGTAGTCTGAAAGCAGATTCGTGAAACCGCCCACATACTTGTTGTACTGATAAGGAGTTACCAATGGTGACTTTATCGCTGCAAGATTTGTAGGAGATGTTACTGTTCCTTGCGTGAGATTTGAGGCGAAGCCGTCATCAAACATCGTGTTGTTTGTACGTGAGAAAGACATATCAAACTTGGTGTTAAGATTCCAAAGTATCTTTATGTCTGTATTAAAACGTACATTAAGACGGTCGAAGTCGGTATTCTTTACACTGCTCTCCGCATCAACATAACCTACGGAAAGGTTATACATACCGATGTCATCACCTCCCTGGACATTGATGCTATAGTTCTGAGTCAAAGCGGTGCGGTACACCTCTTTCTGCCAGTCGGTATTATTATGATATATTCTATAATAATATCCGTTCGGATCATCGTTCAGGAAATTAAACGTCACATCACGGTTTTCTGACTTTTTAAGTTCTGATATGGTACCAAGCATCTCTGTCGCATAGTTACGATATTGTGTGGCATCCATCACCTTCTGGGTACTTGGCTGAAGAACTATGCCTGCAGAGATATTTGCATCAATACGAGTAGCCATTGAATGACCACGCTTCGTCTCTATGATAACAACACCATTGGCACCACGCGCACCATAAAGGGCAGTAGCGTTCTTCAATACCTGCACCTTCTCTATGTCTTCTGGCGAGATATTAGCAAGCATGTTGAAAGAACGACCCTGATGCAGAACGGTGCGACTTAACTGCATGTCCATCTCTACACCGTCAACAATCACCAAAGGTTGTGCATTCGAGTTCAGGGAGTTAAGTCCACGTATGAACATTGAATTACCACCATCTGAAACTCCCGAACGATTTATTGAGCGGATGTCGGCACCGAGGTTTGACTGTATCTCATCATCAAGCAGTATATTGCCACCTTTTACTTTGAATGAATTGGAAGCGGTATAGTCAGTACCATCATGATACATTGCCTTGAACTTGTCGCTAAGCAATGAGACCTTTACCTTTTGCTTCTCGTCATTACTCTTTATGGCTACCTGCTGTGACATATAACGTGGAGCTTGGACAAAAAGCGAAGTGGCAAAGTCTGGAACCTTCACTGTGAACTCGCCTTTCGCATTTGTCATTGCCGTATATCTCTCATCTGCAAGAGCCTGAACTCGTACACCTGCTACGGGCTGTTTCGTGACGTCATCTACAACAATACCAGATACTGATACAAGTGTATTCTTATCCTTTACGACACGACGCTTTGGAGCTTTGAAACCCGCACTTTCCTCACTGTCGCCATCGTTCTCGTCTTGAGCGTATGACGCTGTGCAACAAGTTACTGCCAAAGCGCAGAGAGAGAGTCTGAGACCCTGTCGCTGCAGTATGTCTAATATATTATTTTTCATATTACATTAATCTTCTTTTGTTGCATTTTCCTCTTCCTCATACACTGGCTTAAGTATGACTGACGCTATGCGGAGGTTCTGTTCATACTTATTTCTATTACTTGAAGAGAATGTATTGAACGTATGCATAACTTTGAGGTTCGGAGCAACATTACCTAAACCATAATAAGATATTGGGAATGTTACACGGCCTACATGCAATGTATCAACACAAGGCTTTCCATCTTCTGTCATACAGTTTACAATAAAAGGATTTACTCTCTTTATATCAGCTGCTCTTGTCTTAACCTCTGTACCATCAAAACGACCCGCAATTTGGGTGTTATTAGCATCGGTATAGTTGATATCTACACGAAGGCTATAAGGCTTGACAGTTGAAGGCAGTCCGTCTTCCAAAGGTGGAACCATTACTACGTAAACATCATATGTCGCAGAACGAACACCTCTTAAATAGAAATCTAACTCTGGAGCAAAAGCAAGCGTAGAAGCATTAGTACATACATATCTGAAAGATGTCTCATAATACTCTGGTGTCCATACTGCTTTTGCTAAGTCACCAGAAATTGTCCAATAAACATAACTACCGTTAGAATTCTGCGATGTTAAACAACGTGCAACGGAATTGGTACGATACTCTGGAAGATATGTTTCTTTCGAGAATGGATAATCATTGAGAAGTCTCATATGTCCATTACTTAGGCGTACTTCCTGCTCTGTTACATCGCCAAAATCTTGTAAGTCCGTCAAATATATATTTGAAGTAGTACACAAGGTATCACCCTCTACGAAATGTCCACCTGATGTAAGTTTTGAATTATACCTTCTGTTGGTCTCGGAATACATCAGATTTTGTACTATTTTAAGTTTTGTGATAGAGTCCGTCATGTATGGACCTGCCTCCTGAATTTCTGCATCTACAGGTGCAGAAGACAATTCATACGTTGTTGAACCTACCGTGGCTGCCATTATCGATGTAGATGATGTACTCGTGCTACCACCTTTCGTATAACCGACTGCCGTACTTGACAAATCCTGATATGCTACCTTTGGTATATAATTATAATACTTGGAAATTTTATTATAAGTTTTTGTCCAAGCAGCATCATTTGGAATCAGCAGTGTGTACAAACTATCCTCGTTGGTAAGTTGAGCATTTAAACGATTACACAATGAATTACTGACTACAACCACTGAGTCATCATAATGTTGTACACCATTAATAATTTCACCCTTCACTGACTTATTTTCGTCAAGTAAACGTGTCTCATAACGTTTTACATAAGAAGCGAAATTGTCTGCCTTACCACCCATTTCGGAGATAATCTCATACGCATTATAACGGAACGTAGAAGGACTTGATACCATGTACAACAGACCATTCGTACTTGGGTAGTTATATACCGAACCGTTATTCTGAGAAGGTATAATGTTTTGTGCATCGAATGTCAAAGAAGAAGTGTTCTTGTTCGCAAACTTGAGCAACTTTTCATTGAGCATGTATATCGTTGTATCATTTACATCCGTCTCCTTATGTGCATAGTCTGCAATAAGATTCTCAACGAACTCTTTCTGTACCTTTTCAACAGAGACATTGTTAAGAGAGTCTACATTAAATGAACCATTTACAGGCGCCCATACAGTATAGGTGTGTGACTCGCTGAGAACTTTATCATAACCTACTCTTTGCAGTACTGCCGCAAAGTCAGACAGATTGGCATTACCCGAAATATTCTCCCACAGTGTCTTGTCCGCTGATGCCTCATTACTTCCAGGCACAGTATTGTAGTCGCTGAAGTCGGAACATGAAGTTACGACAAGCATACCACTTGCCATCACTGCCATTCCTATTTTAGATATATGTTTCATATTCTGATTTTTTATTGTTGGGCACCCTCTTGGCGAGGGTGCCACTGTCTTATTTTAATACCAGTCTTCTGTGAAGTCCTGGCTATTTACGATATCAACAGGAACAAGTTCTATATAGTCTACAGAGAAGCCAAGCTGGTCGTAACCAGTCAAGAGGTTCTTTAAACGAAGCCAATATGACTTACCCTGCTCGAAGTGACGTGTTCCAAGTATCTTACGCATCATACTTGTACCATAACCTTCCTCATAACGACAACAGTAATCAAGGTTTGCAACTAGTTCGTCTGGTGATGATATTGGTGCTTTTACCTGGTTCTTAGTTCCACGAGAGAAACTTGCAGGGGCACGCATATAGCCATGATTTCTCATAACGAGATCGGATGCTACACCGTAATCATCAAACTCATCTTTTAACAGATAACCTGTTGCATCACGGTCTGCCTGTAAGGTCGTATTTGGATAACGAGCATCAAATGGTATGCCGAGTGGTTGCATTGAACTTGGATTGCTTGAGGTACCTATGTAGTACTGCTGAAGACCACCTGCAGCCATAGGTGGATAGATGATACGTATCTCGTAGTCTCCTGTTGGTACTGGAGGAAGACGTAAAGCAAAGTCATTCTCATCCCAACCAGACAACTGGTCCGCATTCCATGCACGCCAAGGACCCTGAGTATACCATGCCAACTTAGTCTTTGAGTTATAACTTACAAGGTTATCAAAGTAATCAAGTGGCAGACGGGTCATCGTACCGTCATTTGAAGAAAGGTTCATCGCACCTATCTCTGTGCCCGTTGCAAAACGAATGTCATTGTTAGCGAGTTCATACAGTATATCTCCTGTATCTATACGCATACGCTCGTGAAGAACACCATTTGGAACATCTCTGTCATATACAAGCGGAGCATTGATCGTATGAATGTAACCGTTATATGCCTGGATATTTGATTGCGCACGCATTATCATACAACCAGTCTTTCTTATCTGGTGAGTAGCGTCGCTACCAAATGTACCAATCTCATCGGTAAGTGTGTTATGCTCACGCCAACGGTTTATCCAAATATTAGTAGAAGCACCTGTATTATGATACAATGGCTGCCATACCTTTATAAGAGTATGTGGGAGCATTGTCTCATAGTAGTCATATGGCTCACCACCAAAGGCAAAGTTCCAGTTCTCGTTAGAAAGGTTACGCTCGTAAAGCAATTTAGAGACTGACATTCCCGCCTTAACGATATGATAACGCAAGAACATATTCACTACATTATAGGTGTTTTCGTAATCATCACCTACACTTATAGGATTGTTCTCCATATCTGGATATTCATACCATTCCGCAGCATCTTTATACCATTCTATACACTTTGCTTTAAGTTCATCAAAGTTATGGATGCCTGACTGGGCAAGAACATCGTTAGTCTCAGCGAATACTGTATACTTTATCTTACATTCTGCAGGGACATAATACTGACCACTTGCCATACCAGAACCTGGACGACCATTGATGTTATCAAGACTGTAGGTTTTGTCTGTACCATCAGCATTTGTCTTCTTAACTACAGAGATAGAGTCAAACAGTCCACATTTCTCCATTGCCTCACAGAATATAGAGAACTGAGGAAGTTTTTCCATTACCTCATTAACCCTGCGGGTCGTACGAGGAATTACTTTATCTATAATCTGAAGATTACCATTTGTCAATGCTTCGTCCTCCAATGACTGTGTAACCTCTGCGACGTCATTGAATCTTACAACACCATCATCCCCCAAACGTGAAATAAATGGAGTATTAAGCATTGTTGTGACTTCCTTACCATTTGCATTACTCAGATCTTCTACATAGGTATATAGCATAGAAGATAGGTGGTATCTTGCTATATCCCTGCACTGCTCATCGGTAAGACCATTAACGCTGTTCTCTGTCATGCCGTTATGTGGCTCTTCCGCCTCGGCATCATTCCAAAGACTGTCTACGTACGCATCTACACCGCTATTAACTGGAGCATAACAGGTATACTGTCCGTACGAGGCCATCATACGGTCATAACCTGAACGCTGAAGAATAACGTTGAACTCATGGAATATAGAGTCATTTGCCTGAAGATAATCCTGGATGGTCTGACCTGTAAATGTATATAGGTTAGACTCATCAGGCTCCTTGTTACAAGAAGTCAGGGTCATAGCGGCACTTACCACCAGTCCAAGAGCTATTTTAAATATATTCTTATTCATGATTAATATCTCTTTGCTTTATTTTCTGACAGTATTAATAATTCTTTTCTGTAGTAGCACCATCTGAATATACAGGATTCTGAATAAGAGCAGGATTAACTTCTACCTGCTTCTTCAGTATCGGCATATACAAATATGGTTCTGTCTGCATCTTAGATTTTACCGCATTGCCACCTGTTTCATACTTACGAGCAATAAGGTTAAGCATCTCTTCATAATTACGTGCATAGGAACCGCCCTGCTGACCAAGTATCGTTGAATAGTTTACTCCTGTAGTATGGCGATAGTTATAACGCAGCATGTCATACCAACGCTTTCCTTCGAAACAAAGTTCACGAGCACGCTCATCCATTACTATCTGTTCAAGCGATGTCTCTGTAGCAGTAAAGCCATTGAAACTGTTTACCTGACGTTGAACAAAAGTCTTTAATTCTCCTCCGTCATATGCTGCCTCGCTCACATTGTAACTCGTAGAATCAATATCTGATACATTATCATTATGTCCACGAGTATTTACAATCTGTGCAAGACGTGCGGCGTTTCTATGCAGCTGTGAAATCTGTTTATTCACTTCAAGCAATTGATTTGCATAGTTTAGCGAATCCTCTGCAGTTGTAGCAGAAGCGATATCGTTAACCAATTTACTATTGGCAGCGACACGCAGACCGGCTTTCTGTACGAGAGCCTCTGCCTTCATCAGCATCACATCCGTCACGCGGTATACTATCCAGTTCTGATTATACGGTGTAAAACTACGTCCACCTACATTATTATCAGCACTTAAACTTCCATCAGCCCTTACGGTCGATGTCTGTCCTACCATTTTACGAACGTTGTTACCTCCATCACTGGCAGTTCCAAATCCGTAAACACTTTCATATCCACGAACTTCCTTGGCAACGTTTGCACCATAGAATACATTATTATCGGAACTCGTTCCTGTAGTAGAATAGACAGTACTTGCGTAGAAACTTGGTGAAGAGTTCGTTTTACTTACTTTGTTATACATCTTGGACAGACCTGAATTGTCACTATATTGAACTTCAAATAGAGACTCTTCACTATTTTGATCTGATGCAAACAAATCAGTGTAATAACTATCATAAGGGTATATGCCATAACCGTCATCGTCAAAATTCACATATTTGCCAGTTGTTGAATTTAAACCAGCATTTCTATTATTGCGTATAACATTACAACATTCTATACACTTATCATAACTGCCCTCATCACCATAAATAGATGCCTTCCAAAGGTAAACATCCGCAAGGAGTGCATATACTCCATCACGAGTGAAATATCCTGTTCTCTGCCATCCGTTCACGCTCTGTGAACTTAGTGTATTATTTTTAACTTCCTCCAAATCAGAGATAATCTGATCAATAACGACACTTGGAGCAGACTGTGCGACATTCATCTCCTGTGAACTTTCCGTATAAGGTTCCAAAATCAATGGAACGTCGCGGAAAGCACGAACGAGATAGAAGTAACAAAGTGAACGCAATGCCTTCATCTGACCGACATAATTAAGGTGGTCACCTTCAAGGTAGTTAGGATCAATTGCACGTACTCCCTCTGATTTCGCTATCACAAGGTTACAATCATTAATGACAGAATATACAGCAGCCCAATCACTATATCCGTTAGTTGTCTGTATATTAGCAGATGAAATCTGGTTAAGGTCATTATTACTAAGAGTAGAGTTAACAATCAACTCGTCAGAACGTGAAGTCCATACAACGATGTCACGCTGGAACTGATCGTTTGACAATGCCGCATACGCGCCATTCACCATCTGTTCTACATCGCTCTTAGTCTGCCAGAAATCTTCCTCTACCGTTTTATCATCCGGCAGAAGCACAGTATCCACACAAGATACCATCGCAAGGCTTGATAATACTATTGATATTATTTTCTTCATAATAGTGTCCGTTTAGAAACCAATGTTGATATTGGCGGTGAAAGACTTAGCACGTGGTGTTTGTGAATTATCAGTTGCAACTCCCCAACCACTTGTTGATATTTCCGGATCAACACCAGAATACTTTGTCCAACAGAACAAATTGTTCATTGTTACATAGAACTGTAACTGATTCAATCCCCAATTCTTCAATTGCTTCTTCGGGAATGTGTAACCAATCTGCAAATTCTGGAAACGTAAGAAAGAACCATCTTCTACATATCTATCAGAACCCTGATAGTTGTACGCAGAATTATTGTCATAAACATATATAGCACGTGGCATCAGTGTTACGTCACCATCCTTACGCCAACGATAGTTAACTGTTGTGCACTGATTATATGCTGTAGCCATATTCTCCAGGTTCATACGAGCAGCATTGACCACCTTGTTTCCTGCACGGAACATGAAACGAGCCTTTAGATTCCAGTTACCATATCTGAAAGTAAAGTTGAAACCACCACTCAATTTTGGCTGACAGTTACCAAGGTAAACAATGTCAAGTGAATTGATCTGACCGTCATGGTTCACATCCTCATAAATAGCATCACCACCTTGGAATGAATATGTAGCAGAACCATCACTATAGTTATACACCATACGACGTGGCAAACCGTTTGACTGCATGATAACCTTGCCATCTGCACCAACTACAACTGGGAAAGTTTTGCCTTCTGCGAGCATAGAGTTGATATTAGACTCAAACTCATCTGTAGACCAACCTCTTTCAGTAGCAAGATTTGTCAAGTAATCGTACGTATACTGATAAACTCCCTTATAACGGAATCCATAAACAGAACCAAGTGCATTACCGACCTGAATACGATTTTGGTAAGTACCACGTGAACTAAATGTCCAATCAGAGTTCTGTTCACTGAGCACACGGTCGTCCATCTCAACGATTTCATTAAAGTTCTGTGCAAGGTTAACGCCAGCACTAACAGAGAACTTACCTATTTTTATAAAGTTCTTTGCATTAACGTTTACTTCCCAACCATCATTCTTCATTGAGCCGACATTTTGATATGCAAGTTTTGCATAACCCGTCGTAGAAGGAATTACGACATTCTTCATCAAGAGGTCCTTAGTATCCTTATGATAGTAATCGAAGTCAACCTCAATAAGGTCATTTAACAAACCAAGATTAAAACCTAAGTTGTAAGAAGTTGTCTTTTCCCATCTGAGGTCATCCAACTTAAGACCATCCATATATGTACCAGCCTGACCGTTGTAATTCACATCTCCCACCTTATATGTATTATAGAAGAGATAGTCTGAGTCTGGAGCCTTACCTACAATACCCCATGACCCACGAAGACCAAGCATTGAGACATACTTGCGTACAGGCTCAAAGAACTTTTCATCAGAAAGGTTATAACGCAGTGATATACCTGGGAAATAAGCCCACTTCTGCTTTGGTCCAAACTTAGAGTCACCATCAGCACGCAGAGAGAATCCTAAGTTATATCTTCCTTTGTAAGAGAAGTGAGTATTGTAAACCCAGTACTGTGAGTTAGCACGGCTATTACCGCTGCTTAATGTACTCATCGCACCGTCAACCACAGCCGATGTAATACCATTAGGCAGCAAATACTGGTCAACCGACTGGCTTGTACTCTTTTGCGTAGTCAACTCATAACGCGCAAGCATTGTAAGCGAGAAATCCTCATTTCTGAAGTAAGGAGTAAATACCAACTCAGCACGTGCGCCCACCTTAAGTCTATTACTTTCAGATGACTTACTTATATTATAAGATGTATTACCATCCCATACATTAGTAGTTACGCCAGCAGCACAATACTGTGGAATAGAACGAGCATAGATATCAAAGTCAACACGTCCATTGAATGTCAATCGACTCTGCTGTGACTCAATTCCGAGCAGTTCATACTTAATATTAAAATCAGGAGTAATACGATAAGTCTGATCCTTCTGCCATGACATAGCCGCATACGCCAATGGATTACCCAAGTTACGTATGCTACGCAATTCATATGAAGAATAATTACCCGTCATAGGGTTATTACCAGTAAGGTTACCCTGTGGGTTCATTATATAGAAGTCATTTGTATCATAACCATTACTATCCTGACGATAGATACTCATATTAGGCGCGATTTTCTGCGCAATATCAAGCATCTTAGCATAGTTTTTAAGATTGTCAGTATATGTCAATGCGAAGTTCGTAGAGAACTTGATGCGGTCAGATACATTGTAATCCAAGACGAGACGTGTAGAAAGACGATCGAGTTTCTGCTGTATTACAGAACCAGTCTGATGGTCATAACCACCAGAAATACGGAACTGCGCCTTCTGTCCACCACCAGTAATATTCAAGTTGTATGACTGAAGAACACCAAACTGTGTTACAGCATCAACCCAATCAGTGTTGTTATTCCAGTTCTCGTACTCAGCCCAAGACTTGTCATAGTTAATCTCTCGTATGTTAGTTGTAGCATTATCACTCTGGTTAGGGTTATAATACTCCTCCTTCATCAACATAGTATAGTCGTCACCATTGAGCAGATCATATCCCTTTGGCTGCCATGTACCAGTCATCTTATACGAGAAGTTAACACGCGGTTTACCACGGCTACCACGCTTTGTGGTAATCATGATGACACCGTTAGCACCCTTTGATCCCCAAACAGCAGTAGCACCAGCATCCTTCAAGACATCAATCTTTGCGATATCTTCCACATTGACAGAAAGCAAAGATGCATAATCTTCCTCTGTTGGATTCTCAAAGTCGAATGTTTCATCTGGATTATCGAAAATCTTGTCATCCACAACAATCAACGGCTGTGCATTACCCGTAATAGTTGTAACACCACGCAAACGCATGGTTGTACCAGAACCAAGGTTACCAGAGTTCGACACAATATCCAAACCAGCGATTTCACCCTGCAGAGCCTCGTCGGCAGATGTGAATGCCATACCCTCTACCTCAGAAAGGTCGAAAGTCTGTTGAGATACTGTTACCTCTTTCTTTGGTATATTAAGACCACCCGAGCCTGTACGGCGTCCTTTTACAGTAATTTCATTCAACGTAGTTTTCTCATCTTCCAACTTAATGTTGAATGTTGACTGGTCTCCAATCGTTATAACCTTTGTCTTGCTACCAACATACGAGATAACAAGTTTATTCTTTGGGTTCTTAATCTCCATAGAGAAGTTACCCATCATATCAGTCTGTACGGCACTAACAATACGGTTATTCGCATCACGTTCCACTACATTCGCCATCATGATAGGCCCCATGGAATCCTCTACCGTACCTGATATCACCCTACTCTGCGCCATGCCCACTTGGACGATGATACACAAGAGCAGCGTCAGTATGACTTTTATTCTTGACATAATTATTAGTCTTTTAAGTTATTAGCCTTGTAACGAAGTTGCTTGTAGTTTCTTGCAGCAGCCTTTCTCGCAGCAGCAGTTCTCCAACCTGCATCAAAACGTCCACTTGCGTCAAAACACAGAGGCTGACTTATCTGATGTACCGTTGCAAAAGAAGAAACAGCAATAGAACTTGCATTTTCTCTATTCTTATCATACTCATAGTCACGAGTCATCTTATTGACAAGCTTCGAATGGTCGTTAGCATCTATTACTATTGTTCTACCAGAGTTATCAGTTACAGACAGTCTACCATTAGAAGCAGAACTTGTAATATTAACTGGTATACCCAGTTCAGAAGAATACATAGACTGGTATGTAGCCCTTGGAACACTGTTATCAGCAAATACAGAATTATTTTGGAAATGGTAACGAATGAACGCACGTATTTCCATAAGCATATTAAGCAACGTTGCCTTTGCCTCAACTACCTGCTCCTCTGGCACATCGTCAGCACTGTTCTCTTCATACAAGTTAGTAACCTCTTCTACTGTAGGCAATCCTTCATTAAAGGCAATATCCATAGCATCATTGTCTGGTGCATAGAATGTATAGTTGTAACCGTTAAAGAAGTTAACATTCAAATCAAGTGCTTTCTGGCTCTTGTCAGAGAAAATGATATATTTCTCTACTGGTGCTGGACCGACTTCAGCAGTCAGGCTTATACCAGCCCACTCGAGTATCTCCGAATTTTCAAGCAATTCACATAAGTCGAGGAAAGATCTAAATTTATCTTCGTTCTTATTAAGCAATGTGCTTACACTTGTAATAGATGGCTGAATAACATTATCAAGTCTGAAAGCCCAACCGTTCTTTTCCTTCCATCCTGTTACAATGTTCGCAGGCTGAACACCATTATCAATCTGTGCTCCACCAGAGACAGTTCCCGTAAACACACCGTTCGCATCTCTAAAGTTGTTTATATAAATCGCTCCGCCATGCTTTGTCAGGTAGTAATGGTTATTTATATTCTCGCCTGCCTCCAATACTACTGTATTGTAGTTAAGCATATCATATACTTGCGATTTATATTCAGAAGTACCATTATTTACGATATTTCTGACTTCGTTTTCCACCTCACTGCTTATAACACCAGTTTCTTTGTTAAATGGGTGTACTCTCACACCGTAAAGCGTCTGTGTACGGTCTGTACCAACAATAGGTTCTACATGAGAATAGAACTCAAGAGCACGAGGATTAGAGGTTCCAAGAGATACAGGGTCAATATAACATTTCTTCAGAGCGTCATTATCTGGCACGAAGTACATATAGTTAGCCTGCATAGCCATAAGATAGTAATACATATCCGCTCCGAATATAGAAGCGTTACTACCTGTTGTCTTATCTTGAGTAAAATATCCTATGATAGAGAGGTCAGGATAAGTCAATGCAGGACCAATTACTGACTGATACTCATCAGGTGCAATCATGTTCTTCATTTTATATATAACGCCATTGTTAGCGACAACTACGTCATATTTTCCATCCGTCACCTGAATATCATTAACAGACAATCCCATAAATTCACCAGAACCACTCTGTGTTATAGTTCCGAACTTACTTGGTACAGAGCTATTAAATGATGTCAGCATCAAGTTATTCACAAAACTTGTCAGCACGCCATTACCATTATTAAACAGTGCATCAAGGTTCTGCGGAAGGTTTTCCTCAGTATTCGGCAGTTTACCGTACAGATCTATAAAGTACGCACCACCACCACCTGGCAGGAAGTATTCCTTAATAGCATTATCCGTTGGCACAAGAATCGCACCGATATCAGCAAGATTCATAGAAGAGTTTGATGATGGATAATACTGGTTCCAACCTGGATCCCACGCCAATCTCTTGTCAGATGGCACAGAAGTACCCGTAGGATCTACCACATTAGCACTACCTCCCTGCGAACGTCCTCCGGTAAAGTAACGAACCTGGAATATAGAGTCAATAACAGGGTATCCATTCTGCAAAGCCCATGAATTATAGTTATTTGTTGTCACGGCATCATAGTATGGAGCACAGTAATAATCCAGAATACGAGAGAAGAGTTTAGTATTACTTTCCTTACGCAACACCTGACCTATATTTCCAGGAGGCACGAGAACATCAGCCACCTGATGCACATAACCATTAGTACACGTTACATCCTGATTAACAATCTTTGTCTGATAAATATAAGCAGTATCAGAATTATTCAATGCAGTACCAACCTTTTCGCCTCTAAGAATACCGAAGTCACAATCAACACCCGTAGTAGTGATATTGTTATTCAACATCTGCTCACGAGTAAAGTGCACCATCATTGGCTTAGTAGCATCATATACCACATTAATACCTTTTGCACGATAATAATCCCAATAGGTATTATTCTGTGGCATCAATGCACCATTATAGATTGTAGTAATAGAGTCCGTTACCGAAATATTTGTCTCATGTTTCAGAGCAATACCACGACTAACGTCATTATCTCCAGAACTTACATTAGACAGCATACCAGCAAGCAACGCATTGTCAAGCATAGAAGAATACAGCAACTGCTTCTTCATACTTTGCGTCAACTGTTCGTACGACGTCACACCATAAGGATTGTTTTTAAAGAACCTCTCGAACGCCTCATCATTGGCAGGAAACACAGTCTTACTACCTGTTCTTGAGAGCACTTCATCGTACCCCAAGTCCTTAACCAATCTAAGATACGTATTAAACGTACCCGTCAGATGACTACCCGAGCTAAGTTCTTCATAGATACTCCCGCCAAGCCATTCTGGCTTCGAACCCTCAGGCAACAACGTTTCCTTCTGACAGGAAGTCATAATACCTAAGCATACGAGAGACACACTTAGAATGAGTTTTTTCATAAAGATTGATATAGTTAGTTATATATTTTATATTATTTTCTACAGACGAATACCACCAAAAGTCTACACTTTCAGCCATATTGCAAAGTGGTCATTACAATTCAAAGTGCAAAATAACTAAAAAAAAACGAAATATGCAACTTTTTAACATATTAAATATCAGTGAAGAATGTTAAAAAGGAATTTTGTTAATTTGGAAAGTAATTAATACAGGTATTAATCTCATAACGCAATAATCCCGTCCACCAAATTGGCAGACGGGATTATCATATTATATGCAATATTTTGCTTTTTATTAAAAGTGATTCTATAAATCACCACTTTTTTCAAATACTACTTAACGAAAGCAGCACCCTTCTTAATATATACCTGGCCCTTAACAGGAGTTGTTACCTTCTGACCTGCTACATTATATATAGCGTCATCATTAGCAACATTTGCCTTCTCAGCAACACCGCTGATAGCAGTTGGACCTGCAGCAATATTATCAATTACGAGGTTATCGAACCAGCAACGACGATCAGAGTTGTTATAGTTTGAAATAAGAACAAACTTAGCGATTGGCTCAAGTGAACCCATCTTAACAGTTTCTGTCTTTACCGTACCCTTAGAACCACTTGTTGTGCAGTACATTGTTCCAGCGCCATAGTCAAGAACTATATCAAAGTGTGTACGGTTAGACTCTGCAGCAATAGCAGCATTAGAAGCAGAACCTGAACCAACACCGTTAATCTTCTTATTATAGTCTATACCCATTGGGTTGTATGTATCCTTACCGTCATACTTTGAGAAGTAGATACCAGAGATAGTATCACCATTCTCTGCCATGAGATAGAATCCAGCATACTTCGTCATGAGGTTACCTACATAGAGGTCGAACTTAACATTCACGATATCAGTACTCTTTGCTGGGGCACCTGCTACAGCAACAGTAGCTTCACCATTACCTACGCGGAGTGTTCCAAGAGAATCAGTATTGTTATAGCCAAGAGCGTATGCAGTAGAGCCCTCACCTACGATTGTTGACATCTCACCCTTCTTACCAGCGATAGTGTAGTATGTCTCAACGAGTCCATCAGGATCCTCATGCTTAACCATAGTAGCAGGATTCTCCTGAGTACCGAAGTCTATATCAGTAACATTCGTAGTCTCAATAGCAGCCTTAAATGCCTCTACCACGTTTTCAAGATTAGCCTTTTCATTAACAAGTGCAAGTGAATCCTCATCAGAGTAAGCAACCTTCAACTTTTCGTCATACATTGCCTGAGCAGCATTGATAGCATTCTCCAATTCGGTCATCTTAGTAGAACCACTGTAGATACGCTCGTTCTTTGTATCAGTTGCAGACTGAATAGCCGCAGGCATATCTGTAAGAGGCTTATTCTTTGCAGTAAACACATTGATGTAGTTATTGTTCAAGAAGCGAACACCACTATTCATGATAGTATCTGCCAATTCCTCAGCATTATCCTGATAGTCAAGAATCTGCTCGTCAGAGAGAGCTGCCCATGCATCATAACGCTTCTGTGCCTCATCGACACCTTCCTTCAAGTCTTCCTTACCCCAAGGCTGTGCAGTCTGGTCGTCAGCAAGATAGCCATTAGCAACATCAATACGTCCCTTGAGAGCCTCAAGTTGCACATTAACGGCATTTATATAAGCTTTCTGTTCTGGTGTCAATTCTCCTGCTACATGAACTTGATAGAGCACAGGATCATAGAAGTTTACATCGAAGCCCTGTGCTGCAGCACCCTCAAAAGTTGAGTTACAACGAATGCCGAGAGTAACTTCCTTTGATTCTTTCAACTCAAACTTGTAGATATAATCCTGTTTTACAGCTGGGTCAAGAACAAACACATCTGTTGTGTCCCCATTAAAGAAGAGCTGTGTGCCAGCACATTCCTTTGCCCATGAGCGAGCCCAACGATTTTTATTGAGAGTCATCATACCACCATCGCCTGATACCCCCCAGAAATAAGTTCCCTTATCGAGCGTTGTTGTCAGAGTAGCGATATTATCCCAGTTGCCTGAAGAACCACGCATCCACTGAACAGACATTGGACTATTAGTAGATCCCGACTTATGACACCAACGGTCAGTACTCCATGACCAAGGAGCCTGTCCATTATAGTTTGAACTCAGTTTATTGTACTTACCTGTCCAGTTATTCCAGTTAGCAGAACTGTTACCTGTTGCACTTGAGCCATCCTTTGTAGGAACCACATCAATAACATTAGAGAAGTTAATAGAGGTAAACTCTGTCCAGTAATCGTTAAGAGTACCTATTGCCCCCTCCATTTCTTCACCAGAAGCATTGTTATCTATCGCAGTCTTCAATTCTTCCAATGCGCTTGACATATCCTCATACATTTCCATAGAAGTCATGTCAACACCAGATTCATTCAGGACCTTGTTTACATAATTATAACGACGCTCTGCGATACGGCTATCATATACGCTATTAGCAAGGTGACACTCTACATCACCAATCTCAAGACCAACATTAAGACCACGGAGATCAATCATTATGAAGCCCCCTGCAGGAGCATCAATAGCGAAAGAAATCTCTGTAAATCCATCATTAGAGAAAGAGAAGCCGTAACCACCGTTTACACCGCCTTCACCATAGCCGAGAGTTGTATTGTTTTTACCGCTTACAGTTGCAAGCGATCCATCTGTGTTATAATAAGCATTGATGTAGTTGGTATTAGCTCCTGAGAGGTCAAGGTCGGTAAAACCAGCAGTTGTACCCATCACACGAAGAGTTACAACATACGTACCACCCTGCTCAATGCCAATCTGCTGATACATACCAGCAGTAAGCGCAGTCTGACCATCAAGGACTACCTGCGTATTAGAGCCGTTAGGACCTCCTTCTTTTTGAGCAAACACCTGTGTAAGAGGTGCAGCGACCTCATCAATAGCATTCCATCCGTCTGTACCAGTAGCACCTTCGGTGAACTTACCATTCGTTACGAGGTTGTCACCAGCGATCTGATACTTTGCGGTCTTCGTGTAGACGTAGTCATCGACATTGTAAGCGTTCGCTCCAATTGCCAATGCCGACATCAAAGATACGGAAAGTAATTTTTTATTCATAGCGAATAACGATTAGTTTGTCCATCACTCCACTTTTTGGACTATAGGTTAGGTAATTTTATCTTATTACAGAGAAACGTGTGGAGCATTTCACGCCTATATATTATATATAAGGTGAAAACCATTTTCTTTTTTATCCAGAATATCTGTAGTTAGCGCTGCAAAGTTATGAATTTTTCTTGTATTGTGCAAATAAAAATTACTCTTTTTTTTACCTTTTTCGCTTTTGGGCAAGTTATCGCAGTTTTATGGAATATATGGAGCCGAAGTTTTTAACTTCGGACACGCAGGGGTGGCTACTTGTACCGATATGATTGGTGTTACTTATACCGAAGTTGGAAACTT
>DAIUFT010000004.1:0-82433 GCA_036844425.1 Prevotella sp. | reverse complement strand
ATCGAGAAATGACGCTTACTCATTATATAAAAATAATTTTGAATACTTACTTATACAAATAACGCAATACATCCCTTATTATTATTCATTATCATCGTTACCCGCTTTCTTTCAGTGGTAAATATTCAGCGGTAATAAACACAATAGTTACTTTCAAGGCCAAAACATACAAGTTATATAAACAAAATAAACCCTCCAGAGCGTAACTCTGAAGGGTTATATTTTGTTTAACTAAGTGTTAAATGATTACTTAGTAGTGTCGTTGAAGAGAGCAACACGGTTGAACTCAACCTGGTCGAAGAGCTTGTCTGTAGCGCCAAGACCTTCAGTCTCGATACGGTCAGCAGCGATCTTGTACTTCTTAACGAGGATGTTCTTAACTGCGTTAGCGCGAGCCTCAGAAATCTTCTGGTTAACTTCCTTAGAACCTTCTGGTGAAGCGTAACCTGAGATCTTAACCTTAGAATCCTTGTTGTTCTTCATGTACTTAGCGATCATCTCGATGTTAGGAAGCTGGCTCTTCTCAACAACAGACTTACCCTGTGCGAATACAACAGATGGCTGGAGGTTAGCAACCTTAGCCTCAACTACTGGAGCTGGCTTGTTCTGGCAATCGTTGAGAGCCTTCTGGAGCTCAGCGATCTTAGCGTCCTTAGCTGCAGCAGAAGCCTTAGCAGCATCTACGTCAGAACGGAGTGAGTTGATCTTAGCGTTGAGACCGTCGATCTCAGCCTGGTCACGGAGCTGCTCGATAGCGAAGTTGTGCTTACCGTTAGAGTTACCGAACTTGTAGTTAACACCAGCCTTAACTGAGAATACAGCGTCGTTGATGTTGTACTTGAAGCTATTAACAGACTTGTCGTTAACATATACGAGAGAAGGCTCTACGTATGCCTGCCACTGCTTGTCGCCACCGAAGTTGTAAGCGAAGTCAAGAGCAACCTTTGTATTAACGAAGTCGTTATCTGCTGGGAAAGCGTGTCCCCAACCGAAACCACCGAGTGCGATTACTTCGAAAGCACGTGGCTCACCTTTGTAACCAGCGAAGAGGTTCATGAGGTTTGCAGTACCGAGGAGGTTTACGTCAAGACCATTGATGAAAGTCTTAGAAACCTGGTAAGCGCAGTCAGACTTGTGAGCGTTGAAGTAAGCATCAGCCTCAAGAGCTACGCCAAATACTGTTGTGAAGTTCTTACCAGCACGAATACCGAACTGAGGAGCGAAAACGTCGAAAGAACGGTCACCTGTCATTTGGGTAGATGCACCAGCATTAACACCAACATAGATGTTGTCAGTTGCCTTAGAAGCTGTAACTGCAGTCTTCTGAGCGCTTGCAGAAACTGCCATAGCAGCTGCTGCGATAAACATTGCAATCTTTTTCATTGTAATAATAATAAGAAGATTTTGAAAATATTATCTTTGCCATTTTAACCAATGACTACCGTTTGGGGTACACTATCTTACAGTTCCATTTTTTACCCTTTATACAACGGTATCTCATCGTTTTGTGTTGCAAAATTACTATAAACCTTTCAGTCCAACAAAACTTTTACATAAACAAAAGCATCGCTAATGCTTTTTCTTGATATACGTCAAGATATTTCAATAAAACCAACTCGAAAACTAAGTAAAACCTAATCAGTTTTTAACAATACTACTACGAAAAGGGGTACTTAATAGTATGTTATTGAAAAAAAATTATTAATTTTGCACTTTGTAAACACCTTATATAAATAATGGCACCTCCACCCAAAAGTGGTTTTAAAGCCATTCTCGAGAAATACGAAAACAAAACAAAAATACTTTTACAAACGTGAACACACTAAAACGCTTTATCCCAGACGTGCTGATGATAGTACTCTTTGCAGTAATATCGTTTGCCTATTTCTACCCTGCCGACACCGAGGGGCGCATTCTTTACAGACATGATTCTGCTGCTGGTCGCGGACTTGGACATGAAACCAGTGAGTATCAAGAAGCAACAGGCGAGGTCTCTCGCTGGACAAACTCGGTATTTTCAGGTATGCCTACCTACCAGACGGCACCTTCATACGACTCTACCAGTTTTCTTTCTGACATTATGCAGGCTTACCACCTGTGGCTTCCAGAGAACGTATGGTTCGTCTTCGCCTACCTTTTAGGTTTCTACATTCTGCTGCGTGCCTTTGATTTTCGTTGGTATCTCGCCACTCTTGGTGCCATAGTATGGGCTTTCAGCAGTTATTTCTTTATCATCATCGCTGCCGGTCACCTTTGGAAGGTTATGGCCCTGGCTTATCTTCCACCTATGATTGCTGGCATTCTGCTCGCTTATCGTGGTAAATATTTGGCTGGCCTTGCCGTTACGGGCATCTTCACTGCGTTTGAAATAAATGCGAACCACGTGCAGATGACGTACTATTACTTCTTCATTATCCTCTGCCTTGCCATAGGTTTCCTTGTCGATGCTATCCGCCAGAAGCGCATCATGCACTTCATCAAGGCGTCTGCCGTATGTCTTGTCGGTGGTGCATTGGGTGTATTGGTTAATATCTCTAACCTTTACCATACATGGGAGTATCAAAACGAGTCTATGCGTGGCAAGAGTGAACTGGTTAAGAAGAACACTGCCAACCAAACTTCGAGTGGTCTTGAGCGCGATTACATAACGCAATGGAGTTACGGCATTGACGAGACTTGGACTCTCCTTGTGCCCGATGCCAAGGGAGGTTCGTCTATGACACCTGTCAGTCAGTGTAAGGCAGCCCAAGAAAAGGGCGACCCTATGTACATGCAGATATATCAACAACTTGGACAATACTGGGGTGAGCAACCTGGTACGAGCGGTCCTGTCTATGTAGGTGCCTTCGTCCTGATGCTGTTCATTCTCGGACTGTTCATCGTGAAAGGCTCTGTCAAATGGGCTTTACTCGCTGCCACCATCCTCAGCATTACCCTTTCGTGGGGTAAGAACATGATGTGGCTGACGGATTTCTTCATCGACTACGTGCCAATGTACGCCAAGTTCCGCACCGTTGCCTCTATTCTCGTAGTGGCAGAGTTCACTATTCCTTTCCTCGGCATTCTTGCCCTGAAGCGTATTGTGGACGACCCCGACTGCATTATGGGACACGTTGCCGGCAAGAAGGTCAACTGGCTCTACGTTTCCTTTGCCCTTACTGGCGGTATCGCTGCCCTGTTCGCATTAATGCCTACAGTATTCTTCGACTCTTTCATCTCCAGTGCTGAGATGAGGGCAATGAGCGGAATACCTCAGGAGCAACTCTCTCCGTTGCTTTCTAACCTGCAGAGCATCCGCATCGCTACGTTCACCGCTGACTGTTGGCGTTCTTTCTTCATCATCCTTGTGTGCACCGCGGCTGTTGTGGTTTACCGTATGAAGAAGATTAACGCTATAATTATGGTGGGAATTATCGCTGTTGTATGTCTTGTCGATATGTGGAGCGTCAACAAACGCTACCTTAACGACGATATGTTCGTCAGCAAGAGCATGCGCACCGCACCGGTAGAGCCAACGCAGACGGACCAGATTATCCTGCAAGATAAGGCTCTCGACTATCGCGTCTTAAACCTTGCGAGCAACACGTTCAACGAGAACGAGACTTCATACTTCCACAAATCTATCGGTGGTTACCATCCTGCCAAGTTGCGTCGCTACCAGGAACTCATCGAGGCTTATATCTCTCCTGAGATGCAAGGAGCGTTCGGCGCTATTGTTCAGGCGCAGGGCGACATGAACAAGGTAAACACCGACAGCGTGATGCCTGTGCTCAACATGCTCAACACGAAGTATCTTATCCTCCCACTACAGGGCGGTCAGACTACTCCTGTTATGAATCCAGGCGCCATGGGCAATGCATGGTTTGTGTCCGAGGTTAAATATGTTGACAACGCCAACCAGGAACTGGACGGCATTAAGGGGCTGAACCTGCACCAGACTGCCGTTGCCGACAAGAAGTTCGAGTCCATTCTCGGCAAGAGTGTACCACAAGACAGCACCTCGAGCGTAAAGATTACGAAGTACTTACCTAACGAACTGCGCTACGACATACAGTCAGCAAACGGTGGCGTAGTGGTCTTCTCTGAGATATACTACCCAGGCTGGACCGCTACTGTTGACGGAAAGCCTGTTGAGGTGGGTCGTGTGAACTACGTTCTTCGTGCCATCAACGTGAAGGCTGGTTACCACAAGGTAAAATTAGAGTTCCGTCCTGAGACTGTTACCAACACCGAGAGCATCGCCTTCGTGGCACTGGCCCTACTGTTCATCCTCGTAGTTTACGTCATAGGCGTTCAAATCCACAAGAAGAAGGTCGAAGAAACCACTACTACTGAGGCATAATGACACCTTATTTATATATACACGCGCGTAGGCTCAGCATCTCCCTGATGCTGTGCCTCACCTGTATCTTCGCCCAAGGCGCACGCCAATGGCAGTTGCAGGTGTCAGAAAACAGCCGTTTTCTGCAATACGCTGACGGCACGCCATTCTTCTGGTTGGGCGATACTGGATGGCTCCTTCCACAGTCACTCAATCGTGGTGAGGTGAAGGGCTACCTCTCCACATGCGCCAAGAATGGCTTCAACGTGGTACAGGTGCAGACCATCTGTGGCGTACCTTGCATCAATGCCTACGGTCAACTGTCTAACGTCTCACGCCCAAACCCATGGGATTTCTCCACAATAGACCGCGAGGGCACTTACGGCTACTGGGACCACATGGACTATATCATCAAGGAAGCGGAACAACAGGGTGTCTATATCGCCATGGTATGCATCTGGGGCGGACTCGTTAAAGGCGGGGCGATGGACGAAGCTGGGGCTAAAGCCTACGGTGAGTTTCTTGCCAAGCGTTACAAGGACAGTCCCAACATCATCTGGGTCATTGGTGGCGACATACAGGGAGACGTGAAACACGACGTGTGGGAGACGCTCGCACAGACTATCAAGTCGATAGACAAACGTCACCTCATGACCTATCACCCCCGCGGTCGTTACACCTCCGCCAAGTGGTGGTCAAAGGCTGACTGGATCGACTTCCACACCTACCAGTCTGGTCACCGTGCCTACGGTCAGCGAATGGGCAACAAGTTCTACCCTATCCCTGACAATACGGAGGAGGACTGCTGGATGTACGTTGACTCTACATGGGCATACAAACCCATTAAGCCTGTGCTCGACAGTGAACCGTCTTATGAGGACATCCCCATAGGGCTGCATTTCCCCGATGGTCCACGCTGGAAGGCGAGCGACGTAAGGCGTTATGCCTACTGGGACGTATTCGCTGGAGCATGCGGTCACACCTACGGTCACAATGCCATCATGCAGATGCACTCTCCTGGCAAGGCTGTCGCCTACTCCAGCACGAGCAAAGCATGGTATGAAGCACAACAGGATTCGGGCTACATGCAGATGAAGTACCTCAAGACACTGATGCTGACGCTACCTTTCTTTGAACGTATCCCTGACCAAAGCATCGTATATTCAGACAATGGCATACGCTACGACCGTCTCGCTGCTACTCGCGGAAAGGACTATCTGTTAGTCTATAACTACACATCGCGCGACATGAACATCGACCTTACGAAGATTTCTGGTAAGAAGAAGAACGTATGGTGGATGGACTGTCAAACGGGCAACATCACTTTCCTCGGCACCTTCAGTAACGGGAAGCATACGTTCACGGCGTATAAGTCGCATAACAACACGCTACCTATCAACGACGGCGTACTGATTGCTATCGATTCCACAAAGGAATACATAGGGAAGACGCAACAGAACATACTCATTCCCGTGAAGGAAAACGCCCAAAAAGACTTGACGGAATAATAAAAACTGCCACACAACTAAAAAACAAAACAACAAAAGTAACAAAATAACAAAACACCCCACACAACCAAACGACAAAACAACTAAAAAACCAAAAGCGACAAAACAACAAAACACCCCACACAACTAAACAACAAAACGACTAAAAACCAAACAACCAAAAGCGACAAAACAACAAAACACCCCACACAACTAAACAACAAAACAACTAAAAAAACCAAACAACCAAAATAAATGAAATACGCACTCGTAACAGGAGGCTCGCGCGGACTCGGTCGCGCGGTATGTCTCAAACTCGCAGAGATGGGAATTCCCGTAGTTATCAACTACCAGTCTAACCAGACTGCCGCCGAAGAGGTAAAGTCATTGGTAGAGGCTAAGGGCGTAAAAGCAGAACTATTGCAGTTCAACGTAGGCGACATGGAGGCTGTTGACAAAGCCCTCGACCAGTGGGAGGCAGAGCACCCTGATGACTACATCGCTTATCTGCTGAACAATGCCGGCATTCGTCGCGACAACATGATGTTCATGATGCCTGCCGAAGACTGGCACGCCGTTATCAACACCTCACTCAACGGTTTCTATTACGTTACCCGCAAACTTCTTCCTAAGATGATGATGCGCAAGCACGGCGGTCGTATCGTCAACATGGCATCACTCTCCGGACTGAAAGGTCTGCCCGGACAGACTAACTACAGCGCTACAAAGGCTGCCATCATTGGCGCAACAAAGGCACTGGCACAGGAGGTAGCAGCACGCAACGTAACGGTAAACGCCGTAGCACCAGGCTTCATAGAGTCTGACATGACAAAGGACTTGCCTGTTGACGAACTAAAACAGCAGGTACCAATGAAGCGTTTCGGCAAACCTGAAGAGGTGGCAGAACTCGTTGGCTTCCTCATGTCTGACGCTTCATCATACATTACCGGCGAGGTAATCTCTATCAATGGTGGACTCTACACATAGTTTTTTTAGGATGGGTCTATAAATAAACTATCCATACATACTACCAATCCGAAATGTCACGAAATAGCCTTATTTCGTGACATTTTGTTTTTACCCACCCCTCCACAGTTTGAATATTCTGAAATAAATAATATTTTATCCTGAATTCCGAAATTGTACCTTTTTACTCTGTAATCACTATGCTTTTACTGTGTAATCTCTATCTTTTTACATGGTAAAAGCATAGTGATTACTTTGTAAAAGCATAGTGATTACTTTGTAAAAGCATAGAAATCGCACAAAAACCACTATTTTACACCATTTCCGTCACTCTCCTAACACCTTCCTCTCTCTATTTCATCGCCCAGAGCCGACTCTCTTATTTTTTCATTATGTCAGCATAAATCACTTTTTTTGTGCATAATGTCAAATTGCTCAACCATAGTCTTCCTGAACCATAACAAACCCAAGAACAATACGGCAGTATATATATTTAAGAGTTTTTAACATCAATATTCAAAAGCCACAGGTAATAAATCATATACCTTTTACGTTTTATTACTGTGAGAAAGTATACAAACGTCATATTGCCAAAGATAGTGAGAGCCTTCAAGGGCATCTTACTCGCTACAGGTATGGTATTTACCCCCAATGCAGTACATGCGCAGTACGACCCATATTTTTCTCATTACTTCGACATGCAGACCACCTTTAACCCTGCCGCAGCAGGCAAGCAGTCGAAGTTAAACATCACTGGAGCCTACGCCATGTCGCTGGCTGGTTTTGAGAATGCACCGCAGACGATGCTTTTCTCGGGCGATATGCCTTTCGTGGCAATGAGGAACGTGCACGGTGTGGGACTGCAACTGATGAACGATAAATTGGGTTTATTCTCTCATCAGCGCATATCTCTGCAATACGCCCTACGCAAACAACTCGGAGGCGGCACTCTGGCGGTAGGTTTGCAACCAGGCATCATAACGGAGAAATTTAATGGCTCGGGCATAGAACTGGACGATGAATCGGACCCTGCCTTCCCAAAAAGCGACGTCAACGGCAATACATTCGACATAGCAGTTGGTCTGCACTACTCACGCGCCAACTGGTACGTAGGACTTAGTGCACAACATCTTACCGCTCCCACTGTGGAATTAGGCGAAACCAACGAACTAAAGATTGACCCTACATTCTACGTTACTGGCGGAATAGACTTCCAGTTGCCTAACCCTCTGATGAAGGTGGCTACGTCAGCAATAGTGCGAAGCGATGGCGTAGCGTATCGAGGCGACATAACAGGCAGACTGGTCTATAACTATCAGGGACGCATGTTTTACGCTGGCGCCACCTACAGTCCCACCAACTCTGTAACGATATTGGCTGGAGGACAGTTCCAGGGCGTGATGCTTGGCTATTCCTTCGAGATGTACACCAATGGCATCAGCATGCGAAACGGCTCACACGAACTGTTCGTAGGATACCAAATGGACGTAAACCTCAGTAAGAAAGGCAAGAACAGGCATCAAACCACGAGGACACTATAAAGGGAATATATTCCCCGTGCGACGGCTATCCCTTCCTTGTGCGATGGCGTTTCTACGCCACTCGTTCCACCCTACGCCCAAACCACGTCCCCCTAAACGACCAAACGACCAACCCACTAAACGACTAAACAAAAAAAACTAAACAACAAAACTCATGAATATAAAGAAAACAGCACTACAACTCTGCACCGTCCTGGCAGTAGCACTGCTCAGCAGTTGCTTCGGTGGCAAACTTACCGGCACGCAGATGGGCGGAGAAGTAACCGGCTACGGCAGCGGCAGGGGCTTTCAGGAGCCTACACCATACGGCATGACAATGGTAAACCGAGGCTCGCTGCGCATGGGACTGGAGAAGAAGGACAGCCTTTGGGGCATCAGCACGCCTACGAAGGAAATATCTGTTGACGGATTCTGGATGGACGAGACTGAGGTTACCAACGCTAAATACAGACAGTTCGTCATGTGGGTACGCGACAGCATCCTCAGAACACGACTTGCCGACCCCGCATACGGCGGAGATGAGACTTACATGATTACCGAAGACAAGAACGGTGAGCCTGTAACACCACACCTTAACTGGAAAAAACAACTGCCTCGCAAACCTAACGAGGACGAACTCAGAGCAATAGAGAGCCTGTACAAGGTTAACCCTGTGACGGGCGAGAAACTGCTCGATGCTGACCAACTAAACTACAGATACGAGATTTACGACTACACCACGGCGGCTCTGCGCAAGAATCGCCTTGATGCTGCACAGCGTAACCTCAATACTGACATCACGGTAAACCCTGACGAGGTTGTAATGATATCAAAGGACACGGCATACGTGGACGACGAAGGACGCATAGTACGCGAGACTATCAACCGTCCGCTCTCTGGACCATGGGACTTCCTCAACACTTACATTGTTAATGTGTACCCCGACACCACCTGCTGGGTGAACGATTTTCCTAACAGCGAAAACGAGGTGTACCTGCGTAACTACTTCTCTAACCCAACGTTCAACGACTATCCCGTGGTTGGCGTTACATGGGAACAGGCCAACGCTTTCTGCGCATGGCGCACAGACTATCTGCTTAAGGGACTGAACGGTGCTGCGAAATACATACAACGCTACCGCCTGCCGACTGAGGCTGAATGGGAATTCGCTGCAAGAGGTAAGGACGGCACGGAGTTCCCATGGGAGAATGCCGACGTGAAAAACGGCGATGGATGCTTCTTCGCTAACTTTAAGCCAGAAAGAGGTAACTACACCAAGGACGGTAACCTCATAACATCAAAGACAGGAATATACGCTGCCAACAGCAATGGACTCTACGACATGGCTGGCAACGTGGCAGAATGGACTTCTACCATATACACCGAAGCAGGCGTTGACGCCATGAACGACCTCAACCCACAGTTGGAGTATAAGGCAGCGAAGGAAGACCCTTACCGTTTGAAGAAGAAATCAGTACGCGGAGGTTCGTGGAAAGACCCTGAGAGTTTCATTCGTTCGGCATGGAGAACATGGGAATACCAAAACCAACCTCGTTCTTACATCGGCTTCCGCTGCGTGCGCTCGCTCGCAAGTTCGGCAAGCATGAACGCTAAAGGAAAGAAAAAGAGATAGGTCAAACAACCAAACCACTAAACGACCAAACCACAAAACAACCAAACTACTAAACAACTAAACAACCAAACAACAATGTCTAAATACAGCAAAATAAACATCATCTACCTTCTTCAGAAGTGGATGGACAGCGTGCCAGGACAAACATTTCTGAACTACGCATACTCTTGGGGTGCCGCTGTGGTAATCCTCGGTACCCTCTTTAAACTGACCCACCTGCCAGGAGCAAACATTATGCTTTTCATTGGTATGGGAACAGAGGTATTGGTATTCTTTATCTCTGCCTTCGACCGTCCTTTCGACAAGACGACCATCGACATGACACTCGACAACCACATGGAGGACGATGTTATAGAGCAGGCTGCACAGGCACCTCTCTCTACTTCAGCACAGCAGTCTGAAGCCGCTGCCACACCTCAAGCACAGCCTAACGTCGTTGGAGGCGGTACCATCATCATCGGCAATGCTACGCCTACACAGAGTGAACCTATCTCATTCACTGCACCACAACAGCAGGACGACGAAGAGACAAGTAATACTGTCGCACAGAACGCTACTGCCACACAGCAGGTTGTTAACACTGCCGCACAGCAAGTTATTACCCCTGCACCTGCCGTAAGCGCAGAGACTGCAGAGGCTATGGAAGCGGCTACAACAAGTTACGTGGACCATCTCAACGAACTCAACGAAATGCTGGAGAAGGTTGCGGCACAAAGCGCACGACTGGCAACCGACAGCGAAGAGATGGAGAACCTCAACCGCACACTTACAGGCATAAGCCGCGTATATGAAATGCAGTTGAAGTCTGCCTCACAACAGATTACTACACAGGATGAGATCAACGCGCAGACACGCCAGATGGCACAGCAGATACAGGAACTGAACAATATCTACGCAAGAATGATTGAGGCCATGACGGTGAACATGAACCCACTGGCTGGCAACAAGAACTAATACAACATGGCAATAAAGAAAAGACCATTATCTCCACGCCAGAAGATGATCAACCTTATGTACGTTGTTCTCATGGCGATGCTTGCGATGAACGTCTCGACAGAGGTGCTCAACGGCTTTTCTATTGTAGAAGAGGGACTGAACCGCTCTACCGACAACGCGCTGAAGGAGAACCTCGGCATATATGATGACTTCGAAGCGCAAATGAAAAGCAACCCACAAAAGGTGCGCACATGGTACGAAAAAGCACAACAGGTAAAGAAGATGAGCAACGAACTGTACTACTTTGCCGAGCAACTGAAGTGTGCCATCGTCAAGGAGGCTGATGGCGAGGAGGGAGATGTCAATAACATAAAGAACAAGGAGGACCTTGAGGCGGCTGCACAGGTAATGCTTGCTCCTGGTAAAGGCAAGGGACCAAAGTTGCAGAAGATGATAGAGGACTACCGCTCTACGATGAGCAACCTCTTGAACGACGACCGTCTGAAGCACATCATTGAGAGTAATCTCAACACTGAGGTTACTGGAGAGGCAAAGGCTTTGGGCAAGAACTGGCAGGAATACATGTTTGAGGACATGCCAGTAGCGGCTGCCGTAACACTGCTTTCTAAACTACAGAACGATATTCGCTATGCGGAAGGCGAGGTGTTGCATACACTTATCAGCAACGTTGACCTGAAGGACATTAGGGTTAACAAACTTTCCGCTTTCGTTATACCTAACGCTCAGACCGTAATACGTGGTGAACGCTTCTCCGCTAAGATTGTGATGGCTGCCATTGACACCACTCAGCAACCGAGAATATACATCGGTGGCAGAGAGGTTAACCTGAAAGATAACACCTACGAGTTCATCGCAGGAAAGACAGGCGACTTTACTCTCAATGGCTACATGACAATGCTCGACGGCAATGGCGACGTAGTACGACGCGACTTCTCACAGAAATACACCGTGGTGGACCCTTCGGCAACGGTTTCTGCTGACCTTATGAACGTGCTCTACGCTGGATATACCAACCCTATCAGCATCTCTATACCAGGTGTTCCGCTCAATAAGGTGACGGCAACCATGACTGGTGGCTCGTTCACACCTGTAGGTCCTGGTAAGTATATCGCTAAACCATCAGCCGTAGGCAAGGATGTTACCATCACGGTATCAAGCCTGATGAGCGGCAAACCACAACAGATGGGACAGTTTACGTTCCATGTACGCAAACTGCCTGACCCTATTGCTTACATTCCGGTGGGCGATTCACGCTTCAAGGGCGGTGGCCTGCAGAAGGGAAGTCTGCTCGGAGCCAATGTTGTTAAGGCGGCTATTGACGATGGCTTGCTTGACATAGAGTTCAGAGTAACGGGCTTCGAAGCTACGTTCTACGACAACATGGGCAACGCGGTGCCTGTAACAAGCAGCGGTGCAGCATTCTCACCTAAGCAAAAGGATATATTCCGCAAACTGGCACGTTCAAAGCGTTTCTATATCTCACACGTTAACGTTGTTGGACCTGACGGCATCGCACGCCAACTGCCATCGGCAATGGAGGTAATAATAAAGTAAATACCCTATCGAACTTATGATAAAGTACATCAAAACAATCGCCGTGGCGGCACTGTTAGCCTCTGTTTCTACACAGACCATGGCACAGCCTGCGGCAAGACGCAATCAACAAAAGACGGCACAGAGAAGTTCTGCCTCAACTAACATAACGACAAGGGCACAGATTTCGTTCCCCACAGCGCAGCAGATGGACGAGAACGTGGTGTGGAGACGTGACATTTACCGCGAGGTGGACCTTACAACTGGTACCAACTCGGGACTCTATTACCCTGTAGAACCTGTGGGATCACAGATGAATCTCTTCACATACATGTTCAAACTTGTGCTCTCAGGACAGGTGAAGGCATACGAGTACCGTATTGATGGCAACGATGTTTATACGCCAGACGCTGTTGTTAAGCCACTCGCCTTGCTCGACAACTACAGCATTTACTATGAACGTAAGGACGGAAAACTAAAACTTGACAACTCGGACATTCCGTCTGCAGAGGTTAAGTCATACTACATTAAGGAGTCGGCTTACTACGACCAAGTGACGGCTACATTCCATAAGAAGGTCATTGCCATGTGTCCTATCATGTCAAGAAGCGATGATTTCGGAGACGGCACTACCAAGTACCCACTCTTCTGGGTAAAGTATGACGACATTGCGCCTTTCCTTACTAAGTTGACAATCATGACAAGCGACATTAACAACGCTGCTACCATGAGCGTAAACGACTACTTCGTGAAGGGAATGTACGAGGGAAAGATTTACAAAACCAACAACATGTTGGGCAAAACACTTGCACAATACTGCCCAGACGATTCGCTTATGACAAAGGAACAGAAGCGCATTGAAGCAGAGTTGACTAAGTTTGAGGAGAACATCTGGGGCGATAAGGCTCGTAAAGACTCTCTCGACTCTATAGCAAAGGTAGAGGCTAACACACCGAAGGCAGCAAAAAAGGCTGCTAAGGCCAACAGAAGAACTACCACGAGCGAGAAAAAAACCGTAACAAAGAAGCCTAAGAAAAATGCTTCTACAAGTTCCTCTTCAGCAGCAAGGGTCAGCGTAAGAAGGCAAAGACACTAAAGAATATTAAGAGAAAGACATTCGGCATTCATAAACATATGCCCAAACGTCATTACATCAATTAAGTTTTACATAACGGTGGTAATTTATTGAACCACCTATTAATACACTTACTACAATGAAAAAGGCATTAAGACTCTTTGTTATTGCAGCAGCATTGCTAATGACTCTGCCTACGATGGCACAGTTTCAATATGGTATCCGAGGTGGTGCGAACCTTGTTAACATGAAGATGGACGGTGGAAACTGGGATAAAAGCAACCGCGCTGGCTTCTACGTAGGTCCTACGGTGAAGTTCACCGTGCCTATCATAGGTCTCAGCCTCGATGCTTCTGCTCTCTACGACCAGAAGACTGCCGAGATAGAAGGACAGTCAATAAAGGCTCAGTCTATCGACATTCCTATCAATGTACGTTACGGTATCGGTGCAAGTTCATTGGCTAACGTATTCGTTTTCGCTGGTCCACAGTTCGGTTTCAATATTGCCAGCGACAAGAAGTTATATGATAGTGCAAAGGATTGGACTTGGAAGTCAAGCACTGTGAGCGTAAACGTTGGTCTCGGATGCACACTTCTCAACCACTTAGAGGTGAAAGCAAACTACAATATCGCTTGCGGTAAGAACGTAGAATACGTTGACTACGACGGTGAGTTGACATCTGCAAAGTTCAATTCATGGCAACTCGGACTCGCATATTATTTCTAATGCACTTGACTTAGTATTCAACATAAACAATAAACAATACATAAAACGCCTCATCCCAACACAATTCGGGATAAGGCGTTTTACGTTTTATTACACAAGGGATATAGATACCCCTACGAAACAATCATCATTGCAAGCGTTTCGAATCAATAACGGTAATCACTCTGCCTTTGACACTGATTATACCCTGCCGCACTAAGTCGCCAAGACAACGAAGAACAGAGTACTTCTGTACGGCTAAAGCATCCGCAATACGTTGACGTGAACGTGCAAGGACAATGGTTTTACTGTCCTGTTGCTTTGTCTCGGTTTGGATAAGGTAAAGCAATTTCTCCCTTAAAGTCATCAAAGACAGAAACTTTATCTTTGAAACAAGGTAGTTGCTGAGGTCAGACAACATGCGTATAAAGTTCCAACGTATGACCATATTAGTATCAATCAAGGCGTGAAGAGCATCCATGGAAAATCTCATCACGCTGACACGGTCTTCCGTTTCAATCGTTACTGGCAAAGAGTTTTGGGATGAATAGAGGAAGCATGGTGCTATAACATCACCTCTACCGATGCGAATAACCTCCACTTGACGCCCAGACAGCCCCGTCATACGGGCTATCATAGAACCCGTTATCATTATGTCCGTATAATGACATTCACCACCTGACACTGCGTACACGTCGTGTTTGTCATAATGAACTAATCTAACTGATACGCCCTTCAACGCATTCTCTATGGCAGAGAAGGACATGTTACGAAACAAAGCACACTCCTTTAGTGCGCATAATAAATTCTTTTCCATAAATTGCAATAACAGATTATATTGTATTAAATAACAGATTATATTGTATTAAATAACAGATTATATTGCAAAGTTATTAAAAATATTCCTTAATAATTAACAGTTTAATACTTTTAAGCACTCTATTAACGCTTTTTATTAGTATAACGGTATCATTTGTTATTATACCATAAGCCTGAATAGCATTACCTTTGCATCATGATAAGGCATTGAATGCCATTAAAACCATTAAACATAAAAAGAAAGGTAACGTTATGAACGAAATGAAAATGTTTTGTTTCCAGTGTCAGGAAACAGCACGCGGAAAAGGATGCACGGTAAAAGGCGTTTGTGGTAAGGAGCCAGAGACCAGCGAACGCATGGACATGCTCTTAACAACGGTAAGAGGTGTGGGCACGCTGGCTCACATTTTGAAGAAATATGACAAGGCTAGAGCATTCTTAACTGATGCTCTTTTCACCACAATAACGAATGCCAACTTTGACAACAACAGTATTGAGAAACGCATTAACAGCGGTATGGCACTGTTGCAGGAACTTAAAAAGGAGGCAATATCGGCAGGATTAAACCTTCCTGACTATCCAGAACTTGGGCTATCGTGCACAGATAATGCATGCATGGAAACCAGCCGGGGCATGGGCGTAATGAGAAACCGCAACGAGGACATTCGTTCTCTGAAGGAACTGACCATGTATGGGCTGAAAGGAATGGCGGCTTACTATGAGCATGCGTCACGTTTGGGATATGAAAACGAGCAGATTATCGCCTTCATGTGCCACGCTCTCGCAATGATTACTAATCCTAACGTGCCACAAGAAGAACTGTTGGCACTGGTTTTGGATACTGGCAAACACGGTGTTGAGGTTATGGCGCTGTTAGATAAAGCCAACACGGGAACGTTTGGCAATCCTGTTATCACACAAGTCAATACCGGAGCACGCAACAATCCCAGCATACTCATCAGCGGTCATGACCTGAAAGACATAGAAGAACTGCTGCATCAGACCGTAGGAACGGGCATAGACGTTTACACTCACAGCGAAATGCTGTCGGCACACTATTATCCTGAGTTAAAGAAATACCCTCACTTAGTGGGCAACTACGGTAATGCGTGGTGGCAACAGCGTGAAGAGTTTGAACTGTTCAATGGTCCTATAGTATTTACAACGAATTGCATTGTGCCGCCACCTGCCACTGTCTCTTACTCAAAACGTGTCTTTACTACCAATTCTACTGGCTTTCCGGGCTGGAAACACATTCCTACCGACGCTAAAGGACATAAGGATTTCTCACAGGTTATCGCAATGGCAAAGGATTGTCCGCCACCTGTCGGACTGGAAGAGGGCTTTATCACCGGCGGTTTTGCACACAACCAGGTTATTGAATTAGCAGAAAAAATAACGCAAGCGGTAAAGAGTGGCGCAATAAAACGTTTCATTGTGATGAGCGGGTGCGACGGAAGGATGAAGTCAAGACAGTACTATACCGACTTCGCTAAGGCATTACCGTACGACACTGTGATACTTACTTCGGGCTGCGCAAAGTACAGATACATCAAGTTACCGTTAGGAACGATTAACGGAATACCCCGTATACTGGACGCAGGGCAATGTAACGACAGTTATTCCTGGGTACTTGTGGCACTGGCTCTGAAAGACATTCTCAACGTTAAGGACATCAACGACCTGCCAATAACGTTCAACATAGCGTGGTATGAGCAGAAAGCCGTAATAGTATTACTTGCTCTTCTCAGCCTCGGCATTAAGAATATCCACATCGGTCCAACCCTTCCGGCGTTCGTTTCGCCTAACATTCTGAAGGTACTTACTGAGAAATTTGGGCTTGCAGGCATCTCTTCCGTAAAAGAAGATTTGTGTAAATTTAAACTATAAGAATCACATTAAGTACGCAAAGAACTATTCTTCATAAGTCAATTTCATAGCAATCAAGATAAAATTCCATAGCAATCAAGATAAAATTCCATAGCAATCAAGATAAAATTCCACAGCAATCAAAAAAACAATCCATCAAGAGACTGTTGTTTCTTGATGGATTATTTTTCTTGTTACATTAAGATTGCTTGCATTTCATCTTATTATTGCTTGCATATCTTTTTGTAAATCTCCTCGTATTTCTTTGCTATCATGCGGTAATCATAATTTCTTTCCACATATCTGCGACTTTCTTTCTTCAGTTTTGGTAGCAACTCTGGATGAAGTATCAACCTCTCCAGTTCGTTATACACACTCTCATACGTTGGTTGCACGGTTATAATAGGGCGACATTCCTTCTCTCCCATAATGTCATAATGCTCTGGTTCACCGCCCGAAACGGTCACTATCCCCTTGGAGAGCGTCAAAAGAGCATTCATCCCTGGTCCATAAGCATTCAATTGGTCAAGCATAACGTCTGAGTTATTCATCATGTTGCAATACTCTGCATACGGCACTCCTGACACTACCTTTAACTCCATACGGTCTGGATACTTATTTTCTAAGTCGCGCGCAGCCCTCAACATGATGTCTGTTCCTTTTACTTTTGCCCACTCTCCTTTTGATATACCGATGAAAAAGCGTATCTTTCCAGACTTCGCAGGGTGTACTTCATCCTGAAGTTTGAATGGGAATGGTACCATATACAGTTTTTCTGACAGTCTGCGTCCTTCTTTATCACGTTCGTCAATAAGGGAATATGGCAGCCAATACTCATACGCTCCCGCCACAATAGCATCACAATCAGCCGCTATCAAATGGTTAAGCCTGTCCTTATCTGACCCTACCCAATCGTTGTATAGCGCATCCCTATACTCTGACCTGCGTTCTTTCGTACCAATATTGAAGTCTGAAAACTTCATAGGCTTCATATTTCTGTTAACATACGAGTAATAATAGTTCAGTCCAACGGCACATAATACTATCTTACCGTTATGTTTTCGCAGATAATTATATAAGGGGAAATGCCACTGCGCCTTAATGTCTATGAAGATAGGACTTATCAGTTGCACTACGTCAAAGCCTCTCATCTTGGGCAATGCCTTCATAAGTTTCAAGAGAAACAAGAGTTTGTTTCCTCTGGATAAATCAATATCACTATAAAACTTTTTCCAGAAATCACCGTTACTTGCTACAACTACCTCATGTCCTAAGCCACGAAGCCCCTCAGCAAGTGTATTATGCACACCGCTATTTTCACCTATCAACAGTATCTTCATGACTTTATCCTTTTATTATTCTGTGCAACTTACATATCAACCGCGTTAGCGGACACTTCAAAACTATCTCTCCCGACACCCTGTAGAGGTCTATCTGGCGACACATTATCGCCTTGTATAGATTCCGACCATTACGTGACAACAGCGTGGTATGCATCACTTCTTTGGCTGACAACAGCGCTTCGAGATGCTGCTTTAGTCCATCCGCCTTCTCACTCGCCACGCAAGCAATACCCTTTTCATTCCATGTGTAATGATATCCACCTAATGACAACGTGGCTACCTGAGGATTTTTTTCAAGCAAAAGCGGTAAAGTCCAAACGTCCTCAAATACTTTTCCTACTGGGAAACGTACTTCATCAAAGAGCGTTCTACGGTAAATCTTGTTACAAGCGTAAGTATGATTCCACGCCATCGTGTCCTCCCAATACTCTTTTGCCGACGAGAACACCCCGTTGTCTATTTTCAACGACAAACGTGTCGAGGACTCCTGTTCTACAGGAAACTCCAGTATATCACAACTACCTCGAAGTTCTAACCACGTCAGCAAAGGCTTATATGTATCTGGTAGCACCCAGTCATCGCTATCAACAAACGTGATATACTCACCTTTCGCTATCTCTATGCCTGCATTTCGCGCATCGCTCAGTCCGCCATTCGCCTTATGTACTACTTTTATTCTGCTATCCTTACGTGCCCACTCATCACACTTCGCTGGGCAACCATCAGGCGAACCGTCATCAACCAGTATCACTTCCATGTCGGAGAGCCCCTGATTCAGTACGCTTTCCACGCACCTGTCAAGTGTCATCTCTACATTATAGACTGGTATTATTACACTGAACAGCATATTCTTTAAAGATATTTTAGGCGAGTATAGATATTAAACAAGAAGTATTTTATATTCCAGTGCCATGGCAAGGGAAAGCGATTCATCTGCCTCAGCGACAAAATCATCTCTCTTTCAAATTCTCTCTCATGGCTCTGTCGCATCATCGTGCGTAGCATGTCCACCACAATATAGTCCATTTTGTACGCCATACACTTGCGATATTCTTCATTTTCCGCAGAAAAGGCATCAAGTGAACGCAGAATCTTCAATATATCTCGCAACTTACGCTGTTGCTTTTCTCTGTCGGTTGTGGTCGTAATGCTTCCTTCTCTCACCATGCGCACATACAATGGTATCCTCAAAGCGAGGAAAGACGATGCTTGCGAGAATGCCTTCACGGTAAATTCCTCATCCTCATGATACACCCCAGGCATAAAGCGAAGCCCTCGCGACTCTATAAAATGACGCCGATACAGGTATGATACTGCACAAGGGAAAAGGTTTCTTCCACGCATAAACTCTCTCGCTGGCGCATACTCCTTATTATATATGGGCACATATCTACGGTATGGACTTTGCCTTCCGTCTGTCTCTTGTTGCACAATGTCAATACCTACGATGTCTATTCTATCACCTTCTAATACTGTTAACAGTTCGTTAACATCGCATTGTGTGTCCAATTCATCATCCGCATCAACGAAACATAGATATTTTCCTCGGGCTATATCCATTGCTACGTTACGTGATATGCTAAGCCCTTTGTTCTCTTTGGTCAGTACTTGCAAATCGGGATAACGCACCTTACACTGTTTCAGCACCTCGTCTGTGTTGTCCGTTGACCCGTCGTTCACCACAATAACTTCCCTGTCGTGCCCCTTTAGGGCAAGACTGTACACGCTGTCTATGCATGCCTGCAAGTATGGGGCAGCGTTATATGCTGGTATTATGAATGAAACTATTATCTCTGACATCAATATTTGGCGCAGAGGTAGCCTAATTTATACAGTGAAAATATCCTTAAGTTCGGTGTGGAACTTACTAAATTGTGTCGCATTACGGGACGGAACATACGGAATAATAATGCTACGAGCCACTTTACGTGATACTTCTTTGCCGTCAAGGTGGCTTTTCCCACTCCCGTATATATCATCATTCGTTTGCCTAACCTTGCCAAAGTGCGCATCGCTGCCTCCGTCTTGGCAAGGAATACTTCATTCTTCTCCAGTCCGCGGTGCAGCAAAGGATTGTCTATATGCTTCACTTTTATGCCATAACGTTTTAACACAACGCCATACATAGCGTCTTCAAAGCCGTACTCTTTGCAGTTTTCGTCAAACGGCAGACGTCTTGCTACCTCGGCTTTCACGCACAGATTGAACGCTGTGGTGTGCCTATATGGATGCATTGAGCGTTCCTTCGCCGAACGATGTCTGTCGGCAGCCTTCTCATAGCGGTAGCGCAACGACACCTCGGGGCGCGGCAAATGCGCCGCATGATGCAGGCCTCCCATGATAACCTGCGCTTCTTCGGGGTTGTCTATAGCATCAAGCAGACGCCAGACAAATAATGGTGAGTCAACAGCGGCATCGCTATCAAGGAATAACAGCCACTCGCCTCTCGCCTCGCCTATTAGGAAATTGCGTATCGCTGCACGTCCAACGTTCTTCTCACGCTTTATGTATCGGCAACCAGGAAGTTCGTTTATCCTCAGATTGGCTATCACGCAGACTTGGTCACGACTCCCATCGTCTGCCACAATAACCTCATATTGCACCCTCGCCACCATCAATTGCCTTTGCAATTCAGCGACAAGTGTAAAGCATTTGTAGTCATGCGTTGGTATAAGCACCGAAAGTTTCATACTGCTCCTCCTATTTGTTCCATCACGTCCTGGTTCACTCTACGACGCTCATCGTCTTTTATCCACCCCCATTTGTTGAAGTATAGGATTATATTTACAATGTGTATGCGCAGCAATCTCAGGCTTTTCCTTGAGCCACGCGTAAAGGTATGGTATATAGAGGTACAAGGATAATACAGCGTCTTGTACTTCTGGTGCATTCTTCTTGTCATGTCTATATCCTCGGCATACATGAAGAACTGCTCGTCAAAGAGTCCAACCTCGTCCAATGCCGACATTCTCATGAACATAAAACATCCTGACAGGTACGGGGCATTGAGTATTTTTGAGAATCCAGATTGCTTCAACTCAAAGCGAGTGTTACGTCTGTTTATCATGAACTGTGGTAGGCAGAAGCGTCCTAACAGGTCGAGCGGTGCAGGAAGCATCTTCGCCAGTCGCTGTATGTCGCCATTAGGATAGAGTACTTTGGGCATCATCTGCCCCACGTCCTCGTGCTCTTCCATGTAGTCTATAAGTTTCGGTAGCACTTCTGGACCGAACCAAACGTCAGGATTGACCACGAGGTGATACTTACTGCCTTGTTTCTTCGCCTCTCTCAGCGCCACGTTGTGTCCACCGCCATATCCGTTATTCTCGTGAGGTAGGTACACTAACTGAAAGCCATTTTCCACTTTTTGGCGCAATTCGGGTTCGCCCTTCAGCACACGTTTGCCAAAGAGTTGCAGTTCCGCCTTCAGGTCGAGCATGGAGTCGGAGTGATCTACAATATAAATTGTCTGCACTGGCGAAGCAAAAAGGCTACGCAGCACAGGTTCAAAGTCTAAAAGATGATGATTATATGTTACTATTGAGGCTGTTATAGTCATTGGTTTGATTATTGCCAGTCGTGTGTTCATCGTGGTACACCACTGCATTAGCCTGCTCCTTACTATTTTCCAGAGCAGTTAGGGCACACGCCCTTCATTATGTATTCCACCTCAGCAGTAACGAATCCCTGCGGCAGCGTCACCACAGGTATCATATAGTCCTCAAGACAATAGGTCCTTCCACACACGGTACACGTAAAATGTACGTGATTAATGTGATGATTTGAGTCACAACGGCATACACAATACTTATGTTGTCCCGTTCCGTCATCTATCACATGCAGCAGGTGATGATCTACGAAAAGACGTAAAGCGCGGAAGATACTCGACCTGTCCATCATCGGCATCCATCTCTCCATGTCGGCGAGAGAGAATGTCTCCGACTGACCTTGCGCTTCCATCCACACGAGAATGCGCACTGCCGTAGGCTTTATTCCGTGGCGTTCCAAATGTTCCGCTGCCTCGTTTTCCGTCATTTTTCGTATTGTTTGTACTATTTACTGTTTAGGTGGGTACTCCACTTGTGACTACAAAGTTACTCATTTTTTTTCAAATACAATCCTTTTACATAGTTTTTTGTACGTAAGTAGCGAAACTATTCCCTATAAGTAATATTTAATGTGTATGCCTTCCCGGCTTCTAACGTTACTGTTTGCGCTAAATCCACTGTCTGCGTTCTTCCATTTAGCGTTACTTCCAAGGCATATTTCCGTCTTTCCGTTCCTGCCTCGTCGGGTATTACGTTCGCTTCGAAATACGGATTTGCGGCTGTTGGCGGCATCATCGTCACTTTACCGTTGGACTTTCCCTGTGGCGTTATCACTCCGCTGCTTATTGTACACGTAGTATAACAGTCTCTTATCCTCACCTGTGCGCCTGTGAAATCCACGTTACCATTACCTCCGTCTGTCAGTTTCACTCTTACCTTAGCCAACTGGTGTACAAATTTTAGGCTTATATCGTCTCTCTTCTTTGGATAATAAATGTACTCTTCCTGTTCCGCCTTCATCACGTATGCCGACCTTTCTGTCTGGTTGCTGATGTCTATCGTGTTTTCTGTAGTCGGATTATTGATAATATTAGAATACCAAGCGTTAACAACATATCGTCCTGTGTTTTTCCATAACAACTGCGGTTCATAACTCCTCACGCTGCCGTCAGCGTTTAGTTCACACGCCATCCATGCCGTTTCTCCTTCTGCTAACGGCGTTATAGCTACGCTTATCTTGTCGCCAGCGGTCCACATACTGCCTACCGCGGTTCCGTCTTCACTGTCGGTCACGCGTGTTTTCATCGCGTTATCTACAAAATCTTTACGCAATGCAGTAATATGCACGGGCATAATGCTTTCTGAAGGCGACGACTTTTCCGCTTCTTCTTGTGTACATGACAGCATGGATAATACCAAGAAAAGCAGCGCATAGGTTATGTTAACAGGTTGTTTCAGCATATTCTGTCAAGTAAAGTATAATGCAGGCTACGGCTATCAAGTCCGTAGCCCGCTATAAACATTAGTACTTACAATACAGAGAAAGACCCTCTTACTGTACCTCGAACTCTAATGGCTGTACTCCATAGTACTCACGAAGCAGGTAGAGCGTAAGTTTTTTCTGCGTAAGATTGTATATTGACGTCCACTGCGTGTGCGATGTAGGGTCTGATATATTCGGAGTCTGTGACACCTTGTCAAGCAAATTCAACGTTTCAGCACTGGTAAGACTGAAGTTTTTGTTCCACAATGCGTACTGCATGTCCTCATATCTCTTCTTGCCGTGGTCTGAGTTGATACCGTAAGGAGTGTTCTTCATATAGTCGGATACATAGAAGTTGGTTACGTAACGATAGAGGTCATTGCCCGTCAGCACGTCTATCTTCCATGGATTGCCACTGATGTCGTCATTCTCACTTACATATTCCACTATGGCATACTTACCCTTAGCGTCTGCCATGAAGAAATGGAAGCTGCCTCCTGCCGGACTTTCCATGTACATATTATAGTTGTTTAGCAACGCTACAGCCTCGTCCACGTCTGATGCCTTGTCAAGCAGCATACGCATTGCCACAGACATATATATGTTTGGCTTGCTCGTCTCGGTCTGTTTTGTAGGATTACCGTCCAGGTGCAGCACTCCGAGGGCGAAACCGTCTTCGTTCACGCCGTCCATAAAGGCGTATGGAGCTGCCATAAGCATAGAGAGGTCGGTCTTACCATCTCTATAGAAGCCTTTGTTCATGCCTATCCAGTAACCATCTACCACCGATACCGACTTCTTACCGCCCGCTGGTGCTGTCTTCACCACGATGGCTGCAATGGCTGTCTCCCCGCCCTCCGCGTTCTTATGACAGAAGTCGTAGTTGCGTCCCATGACGTAATTGCCTGTTGCACTCTCTGTTGCAGCGAAGGCACTACAACCTGCGTCTATGCTCATCTTGTGGTAGTTTGAGGTTCTTACATCATAAAGGTTTTCTGCAACAAATCCTTGCAGTCCTGCCAGACTGGTAAACTGTGCCTGCAGAGCATCCTCCAGTTTATAGTCTGCGGTATAGTTCATCTCGTACACTCTGCCTTGCTTGCCCTCTAAGTCCTTGAGGGAGTAAAGCATATCGAGTTTGCTCTTATCGGTAATGTACTTTGCCGGGTTGTAACCATTGGTGTTTCCTACCACCAATTCGCCTGGTTCCCAACCTACTATGCTAAGACCTCCGAGCGTAACCTTGTCTTTTCCTACTACCAGTCGTAGTTCTGTTATTTTTCCCTTTTCATACTGTAGGTCGCGTGGGTGGGTGTAAACGTAGTCCTTTCCGTCTATCTCTATCTTGAGGGTAGTAATGCCGTCTTGTGGTATCATCATTGACTGGTACTGGAAATTCCGTCCTGTACAATTCAGAGTGATGTCTTCTCTGTCGGATGTTGCCATTGCCGTCTGCGTGAAATAGTTTATCTCACCGCCTTTTGCCACGTTGCATAGCGTTACGCTTGTCACCTGTGGCACCGTTCCTCCCCACTGGTTGTTGTATGTAAGGTTAACGATAATGCGCGACATTACGTGCTCGAAGGCAAGATTCACTGGGTCTGTTGATGATGTTATACCCGTGCTGTTGTAGGCTATAAGCACATCGCTCGACTCGTTGTCATTCACATCAACTGTGTATGGCACCTTTGTAAGGTCGGCAACTGGTGTGGCGTTGTGTGGATAAACGCCTAAGAAGTAGTGTTTCTCTACTGGATTTTTCCACAACATCTGTGTTTCGGGCACCCAACTGCCAGAGGTATAGGTGTTGACAACATTGTCCACCACGAGGTCTTCTCTTGCTGGCGCGCCGACACTTGCACCCGCCCATGCGTACACGCTAACCTTGTCGTCTTCTATAAAAATAGAATGACCATCGTTAGGGTCTTGACCTATGCGGGTTAGTTCATGAATGTCGGTAGAAATAGTAAAGGTCTTAGCACTTTCTTCTTGCGCTGCTTCATCGCAAGAACAACCAAAGAGGGACATCGTTGCGGCTAAGAATAGCATGCGGTAAACGTTCTTTGTCATAGTTTTAGTGTTATTATTGTTTATATTGTTATTGTTTTGGACTTTGAATACAAATTTTCATGGTGCAAAACTAACAATAATAACCGAGTACTACAACTCCAAACATCTCATCAGCAGCAACTTTTGAGGATAAAACCCATTATTTGTCGTTACGGCAAATACCGCTTTTGTTGATAGAGCAAACTTTTGTTGATAGAGCAAAAATCACTTCCTCCACTTCGAAGGCGACACACCTTCTTTCTCAGTGAATATCTTTGTGAAATAACTTAGTGACAAGAACCCTGAGGCTTCTGACACCTCTGCCACCGTCATCTTCGGTGTTTTGCCCAGCAACTGCTTTGCATACTCTATGCGATGGCTGGCTATCCACTCGCGAAACGACATGCGGTACGTGGTCTTTATATAAGAAGATAGATAGGTGCGATTAGTGCCCAAGGTCATGGCGAGGTCTTCTATGGTAAGCCCAGGGGTGGTAAAGCCATTGTCTTCCAGCCATCCTTTCATGTTTCTCTCTATCGTTACATGGTATGCTGGCGCATTGCTTGCAGTAGGTGCAGTCTCTTCAGGAATATCTCTTGGTTCCTCAACGGGCGCTTTCTCAAGTATTTTCTCCACCTGTTCATAAAAGAGCAGATAATTCATGTAGGAACAATAGATATAAATATAAAAAGGTATGGAAGAGAGTACCCACAGAAAAACGTATTCATCGGGCAGGAAGGTGAGCAGTCCACAACTCACTCCATATATCAACGCCCACCAGGTAAGGATGGACATCCAGCGAATGTAGGCACCTATATCCTCGGAATGGGTATCGTCAAACAACCGCACCGCACGGTGATAGGTAAAGATTACCATGCGCGAGAGGTGAATGCCATATACTAAAAGCCACAACGCCATAAGCAAGAGTCCCACTTTCTGCCACAGGCCATCGGGAAAAACAGCGAAGACAAGACTTGCAAGGACGGTAAAGAGTAACCAGTGGAGCGTCTTGCGTATTATCCTGCGACGCGTAAGATAGAAGCGGTCGAGCAACACCATGAAAGCCGAAGAGAACACCCAATAGTCAAGGAAATAGGTCGAGAGGTTCATCAGTATGGCTGCATCGGGGTCTTCCTGGCGTAGTCCTAAGAAGAGATGCACGGAATAGTTGGCTGCCAACACCAGTATTGCCAGTCCCATCAAGCGACGCGAACAAAGGTAACCAGCGAAGATAGGCTTCTCGGGCACTCGGGCTACGAGGAAATATATAGCGAAGAACAGCATTAACACTAATGCCGCACCAAGCGAGTGATTATATAAAGTACAGTCCATAGGTATTCTATTTTACAATGCAAAGTTAATATTTTTTTTATGATTTCGCCCCCGATTTAACCCTTATTTTTTCAAACGTTATGAGGTGCGAAAAATGGTAAATTTGGAAAATGGCGTAAAAGCACCGCTTTTACCGTGTAATCACTACCTAATTACATGGTAATCACTACCTAATTACAATGTAATCACTACCTAATTACAGAGCAATTTGATAGATATCATTTTACAAACACATAACTGATACACAACATATTAAAATATCACAGCAAATAAACACGCAAAATGGTAAATTTGGGAAATGACACTTTTTCAAAACACCATAAAAACATGCTACTAAAAAGACTTTTTCTATGGAAAACAGCTCTGTTTTTTTAACAACTTATGAAGCAATATCTTTGCAATACGGGAATTGCACATCGCTAAAGCAAAAAATGTTACAAAGAAATAACAATCTTGATATATCGCAGTTTTCGTCTATAGAAAAGGACCTACCATTGTTAATTTTGCATAAAAACAAAAGGAGGACGCTTGAGTTATTAAATATAATGTGTAACTTTGCAAGCGAAAACGCAAGAAAACTTTTAAGTTTTCCAAAGTTATAGGACAACAAACATCTTCGGGAAACAACCGAGAACGGGAACATTACAAAGCAAAGATAATAAAAAACAATAACAAATAGGTAGAAAAATGAAAAAGTTGTTAACTATCGCAGCAATCGCTGCCATGCTGGTTTCATGTGGAGGCGGAAAGCAGGGAAAACCTGATTTCGGCGACAATGAGTATGCAGTACGTACCATTGGCACCTCTGACGCAAGCCTGCAGAGTACATACCCTGCTACGTTCAAGGGTGTGCAAGACGTGGAAATCAGACCGAAAGTGGCTGGTTTTATCACCAAGATTTACGTTAAGGAAGGTCAGCAGGTGGCTGCCGGACAGATGTTGTTCGAGATTGACAATGCTACATACAAGGCACAGGTAACACAGGCGCGCGCCGCTGTTGCTTCTGCTAAGACTCAGGTGAGCACCGCTAAACTTACATACGAGAACTCTCAGAAACTCTATGCTAACAAGGTTATCGGTGATTTCGAACTACAGTCTGCAAAGAACAGATATGAGTCTGCCATCGCAGCACTCGAACAGACTAAGGCAAGTCTCGCTACAGCCGAGGAAACTCTTAGTTATTGCTTCATCAAGGCTCCTACATCTGGCTTCGTTGGCTCTCTGCCTTACAAGGTGGGTGCTCTCGTAAGTTCTGGTAGTCAGGATGCGTTGACCACTATTTCAAACGGTTCTCAGGTAGAGGTTTACTTCTCTCTCAACGAGAAGGATATGCTTGACCTCACCCGTAAGTACGGTTCTGCACAGGCTGGCATCAGCAGTTTCCCTGCCGTTAAGTTGCAGTTGGCTGACGGTTCTATCTATGAGAGCGAGGGTAAGGTTATCAAGGCGAGCGGTATCATCGACCCAACAACGGGTACGACAAGCTTCATCGCTGTGTTCCCTAACTCTAAGCACTTGCTGAAGTCTGGTGGTTCAGGTCGTATCGTTATGCCTTACACCGCTTCTGCTGCAGTTATCATTCCACAGGACGCTACTGTTGAGGTACTCGACAAGCACTTCGTGTATATTGTAGGCAAGGATAACAAGGTAAAATATACTGAGGTTACCATTGAAAATCAGAACGATGGTCAGAACTATATCATCACTTCTGGTCTGAAGAAGGGCGACCGCATCGTGGTTAAGGGCGTAACATCACTTCAAGACGGAATGGAAATCAAGCCACTGACAGAGGCTGAATATGCCAAGAAACTGAAGAAGGCAGAGGAACTTAGCAAGGTTCAAGACCAGGGAGTTATCGCTGTTGGTAAGGCACTTAAGGGCTAAACGTAACATTGGCGTGACGTAATAGAGAAATGTTACGCTGAATTATGTAGACGATTAAAACTAAAGAAAACAATGAAATTAGATAGATTTATTAATCAACCGGTGCTCTCTACCGTTATCTCAATAGTCGTTGTGATACTCGGTTGCATCGGTTTGGCTACGTTGCCTATCGAGCAGTACCCTGATATTGCACCTCCTACGGTGACTGTCAGTTGTTACTACCCTGGTGCCGATGCTCAAACGGTGGAAAAGTCAGTGCTGGCACCACTGGAGGAGCAGATAAACGGTGTAGAAGGCATGACGTACATGAGCTCAAGTGCTACAAACGATGGTCAGGCTCGTATCACGGTTTACTTCGAACAGGGTGCCAACGCCGATATGGCACAGGTCAATGTACAGAACCGTGTGTCGCAGGCTACATCACTGCTACCTTCTGAGGTTACACAGTCTGGTGTGACTGTAGAAAAGAGACAGAACAGTACCGTGCTCATTATGGGATTGACATCACCTGACGGACGTTACGACGAGAAGTTCCTCAGTAACTACGCCGATGTCAATATCATCCCAGAGATGAAGCGTATCGAGGGTATCGGTAGCTGTGAGGCTATCGGTCTGAAAACATATACCATGCGTATGTGGCTCGACCCTGTAAAGATGCACGACCTGAAACTGATGCCATCGGACATCGTTGCAGCACTCTCTGAACAGAACATTGAGGCTGCTCCTGGTAAGTTCGGTGAGCAGTCAGAACGTCAGTACGAGTACTCTATGAAGTACACCGGACGCTTGAAGACTCCTGAACAGTTCGGAGACATGATTATTAAGGCCGATGATGATGGTCATATTCTGCGTGTTAAGGACGTGGCTAAGGTTGAGATGGGCGCACTTTACTATACTGTTGAGTCGCAAATCAATGGTAAACCTGGTGTCATGATGATGGTAACACAGCGTGCTGGCTCTAACGCTACGCAGATAGCAAACGATGTTAAGGCTACGGGCGAGAAACTTCAGCAGAACTTCCCTCCAGGTATGGAGTTGGTATATATGCAGGACGTGACTGAGTTCATCAGCGCATCACAGCACGAGGTTATCAAGACCCTCTTCGAGGCACTGGTACTTGTGTTCATCGTGGTGTTCATCTTCCTGCAGGACTTCCGCTCTACTCTTATCCCTATGATTGCCGTTCCGGTATCATTGGTGGGTACAATGTTCTTCTTGAAGGTCATAGGATTCTCCATAAACCTGCTTACCCTCTCTGCTCTCGTGCTCGCCATCGCCATCGTGGTCGATGATGCCATCGTGGTTGTGGAGGCGGTTCACGCAAAACTCGATATGGGTTACAAGAGTGCCCGCAAGGCGTCCATCGACGCAATGGAGGAAATTTCTGGTGCCATCATTTCTATTACCCTTGTGATGTCAGCCGTGTTCATTCCGGTATCGTTCATGAGTGGTACAACTGGTACGTTCTATCGTGAGTTCGGTCTTACAATGGCGGTGTCTATCGTCATATCTGCTGTCAACGCGTTGACATTGTCACCAGCACTCTGTGCCATACTGTTGAAGCCACATTCTGGTGAGCATAAGAAGAAATTTACGGAGCGTCTGTTCACAAGTTTCAACGCTTCTTACGAGCGTTTGCAGAACAGATATCAGAAAGGCGTGGAGAAAATCGTACGCAAACCTGCCATCGCCATCATTGCTGTCATCATCGGTATCGCTGCCATGGCTGTGGAGGCAATGACAACTAAGACAGGTCTTGTGCCTGATGAGGATACTGGTACTATCTTCGTTACCTGTTCTACTCCTCCTGCTACATCTCTTTACAAGACCAACCTTGTATTGGACGAGGTTCAAAAGATGCTGGATAACAACCCTGCTATTGAGAAGACACTGCGTATTACGGGTTATAACTTCATAGCAGGTCAGGGTTCTAACCAGGGTACTTTCATCGCAAAGCTTAAGCCTTTCGATGACCGTAACCGCTCAGAGTACTCTACCATGGTGCTCGGTATGATTTATAAGCAGACTGCAGCCATAAAGGGTGCACAGATACTTGCCTTCCAGCCTCCTATGGTAACGGGCTTCTCTGCATCTAACGGTATGACGTTCTCTATGCAGGACCGTACTGGTGGCGACCTCGACAAGTTCTTTAAGATTACCAAGGACTTTATCGCTGCGCTGAATGCACGCCCAGAGTTCTCTAACGCCATGACATCATTCAACTCTTCATACCCACAGTATGAGATTAATGTTGACGTCGCTAAGTGTAAGCAGTCTGGCATTTCGCCAAGTGCTGTGCTCACAACTATGCAGGGATACTTCGGTGGTATGTACTCAAGTAACTTCAACTCTTACGGTAAACTCTATCGTGTTTACGTACAGGGCGACCCTAAGATGCGTGAGGATATCTCATCAATGCAGAACATTTACGTTCGCACTGCAAAGGGAGAAATGGCACCTGTCAGCGAATATGTAACGCTGAAGAAGGTTTACGGACCTCAGGTTGTTAACCGTTTCAACCTCTTTACCTCTATCGACGTGAACGCTTCGCCTGCTGATGGTTACTCTACTGGTGACTGTATCAAGGCTATGGAGGAGGTTTCAAAGCAGGTTCTCCCTTCAGGTTATACCTACGAGTTCTCTGGTTTGACACGTAACGAGGCAGAATCAAGTAACTCTACCGGCATGGTGCTCGTACTTTGCTTGGTATTCGTTTACCTTATCCTGTCTGCCCAGTATGAGTCTTACCTGTTGCCACTGACCGTCATTCTCTCAATACCGTTCGGTTTGGCTGGTGCTTTCCTCTTTACCAACCTGTTCGGCAAGAACAATGACATCTACATGCAGATTGCCTTGATTATGCTTGTGGGTCTGTTGGCTAAGAATGCCATCCTTATCGTACAGTTCGCACTTGAACGTCGTCGTCTTGGTATGGCTATATCATGGTCTGCTATCTTAGGTGCCGCAGCACGTTTGCGCCCTATTCTTATGACGGCTCTTGCCATGATTATCGGTCTTCTGCCATTGATTATAACCGGAATACCAGGACTTAGCCTGATAATGGCACCTGTTGTAGGTGAGAATGGTTACATCACGCTCGGTGCAGCAGCCATAGGCGGTATGCTTGTAGGTACATTCTGTCAGGTAATGATAGTGCCTTGCCTCTTCGTTATCTTCGAATGGCTGCAGGAGAAGATTAAGCCTATCGACTTCCATGATGATAAGGCATCTGTTGATTCAGAGATTTCACAGTATGCTATCATTAAATAATCCGGCTAAAAATAAAGTATTTGTAAAATGAAGAAACTTAATATAATCGCTATAATGTCTGCAACTGTTCTCATGAGCAGTTGCGGGCTCTACAACAAGTACGAGCGTCCGGAGGTGAAAACTGATGACATCATGCGCGATGCAGCACAATATGCCAATACTACTGACACCACATCGTTCGGTGATGTGGACTGGCGCGAGGTGTTTACTGACCCACAGTTGCAGACGTACATACAGCAGGGACTGGACAATAACTTCGACTTGCTGAACGCATCGCTTAATGTTAAAATGGCTGAAGCACAACTTAAGTCGGCTCGTTTGGCATTCCTTCCTTCGTTCGCATTCGCTCCTAACGGCGGACTGGCAAAGGTTTTCGATACTGGTACAGACTGGGTTTCAACCTATACACTGCCTGTTACCGCTTCGTGGAACGCTGATCTCTTTGGCAATCTCACCTCACAGAACCGTGCAGCAAAGGTTGCTCTCCTCGCATCTCAGGACTATCAGCAGGCTGTTCGCAGCCGCATCGTAACGTCAATAGCCAACCTCTACTATACGCTCATGATGCTCGACAAGCAGCTTGAGATACTTACCGACATGGAGAAGTTGACCAAGGAGACTGCCGACATGATGCAACTGCAGAAGGACCTCAACTCTGGCAAGGAGACAAGCGTACTCAGTGCTAAGGCTGCAAACCTCGAAATACAGTCTTCTATCATCGACATGAAGCGTCAGATACATGAGACTGAAAACACGTTTGCACTGCTTCTCGGCAGCAATGCACAAGGCATTAAGCGCGGAGACCTTTACAGTCAGAAGTTACCTTCATCATTCAGCGCTGGTGTTTCGGTCAACTTGCTTGCCAATAGACCTGACATCCACTCAGCAGAAATGAACCTCGCACAGTGCTTCTACGGCATAGAGACAGCAAGAAGTCGCTTCTATCCATCGCTGACATTCTCTGCTACAGGTGCATTCTCTAACAATCCGTCAACCATTATCAACCCTGGCAAGTTCTTGGCACAGTTTGCTGCCAACCTCGTTCAGCCTATCTTCCAGAACGGAAAACTCATTGCTGGACTGAAAGTAGCACAGGCTCAGTACGACCAGGCTTACAACAACTGGCAGAGTGCTATACTGTCTGCTGGATCAGAGGTAAGCAATGCCTTGGTACAGTATAACAGTTACGATGAGAAAGGCAAGATAGACAAGCAGCAAGTGGAACTGCGCGAGCAGAACGTGAACCACACTAAGGACCTCTACACCATGGGTTCAAGCACATATTTGGAGGTTATCACAGCGCAAACACAACTGCTTAACGCCAAGACCACATTGCTGACCGACGACTTTAACAAGATGCAGGCAGTGGTAAACCTCTACTCTGCTCTCGGAGGCGGACGCAAGTAAGTCTGATACCTTCATGCTTAAGCATAAGGATAAGGACGACATTAATAATCATTTAACGATTAATAGTTATGAGCAACATATCAGACAAGGCTGTGGTTAGCCCAAAGGCAAAGATTGGCAACAACGTTACCATCTATCCTTTCGTTTACGTTGAGGACGATGTAGAAATAGGAGACGATTGCACAATCTACCCTGGCGCAAACTTGATGAACGGTACTCGTCTCGGAAAAGGTAACACAGTCTTCCAGAATACCGTTATTAGCGCATTGCCACAAGACTTTGATTACAAAGGCGACCCAACGCTTTGTATTATCGGTGACGGCAACATCATACGTGAGAACGTTGTTATCAACCGCGCAACACATCTCGGTGGCGAGACAAAGATTGGCAACGGCAACTTCATTATGGAAGGTGTACACATCAGTCACGATACAAAGATAGGCAATAAGAACGTCTTTGGTTACGGTACCAAGATTGCTGGCGACTGCGAAATCGCTGATTCTACAATCTTCTCTTCTGGCGTTATCGCCAATCCTGGTGTACGTGTGGGCGATGCTGTGATGATACAGTCAGGCTGCAACTTCTCTAAAGATATCCCACCTTACATCGTTGCCAGTGGTAACCCTATCAAGTACGGTGGTGTTAACGCATACATCATAGACCGAATTGGTATAACAGAGAAGGTAAAGGCACACATTGCCAACGCTTACCGACTCGTATTCCACGGTCAGGACGCCCTCGTCAACATCTGCGCACAGATTGACCAGCAGATACCTAAGGGTGATGAGATAGACAATATCACCTCATTCCTTAAGTCATCTAAGCTCGGCATCATCGCAAAGATGTTAGGAGCAGAATAAAGAAACGAAACTGTGGCACGCCATAAGAGTGCCACACGAACATACAACGTGCATACATTAAATGAACAACATACATTTATATCTTTGCACTTTTTGATAATTCGAGAGGCAGGTTGTTGCGAAACACCCTGCCTCTTTAACGTTATAAAAGAGTAAAAAAAAACGTACACGGAACAGATTGTCATAATATTACGCTTCGTTTTGCGTTATATTATGGTTAAAACAATATACTTTTACACTACAAAAACATCAGAAACACAAAAGGAAACATACTATGACAACAAGCAGAAATTACTTCAAGTTGTGCCTACTACTGTCGTTCCTTATGCTGGCAACGGCTCTTCCTGCACAGAAGCGTAAGACTACCAAACGAAAGAAGGCACGTGTTACCAACACAATGAAGGCTAAACCATCAGCGGAAACCGTGCCAATAGACTCGCTGATAGGCAAAAGTTACGCAGGAAAGATTGGTCAAACGGTTGTCGATTTCTTCGGAACACGAACCACATACGGTGACGTTACACAGCAAATCTACATCTGGCACGACAGCACAGCGGTTATATACCAGCGTGGAGGTGATGAAGAAAGTTACAAGATACTGCCCTACTCGCTCAATGGATCGACACTCACCATAGGCAATTACAGATATACCACCATCAAGAACGGTGTAGCATTACAGTTGCAGAAGATGACAGAAGGTAAGGAAACACGCCAAGGTACACTTGCAAGTGTATCGCCTGTGATGATGAGTCAGATGCTTTACATGCGAGGAAAATACCTTGATGGCATGACCATCCAGACCGAAGAGGATAAAAAGAATGCCCTCATCTGCCTCAACATTGCCGCTGAGAACGGTCAGAAAGAGGCGCAAACGTATCTGTACAACTACTACAAGAAACGTGCAGAGAAAGGCGAAAGCAACGCTATTAAGTACATGTACGAATACGAAAAGAAAGCAGCCAATTACGCTGATGCCCACAAATACTGCGACATGCTTATTTCTTCTGAACCGCAGAACGCCCTGTGGCTGTGCGAGAAGGGTTCACTTTATCTGGCAGAAGGGAAGACATCCGATGCCAAAAAGATAATGAAGAAAATTAAAAAAGTGGATAACTCGTTCATTAAAGACAAGCGTCACCCATTCATTAAGGCTATGAACTAAGCCTTAAACCTACCTAACAACAAACGAAACGCCCTGAAACGGTAAAAGTATTTCTATTACATAGAATAGATGCTTATGCCATTTCAGGGCGTTTTATTTATATTCTCTATACCCAAGGGATGTTCTGGGCTATATGCTTACTGGTCTTTCAGTCCGACATTTTCACTATCGTATGTACGCAAACACACAATATTGTTTGGTGACAATGCCTACCCTACACCGCTTATTACGTTTAAGTATCTGGGGAATGGGACTATAAAACACTTTATATTACTTTAAAGCATAATAGATTTTATTCCAATCCGAGCACGCGGAACGCCTGTGGCAGGTGCTCAACAATGTCGCTTGCTATCAGACTCTCCATGCCTGTCTCCTGCATAGCGAGGTCGCCAGCAAGCCCATGGATATACATTCCCAACTTTGCTGCTTCTTCCTCACTGTAACCGCGAGCCAAGAGAGAGGTGATAACACCCGTTAAAACATCGCCAGAACCTGCTGTTGCCATGCCCGCATTGCCCGTACTGTTAAAGATAATGTTACCGTTAGGCAGACACAGTGCGCTGTAATGGCTCTTCAATATGATATAGATTCTTAGTCTCTGTGCCATTTCGCTCGCCTTGCTAATGCGGTCGAAGTCATCTGCTGGTGGCATGTCGAGCAGTCTATCCATCTCCTTTGGATGAGGAGTGAATATCACTCCGTCAGGCAACTGCTGCAACCATGCACGATGATAAGCCAGTATGTTGAGAGCATCGGCATCAACTACCATTGGCACCCTTGCGCTTCTTATCTGCGTAATCAACGCTATCGCCGTGTTCTCTGCTGTTCCTAAGCCTGGACCTATGCCCATTGCGCTGTACATATTAGCGTCTGTAGCCTGCTCAAAGGTCTCATCACCCTGGTCTAACTCTACCACAGCCTCTGGTACACTTATCTGCATTATGTCGCAGTTACACTTCGGCGTATGCACAGTCACCTTGCCTGCCCCCGAGCGTAAGCACGCCTTTGAGGCAAGAATTGCGGCCCCCGCCATACCATGCGAGCCCGCTACGAGTAAGGCGTGGCCCATATTACCCTTATGTGCAAAGTCACTTCTTCTCTTTAGCAGTTTCGTTACGTCATCCTCTTCAAGCACAGTGTAACGTGAAGACGTAACATCGGCATACTCTTCGCTCAGTCCGATGTTCAGCACTCGCACCTCTCCAAGGTACTGCTGATTGTCAGCCATGAGCATAGATATCTTCTTCATGCCGAGCGTCAGTGTGAGGTCGGCATTCACTATGTTTGACCTTACATTGAAAGCATTATCCTCTGTCATCAGTCCCGACGGCATATCGATGCTCACCACAGTTGCTTCCGACTGGTTTATGTACTTCACCACAGCAGCGAAACCACCCGTCAACGGTTTGTTTACGCCCGACCCGAACAGACCGTCTATTATCAACGCGTCGCCATTAAGATGTGGTGGTTCGAACTCTTTTGTCACCTCTCTCAGTATCTCTGGGCATTTTGCCCTAAGTCTGTTAAGATTTTCCTGACAGTCGGCAGAGAGTTTACCGCTGACATTAAACAGATATACAAGTATATCATATCCCCTTTGCTTCAGCATCCTTGCCACAGCGAGCGCATCACCACCATTATTACCAGGACCAGCGAATACCACCATCGGTGTACTCTCGTCCCATCTTATGCTTATAGCCTCTGTTATCTCGTCCGCTGCACGCTCCATCAAGTCGATAGAAGAGACAGGTTCATGCTCAATCGTGTAACGGTCCAATTCGCGTATTTGTTCCGAAGTGAAAAGTTTCATTATACGTATATATTTAAGTTTTTAGTAGAAACCAAATAAATTAATATTTTATCCAACAATTTACTGTTAACTACAAAATTACGAAAAAGAAATGAACAATGCACGTTTTTTACTAAAAATATCACTATTTTCGAAAAACTTTTAGTAATTTTGCACTGAAATGGGAAATAAACGCATAACTATTAACGATAAAACCTTTGAGCTCACCATTCCTGAGACAACTATTCAGGAAGCGGTGAAGAAAGTTGCGGACCGCATAAAAGATGACTATGGAGACAAAAATCCCGTGTTCATCGTGGTTCTTAACGGAGCATTCATGTTCGCATCCGACCTTTTTAGGCATGTAGATTATCCGAGTCTCGTTGCCTTTGTCAAGGTTTCGAGTTACAGCGGACTGGCTTCTTGTGGCACAATCAGCGAGCAACTGCCAGTGACAGATATTGTGAAGGGGCGCCATGTGGTCATCGTTGAAGACATTGTAGAGCGTGGCTACACCATGGACTACATTATAAACAGCATCAAGGAGCACGGTGCCGAGTCAGTAGAGATATGTGCTTTCTCATTCAAGCCTGACCGATTAGAGGTACCGGGGCTACAGGTAAAGTACGTTGGCATGACGTTACCAGAGGCATTCATCGTAGGCTATGGTCTGGACTATAATAATCAGGGCAGGCTACTTCACGACATATACTCGCTCGTAGAGGAATAAGTCATGTCGTTATCTCACGAACAACACAGATAGATATAACACATATATATAAAATAAGAAATGAAGAACATCGTTATTTTCGGTGCCCCTGGTTCAGGTAAGGGCACACAGAGCGATAAGATTATCGCAGAGTACGGCGTAGCACACATCTCTACTGGTGACGTGCTCCGTGGTGAAATCAAGGCTGGAACAGAACTCGGCAAGACCGCATCACAGTACATCAACGAGGGAAAACTTGTTCCTGACTCACTCATCATCGACATGCTTGCCGCTACACTTGACTCTAAGGGCAAGGATATCCCTGGCGTTATCTTCGACGGCTTCCCACGTACCATCGCTCAGGCAGAGGCTCTTGACACTATGCTCAAGGAGCGTGGCGAAGAGGTTTCTGTTGTTATTGGCCTCGAGGTTGACGACGAGGAACTCATCAAGCGTATCATTGCACGCGGTAAGACCAGCGGACGTGCTGACGATAACGAAGAGACTGCTAAGAAGCGTCTTAACACATACTATTCGCAGACATTGCCTCTCAAGGACTTCTACATCAAGCAGGGCAAGTATGCTAAGATTAAGGGCGTAGGTTCTATTGACGATATCTATGCTGACATCAAGAAGGCTATCGACTAATTCTGTAACAGAAGTTACTCAATACTTCAAAATTTTCAATATTAATCACCATTAATCTTACGTTAATCTATCATTAATTCTTTATCCATGCACCCTATAACAATAGTTGCACAGGATTTGTTATCAACAGAAAGTATTAATGAGAGATTAACGTTAGATTAATGGTGATTAATGTTTTATAACCAACAATCAAGTGTTTTACAAGCAACACACAAATAGCAAAGCAAGTCTTTGTTTCGGGATAACATGATAAAAGCAGCATTTTTCGATATTGACGGCACACTCGTCTCGTTTAATACACATACCGTTCCACAGTCCACCCTCGATGCCATAAGCGACATCCGCAGACAAGGAGTAAAGGTGTTCATCGCTACAGGTCGCCCATTGCCCTTCATTAACAACCTCGGCGCGTTAGAGTATGATGGTATCATGTCGGTTACGGGTGCCAGTTGCACCACTGCCGACGGTACTATTATATCGCAAAACCCCGTGCCCAAGGAAGACATCGAGCGACTTATAGCCGACCTTAAGGAACATCCTATGCCCGTAGCCTTCGCTTCTGACGAAAAGGCTATCGTGACATACCTCGAGGCCGATACGAAGAAATTTCAAGATGTCTTCACACTGCTGAACATACAACTACCCGTTTCACAGCCCGTTGAAGAAGCCCTGAAGATGGATGTCATGCAGGTGATAGCCTTCTTCACCGAGGAAGAGGAGCCAAGAATAATGCGCGACGTGCTGAAAGGCTGCGATGCCAACCGCTGGCATCCGTATTTTGCCGACTGTGTAGCAAAGGGAACAAACAAGGCTACGGGCATAGACGCCATCTGTAAGCACTACGGTATAGCCCTGAACGAGACCGTGGCATTCGGCGATGGAGGCAACGACATCACGATGTTGCGCCACGCTGGCATTGGCGTAGCGATGGGCAACGCCTCTGATGAGGTAAAACAACATGCCGACATGATAACCGATACCGTTGACAACGACGGCATAGCCAAGGCCCTTAAAAGCCTTATGGCCATGCAATAAATGACGATAACGACACCAGTAAATCGTCATAGCAAAAATGGTAAATTTCGGAAACTCAGTAAAAGCATAGTTTTTACATTGTAATCACTATGCTTTTACATTGTAATTAAGCCCAAATTACACGGTAAAAGCATAGAGATTACAGCGCAATTTGGCACATATCACAAAACATACACGTAACAATCTATAAACAAGGCAATTACAATTCGTATGTTATAAACACTCCTAAATGGTAAATTTTGGAAAAAGGCATTTTCCAAATCTCTCGACAAAACCACCTTTTTCTTACGATATCCACATACAACTTTCGGTATATTTTCCCCACTATCACAGGACCGTTACTCACAGAGCGATATATATTAAAGAAGTATAATAAAACAAAAATGTCAGCAAAGCCACTGCTTTGTTGGCATTTTTTTATTATCTTTGCCAAATGAATTACATGAAAAAAGCAATATTCTGCTTTGCACTGGCACTTACATCATCACTATCACTTAACGCAAAAGAAGAATTCACGCCACTGGAGCAACAGCAGATTAGTATAGAGACACCTGGATTGTTCGCTCACTCAAACACTTTCCAGATTGATTTCACAAAACAGCAAAAGGGAGAATACTCCTTCCCACTGCCCGTAGGTAAAGCGGTAGCGCTCCACGGCAGCGAACTCGAAATAGAAACAAGTAAGGGCGATGCCGTAAAAGCCATGTTCGACGGTACGGTTCGTATCTCACGACACAATCCACCCTATGGCAACGTAGTCGTAATTCGCCACCATAACGGACTGGAAACGGTATATGCACTCAACGCGCAAAACCTCGTGAAGACGGGCGACCATGTAAAGGCAGGACAAACCATAGCCATCGTAGGTGGCACAGAGGGAAAGGCCTACTGCCTCTTCAGCATAATGGTGAACGGCGACAGGATTAACCCAAGCACCATTCTCAACGTAAACCACCACACCCTGCGCCACCAGACAATGGTTATTAAGAAGGTGGGAAAGAAGATTGAGATAACCACTCTACGCAAGAAAGCGGAGAAAGAGAACATCGCCATGAGCATGGATACCAATGATCCGTTCGGTGGCAAAGCGGTATTCAGACTTAACCTCAACGAGATTAAGGGTAACGACTGGCACTATCCACTTCAAGACTCAAAGGTCATCAGTGGCTATGGCGGTAAGCGCCGCCACTCTGGAGTTGACATAAAGAATGGTCCTGGCACCGATGTATTTGCCGCTTTCGACGGCCTTGTGGTACAAGCAGGCACCTTCGCAGGCTACGGCAAGTGCATAACTCTACGCCATGCCAACGGACTGGAGACGCGTTACAGCCACAACTCTAAAAACCTCGTAACCGTAGGCGATAAGGTTAAAGCAGGACAGGTAATAGGAAAGGTTGGCAGAACGGGCAGGGCCACAACAGAGCATCTACACTTCGAAACACGCATAGCGGGAAGAGCATTCGACCCCTCATACGTCTTCGACCACACAACACATAGTCTTCAGAAAGGAACCCTGCAATTCAAAAAGGGGGAAAGCGTAGCAAAATTGAAGTAATTAAAAAACAGCAGATATGAAGAAAATATCAACTCTCGTCGTGGGAGCCATACTATTGACTTCCTGCGGCAGCACAGGTAGTGGGGCATTCAGTGGTGCAATGCTCGGCGGAGTTATAGGTTCGTGCATAGGTGGCATAGGAGGCGGACCGCGAGGCAGCGATATCGGAACACTTATAGGCATGGCTGGCGGTGCAGCAGCAGGTGCAGCCATAGGCAATGCGGCTGAACAACAGCAGGCTCGCGCATACAATGCCTACACACGCGGTTCTTACGATAACTACGATGCTGACTACTCTGCCTATGACCCTGCACAACGCTCTGACGCGCCTGTGTATGATGACGTGATATCAATGGACTCTACAAGCAGCAAAACGACTGTGAAGCCCATGACAAAGTATGCCACGAACATACGCATAGAGAACATATCATTCGTCAACAACGACAATACCGTGCACATCGCGAAAGGAGAAGTGGCGAAAATTGTCTTCGAGATACGCAACGTAACTGCCTCTTCATGGGACAATATCGTACCGACGGTAGAGGAAACGACCGGCAACAAGCGACTCCTCGTATCACCCTCTATCATGATTGAAAGCATCGCTCCACACAGGGCTGTACGATATACTGCCTTTATCAGTGCACAAAAGAATCTGAAGACTGGCACGGCACACTTTAAACTAAGCGTAAAACGCAACGGAGAGGTATTCAGCAACGTGGAGGAATTTGACGTTCCACTGAACTAATACGCCACAATACGAACACTAAAACAGAACGATTATGAAGAAACTTCTGGTTATGGCTATGGCGCTTGCGGCTCTCGCTGCATGTCAAGAAAAAAAGGAAAATACGGCTATTAATAACAATGACCTGCGCATTGACTCGCTGCAGCGCATCATTGACCAAAAGGATAATGAACTGAACGACGTGATGTCAACCTTCAACGAGATTCAAGAAGGATTTAGACTCATTGAGGCTGCAGAACAAAAGGTCAACGTCATTAAAGACGGTGAGGCTACTAACAAGTCGGAACAGATAAGGGAAAGCATACGCAACATACAGCAGCGCATGCAACACAACCGCGAACTCATAGCAAGACTGCAGCAACAGGTGCGAGAAGGTAGTTCACGCTCCGAGGAATTGCGACGCACTATCACCAATTTTACTAAGGAACTGGAGAACAAAAACAACGAGTTGCAACAGTTGCGCCAGGAACTTCAGGAGAAGGATATTAGGATAGCCGAACTGGATAACACTGTGAATGCGCTTAATTCTGACGTCAACCAACTACGTGAAGAGACTGAACAAAAGTCGGAAACCATTAGCAAACAGGATACGCAAATACACACCGCATGGTACGTTTTTGGCACGAAAAAGGAACTGCAAGAGCAGAATATCTATCAGAAAGGAAAGGTATTACAGTCTAACTTCAACAAGAGTTACTTCACGAAAATCGACATTCGTGTTGACAAGGAGATAAAACTATACTCTAAATCCGTGAAGATGCTGACGTCGCACCCCTCTAACAGTTACACACTACAACCAGACGCACAGCGCATGTACGTACTGCGAATAACAAATCCACAACTTTTCTGGAGCACAAGCAAATATCTTGTAATATTAGTTAAGTGACGGTAAAAAAATAACTTGGTACAATTTAACGATACATATAATATCTAAGATAAAGTTGTCTTGTCATATCTTTTTGGATATTTTGGAGCCATTCATCAGTCACAATGCGTGGCATTCTTCGCTATGCTCAGGCGTTTCACGGAGTTCTCCATCTTCATTTCTCCAAACTATCTCAAAAATCTACGACATAAATTATACCAATTCATTCTTTCACCGTCACTAAGTAAACAGTAAAAAAGCAATAAGCCTTGCATCGTGCACATACCATACACATGATGCAAGGCCTTTTTTTATCAATGAGAGCCAACATTACATTCATAGAAGAGAAGTTTCACGAGTATAACGCCATGTGTTTCGGGGGAAAACTGCCCAAGGTTCCTATACTCTTAAGTCAGGCAAAGACCTACATCGGCATATGCACGTTTAAGAAGAATACTTCTTTATTCGGTAAGTCACGCCCATACGACTTCAAACTGCGCTTCAGCACACGTCTCGACCTTCCACAGAACGTACTGGAAGACACTATTATCCACGAGATGATACACCTATACATCGGTGTTAACAACATCAAGGACACATCGCCCCACGGCAAAGTGTTCTTGAGTTTCATGCAGCAAATAAACGAGGAATTCGGCAGAAACATTACCATTTCTCATAAAGCCACACCCGAACAAAGGCAGAGTGCCGTTAACACCAGAGTGCAATACCACGTAATAGCAGCCGTGAAGTACACAGATGGACGCACAGGAGTGAAGGTGTTGCCAAGGATAAAACAACGCATAGATGATTATTATAGGGTGATAATAAGAGTAAAAGAGATTGCATCAATAGACTTTTACATGAGTTGCAATCCGTTTTTCAACCGTTATCCTAACTCGGGCGCATTTAAAGTCTATGCCATTAAGCCCGAGGAACTAACGAAACATCTTGCCGACGCCGAACTGATTAACTACGTTTGCTCCGCCAAGTAAGTATTGTTACCGCAGCAAGCACCATCAACACACCCATGATTGTAGCCACACCACATGGTTCGCCCAATACAACAATGCCTATAACCATGGCTGTCAGCGGTTCGAAAGCACCGAGAATGGCAACCGCCGTAGTGTCAACAAGACGTAAAGCCATCGTTACGCAGATATTACTGAACGCTGTTGGGAGCACGCCAAGGAGCATAAGGTTTATCCATGTCTTAGTGTCAGGCACTTCGTCAAACCCTCCTTCTACTACTAACGCATAGACAGTAACAATCAATAGGGCAATAAAAAAGATGTAGAAAGTAAGTTTTAGGCTCGGCATCTTGCTGATTCTAAGGCGTGGCAGCAAAACAAGATATATGCCATAGGTAATACCCGCCCACAGACCTAACATAACTCCCAAACCTGAGAAACGCGCATCGTCAGCAAAAAAGCCTGACAAAAGCATCACACCAAGTGTTGTTAAGAGAAGCGCAATAGCCTTGCGCCACGTCATACGCTCCTTAAAAAACAACATACCGATAACGGAACACCATATAGGATTAGTGTAAACAAACGATGTTGCCACACCTGACGAGATATATTTATAACTTGCAAAGAGCGACCAGGCACTGAGAACATACATAAGAGAGAGCATCCCTATACGAAAAAAATCTCCCCAACTTATACGCAAAGACACCTGACGGTATAGCAAAAAGGCCAACATAAAGGCAGAGCCAAAAGCAAAACGGTACAATATAGTACTGATATAGCCCACACCCACTGCAAAGACTGGTATGGTGAATAATGGTATCAATCCAAAGGACGCACCAGATACCACTGCGAGGATGTAGCCTCTCCACTGGTCTGTCGTTGATTTTCCGCTTTTTGTTTCTTGCATTTTACTACTATCGGTTCTCTTTTCTGTTTTACTTGTGATTTCTTTCCTGCGTCTGCAGTAGGCTTTCGCTGCACAGAGGGGGTCTGCTTAGCCACACTTTTTGTTTTATTTGAAACGCTGGTAACAGGTTTCTTTGCACTGACAGCAGGCTTCTTTGCACTGGCAGTTGTACTCTTTTTTGCAGCAACGCGCTCTCTGTTAGCCACAGCAGACGGCTTTGCTTCATGTTCTTCCTGTGTCACCGCCTCAGCATTCTCGTTGTTTTGCTTTCTCCAATGCTTTACAGCAGGACGCGTAGGAGCTGGTTCATCTGGCTCTACAGTAGGCTCATTGTGCGTTTCTTCTTCCTGTGGCCAGCGTCTTCGCTGCGCATGAAGGATGGCAGAATCGCCAACTGCCGCCATAAACTGCTTTACAACATAGTTTTGAGTCGCCATATCCTCCATGGCATCATAATGTTTTTTTACAAACTTATGTAGGCACGTAGTATATATAGCAGCCGATTCCGCATCGCCAATATCACGAAAATACATTATATTGTCGAGTCCTTCTTGACACAATGCTGCCGCTGACTGAATATCATCTTCATGTAAAAAGCGCGTAAGGTCTTCGCCCATGACCTGAGCCATGGACACTATGCTTTCGGAATCTGGTTTCTCCAACTTCGTAGTATCTAAACCATCACCGCCCGAAGACTGTCCTCCACATGAGCAAAAGAACATTGTTATAATTAAAATACAAATGAAGTTCTTCATAAATGCAAAGTTAACAAAAAAAGATGAATATCTTGTTTTAATGATTTTTTTTTTTTAATTTTGCGGAGAAAATGACAGATTAAACAATAATGTTAGGCAAAATAATTCAATTACCCAAGATAACTGACCCACGAGGCAACCTTACTTTCTGCGAGGAATGTACCGACATCCCGTTCGAAGTGAAGCGTGTCTATTGGATTTACGACGTACCGGGAGGCGGATGTCGTGGCGGTCACGCACATAAAACGCTGCAACAACTCCTCGTTGCCACTAATGGATCATTCCATGTTACACTTGACAACGGCAAAAAGAAAGAGACCTTCATGCTCAATCACCCATGGGAAGGACTGCTGATATACCCTGGCGTGTGGCGTACGTTGGACGATTTCTCCTCGGGTTCGGTATGCATGGTATTAGCATCTGAACACTATGACGAGGCAGATTACATTAGAAACTATAAGGAATTCCGTAAAATGATACGTGAAGGAGTGCTCAAAGGATAACCGAACACTGATATGCAAAAAAATAAATACAATGTAGTTCTTAAGGCTACAAGCCTCTTTGGTAGCGTCCAGGGACTAAATATTCTGCTTAATATCGTACGCACAAAGTTCGTGGCAATACTTATAGGTGCTGAAGGTGTGGGACTTAACTCCATCTATAATGAGACTCGCGAACTGCTACACAGCACTTCTAACCTCGGACTCGACATGAGCGGAGTGCGTGACATCTCTAAAGCATACGAGGACCTTGATGAATGTAAGGACCCTACCAAGTACGATTTACTGCGCGAGAACATCTCTGCCAACGTCGCATTGCTGCGTTCTTGGGCTCTTATACTTGCTCTTTTCGGCACTCTGTTGTGCCTTGTATTCGCAGCACCACTATCTCTTTTCACTTTCAACGACTACGACCATACGTGGGGGTACGCCATACTCTCACCGGCAGTTGGTTTCAGCACCATTACGTGTGCAGAACTTGCCGTGCTGAAAGGGCTGCGCAAACTGCGCTGGTTAGCCACTGTCTCTGTTTTAAACGTTGTCGCTGCACTCATTGTCACGTTGCCTATATACTACGTTTGGGGCATACACGGCGTGCTGCCGGCAATCGTTGCACTGTCGTTCGCATGCATGATGCTCACCTATGCCTACAGCAATAGGGCGGAAAAGGTACGCTTTTCCTTTGCTAAGGACAGACTAAAACGTGGCAGACAGATGCTTACCGTAGGCTTAAACTTCGTAGTCTGCAATATCATAGCCCACATTGCGCTCCTCGGCATACAGGCTTGGCTTAACAATAACGCATCACTTCAGGTGGTAGGTCTGTATAATGCAGGCTACTCCATGACCATGACATACGCTGGAATGGTCTTCGCGGCAATGGATACAGACTACTTCCCGCGCCTATCAGGCATCATTAACGACCATGAAGCACGCACTGAGACCATTCTGAAGCAACTTGACGTCACGCTAATCCTCATCACTCCGCTGTTGGCAGCCGTCATTGTGGCATTGCCGTTGATAGTGCCACTGCTGCTAAGTCGTGAGTTTGAGAGCATAATCCCTATGACCCAGATTACCGCTGTGGGCTTGTTGTGCCGCGCAATATACCTTCCTAACGCCTATATCCCATTGGCAGCAGGCGACAATAAAACCTATCTTTGGATAAATATTATCGGTGCCCTTGACATTCTCTTGGTCCTCGTGGGCTACGATTACTATGGACTGACAGGCATGGGCGTGGCTCTCACCGTTCAGAACGCTATAGATATGGCTATCGTCATGGGCGTGGCGAAATGGAAATACGGTGTTGTTTTCACCAGCAGCAGAATGTTGTCAATTGGCGTTTTCACCGCCCTTCTGTGCGCCACATACACCAGTTGCAGTCTTCTTGAGGGGTGGTCATACTGGATTGTTGGTGTTCTGTTGACATTGTTGACCACTCTTTACTCCTTTAACAGATACAGAAAGGCATGAAAAAGAAACGTATTATGATTCTCGGAGGCAACAGTGTGCAGGCTGAAGCCACACTGACCGCCAAGCGATTAGGGTATCATACTATCAGCACCGACCTTCATAAGGATAACCCCGGACATGCCATCGCTGATGAATACTGCCCTATTGACATCATCGACAAGGCGGCTGTGCTACGTGAGGCAAAGCGTCTGAGTATCGACGGCATCATTCCTTATACCTCAGACGTTCTCGCACCTGTGGCTGCTTACGTAACAGAAGCAATGTCATTACCAGGCAATCCATACCACACTGTGGAGATAATGACCCACAAGGACCTCTTCCGACAGTTTCTCCTTGAACACGGTTTCCCTACGCCCAAGGGCAAGGGATTTCGCAATATGGATGATGCGATAGAGTTTTTCCACACTCTTGGCGGCACGGCAATGATGAAACCCGTTGACTCCGCAGGCAGCAAAGGGGCGTTTAAGGTAAGCAATGACAACGACATTAGGCTGCATTGGCAGGAGTCTATGGGCTACTCTGCTGACGGAATGGTCATCATTGAGCAGTTCATAGAGCGCAAGGAACTACAACAGGACGGTGACATCTTCGTCATAGACGGACGCATTGCCTTCTGGGGGGTGGGCGACCAACACAAAGACCCCATTGCTCCTTACGTGCCAGCGGTGCTCACCTTCCCCTCTATGTTACGTAAGGAATACGTTAACAAGGCGCAAAAACTGGTGCAGGAGATTATCACTGCACTGGGTTACAGGCAAGGACCATGCAATGTAGAATACATGGTGGGCACCGACGGAGAGGTTTACGTCATGGAGATAGGACCTCGAAACGGCGGCAATCTCATAGGTTTCGCCCTGCAAGAGGTAACGGACGTTGACCTTACGGCATTGACAGTACAGGCTGCTTTGGGCGAACCCGTAACCGTACCGGCATGGAATTACTCTGGATATGTGGCTGCCGTGGTGCTTCATGCACAACATGACGGCACGCTAAAAGGCATAAACGTTCCTGAGAAATATAAGCAGAACCTTCGCCGCACGTTCATGTTCCGCAACATTGGCGATAAGGTTCAGCGTTTCCATAATGGTGGTGACACTATCGGCAGCATGACTTTCCGCTTCGATTCCTTCGATGAAATGGAGGATTTTATTAACAATACCGTTCCATATATGGTCGTGGTTAATTCATAATTCACGTCTTTTAATTCATAATGCATAATGCATAATTCATAATCTTTTATTGTTCAAGACGAGTAAAAGGGCTACCTCCAATGCTGGAGATAGCCCTTTTGTTGTTTTTATCTATATACTCATAACGCAATGCATAATTATGAATTATGCATTATGAATTAAATCAATACCCAATTATGAATTTAGCATTATGAATTATGAATTAATTAAAACTTCACTTTCGCTCCTGCCATGAGCCAGAAGCCTGGCTGTGGCACATTGCCGAGGTCATAATACTTGTATGACGTGAGGTTGTTCATAGAGAGACTTAGTTCATAACGCGGCTCTGTCCACATCAATTTCACGTCTAATAAGCCGAATGGGGTGTACGGTTTAGCGACACCTGTTGACTTATTGTTCTCATATATTATATAAGAACCCATGCGCTGTTGCCAGCGGAATGACCATGAAGCACTGAGACGGCCCACAATACGGTGGTCTATACCTGCCACAAACTTATGGCGGAGGTACTCCATGGCGTAGTTTGACTTATAGAACGCTACGTCATCCTTACGTGCCTGGTCTATGTAAGCATAGCCAAGACGCACTCTTGTTATAGGGTTGGTGGTCCATACCTCACGTGGCAACAGGTCTATATTTACTTCATAGCCACGGTTATCCAACTTAAAGTTGGCGGAATGGAACTTATCTTCCGCTGTAAACATCACCCAGTCTATCATGTCGCTGCCCCAATCGTAAAACGCTGACAGTCTTGCCTCAACGCCCTTCGCACGATACTGCGCACCAATGCGGAACGACTGTGTCTTCTCTGGCTTCAAGTCCTTGTTGCCTTCCTGCGTAGGCGACTTATAGAAAAGGTCGGTGAAGGTAGGCATACGGAACGCCATGTTCCACGATGCCGTCAACTTCCATGCCTCAGCAGGACGATAACTGAGATCTACACCTGGATAAAAGCGGTATGAAGAGTTGTAAGCAGTGTTCATGTTTGCCACTACTCCCACTGATGCGGTAAAGTCCTTCAACAGGAAGTCGTGCTCAAGGAAGTAACTAACGTCCGTGCGCTGTTCACGCTTCGTATAGTTTTTGTCCGAGTGTCCAATTACGCTTACGTACTCACTTTCCTCCAATGGTCTGCCAAGGTTAGTAGAGAGTATGCCCTCTTGCCTTACGTCGGCACCAATGGCGGTGCGTCCTAACTTCCAGTCGGTATAGGCATTGACGGAGAGTCCATAGACATCAGTACGGTGGAAGTTCTCGCCCGTCGCCATACCTCTTATCAGTTGGAAATGGTCATAAGAGCGATTCCAATACACCGTAGGCACTATGTGTACCATTCTGCCACTCTTCAGAGCCGTGGCTGCGTCTGCCTTTACTGCCGCAAAGAAGCGGGCGTTGCTCTCATACTGGTTAGGATAGGCTGCGGAATAGAACGTGTTGGCACCATAACGCATGGTGTTCGCACCCAACTGCCAGTCGAGCGACAGGTGGCTATCGCCTTCCTTATATGCTGGTGCATAACTGCCATGATAGAATGCTTGCGACTTACGAAAATAGGAGTTATCAGTACCTCCATCACTTTGCTTGTAGCCCATGGAAAGACTGTTCGTCACGCTCTTGCCACTGATGGCTCCTCGTGCCGTAGCACCAAACGTTCCGTAACTGCCACCCTCCACGCCGACGCTACCACCACTACGCTCTGCTGACTTCGTTACGATGTTTATGGCACCATTGAAGGCAGACGCTCCGAACACACGTGATGCCGCGCCCTCGATAATCTCGATGCGTGCGATGTCGTCAAGTGATACTGGGAAATCGGCACTGAGGTGTCCTGTCTGTGGGTTGCTGATGTTTACACCGTTTAGAAGAATAGCAACCTGGTCGTAAGTGCCGCCACCGATAGAAATGTCCGTTTGTACTCCAAAGCCTCCGCGCTGCCGGACGTCAACGCCAAGGGCAAGTTTTAGTAAGTCGTTCACACTCTCTGCCGCCGCACGGTCGATATCGTCACGGGTGATGACAGAGACAATCTTTGCAGACTCCGCTTGTGTCAGCGGTGCTCGTGAGCCCGTCACTACGACCTCATCAAGTTTCTGCTCCATTCGCTCCAGGCTGTTGTCAGCCACCGCGGTGTTGACGCTCACGCCCTCAGCACGGGCATTCGACAGCGTAGCAACACTGAGAGTACCGATCAGCACCTCACGTCCGATGCACGAAAAGAGCGCGTAACTCTTATTGGCAAAGTGACGAAAGACGAGCCTTTCACGATGTTCAAAAGTTGTCTTTTGCATTGTTTGTTTGTTAATAAAGCCGCTTTCAGATTGTTAGTTGTGCGTTTTCACGTTCCCTTCTCCGTCAGCCTGCTTCTTTGTTGATAAATTAAAAAGCCGATTACCTATCGTGGTAATCGGCTGCAAAGGTAGTAAATAATTTATAATTCACAATGCATAATTCATAATTTTTTTAACATTTCTGAATATTATCGACATTGTACTAAGCATTATGAATAGTGTATTACGAATATATTTTATCACTTATACTTCGCCTTCACTGCGTCTTTCGCCAACGTATTAGCGAACTCTTTGGGTGATACTGTCACCGGTTCCTTCATAAACTCGGGGCGATTGAAGGAGCGATAGAGCAAGGTGTAACGCTCTGGGTCGCGCTGTGGCAGTTCGAAGGCTTTGTGGCATTTGCCCTGCTGGTCGAAGTAAGCGATGTAAGGGCGTGTAAAACTGCCGTCATCACGGCGCGACTCGGTCATTATCCACCGTCCGTTGCTGGAGAAGGAGGGATAACTCTCTGCCTGATGACTGTTGAGTAACGTCAATGGACGCACCTGCCCGTCTGCTAAACTGAGTATATATATGTCTGCTTCTCTATGCCATATATGGAAGCAACCAAAGTTACCAAGGGCGAAAACTATGTATTTCCCATCGGGAGAGACACGTGGCAAGGTTGCGCTTTTGCCCAATGCTGCAGCATTGAACACCATGCGCGGTGCACTAAAACGATGCGTTGATACATCGAAGTCACGGGCATAGATGCTGTATTTTATCTCTTTGTAACGCTGAGACATCTCGTATTCCTGTGCCCTTGCCGTGTCATTGAGCACGAAATCCGCTACGCAATAGTAGAGGGTCTTACCGTCTGGGCTCCATGTAGGGAACACTTCAAGTTGCGTTGGCGAATTGCTGATGTTGCTAACCTCGCACTTATCCACATCGTAAAGTATCAGGTCAGAAGCGAAATCCATTACTTCTATCTTGCCATTATCCTTGGTCAGGAACATCTGGCGGGTGGTATTGGTAGAGAAGGCGATGAGATTCAGAGTTGGATGCCATGCTGGATAGACGCCAGAGGAGATGGTACTATCGGTCTTCATATCTACCTTCATCAGTTTTCCATTGTTTACTATCACCGTGCCTCCATGCGCTTGACGGGCATGAAAGAGCATACTCGACGTCTTGTAGTTCTGATATGAATGGCAGTTTATGCACTGTCCTTCTTTCTCTGTCTGCATAAGGCGGTTGTTGTAGATATCGCTCTCGTCGTAGTTTGTTAGGTTTCGCTGCACAATGGCGAGGTCTTCGTATGCTACATACGATGGCTGTATCAGTCGATATGAGAGGTATGGGTCTATGGTATCTTGCGCTATGCTTATCGTAAAGGGTTTCCATGCTGTCCATTCACCATTCTTTTGTGTGTAAACCTCTACCTGTACGCTTTTTCCTATGGCGGCACTGCGCAGTTCGCTCCATTCTTCTTCGTCTATCATGACCTTCTTTCCGTCGCCGTATGTGAACGAAAGGCTACCGCAGGTGAGCCTTGCCACCACCTCATCACAGTCTTTTACCATGAAGTTCAATGGACAAATATTGGCTGGTACGGTAACATTTGTATAGTCTGGGAATATGTTTGGCAGCGTGTTCACACTCTTTGTATTGTCGGGCACTGATGGATGTCCACACGAAAAGAGCATTATTGTGAGCACAAACAGTATCGTTCTTATTATATTTTTCATCATGTCGAGTTATTTTCTGTGGGTAATGACGGTTTAACAATACAGTAATGACGGTTTAATAATACTGTGACGAGCGATTAAAGTAGTACACCCACCAGAACGTATCGCCAAACTCTGAAAGCAAACTTGCGCCTATCGCCTCTTCTGAAAGACCTGTGGAAGCGAGTTGTTGCGTCTGCTTCGTAAAGGCATCATAACGTTGCAACACCTTCTCCTTGTCGAAATGTATGCCGTATTGCTGTGGGTTAGGTGCCGATTGTGGTTCTAAACAACCGTACATATACGCTGCCTGCTGATAGCATACTGGCACTTCCTGCCCCTTATGTGTTGACATATAGGCAAGGTATTGCGGCCAAAAGCGTTGTATATCCTTTGACATCATAGCGTATGCCATTGCCACTTCTCTTACGTATGGTGTGCCTTGGACTTGCAATGTGCTGTAATACTCCAGTATAAACTTCTCGCATAGTCCTTCGTCTGTACCTGCAGAGGGCTGCATATAGGTGTATAACTCACGGCATTTCTTTAGTTCTGGATAGGTAGAGATGAGTTTATGGTTGCGTAATACGGGGATGTATCGCTCCGCCCAATCAGCATAATACATTGTGCGTGAGAGCATATCGATGTACTTTTCTGCCACTTCATACTCGCCCATGACGAGTGATACCTGCACGAGCACTTTCATAAAGGCTATCTTCATGCCTTGCTCTACCATATTTTCCGTACACCAACGGTGAGCGAAGTTCATCATTCCGTGGTGCATATATATTAATGGTCCAGCGATATTCACCATGTGTACACGCAAGGAATCGTCGGTAGCGGGCGTCACTCCGGTATCGTCATAGTCGTAAATGCTATTGCCTATGTCGCCTGTATTTAAGAGAGCGATATTCTTCAGCATTATCATCTCGCGGGTAAGCGGACCTTTTACCTGTCTCGCTGCTGAGAGTACGTCGTCCCAACGTGCCTCGTCTGCAGCACGATATGCCCTGCACTCCGCATGGAAGTTCTCGTCTTTGAAGTCGCTTCTCTCTAACACCGTAATGCCGAATACCGCCAACAGCAGGTATGCCACAGCCATACCGCCAAGCCACTTGCCCTTAGGCTCTTTCAGTCTGCGGAACAATGGCATGATAAGCAGGGAGACACAGGCTACGTATAACGGCCATTCTCGCTCTGAGGACACTGCCTCACCCAATTGGAATACGGGGAATCCTACGGTGAAGACTTCGTCGGCACGGAGCGTTGTATATAGTTTACTGAATAATAATGGGGACAATATCGCTCCTGCTGCGGCTATAGCGACGGCTACCCAACGGCGAGTGACGATGGCTACGATAAATATACAGAGCAGGGCTAAGGGTGAATAGAAGCCTATCAAGGGATAAGCGGCGGCAGCGAGAAGGCTGCCTACGAGTGAGTAACGGTCCACACGTGACGCTAAAAGGAGTAGCGAAACGGACAACACGCCGAGTGTTTCGCGGAAATAATAACCTGGTTGTTTCAGATAATACATCCAATAACCAAGGTCTATATCGCTCACTAACAGGGCAATGAGGGGCACAAGGAGCAATGGCGACAATGCGTTCGCCACGCTGTAAGCCTTTTTTAGCGCAAGGAATATTGCTACCCACAACAGGGTTAGCACAATGCTTCCGAGCCAAGGGACATAGAATAGTTGCGTGAACCAACGTCCACCCCACTCTAATAGTCCGCCAGGACGTGACATACAATCACCAAAGAACTGTGTGCCACTCATGAAAAAGGAATAGAGTTGCGCCATGAAGAGCACGTCATCATTACGCAACTGCAAATAATATACTGCCGTTGCTGTCAGGAATAACAGCGCCAACAGTGGGAAATACCAATGACTATGCTTGGCTTTTGATGTTTCTTCGCTCATAGTTTATTAGGTTTTATTTCAAGTATCATTACTTTTCTCGGTGCAAGATGCATGGGAGCGGTGAGATCTACTGTTCTCTCTGTCAGTATATTCCTTGCTTCCTTTGCTCCGAGTATTATTTCTTCATAACGGTTGGGTGTGAATGTTACTCTGTGATTACATCCATTTACCACCGTCAACACTGTCGTTTCTGCATACTGTCTCGCCAAGACATACACTCCATTATATGGCAAGAACTGCTTTGTCGTGCCTTGTTTTACTGCCTCGCTGCCCTTTCTCCAGTGCAGAAGGCGGCGCAGCCAGCGGTGCATATCGTTCTCTTCGTGCGTTCTTCCTTTTGCGGTGAAGGTGTCACGAGCATCGTTGGGCATACCTCCTGGGAATGGTAGGCGCACGTAACCATCGTTCTTACGTGTCGTTCCCGACATCAATACCTCGGTACCGTAATACAACTGCGGTATTCTCGGCATTGTCATGAGCAGTGCGAGGGCACGTTTTAGGCTCTCCGTCATCTGCTTTCGTTCCTTAGGCGAATAGTTCTCGTAGTCTTCAAGGAAGCGGTTAACGTCGTGATTATCAAGGAACGTCATCACCATCAATGGGTCTTTGTATAGATAATCATAACAAAGCGTATTGTAAACTCGGTTCATTCCGCTCCACGTCTCGTCTGTTTCCTCACGCTTAGAATGGTTAAGTGCCTCGAACATGGCAAAGTCCATAGGGCTATCCAACTCGCCTTCTTGCCATTTTGCTGAGAAAGCGGTGTCTGACACCCATGTTTCTCCAACTACCCGGAACCATGAATACTCCCTGTGCAGGTTGCGAAGCCACTGCTGCATGGCGTCTTTGTCTGCGTAAGGGAAGGTGTCCATGCGTATGGCATCAATGCCCGCGGTCTCTATCCACCACATGGTCATCTGCGTAAGGTACTGCAAAAGGTGCGCGTTACGCAAGTTTAGGTCGGGCATTGTCTTTACGAACCATCCCTCAACGGTCTGCTGTTTGTCCACCTCCGCGGCGTAAGGGTCTATCGTTGGCGTTAGCCTGTAGTTGGTCTGGAGGTACTTTTCGTTCGTCTCTGGCAAGTGTCCGCCCGTCACATCGGTCCCTTTCAGCCAGTCACGGTGGTTAAACCAGTCGGGCATCGGGGGATTATTAAGCCACGGATGCGCTGCTCCACAGTGGTTGAAGACCATGTCCATCACTACTTTCATGCCCTTTTCGTGGGCTGAGCGAGTCATGTTCTGGTAGTCCTCGAGCGTTCCGAAGCGTGCGTCTATGGCGTAGTAGTCGGTTATTGCGTATCCATGATAACTGCTAAGGCGTTGTGTTTCGGGCATATTGTTCTGTAAAACGGGTGTGGTCCACAATGCCGTTACACCGAGGTCATGTAGGTAATCAAGGTGTTCCGTTATGCCATCGATGTTGCCTCCTGCCCTACCCGATGGACTGATGCGCTGCCATTCCCGTTGCTTCACGTCCTTTGGGCTATCCTCTAACAGTGCTTTTCCGCCACGGGCATACCTGTCTGGCATCAAGAGATAGACCACGTCGCCAGCGGAAAGGCTTTCTTTCTGTACCGTTCCGTACTTTTTCTCTCTCAGCACATACGGTATTTCTACCGTCTCCACCCCGTTCTTTAGGTGCAAAGGCAGTGTGCCCTCTGCGCAATCGCTGAGGTTTAGATATGCAAAGAGGTATCGTCCGTCTTCTGAATGTATGGTTTTCGTTACTTCAGCGTGCTGACTGTCTGCCAGGAGAGTGGCGTCTTTCAGTCCCTCTCCTGTCAGCATAATCTGCACCATGTGGTCTTCCATGCCCGAAAACCATGACGGTGGGTCTATCTTCTCTATCTTCATCTACCGCTTTGTATTATCATTTCGGCTATATCATCACAGAAGCGCTTGTCGGCAAGCATCTCGTCTATGTTGAGGTGCATACGGTATCGCCAGTAATGATGTGGATTTGCTGGTATGTTTATGCGCTCCGCATTAGCGTCTGGCAGGCGCAGTTCCTCGCTGACGGCAAGCCAATCCTGCAAGGACAGCACGCAGAGCATGGAGGCTGACTGCAGGTTTCGCAGCATGATGTCACGTGCCAACCACGCCGGGAGTGGGTGTGGTGCCTCGTCGCGACGCCCAAGAACGGTGGAATAATACTGCTGTGAGCGTGCCACGTCTTCGTCCCACCACATTCTGAGTGTCGGCATATCGTGGCTGTCGATAGTGCACACGCTGCGGTATGGGTAACATTCTGGTCTGCCGAACTGTCTTCCCATCTCTTTTGGCATTGACTGCACCTCGAGGGACAGTATGCGCAGTTCGTTAAGCACTGTGGGAACGCACTCTGGTATCATTCCAAGGTCTTCGGCACACACAAGCATTCGGGTGGCTTCTACGAGTTTTGGCAACTTCTTCATGGCTTCCTTGTACCAGTACTGCGTGTTGCGACGGTAGAAATAGTCATCGTGTATGCGGTTGAAGCAGTCACGGTCGCTGTCTGACAGCAACACCTTATATATATATGTATGCTGTGCTGCTATGCGCGGATGATAGAGTTCGGGGTTCTTATGATCACGAAGGAAGAGTACATTGCTTATCAATGTGTACAGCCCATCGCGCATAACGGGGTCAGAGACCTTAGCCTCCACCTTACGTTGCGTATCATATTCTTCCTTCATCAGGTACAGTCCCTCCTTGTAAGGCGTTAGGAAGGTGTCACGAACATACTGTGCCTTCTCTTCGCCGAAGAGGTCTTCAAGTATCTCTTTCGTTATATACGGACGTGTAAAGCGTCCTTTGCGGAAGTGAAGTCCGTAGGCTTCTATCTCTTCTGGGGTCAGCCCGAGGGCTGGCTGGAACTGTCCGAGCAAGCCATGAACGGCATCCGCTGGTATCTCCCATATGCGGAAGAAGCCTAAGACGTGGTCTATGCGGTAGGCATCGAAGTACTTTTGCATGTTTTGGAAGCGTCGAACCCACCACAGGCAGTTGTCTTTCAGCATCTCATCCCAGTTATATGTAGGGAAGCCCCAGTTCTGTCCGTTTACAGAGAAGTCATCTGGCGGTGCTCCTGCCTGCCCATTCAGGTTGAAATAACGTGGCTCTTGCCATACGTCACAGCCTTTTCTGTTTACGCCGATTGGTATATCGCCCTTCAGTATCACTCTCTTCTCTCGTGCATATTCATGCGCTGCCTTCATCTGCACGGCAAGGACATACTGCACGTAGTAGTACAGTGCTACCTGCTTGTATGCCTTTGTGCGCGGATTAGACAGGGCTTCGCGGTCCGCCTCCTGCCACTGTGTGTTGCCTTCCCATTGCATGAAGTCGGCTGTTCCATGCGCATCTCTAAGGTAAGAGTACTGTGCATATGGCACAAGCCAATGTTGTTCCTCCTGGAACCATTCCTTGAAGTCGGCAGACGCCAGCACATTCTTGCCTTCTTGTGCGAACAACAGGCGCAGATATTCCCACTTTGCCGTAGTCATTCGCTCATAGTCTATCTGTGGAAGGGCGTTCAGTTCCTTGCGCAAGCGTTCCATCTTCTCCGCCTTCTTACTGTCGGCAAGCGGTGGAAGTTGACGGAAGTCCACGTACTGTGGGTGCAGGGCGAAGATACTTATGCAGGAATATGGGTAGGAATCGGTCCAGGTGTGGGTGATAGTAGTATCGTTTATCGGCAATACCTGCAACAGGCGTTGCCTCGTATATGCCACCCAGTCTATCATACGGCATAGGTCTCCGAAGTCGCCTACACCGAAACTTCCCTGTGTCCTCAACGAGAATACTGGCACCAGTGTACCTGCCTTGCGCACATTCCATATTTCGAAAAACGCCTGAGGCAACTCATACTCAATGATTTCCCCACGTCGCATGCGTGGCATCGTTACCTTACGGTTCTCGCCTGTCTCCCACATTGGTTCGCTATTCGGGTCATCATCCCTCACCGCCACGAACTTATACTCTAATTCTTCGCCTGCGGTGTATTCTGCGTCTATGTCACAAATCCACTCGTTTGGTGCCTGTTCCTCGCAGGGTATGGCACGGTCGATGTGCCATTCGCCCATCACTGGGTGTGCGCCAACTGCCACAAGATGCTCATTTCCGCGCAACTGCGGGGCACGAACCTTTAAGCGCAGCGCTGCCGGATTGCTACGACGATACACTTTGCGAGGCTCTCTGCGGTTGATGCACTGTGTGTATGCCGAGGTATAGAGGTAGGTATCATGGGGTATGTCTATCCAATTGTCATACACGGTATATTGTGTCAGCCCTGTCTGCGCTATGTCTATGCGGTGCGCCTGGGTGCGCCACTCGGTGCGTTGCACCTCGTTCATCCTCACAACTGAGTAATAATAGTCAAGCATCTCAATGCCTGCTACGTCAAAACGCAATTCGTATTGCCAGCATCCCTCGCCCTTTTGCGTCATTTTATGAGCCTCAACACGTCCGCCAGGCATTTTAACGTTGACGTAAAGTTCGTCTGCGAAGGAGACGATATAATGTACATTGAACTGGATTAACATGGTAGTATTATCGTTTAGTAGATTTGCAGTTTGGTTGTTTAGTGACGGTGAAAAATAAATTGGTATAATTTATGTCATAGATTTTTGAGATAGTTTGGAGACATGAAGATGGAGAACTCCGTGAAACGCCTGAGCATAGCGAAGAATGCCACGCATTGTGACTGATGAATGGCTCCGAAATATCCAAAAATCTATGACAAGGAAACGATATATACTATGAAATTCACTCCGTTAAATTGTACCAAGTTGTTTTTTACCGCCACTTAGTTATTTTTGACATCTGTAAATGCTCCACAAAGATATACATTTTTTTTTATTTACGACAGGATTTCTTCATTTTTTTACCTATGGAGGGATATAAATAGCAGCAATGCGGGATTTGGAAATAATTTATGGAGCTGAAGTTCTCTACTTCGGTTTAGCATGAAAAAGTTATACACACAAGTAAATACCATTGTCAACGTGACCCTCGCAGAACGTAACTATTCTGCGGTAATTTAAGGGAGATTACGTGCTAAGTATAGATGGGTGATTAGCCCGGAAGGCTGTACTTTGAGTAACCGTGGGCGAAGCCTACGGATTATGGGTACATTCCTGTTGGCTGCCTGGAGGGCAGTACCGTGTTAGGCGGTGTACAGCCCTCCAGGCTGATGTCTACCGACCTATCAATATCCGGAGACTCCGTCCCCGGTTACTCAAAGTATTGGCTTCCAGCCAAAGAAAGTCTAACATCGTCATGGCGAGAAAGCGTGCACGTAAGTGAAGGCTTTTGTTTACATAACTACCACTGAATGGTTACCGCAGAACGGCTCCCCCAGCATTTACAAATATTAACGTTTCCCAAATTTACCATTTTTACCCATAGCACAGAGTCAAAACGTATATATCTACAAATCAAGAAGTTACAATATTATTTGTGATATGTACCTTTTTACTCTGTAATCACTATGCTTTTACTGTGTAATCTCTATCTTTTTACATGGTAAAAGCATAGTGATTACACGGTAATTAAGCACCTTTTACACGATTTCCTAAATTTACCATTTTTGCCAGTAGGAAAAAGAATGCCTCAAGCACCAATAAAAAATTAGGCGGCGAACCTAATAAAAGGTTCACCGCCTATGTTGTTTACTCTAAATATTGCTATGCTTTATGCCCAATATTAACCGAGGTGGATAGCCTCGTTAGGACATACATCAGCGCATGTGCCGCACTCTGTGCAAACATCAGGGTTGATTGAGTAGATCTCGCCCTCAGAGATAGCCTCAGAAGGACACTCAGAAATACATGTTCCACATGCGATACAGTCGTTATTAATTACGTAAGCCATAGTTGTTTTTATTTTGTTTATAATGTTTTTGTAAAAGCCTTTGTTGTTGTTTCGTGATGCAAAGGTATGAATTTATTTTGAAAATACCTACAGTTAGGTACTAAAATTTTTGTTAAATAATGTTTTTTGCCTATTTATAGGGTATTTCTACCATAAAAAAGCAATTTATAAGCACTTTCTGCGTTTACTTTTACAGTAGAATACCAATTATTATGCAAAAACTCTTTATTACTATTATAGGTGTATTCCTTACGCTCACCACCGTTGCTGCGCAGGAGAAACGTGTGCAAAACCGCCCATATACCGACCTGCGTCAGTTTCACCTCGGCATCGTTGTGGGAACACACATGCAGGACATGGAAATGGACAATGTTGGTCCACAGATTATTACTGCCCCTGACGGCACCGTGATTGATGCCAACGTGACTACTGACCAGCACAACTGGGAGCCTGGTTTTAACGTCGGTGTGCTCGGAGAACTGCGCCTTAACGAATACTTTGCCTTTCGTTTTGCTCCTCAGTTGTATTTCGGGACACGCAACATCGCCTTCCGTAATCTCAATGCTAATATCGAGAGTGGAGAGCAAACGCAAATAACGGAGAGCATGAAAACGGTTTACGTGGGTGCGAATCTGGACCTTATTTATGCCGCTCAGCGTTTCAACAACCACCGCCCATACCTCATGATGGGTATTGCACCTATGATGAACCTCTCGGCTTCGTCAAGCGAATACATCCAGTTAAAGAAGTCTGACGTGTTCCTTGAGGTCGGCATGGGTTGCGACTTCTACCTGCCTTTCTTCAAACTGCGCCCTGAACTGAAGTTTATGTACGGTCTGAGCAACAATCTCGACACGTCTCGCATACCGAACATTAACAACAATTCCATACTGCCATACGCTAAAGCAATTAACAACGTGCGCAGCAAAATGATTGTTCTATCGTTCTATTTTGAATAAGTCATGCTAATAATTTTGAGCAAGTCATGCAGATAAAAGAACTTTCTCCTGAGGATTTCGAGAAGACATATCGTCCGCAACACGTCTTCAACAGCGTGGCATTCTCCGAACTTAACCGTGACAAGGTAGAGCGACTGCACTTTCTCTCCATTGAAGACAGCAAGCCTCGCTTAGGCATCACGCTGGGAGAGCGTGACAACACTCTGCGTTCTCCGTTCTCAGCACCGTATGGTGGTTTCATAGAACGCAAACCACAGGGACTGGAACACATGGAGGAAGCAGCAAGATTGTTGTATGATTATGCTAAGGAGCGACACCAAGCGCTATCCATCACGCTACAACCGCTTATATATAATGAGACACAACTATCAAAATGGGTCAGTGTCTTCTCGAGACTATACCGCGTTCGCTGCATAGACCTGAACTATCACGTTGACCTATCACGCATACCACATTATGAAGATTTCATTGACCGTAGCGCGCGCAAGAATCTGCAGCATGCTTTGAAGGAACCGTTCCACCTCGTACACCTCAACTCGGCAGACCGCTCACAGGTAGAACACGCCTACAGCGTGATACGTCGCAACCGCGAAGAGCGCGGTTTCCCACTGCGTATGACCTTGGAACAGGTATGGCAGACGGTCAGTAGAGTTATAAAAGCAGACTTCTTCGTACTGGAACACAACGGTAACGATGTTGCTGCTGCACAGGTGTTCCACGTAGCAGACGGCATAGCACAGGTTGTTTACTGGGGAGACATACGTGACTATTCCACTCTTCGTCCAATGAACTACCTCACCCACGCTCTGTTTGAGCACTACTATGAGGCTGGACTACGCATCCTCGACATCGGACCATCAACAGAAAACGGTATTCCTAACTACGGACTATGTCAGTTTAAGGAAAACATAGGGTGCTCCGTAACTCTGAAGTATAGTTTTGAGGCGAAGTAAAGCACACTTATCCACACACTTATATTACATACGTTCATAAAAAAAGCGACATCAAAATGCGATTTCCTTCGCACTCTGATGTCGCTTTTCTTTTACTTTATCAATTTCTTACTTTACCAAAACAGCCTTGTTATTCATAATGAATACTCCGTTACGTGGTGTCTTCACAGGCTGTCCAAGGAGGTTGTAAACGGTAGATGACGTAGCACTTGCAGCATCATTCTTTACTGACTCGATGCCTGTCGATACGCTAAGTACGTCAGACATGGCTGAGAGTGCACCGTTTTCGTTTACTGACTGCACCTGTATCTCATCGCCCGCAGCAGCAACATAACGTGCCTCTGTCGTGAATGCAGCAGGCTTGCCATTAACGGTTACTACATAACAGATAGCATATTCATCAGCCTGCCATGTTACCTCATTGCCTTCCTGCTTCAATACAGGTACTGCCGTCTTCTCTACTACCGTCATTGGGTTCCATACTCCAGTCTTTGCGCTGCTGCCATCGCCTGCCATTACGTTAGAGATGGTATATTGTGCGGCCTCGTCAGCAGTAAGATAGTTCTTGGCTTTGCCCGTAAACGTAGTACCGTTAGAAGTGTAATAGTAGTCCTCTATAGACTTTTCTGAGAGTGCGTAGCCCTTCTTGTCCACGATATCATATACTGCCCAGAGTTTTGGCAGACCTCCCATTGTTGGATACCAGTAGCCATCGTATGGCTTTACCTCCATCTTTGTGTGAAGGAAGACGGTCATTGGCTGGTCGTGCCATGGGCGTCCGAGGTACACTTGGTAGTCTTCCGGATTGCTTGTATATGTTGTGGTGATAGTGGTGTTATTGAATACATATCCCCAACGTGTGCCTTCTGGGTGGTTAGGAGCCACTATGTAGCCGCCACTCTTGCGGTTAATGTTGAGCATACAGTTCTCAAACCATACGTCGCCTGAACCATATATGAAGTCAACACCGCCCTCGATGGTAGAGTTATAGAAGAACTGACGGTTGTATGTACCGTTACTCTTATAGGTATCTTGATAAGAACGGGCGTTGATATCATCGAACACGGCACGGTCTGAAGTAATGTTCATACACAGAGCCTGTGGACCTTCCATGCCCTTTATTGTCCAGTTCTCATTGTCGAGGGTTACGCCCTGCATGTAGAAGTCGCTGGCATTGTCCTGTACCTCGAGCGTTGCACCTGCGTTAACATGATACCATACGCGTGAAGGGTCGCTGCAACCACCATCCATTCGGTCTGTAGCAATAGTCACCTTGTCCACTGCCTGACCTATAAGGTGAACGTTTGGTTTGTTGACATACACCAGTCTGCAATCGTCATAGTCATTCTTTCCGCCAGGGATTTGCTCTGTTGGAGCACCCGTCCCTGTCTGCGAAGTGGTATAACGTGTGCCATAACTGCTGTTGAACGATACGTTAGGGTCGTTGTAGTAACCCTCCTTTATATATATAAGGTATGGAGTCGTTGCATTATTAGGAGCATCGTCTATTGCATCCTGTATGTAGCGATACTGCTTTGGCATTGTCTCTGTTGCGGCAATGCTCTGTCCTTGCTTCAGGTCGAGGTTTTTATCTACCACAGCATCGAAGATACGTGCCTGTGGTTTCTGCCTATCCATGACGGTGAACGTCAGCGTCTGTGCAGCGGCAGCATTGCCTGAACGGTCTGCCACGTAGCCTGCAGGAAGCACGAAGGCATAGGTCTTGCCATATTCCAGTCCTACATAGTTGAAGGTCACGCTGCGTGTGTTCCATGTTGGTTGCAAAGTCTTACCGTCGAGTGTTGCCTCTGCAACGGCTGTTCCTGCCTGTATGCGTTCGTTGTATGATATTGTTATGCTACCAGAGGCACTCACTCCTGTTGCTCCATCAGCAGGAAGTGTGGCGGTTACTACTGGTGCAACATCGTCAGCCACGGTCTCTGCCGTACCGAGAACATATACATTACCTATACCCGACTCTGAATGTGCTGCGTATTTCAGTCCGTCGAAGGTGTTGTCGAAGGTGTATGACGAGTTCAATATTTCATCGCCCGTACCGCAAACACGTACGTATATCAAGTCTTTACCGTCTGCCTCTGCTGGCAATGTGAAGGTAATAGGCTTTATTACGTTCGCTGTCATATCCCATTCTGCGCCGTCTATGTTGGCAAAGGTAGTTCCATCGAGTGAATACTGTGCCTTGTACGTCTTAGTAGCGGCATTCTTCGCTGCCATGTCGCCAACGAAAGTAACATTTGTGAAGCCCTTGGTAGAGAACTGATACTGCCATGCTATGTCGCGTGTGTCATAGCCATTCTGATAGAGTCCGTTGATTCCTGCCATCACAACGCCCTCACGGTTGCGAACGACTGGTGTACCCGTGTTCTGCGAATAGACAAGACTGCCGTCTGACTGACGTACTACCGCTGCCTGAGCGTTACGCTCTGCATCCCATGTTATGTCTGCCTGAAACGGATACTGTGCCGTGGTCTCGTAAGCGTATGCCTGTGTCTTTGAAGCATCGAACACCGCTACGAAGTCTTGCACCTCATAGTTTGCGGTGAGATTCATGTCAGCATTTACGGTAACGGTGCGTGTTGCCGTTGTGCCAGCGTTCTCGCCACCGTCAGTCCACTGCATGAACTTCAGGATGCGTGACTCGTTTGCAGTTGCTGTTACCTTGGTTCCTGCCTCGTATTTGCCGTTATTATCATTCGGAGTGAGTGTTACAGAACCTATTGAGAGTTCTGCATCGTTGGTGCATGAGGTGCTGACGGTGTAAACAGGGATAGCGTCAAAGACCGCTGTAACGTTCTTGTCGGCATCCATTGTCAGCGTATATGCCTCTGTGTTTGCTACACTATTGCCGTCAACCTGCCACTCCTTGAACTTATATCCGAAGTTACGCTTAGCGGTAAGTGTTACCTCTGAACCTTCTTTATATGCAGACATCTGTGGGTCGAGATCCACGGTACCAGCCTCAGCAGGACTTACGCTTGTGGTGAGCGCATACTTCTTGCTCTGCTGTATGGTGCCCTGCATCTTGCCTTCAACAATGATATCGTTGATGCCTACATTCTTGCCTTTTCCGAGTCCAATGACAGAGATGGCGAGTTTCAATGGGTTGCTTGCGTCAGCGGAAACACCTTCCACGTTTGCCTCAAGTGTTTTCAACTCTAATCCCTTGCCTGAGCGATTCACATCTGCATCCTCGCAGATGGTTGCGCTGCCTGTTCCGCTTATTACCGCAGTGATTTTACCACCGTCTGTACCGTAGCGCGCTCCCTGGAATGTTACCTTTGTTGGCATGAACACTACGCCTTCTTCTGGCGTAAGGGTAAAGGTTACGGTGTTACCCTCTACTGCTGATGAAGGAAGTGAACTTCCTGTAGCGTTCGCTATCTTCGTTTGCTTCTTTCCGTTGTCAGTGCTTCCACTCCAAGAGCAACCGCCATCCTTACTTACTGTGAGGAGAGAACCGTAAGAAACGGTTTTACCCACGAAGCCGACTGTCATTTCTTCTGGTGCGAAAACTGGGTCTGAGTCAACGAGACTGTATGATACTGTTCCGTCGTAGTTCACAGCCTGACCACCCGCCTTAGTGGCTGTGCCGTGTATTGTCATGTCGGATACGCAGAAGTATTTGCCACTTGCCTCTGCTGCCTGACCGTTATACCAAGGGTACAGGCGCACATACAGCGACTGACCTTCTTCTATCTTGCTTACAACAGGGCACTCGATGAGCGTAGGAGCGTCCTTTGCCATGTTCACTTTCTCGTCTATCAGCACAGGATTAGAGAAATCTTTGTTTGTGCTGTAATACGCATGGTAACTCACTGCTGAGCCTCCACGACCTGAGATGTAATATGATATTTTGTCTATAGCATACTCATAGTCCGCTGGACACGTTACCTTAAACTCTGCATAGCGTGTTGACACCTCGTCAATCTCGCCTGCTCCCCACTTGCCTGATGGAGTAGTGAGCAACTGCATCTTGCGTGTTGCGTCGCCTGTTCCCATGTTGGCATACACCTGTGCGTTGAGTTCAGAGAGTGTTTGGTCTGCCAACGTGAGCAGTTCGTTTGCCTCTGGCGCGCCTGATGTTGTCAATGTCCACACTGCTGTTGCTTCTTTTCCTCCTGACAGGTTTATTGCCTCAGCTGAAAGTGGGAGTGAAGAGGTCTGTGTACCTGCGGTAGCGGTAAGTGTTCCTGTTATGGTACCAGAGTTATTGAGGTTTGCTTTTACGTATATTGTGCTGATAACGCTACTGCCACTGCATGGTATGGTAATGCTTGCTGCATAATTCTTCTTGTCGAGCGAAACGAGGAAACCTCCGTCGGCGGTAATGGTCATGTCGTTACCACTCTCCAGTCCGAAGGCAGAAACGTTGAATTCCTTTACCACTGACTGGCCTTGGTATGCCTTTCCGAGGTCGCCTGAGGTAGGGTTGAATGTTATCTCTGATGAAACGATAACGTCTTTAGCCAGTGCTTCGAGTACTGCCTTCTTCTTAGGGTCGGTCTCTGACGCTGCCTGTGCCCTGAGTTGCTGGGCAAACTCACGCGCTATCAGCGTAGCGCCAAGTGCTCCTGGGTGCGTAGAGTCATCGTTGCAGAAGAGGTTGCTGGTGCAATATGCCTCGCCATAATTTACATACATATTGGCGGTAAGGGTCGTTAGGTCTATGAACGGTACGTCATCATACTCGTTTGCCACGTTTCTTGCCTGTGCCACGTAATCGTATGTATCGTCAGACGTTGACACCTTGTTGCCTGTTGTGAGCGTTTTTCCATCGCATTTAGTAAAACTATCACCAAGGTCGTGCTGTCCGTTGCGGCGTATTGCCGTACCGTTTGACTCGAAATACTTGCGACATATTGGACCGACAACGATTGGTGTTACGCCCATTGCCTTCGCCTCATCAATGTACTTGCGTATGTATTCCTTATAAGTACCGCTTGCCGTGGTGCCTCGATAGTCGGTAGAGGCAGCCTTATCAGCCTGACCAATGGCGGTATAATATGCCTTTACCACGTCGCCATCGGCACCACCGTTCTTCTCGTCGTTGTGGGCGAACTGTATAAGAAGGTAGTCTCCTGCCTGCATTTCGTCGCTTCCGCCCTTGACAAGCGTTGGCCAATAGGCAGCTTCCTTATAGAAGGACTTACTTGAGGCACCCGACTTGCCGCGGTTGTTCACCGTTACATTGTCGGTATTAAAGAACTGTTGCAACATCTGCGCCCATCCACGCTTGTCGGTAGAACCGTCAGTGGAGTAGTTCGCCATGGTGGAATCGCCAATGGTGTGCAACTTCTTCTTCGCCTCTGCCACCGTTACACCTACGAGAAGTGCTACGAGTAGCAACAACAAATGTTTGAAAAAGTTTTTGTTCATAAATGATGTTATTATTATTTGGTTAGTTATTTCGTGTGATAATAATTTATAATGTGCTTGCAAAATTAATGTTTTTATTTATTAATATGGTTTACATTACTGCCAAATATGGTATAATTTTATTTCACACCAGGTGTAATTTTGCATCATGTTCTTATATTTTTATCGATTTCATCGGTGTTCCCGATAGTTTTCTTGGGTGTTAACGATGAAATGGATAGGTGTTAACGATGAAATGAATAGGTGTTACCGATAACTTTAATTGGGGTTAACGATGAAATGGACAATGTCTAAATACCATGATAATTATAGTAAAAGCGTCCCAATCACAATGTGACCAGGACGCTTTCAGTTGTATTTCTGCAATTCATTAGGTAGCCACTACTCATGCTTGTGATTATTTCGATATTCACTTGGCGACATACCGACGGACGCCTTGAAGCATTTTGAAAAATACTTAGGGTCGGAATATCCGCACGAATAGGCTATATCGTTGATATTTCGTGTGGTGGTAAGCAACTGCTGGCATGCTCTTTTGATGCGTGCTTCCTTCAGAAAGTCGGCTGGTGTCACACCCAACAGTTGTTTAGTCTTGCGGTTTAGGCTGGATCGTGAGGTGGCTGTGGCTGACGCCATCTCGTCTATTCCAACGTTACTGTTGCTAAGGTTCTCGTCAGCAAATGCAAGAAGCCGACGTACGAAGGCGTCATCCTCCTCGGAAATATTAGTGGTTGTTGGCGTAGGAGTAGCAGCCATTGGCAACGCTTCCACTGATGTTTCAGCATTCTCTTCGTATTGTTCCTCACCTATGGCATCAGCAGCGATGGCTTTTGATGCTGCCGCCACAGTCTGTTGCTCAAAGAGATTCAGATATGCCTTGAGGTTCTCCTCGCGTTGACGCTTCAGGGCACGGATATATGTCACCGTATATGTTATGCCCAAGATAAGGACTATGCCTAAGAGTATATAGAGCGCTGTGGCAAGGCGTGTCTCCCAGAACGTTGGTTTGACTTCAAGGTATATGACACGCGTATTGTCAACCCACAGTCCCTCAGCGTTTGTGGAACGTATCTCTACGCGATACATGCCAGGATCAAGGTCGAATAGGCTCAGCGAGCGTGTGTCGTGCGGTGTTGTCCACGCAGTTTCATGACTGCGACCCCACCAATCTCTTTCTTGACATATGCGTGTAGAGTACTTTATGTGGGTGTTGTCGGTAAAGTCAAGGGCAGCATACTGTATGGTAACGTTACGGTCTTGCGAGGAGAGGTGTATGGTATCGTGGGCACAAGCGGAATAATCTATTGGCTTATCGGGCACTGATACTGACGTCACCACTATGCGAGGAACGTACGAACGCTGGTGAAAGGCACTCTCCATCATAGTTATCACGCCAGACTCTGTTGACAGTAACCACCGTCCTCCTTGTAACATCAATGGCTCAGCATCTGAGAAACGTGAGGCAATGGAGAAGAAAAGGTCATTGAAGTTCTCGGCTTCGCCCGTATCAGCGTTAAGTCGTGTCACCTGATTATTGCACTGCACGAGTATCTCGTCAGCGGCTTCTGCCATGGCAAGTGCTACATCTGACCCCATACCTGTTGTGGTATTGAAATGGCGAAAGTCTAACTTCGGTGCCGTGAGATTGCGTGTCAACAGCATATTGACTCCCCCACTCTCCGTAGAAATGAAGAGCCTGCCCTTGCGATCGAACATCATGTCCATCACCGCACTACTGGAGAGGCTCGCGGCACGGTCTGATTCGCGCTCGTGGACATTAAAAAGCATGCTGCCATAGGGTTTCTTTAGATGAGGAATAACGAGGAAACCCTCTGTCGTAGTGGCAAGCAACAGACTGTCGCCCACTATCATTATGCGGCGTACAAAGATGTTATTCTTCGGGTAATGGCGGAACGTATTGTTCATATTATGGAACAATGGTACGCCACTGGCGTGTTCCATCACGTTTATTCCACCACCATGTGTTGCTATCCATAGTCGTCCCTGACGGTCTTCCTTTATGTCATAGACGTTTTCACAATTTATTGCCGTCCCGCTCTTTATCTGTGCAGCACTGCCTTTGGTAAAGTTTTCTATGGCAAACACGCCATTCTCGGTTTCCTTTAGTCTGTAAAGGCCGTTTGGTTTGCTTCCGAACCAAATGGTTCCGTTGCGTTGTTGCATCACGCAATATACTGGAGCGAAACGCACAGGTGCAGGATGCAGACGCCCATCTGGGGCAAGATAACCTATGAGGTTAGCGTTATTGTCAAGCACTGTCACCACACCACTGTTACGTGCCGTTATCCATATACGCTTTTTTCTATCAACATAAATACTGCGTATTATGTCCTCGGGCACTGCCTCTATGCGCTGCGCTGGCAATGGAGCTGGAGTTATCTTGTAAACACCATACAATCCCATCACCCACAGATTGCGCTGCGAGTCACGAAACACCTGTCTTACTTTTTCAAACTGCCTGCCGCATAACTCCATCCCTACCTCGGGATGTACTTCGGTGTCTGCCTTCAAGCGTGTAAGGTAACGCTCTTGGGTTGCAGCATCAGGCTGTTCGAACTTATATGTTACAAGATTAAAGCGCCAGATGTGGTCGTTGATGTTACAATAGATATTGCCATCGTCGCCCAATAGCATGTTACGTATACGGTCAGAGGTCAACTTACTGTTATCGCCAGGCTGTGATTTAAAGACAGTAAAGTCGTATCCATCATAACGGTTCAATCCATTCCACGTGGCATACCACATAAAACCGCGTTTGTCTTGCAACACACGGGTACAGTGCCACTGCGACATTCCGTTGTGGTCGTCATAATGTATGAACCGCCAATTGTTGGCTGCAAGGGAATATTGTACGCAAAAAAGAAGCGTAAAAAGTAGATACCTCATAGGTCTTCGTAGGCAGAAAAGTCAGGAATTTAAAATTACGACTTCATATAACATCATCTTTAGGGACACTTCCAATACAATTTTGTCGTTATGGAGTCGTTACTTAATAGTCATAATTTTTATTTCTCTATTATTAATTTTTAGTTCATCATGAACCCTGTGAATATTCTTCCACACTTTACATCGCCCTTCTGTTCACGTCGGGCGGAGAAGAAACGGTCATCGGTAAAGGTATCTATGCTGCTCACAACAATATTTTCCTCCTTTAATCCCATAGCCATTAACTGCTGGCGGTTTACTTCTTTTAGGTCTATATGCCACTTTACAGGTTGCTGTGGGGCTTCTCCCTCATGAGTGAATGCTGGATATTGACGCGCCATATCGTCCATCGGGAACTGCGCCTCAACAAAAGCGTTATAGACCTCGTCACCCACTTCAAAACTATCGAGGCTTATGCCGGGACCTATCACTGCCTTGCACTGCACGGTGTCACTGTGATACATCTGCTGCATCTGACGTATGGTTTTCATAACAATGCTCTGCACTGTACCTCGCCAACCCGCATGGATGGCTGCCGCAGCATGATGTTCCTGGTCATAAACGATAACGGGAATGCAATCTGCGGTAGATACACCGAGTACTGTATTGGCAACATCGGTCATTACCGCGTCAACCCCTTCCATAAGCATCTGCTGCGTTTGTGGCGGAAGAGCGAAGAACTCTTCCGCAATTGGCATTACGCGGTCAGTATGCGTCTGGTGTGGACGGGCAAAACGAATGTTTTCTGCGGTTATGTTACGCATGCCAGCCAACACGCTTTTTATCTTTTCGGGGTCACGGCCTACGGTTCTGTCGGTAGTAAAAGCCGTTATATCATTGCCAAGGCTGTATATCAACAGTCCGTTATCTATCATATCATTTTTTGCTTTCATCGTCTGCATATTCAAAGTCATCAAGGTCTTCAAGGTCATCTTCATCAAGATACTCTATGTCATCAGCGTCAATCTCGTCTATGATGCCAATCTCTTCATCGGCATTACGGTCTTCTTCCTCTACCTCTGCAGCGAGATAAGACAGGTCTTTGTCACGATGCACAAGCGTGTCTTCGGCTATTACGCCGGCAATCTTGTTCGATTCACTGTTAAGTTCCTCCCATAGTACATCCTTAAGTTCACTTAATCCCATGCCCGTAACACTTGAGATGAACACCACATGACCATTCTCTGTCTTGCCATCAGGGCTTAACAGTCCGCTGTTCATAAGGTCTTCCTTGAGCATGTTGATAAGTTCTTCATCGAGAAGGTCACACTTTGTGATGGCGAGAACACGGTGTTTCTGTAGCATTTCGGGATTGAACTTGTGCAATTCGTTAAGCAACAGTTCATATTCTTTCTTGATATCATCACTGTCTCCCGGCACCATGAAGAGGAGAAGTGAGTTTCTCTCTATGTGGCGAAGGAAGCGAAGGCCGAGTCCCTTGCCCTCTGCCGCTCCCTCAATGATACCCGGTATGTCCGCCATGACAAATGACTTGTGGTCGCGATACTCCACGATGCCAAGCGAAGGTTCGAGCGTTGTAAACGGATAATTGGCTATCTTTGGGCGTGCTGACGACAAACTTGAGAGGAGAGTTGACTTTCCTGCATTTGGCAAACCGACCAGACCTACATCTGCAAGCAACTTCAACTCCATGATAACAGTCATCTCTTGCATTGGCTCTCCTGGCTGGGCATATCGTGGAGCCTGGTTTGTTGCTGTGCGAAACTGGAAGTTTCCTAATCCTCCACGACCGCCTTTCAACAGTACTACCTCCTGACCGTCTTCCATAACGTCACATACGAACTTACCAGTCTCAGCATCATAGACCACCGTTCCACACGGTACGTCAACGTAAATATCCTTGCCGTTCGTTCCATGACATTTGTCTCTTCCACCATTTCCACCATGTTCTGCAAAGATATGACGCTGGTAACGAAGGTGAAGCAAGGTCCAATAGTTGTGGTTCCCACGCAGGATGATACTACCACCATTACCACCGTCACCACCATCAGGACCACCATTAGGATTATACTTCACGTGACGAAGGTGCATACTACCTCTGCCGCCTTTGCCCGAACGACACTGTATCTTTACATAATCTACGAAATTACTTTCCATTATATTGTGAATTAAGAGTTAAAAATTAAGAATTAAAAGTTATGATTACCACGTATTGCTCAATGGACAAGTAATGATACTTTTAAATTCTCAATGCTTTATTATCTGTTTTGTTTACCTTTTTATCTTGCTTAACGCATCTTTAGCCGACTGATTTGTTGGGTCGTACGTTAGAATACGCTTCCACCACACTCGTGCTTCAGCAAGGTTATTCTTTTGGAAATAACTGTCTGACGCTATATATTGACACGCCTCTACGAGCATTGCCTTGTCCTGCGAGGTCGGATTATCCTTCTTTGACAGCACGTCGTAAAGACGCTTGTAATAAGGAAGGGCAAGACTCTGTGCGTTTTCAGGGTCGAAGAAGGAATATGTCCAACGTGCATGGGTATAGAGAACATACGAAATATTTTCCCAATCAGGGTATTTCTCCTCTATTATCTCATATACTTTGAACATCTTTCTTATTACCTCCTTACGCTGTTCGCCATCAAGTTCTTCTTGCTGACTGCGATAAATCTGCGCCAAAGTATAATACTGATAAGCCGGATTTGTCTCACTCGGGAATGCTATCACATAACGTGAATACAGGTCTGCCGCCGCATTGAAGTCGCCTTTGTCTTTCAATGCCTCCACGTTACGGTTCACCGCCTTGGCTATTTGCCCTGGCATCTGTGGCGCAAAGTAATCGTTTCGCAATTCTTTTATATGGTCGAAAGTCTCAAATGCCTTTGCATATTGACCTTCACCTATATATGCTGTACCTAAGGCAAGATAGTCTATGGAGTTGACTGAATCAGCAGGAGCATCCTTCAACCATATCATTCCGTTGGTAATAGCCTCACGATTATACCCTTTTCTTGCAGCGCACCACGCGTAAACACGGTTAAATCCATGGTTTCCGGGGAATCGTTTCATTGCTATTTCGCCCACCTCCATGGCACGATCGTCATACGTACTCCAGTAACAATTCTGCATATACTGCGCCAATTGGTTCATGGTGAGCGTATTTAAATCTACGTTTTCCAGTGCTGAGACAGCAGCTTTGTCATCTCCTTGCTTACTGTAAAGGGCGGAGATTTCCACATCTACCGCATAAAGTGGGTCCACCTTGCGCAGTTCTTCCAACTTTGCCACAGCCTTGTCCATGTCCTTTCGCGCCATAACGTTGGCGTAATGCAGATAGCCTTCTGGGTTCTTTGGGTTTGCCTCTATTGCTCGGTCATACCAATAAGCGGCAGAATCTACATTCCATTCGCCATACATCTCGCCATACATGATGTAAGCAGGAGTAAACTTCACGTCGGCTGCCATGGCTCGTTTTAGGTAATAGCGTGTCTTTTGGCGTTCGTTGTTACGGTAATATGCACGTGCTAACGCCATCTGCATGGGTGCACTGTTATAGAATTTGGCTGATATTTCTTTCGCAATGGTGTCTGCACTGGTGGAATGTCGCCTCAACAGTTCCGCCATAGCAGGTTGCACGGCGTCGGGATCCATCTGTGCAAAAGCGCGAAACGTACTGCCTCCTATCAGTGGTAGCAGCAATGCGAATATTATTATGAGTATCGTTTTCTTCATACTTGTTGTCTCTTTGTCCCCATTTGGGGGACGTTTTAGTGACGGTTATGAAATAGTTTTGTCCCTCTTACTTAGCGTGACGGGCGGCAACGCGAGCTTTTCTCTGCTCTTCCCTCCTCTGCTCTTGTTGCTTTTGCTTTGCTTCCCACTCCCTGTCATGCTGTCTTCTCTGTCTGCGCACTGTTTCCTGATTGCGGCGTAGTTTACCTATCTTATACTGCACACCGAGGTTCAGTGTCTCGAACATGCGCATACTGCCACTTCCTACCGTTGTGGTGCCTGGTATTGTCAAGGCATTGCCCATGAAATACACCGTTGGACTGAGGAAGATTGATAATCCTTTTCCTATCTGCGAGGTCAGTTTTAAACCTGCATCAAAACCCACCATCGTCTTTTTCTCATATCTATCTGCGGGTGTTCGCAGCACGGATGTCGATGAATTTACCTGCGTGTAGGTGTCGCCTGTTCTGAAACCGAGTGCCGGACCACCATATACCTCAAGTTCGAAACGACGGTTATGGAACCTGCCACTACACAGGTTGGTTAGGTTTGCTTCATAGTTAAGAGCGGTAAACATCACTCCGCTGCGTGCGTTCCACAGTGCATTGCCATCGAATACCTTTCCATTCAAATTCAGCCAATCGGCATGCAGGCGCACAGCATGAATGTGATTAAAGGCATAGTCTAACGCTACCATTCCGTTCCAGTTAAGTCCACCGCCTGTATAATAGCCACCGTGACGCTGCAACAGCGACAGTCCACCTCCCACACTGGCACGCAGACCACGCACGTTACGATAGATAAAGTTTTGTGTTTCGTCCATCCTCGCCATGTCGCTATAGCGTTCTGACGTGATGAGCATGGTGAGACCTGCGTCTATCCCCCAGTTATTGTCTCCATGCATGGAGCGTGTCTTGCCTCCATTTGCCGACAGCGTGTAAACATTATGAGTGTAACGCGGCTCTACAAACACCTGAAGGTCTTTCGACAGTCTGTGCCACAGATGTATTCCGAGGTCGTAAGATTCACTCTTTCGCTTCACTTTTCTGTTCGGACTATACTTCGCGATAGAGCCTATCTCACCGCCGAAAGCGAGATACGCACCCCATGGTGCATCCCACTGGAACGTCTTCAGGAAGCCAAATGGATTGAACAGCGCCTCAACCCTGCCGCTAAGATAATGCGAACTGAATGCTCTTGTTACGCTTTCGTTCTCGGTCCCCACCTGGTATTGCTCTTCCATCCACCTCGTAGTACGTGTAACGGCAGATGCTCTGAATCCCATTACAGGCGACAGCCATCGTCCTACGCTCACGGCTGTCTGGTGTCCTGTAGTATTTCCAAAGTCCATAGCATTAGAAGTGCTCCACACTATGCCGTTAGCAAACTCCACAAACCATGGTGTGCGCCACTTTTCAAGCGTTTGTGCATTTACCATTCTGTCGTTAGCCAGTCGTGAGCGCAACAGTTTTAGGCGTGCTTCTTTCGACAAATTGTCAACAAGATAGAAGGCATAATTTACGTTTACGCCATAGAACAGGTCATACCCATGCCAGTTTCTTACGCCCGAAACGTCTATTTCGTCAGCAGAAAGTCCTACGTATGGCTCCACACTAATGGTTCCCATCGGACCTGTAAAGCACTTAAACTGCAGTCCTACGTGCCCTTCTGGCGCGAACTCTGTTGGTGTATTGTGCATCCACGAGATGTTGGCACCAAGTCCTGCCATCAACGACACATCCAATCTGCGGGCAGGATTATACCCATTGAAATGTGTGGAGAGATTAAAGAGGTAGTCCAAACGTGTCTGTACTGCCGTCAACCACAGGTTTACGTCACGCTGATACCCCCACCCCATGCCTGCGGAAAGGCGCAGACTGTTCTTCTTGTCCAGTTCTTTACCAATGAAGAGGTTGACTCTTGACATTGCCCTAAACTTGAAATCATCTACCTGAGGCACTATCTGCTCTACGCCATACGCCCCACCTACATACAGATGGTCATACCACTTACGGTCAAAGGAATGGTCCACCGGGCGGTAACGGTCATCAAGCACATAGTTAAGGGCATTGACCTGCGTCTTTCCCACAGCGAGGTTACGGCGCGTCAATAGCGTGGTGTCGCGCATGGCGTGCAAATCTTCCTCGTCTATGGTGTCGAGTGGGTCTATGTCTTGCATACGAATGCCTTGCGCCGACAACGCTGCTGGCATCAGTATGCTTATTATCAACAGTAGAATCTTCATGTCCTTTTAGTAATCTTTTATTACGTTCCGCATTTTTGTGACGGTAAAAATAACTTATGGGGGGTTAGTTACTCTCCGCTTATCTCCATCATGCTATCATTTTCCGTAGCCTGTTGAGCATTGAGTGTTACCTTTTCGTTGAACATCTCACGGTAACGTGCCTTGTTCTTCTTACTGTATTTATAACGGTCTCGCAGTTCATCGCTTACCTGTCCGTCATAGAAATACAGCCACTTGTACGATGGTTCTATCTCGAAACTATGGTTAAAATAGGCAAGATACAACGGTATGTATGTTGCTGCACGACGTTCTCCCAGTCGTTTCTCTTCGCGGTCAGCCTCTATTATGCCACGCAGATACCACTTCTTTGGGTTATTATCGTCAAGAGCGTTGATAAGGTTTAAGGCTACAGTTTCTGGAACGTTGAGTATATCACGCGCTTCCGTGTATATCACTGCCTTGTTATCTGGCGCACATGATATGACATAGTCCATCGCCTCCAGCACTTCTTTCTCCTTATCGGGCGTCAACTGGTGGGTGGCATACTTAATGAATCCTTCCTTGAAGGTTATATACTTGCGTAATCTCTCTACTTTAGGGTCATTGTCTTTCCCAAACCAGTAGTCGCAGAAACTGAGTGCGCTGTCACGTTCCTCCATCTGGAAGTAGGTTATTATCTGGTTTATCAACACCTCCCTACGGTTCTTCTGCGCCTTTTCGCCATATTCCTTTGTCGCAACAGCCCTCAATCGCTGGTTAATAAATGGTGCCAACACGCGCGAATCAGGCTTTCCCTTACGCTGGTTAAGCATTGCCATGCGGTTTGCTACATACATGGAGAACTTTATCTGCTCGTATCCTCCACGCTTTGTAATGTGACGGTAAGCCAACATTGTCAGCGTATCCTGCTCTGCTGGGTTCGTTATAGTGTGGAAAAGGTTATAGTAGTCTCCGTCAGAGAAGTCCTTTCCCCTACCCCTCAGCAGGTCATTCCTGCGCTTGTAGTATTCGGCTGTCACCTCATTGGCGTCCATTACGTGCTCTCGCTCATAGCGATACGTCACACGCATCAGGCGAAGGCGCTCCAAGATCGGTTTGATGTCGCTCTCATAGCCTTCTAACTTGGCTATCTCGGCATCACCGCCATAACCGTCTTTTCCCATAACCTGGCGCACAGAGGTGGCGAGTTCCGCCTTATTGTCAAGTTCCAGTTCTCTTGCTACGTCCTCCCAGGTATATACTTTTGGCTGCGACGTGTGGAAGGCTATATCAACCTTGCCGAGGTAATTGCGCACTTTCGCTGCTGCCACGCGTGTTCGCTCTGCCGCCAGTCTGCGGTTATGGTCCAGTCCTCCGTCTGGTGATGCGGTGGCTTCCACGCGCACTTCCATCAGTTGTTCGCCGTACGAGCGCAGTTCCTGTATCAAGGAGTTTAACTGCACTTGGTTTATCGAGTCGGCAGTCAGTTCTGATTTGCCCACGACAAACTTCAGTCTAAGGTCCTGGTTCTTCGTATCGTAGTTGCTTTCGGCATCAATGCGAAACTCTTCTAAGTCCATATCCGCTGCCGCCACTCCCAAATCGAGGAACTTGAATATGTTTTTCGCATTACACGAGCCCGTTGCCGCACTTCTTGTAAAGTATATGTGGTTAAGGTCTGCTATCTGTACTGTATAAGGTATCTTGTAACTTTTGCGTCTGTCGGGCTTGGTATATACTAACGTTGTGTCGATATACACCTTTTCATCGGAATATAACGGTTTATCCACATACGCGTATGCCACCTTATCATACTTGCTATAATTGAACAGCATACGCTTATTTTGTAATTTATGATATTCTGGTCCTTCATAGACCAAGCCACTAATATAGTCTATCGTATCCTCTGTCTGACAATCTACGGCACGTGGCTGCACTACGAGTCGTGAGCGTTCGCTGGCATACCCCACGGGCAAATCAACGTGAATCTTGAAATACATGCGCTTACCATCATCTATGGCGGGTGCCGCCTTTATACTTATCGTGTCGCGGTTTGTTCCCAGCACGTCCACATTGGCTATGGTATGCGCTCCTTCGTTCATCTGCATCTTGAAGACATTTACATAGTCTGTCTGCCCATCATGAAGGGTAATAACCGCAAACTGGGCATCCTCTATGGTCAGTTCCTCCTCTGGCAGGTATGATGTTACGAGCACCGCCATGTCGGGATAGGCATGCACCTTAAAGTCGCCATTGCCGCGCGACGTGCGAAACTTTACCTTATTGGCTGCCACAGCCTTGTCCCATGCATCCATCTGCACGGGACCCATATCGCCTCTCTGCATGCGTACGGCTTCCTCTAACTGCTTCATTACCGTGCGTGCCTTATTCTCTGTTTTGAACAGGGCATAACGCACGGTGCGGTATTCCTTCTCGCCTGCCGTCTCAAAACTTATTGATACATTGGCGTCCAAGGCTTCATTCTGCGCACGCAGCGTCGTTCCGCCACTGCCCAGCAACGGCAATAGCAGCGTTATCATTAGGGAGAATATCAGTTTTCTTAACATCGCAACACAAGATTTATTTTATTATATACGCCACCGAGATACCTATCCTTAACGGTATAAGCAAACTTCCCGATGCATTCGCCACTGGATAGCCACTCAGGTTCGTGTGTTCTTTGTCATAATCCTCGCCAAGCATATACTCCTTCTGGTGGTAATATGCCCCGCCAAGACTGGTATGGAAATCGATTAAAAGGCGTTCTTTTATCGGCCACACATAGCCGAAGGACACTCCTAAACCTGCGGCGTCGCCGTCATGACATTTATTATCGAAGTTAAGTTTATAGGATGCAAGCAGACCTACCACACCAAAGTAATGGTGATACATCGGTCTGCCAGATATATACACCCTCCACTCAGGTTGCAGGGCGGCTATACGCATCTCCTTGCCAAGTATCTTCTCGCCATAGAGTGCATTTACATTCAACGTTGATTTCTTTGCTAACGTCAGTTCTACACCCAATGATGGAGCACTGAACGCATCCATCAACACATCCGTGTTCACCGCTATACGCTGTGCATAAGTTGACACCGCTGATAGCAACAGCACTACCAGCAGCAACACTCGTCCACCTCTCACCCCATTTCGAAGCATGATTAGTGGCATTTTTATGTTGTACTTCGCTATTCTCATATAGATTTAATCTTTCTTGGCGTCCGTCTTTTGCTTTCTCTTCTGCTTCCCCGTGACCGCCTTTGAGTTTGTCACGTCGCGTTGCGGAGCCTTGTTGTCTATGGCTCTCTGGCGTTCTATGCGCCTTTGCTGAGCACAAGAGTCATACAGTATCTTGAAATCTCTTGACACCACACGATATAAGGAATCCTTTATGAACTGACGTTCACGCCACGCCATCCTGTTGTTGTACACAGAATCCTTCATAGCACGGAAATCCAAATCCACGTCATAACGCCAACGATATTTCTTTTGTATTGGATATTTGCCAAACCTATACACCACCGCCACATGCAGGTCACGCACAGCGGGATAACCTAACATGTGCCAATCTGAATGCCCTGTGCGCGGATAACTATTCGTCTTATTGTCATGCTTATACAGGTCGTGGCGCAGATATGCCACTCCTGCCGAGATGCCAAACTCCATATCGAGCGAGTTACCATTCTGGAAAGCGATAAACGGCTTCACGAAGCCCCACGTCAGACCTGCCATAATGGCCTCGCCATCACGCCCTGCATGTTCTCTAAGGTAGAAGTTATAATCGGCATACGACAAGTATGCTCCGCGATAAAATATCCATTTCGGATGACTTGGCATCATCGTGCGACAAGAAAAAAGTTTGTCCCACCAATGTATGTGCCTACGCAGGTAGCCACTGGACTCTGCCCTACGCTCACGCCAGTACATTCTGCCCTCCAGCGTGGTCTCAAACAGATTGAACACCACTGGACGCACAAACGTTCCCGAGGTCTTAGGGCGATAACGAAGATTAAGATTTATGGCATAACGGTTCCAGTTCTCTGGTCTTAAATCATACTCTATGCCCACGTTAGGCACCATCAATGACCAGTCAACTACATTCGTCCGTACAGACACACGCTCACGCATGGACAACCTTTCCACTCTACGACTGTTGTCCATGACTTGCGCTGACACCGAGACAGCACACAAGAAAAATATTATAACGGCAAACATGACCTTTGCTGAACGCAACTGCCGTTTCATGAATTCATTTATTTCCAACTCTATATTTTTGCGAATAGTTGGCACAAAGTTAGTAAATTATTCTTAAAATTACCGCTCTTACTTGGTTAACATTTCTTAAACTTCTATTTTTTTAATACCTTTGCAGTTTGAAAAATCAACTCTTTCATTATGGTAAAACAGAACAACTCCGTACTTCGTTCTATTGATTACATCACTATCATACTCTACCTTGCCCTGCTGTGCTTTGGCTGGGTAAGTGTTTGTGGTGCCAGTTACACGTTTGGTCAGGCGGATCTTTTCTCGCTCGACTCGCGTTCGGGCATGCAGATAGTATGGATTGGCACCAGCATAGCGTTAGGTACATGCCTGCTCCTTATTGACGACAGGATTTACGAGACCTTCGCCTATTTTATCTACGGCTTCATGCTGCTGCTGCTGTTTGCCACTATCTTTAACCCCCACGAAATCAAGGGCTCACGATCGTGGCTCGTACTGGGACCACTACGACTGCAACCTGCCGAGTTCGCCAAATTTGCCACTGCCCTTGCCATAGCCCGACTGATGGCGACATACAAGTTTACCCTCGACAACTGGCACAATCTTGCCAAGGCCATCGCCATGATTGTCACGCCGATGATTCTCATCGTGCTGCAAAAGGAGACGGGCTCCGCACTGGTCTATTTCTCTTTCTTCCTTATGCTGTATCGCGAGGGAATGACGGGTAGTTTCCTTTTTACGGCGGTTGCCATGGTGGCATACTTCGTTATCGGCATTCGCTATCAAGAAACAATGCTGTTCAACACTCCTACGAACGTTGGTTCCTTCGTCGTGTTGCTCATGATACAGGTCTTCACCGCTGGACTGGTGTGGGTGTACTGTAAGGCTCGAGGCGAGGCTTTGCTCATTGCTGGCTCCTCCGTAGGCATCACTCTGCTGGCACTTCTGTTTTCTGAATACGTTATACCGTTCAACATACTGTGGGTTCAGATCATCCTGGTCGTCGCCATGTTGCTTTACCTGCTATGGGTATGGGCTGGCAAACAGTTGAAGGAATACCTACTGATAATGGTATTCGCCATCGGGTCAATCTTCTTTTTCTTCTCGGCATCTTACGTTCTTAACAACGTTATGGAGCCTCACCAGCGTGTACGTATCAACGTGCTTCTCGGACAGGAAGAGGACCTCGCCGGCGCTGGCTACAACGTACACCAAAGTGAGATAGCCATCGGCTCGGGCGGACTGGGAGGAAAGGGATTTCTTAACGGCACTCAGACCAAGTTGAAGTACGTGCCAGAGCAGGATACTGACTTTATTTTCTGCACCGTGGGCGAGGAGGAAGGATTTCTGGGCTCTTCCGCCGTGCTGGTATTATTCCTTTGCCTCATACTGCGTCTTATCTACGTAGCCGAACGTCAGCCGTTCACCTTTGGGCGAGTCTATGGCTACTGTGTATTGAGCATATTCCTTTTCCATGTCTTCATCAACGTGGGCATGGTACTGGGGCTAACGCCTGTCATAGGCATCCCGTTACCGTTCTTCAGTTATGGCGGCTCATCGCTGTGGGGATTCACGCTGCTGCTGTTCATTTTCTTGCGCATTGACGCCAGCAGAAACATGAAAAACAGTTGACGCCAGAAAACCCCAATTTCCCAAATTTACCATTTTTGCACGCAGACAGAACCTTAATTGTATGCGACTAAGTATCAAATAGTTACAAAGTCATAACGTGATATATACCTTTTTACCCTGTAATCACTATGCTTTTAGAGTGTAATTTGATAGAGATTACATGGTAAAAGCATAGTGATTACAACGCAATTAAGCCGCTTTGTCTTTACCTGAAATAAGTCTACAAAATTACTTAGTTTTTACTGACTTTA
>DAIUFT010000003.1:0-83777 GCA_036844425.1 Prevotella sp. | reverse complement strand
GCTGCATAGTGTAATCATAATTTTTAATTATTAATTATTAATTTTTAATTCAAAAATAGAGTAATGATGAAGAAAAGACGTTGGCACTGCCTTAAAGGACAGGAACCTACAGAACTGGACAAGCAGATCATGTACTGGGAAAACAAAGGAAAACTTGTGCCTACACGTGACCTTATAAAAACACCCGAGCAGATAGAGGGAATACGCCGTGCCGGTGTTATCAATACAGCGGTGCTCGATGCCGTTGCAGCAGAGATACACGCAGGCATGAATACGCAAGAGATTGATGATATATGTATGGAGGTATGTAAGCAGAACGATGCCATACCAGCGTGCCTAAACTACGAGGGCTTCCCTAAAAGCGTGTGCACCAGCATCAACGAAGTGGTGTGTCACGGCATCCCTAAGGAGTCGGATGTGCTGCAAGAGGGCGACATCGTCAACGTTGACTTCACCACAATAAAAGACGGATACTATGCCGACGCCTCACGTATGTTCATCATTGGCAAGACAACGCCAGAGAAGGAACAACTCGTAAAGGTGGCGAAAGAGTGCTTAGAGATAGGCATGGAGGCGGCAAAGCCATTCTCCTTCGTAGGTGACATAGGCCATGCCATAGAGAAACACTGTAAGAAATACCACTACGGAGTGGTGCGCGACCTCTGCGGACACGGTGTGGGACTACAGTTCCATGAAGAGCCTGAGGTGCTGCATTACGGTCATAAGGGCACTGGTATGCTCCTTGTGCCAGGCATGGTGTTCACCATCGAGCCAATGATAAACATGGGTTCATGGAAGGTATTTATAGATGCCGACGATGAATACGGTTGGGAAGTGATAACAGAAGACGAGCTGCCTTCCGCACAGTGGGAACACACGCTGCTCATGACCGACCATGGTGTAGAGATACTTACATACTAAGTGACGGCGAAAGAAAAAGTACCAAGTTTTTAAACCGTTACTAATTCTTCGGAAAACATTTCTTAAAAGGAATATACATGGAAGAAGATAAATACATACTCGCAATAGAAAGTTCCTGTGATGACACCTCAGCGGCAGTGCTGAAGGGACGAGTGCTGCTCAGCAACGTTACGGCATCGCAGGACGTACACAGAGAATACGGCGGCGTTGTGCCAGAACTCGCTTCACGAGCACACCAACAAAACGTGGTGCCCGTGGTAGATGCTGCCATCAAACGTGCTGGCATCACCAAGGAACAACTGTCTGCCGTAGCCTTCACCCGCGGTCCAGGCTTGATGGGTTCGCTCCTCGTTGGCGTAAGTTTTGCTAAAGGTTTCGCCCGTTCTTTAGGCATACCCCTTATTGATGTGAACCACCTTCAGGGGCACGTCATGGCACATTTCATAAAGGAGAGTGAGGACGACAACCACGAACCACCACTGCCGTTCCTCTGTCTGCTTGTCAGTGGAGGCAACTCACAGATAGTAAAGGTCAATGCCTACAACGATATGGAGGTGTTAGGTCAGACCATTGACGATGCGGCAGGTGAGGCAATAGACAAATGTTCAAAGGTAATGGGAATGGGATACCCTGGCGGTCCTATCATCGACAGACTGGCACGACAGGGCAATCCGAAGGCATACTCCTTCGCAGAGCCACACATTCCGGGACTGGACTACAGTTTCTCTGGTCTGAAGACATCCTTCCTCTATAACATGCAGAAGTGGGTTAAGGAAGACCCAGACTTCATAGAGCATCACAAAGAGGACATAGCAGCGAGCCTTGAGTGGACCATTGTCGATATACTGATGAAGAAACTCAAACTGGCTGTTAAGCAAACAGGCATCAAGCACGTAGCGGTAGCCGGCGGAGTGTCAGCCAATAACGGTCTGCGTAACGCCTTCCACGACTACGCCAAGCGCTTCGGTTGGACGGTATATATACCGAAGTTCTCCTTCACAACCGACAATGCTGCCATGATAGGTTGTGTAGGCAGTTTCAAGTTGCGCGACAAAGACTTCTGTTCTATTGACGCACCAGCATTCTCAAAGGTAACATTCAAGTAAATTAAAAATGAAAAATTAATAATTAAGAGTTATGATTACTTTTGTGGGAGTGAAGAGTTTGCTACGGAATACCCCATAAATACTAACGGGGAAAAGTCTTCAAAAGGAATAATGGTAATCATAACTCTTAATTCTTAATTATTAATTCTTAATTTACAAAGGTAATCATAATTTTTAATTATTAATTTTTAATTCTTAATTTAGGAACTATGGAATTAGAAAGCAAAGTACTAAGTAAAGAGATACTTTATAAATTATACGAGTCGGGCAAGACAATCGCTACGGCAGAGTCGTGCACCAGCGGTCGCATAGGTGAGGTGATAACGGCAGTACCCGGAGCCTCTGCCTATTATAAAGGAGGCACAATCTGTTATTCTGACGAGGCAAAGAGCAAGGTGTTAGGCATCGATGCTGACCTCATAGCAGAGAAGAACGCAGTCAGTGAAGAAGTAGCTAAGGAGATGGTTAAAGGCATTATCAACCTTCTCGGTACCGACTATGCCATCGCTACTACAGGTTTCGCAGGTCCAGGAGCCGAGGCTGGCATCCCTGTCGGCACTATCTGGGTGGCTTGTGGTACAGCGGACGACATCCGTACGCTAAAGATTGAAGGCGACGAGGGACGCGAGACGAACCTTCGCAACGCTACCAACAAGGCACTACAGTTCTTCGTTACTTACCTCAAGGAACTATTCCCTGAGCCTGACGACATGGACCAAGTGCCAGCACCAGAGGCAAAGTAAATTGCAATAGAACCAACATTAATAACTAAAAACTAACGAGTATGGAAGGATTAGAGAACCTCAAAATCACGGAAGGCATTAAGAATGACCTTCTGGCGTCAGCAAAATGGACTAAGTTCTTAGCCGTAACAGGAACGGTAGCCATGGTTATCACTGCGTTAGCAGGACTCTGCATGATATGCTTCAGTGACGGTGCGGCACAGAAAGCGATAGGAATATGTTACGTTTTAGTAATAGCCCTTTACGTCTATCCACTGAAAAAGATGTTCAACATTGTCCGAACAACTCGCGAAGCCATGAACGACGTGAGCCAAGAGTCATTAGAACAAGCAACTTCTAACCTCTCATCACTGGTTAAGTACATGGGAATCCTGACGATAATAGTTTTAGTTATTTACGCCATAGCAATATTAGGTGGAATAATAGCAGGCATATCACTGTTAGGAAGTCTATAGGGTGATTCTATAAATTACCACTGTTATATAATCATCCTATAGCGAAAGGCATACATAAACATCAAGAAAGACATAAATACAAGCGCAACACTAACCTAAAACGTGCAGTGTTGCGCTTGTATTTTTGGCATATGGATAGTAGGAAGGACTATAATTACCGACATTAGATGAAACTTGATGAGTGTAATTTATATAACCACTCAGTAAAAAGATGAATAAGGAATACATGGAAGGATAACACAAATGACGACGAAACAATCACAATCAGACATGCTGCACGGACCAATGATGTGGAAGATAGTACTCTTCGCATTGCCCCTTGCAGCCACCAGCGCGTTGGAACAGATATTCAACTCTGTTGATGTAGCCGTAGTAGGACGCTTTGCCAGCAGCGAGGCACTGGCAGCAGTAGGCGCCAACGCACCTGTTATAAACCTCTTCATAACCCTTGTCGTTGGTATATCGCTCGGTGCCAACGCCATATTGTCGAACTTTATAGGGCAAAAAGACAATGAGGGCATATCGCGCGGCGTGCAAACAACATTGCTGATGGGATTGGTAATGGGCATACTCTTCATGCTCTGCGGACTGCTTGTAGCCAAACCCATGCTTACCGCCATAGACACTCCACGTGAAGTGCTTAACGATGCGGTGCTGTATCTGCGCATTTACTTCGTAGGAATGCCGTTCCTCGTTATCTTCAACTTCTGCTCAGCCATATTCCGTAGCATGGGCGACACACGCCGCCCACTCTATATCCTCATTGTGGCCGGAGTGGTAAACACTATCCTCAACCTCATCTTTGTCATCATGTTCCACCTCGGAGTAGCGGGAGTAGCCATAGCCACAAGCATAGCCAACGCACTGAGTGCGGCAATAGTGGTCTATCTCTTGACGAAAGAGCAGGGAGCATTTCGCCTTCACCTTAGGGGGATGCGCCTTTACAAGCGCGAGATGCGACGCATACTGAAGATAGGAGTACCTGCTGGCATACAGGGCATGGTGTTTGCCGTGAGCAATATTATCATACAGTCAGAGATAAACAGTTACGGTCCTTACGCTGTTGCAGGCTCTGCCGCTGCCCTTAACTTTGAATATTACTGCTATTACATAATCAGTGCCTTCAACGGTGCCGCCATAACCTTCATCGGTCAGAACTACGGTGCAGGCAAGATGGACCGCGTTCGCAGCGTGTACCGCATCTGCATGGGTTGGGCTTTAGTGCTTTCCTGCGTTGCCAATCTCTTCTTCGTGTTCCTAAGGCCCTTCTTCCTCAGCCTCTTCTCAACCGATCCGCAGGTATATCAGTACGGCAGCGAGCGCATGTTGATAGTCCTCACCGTGCAGTGGATAGCTTGCAGTTACGAGGTGTCAGCATCGGCATTGCGAGGCATGGGCATCAGCATACCGCCAACGGTGCTTGTCATCCTTGGCACCTGTGTGCTGCGAGTGGCGTGGGTTTACCTCGTATGCCCAGCGTGGCATAGTTTCGGAGCCCTTATGACGGTCTATCCCGTGTCGTGGGCAGTAACAGGCGTTCTGGTCTTCACGATGTTTATGCTCGTTATGAAGAGGGTGGAACGAGAAGGATGTATATAATAATGGTGTCATGATTCCGAGTTAATAGAGACGAATTATGCCGTATTAATGGTGTAAATATACGATAAAAATATACGAAAAGTGCCGATACTTGTGCGAAATCTAATAACGAAACATAGATTTAGCACAAGTATCGGCACTTTTCGTAATATGCTTATGGCTTTTAATACGTAAGATAACAGTAAGGAAATGCGAAAAAATACAGAAATCATAACGTTGTTTGGGAAAATATAACTACCTTTGTGGCGTAAACAACCTAACCTGAACACGTTATGAATAAAATAAGGACCGTGATGCTGCTGCTTGCCATGTATGTTACGATGGCATCGGCACAGACGAAAGTATGGATTGACGTTACTGACCAATACATCGTCAATCCTCGTTTCGACAACAACGACTACCATGGATGGAGCGGCACAGCCTATGGTGCAGCCAACCCAAAGGAGAATGCAGAGCATTACAATAGGAATTATGATACCTATCAGACACTGACGGGACTGCCTGCTGGACAGTATCGTCTAAGCCTTGACGCGTTCTATCGTGCGGGTTCCGCAACGAATGACTACAATACCTATCGTGGTAACAATTATGAATCCTCACAGCATGCCGTGCTCTATGCTCGCTCCACTTCGGGCGAGGTAACGACGCCACTCCCATACGCCAGCAGCGGAGGCTCAACGCAATACCTTGGAGGAGCAGTCTCTCGAGTGGGATGGAATGAGTATATTCCTAATGATATGGAGGCGGCATACTACTGGTTTGCTGCAGGATATTATGACAATTCCTTAGAGGTTAATGTAGGTAACGATGGCACTTTGACCATCGGTATAAGGAAAACAGAAACGATAAGTGGCGACTGGACCTGCCTCGACAACTGGAAACTGGAATACTATACCAACTTCGTCATGGCAACCTCTGTGTCGCTCGACAATGCCTCCATGTCGATTGTTACTGGCGAGAGCAGACAGATTAAGGCTACGGTATCTCCGAGTGACGCCACATACAAAACGGTTTCATGGAGTTCTAATAACACTTCTGTCGCAACGGTTGATGATGATGGCATTGTTACGGCGCATGCTGTGGGTACGGCTATCATTACCGCCACGGCAAAGGATGGTTCCAATAAATACGCAAGGTGCATCGTAATGGTAGGCAATCCTGCTGCGCCAACATCCCAGAATATTGTTATCAATGAGGTGATGGCTGCCAACATAGACGAATACCGTGACCCATCCACCAACTTCGGCTCGTGGGTAGAACTTTATAACCCTACGGACAAGACCGTAAAACTTGGTGGACTGTATGTTACTGATGATGTTGCAAACCTAAAGAAGCATCGCCTTGTGGACGACTACGGGCTGTTGCCTGCTCATGGTTATGCCATGCTGAACTTTGATCATCATGAGATCTTCACACAGTTGTCGTGGCGACAGATAGACGATAAACTCAACGTTGATGGTGGGACGATAATCATTTCTGATGGCAGCACCGTTTTTGCACAACAGGATTATCCTGCCGCAGTGGCACGAACCAGTTATGCCCGCACCACGGACGGTGGAGCAGAGTGGGGCACTACAGCCAATCCTACCCCCTCGGCAAGCAATAACGACTGTGGAGGATATGCCACGACGCGCCTCGATGCCCCCGTTGTTACGCCCGATGGACAACTCTTTAGTGGCGTTGTCAACGTTTCGGTGCAGATACCAGCAGGCGCAACGCTGCGTTATACCACCGATGGTACCACCCCAACGCTAACCAACGGTAAGACCTCGGCAACGGGACGCTTCTACGTCAGCAAGACCGCGTGCCTCCGTTTCCGTCTGTATAAGGACGGGTACCTGCCGAGTAGCGTCGTCACGCGTACCTTTATATATAATAACGGTAAAGAGCCGTTCCCGATAATCTCCGTCGTTACGGACCCACAGTCGCTGTTCCAATCAGACTATGCCATATTCAACAAGAGCCAATACGGACGTCCTGGCAATGGACAGGTGGTGAACTATAATGCCAATATGGACTGGGACCGCCCCGTAAACTTTGAATATATCAGCCAGAACAACGAGTGCTTGATTAACCAGGAGTGTGATCTCTCCGCCTGTGGAGGTTGGAGCAGAGCAAACTCGCCACACTCCTTTAAACTGAAAGCCAACAAACGCTTTGACGGCATGAACAGTTTCGATGCGCAGTTGTTTGCGGAAAAGCCATATCTTAAGCATAAAGTGCTACAGATACGTAATGGAGGCAATGACTTCTATTGCCGTATCAAGGACGCTGCCGTTCAACAGATAGTAGCGCGCAGCGGACTATATGTGGAGTACCAGTCATGGCAACCAGTGCATGTATATGTCAACGGCTCCGCTTATGCCGTGCTCAATATGCGCGAACCTAACAACAAGCATTACGGATATGCCAACTACGGCATAGATACCGACCTCATGGACCAATTCGAGATATGCCCAGACTCTGGCTATGTGCAGAAGGCAGGCACCGTAGATTCCTTCAACCACCTTTACGATCTCTCTGCCAACGCTGCTGACACCAAAACGTATGCAGAGATAGAGAAACTCGTAGATATTGACGAATACGTTAATTATATGGCTACGGAGTTATATGCTGGTGGTACCGATTGGCCACAAAACAACGTTAAGGGCTTCCGCAGCACCGAGGACGGTCGTTTCCGCTTCGTGCTCTTCGACCTCGATGGAGCACTCTCTACTACCAGTCCGCTCAGCACCTTCTTTAATAAACAGAACTATACCTTCGACACTCGCCACGGCTACGATTGGTCAACAGGGCAGAACATAGAGGGTACACGGGTGAGCGGCGAGATAAAGTTCGTCACCATCTTCCGCAATATGCTTAAGAATGACACCTTCCGCAAGAAGTTCGTCGATGCCTTCTGCCTCATGGGAGGCTCTGTGTTCACGCCTGAAAGGGTAGAGAGCATCGTCAACGAGATGGCTACAACGCTCGCCCTCGGAGGTTATGTTAGTCCTTATAGTACCGCTAACCAAATCATCAACGGTTTCACCGACGCGCGTCATAAAACGCTGATAAACCATCTTAAGAGCGTCAGCGACATGAAACTCTCCAGCACTCAAGCACAGACGGTAGCCTTTGATAGCAACATAGACGGTGCTGCAATACTGCTCAACGGCATGGAAGTGCCAACAGGCAAGTTCAACGGTTACCTCTTTGCCCCCATAACGCTTGAGGCAAAAGCCCCCGTAGGCTATAAGTTCGTGGGATGGAAGGACGCCAGTGACGGTTCATCAACCGAATATGTGTCAACGTCAAGAGAATACACCCTACCAACAACAGGTGCAATGAACCTGACAGCAGTGTGGGAGGAGGACGATGATGCAGAGCGCCTTGCGCACGACGTGCCAGTGAAGATAAATGAGGTAAGCCCTGCCAACAGTATGTACGTTAACGAGTACATCAAGAAAGACGACTGGGTGGAACTCTATAACACCACCGATGCCGACATCGACGCCTCGGGACTCTACCTCTCCGACAATCCTGCCAAGCCTAAGAAATTCCAGATAACGGCAGAAGAAGGTGTTAACACCATTATCCCAGCCCACGGGTATCTCGTCGTATGGTGCAGCAAGCGCATGTCACTGACGCAGCCACACGCCTCCTTCAAACTTTCGAACGACAACGGTCAGCAGGTGCTCCTTACCGCAGGTGATGACTTCGTGAGTGCTAACCCAACACTGTATAACGCCTATCCAGATACCCCGCGGTCGTTTACCGACGTCATAACCTACAACACTACCGCAGAGGACAACACCGTGGGGCGTTACCCTGACGGAGGAAACGCCTACTACGTGATGCGTCACCCAACGATAGGCAAGGCGAACAGCATGCAGGAGTCTGACACCTACGTGGCATCAGATTATGCAGACGAGGTGGCATACCTCCTTGGCGACGTCAATGGCGATGGCGTGATAACCATAGCCGATGCCAACATGATAGTGAACTACTACCTTGGCACGCTCGGCAGCGGTGAGAAGTTCATCGAGAAGGCAGCCGACGTCAATGGCGATGGCGTGATAACCATAGCCGATGCCAACGCAATAGTAAACATGTACTTGACAAAGTAAACATATTTTTTGGTAAAGTAAAAACAAAGCAATAGGCTGGTTCTGCGGAACCAGCCTATTGTGTTATTAGTTTGTAGTTAGTACTTCTTCCCCTCTCATCAGTCTGTTTTAGTATGCCTTTGCTTATCAAATTTCATTTGTTGTGCAAGTTTTGCGGAGATTATTTGTATTATTCTCCGCAAAATGTGCGGAGAATAGACCTTCTAATCTCCGCATGACCACGGTTTAGCCTCTCTATAATTTACCTATAAAAAAACGCTTTCCATCACAGGGCAAAAAGGTAATTTGGGAAAGCGGCCTAATTACACTGTAATCACTATGCTTTTACCTTGTAATTAGGTAGTGATTATACGGTAAAAAGGGCCTGATTACATGGTAATTAGATAGGTATAAAAAACTCGTTTCTATATGCTTGATTATGAGGTGGATACGAAAACGGGCAGAAAAGAGATAGAAATGGTAAATTTGGGAAATGTTAAAAAACGTTGCAACCGTAGATGAGCAGCGATGGTCAGGTCTCCTCTGTGCTATTACGTTAGGAAAATGATATGGTAGCCGTGCCATGCCAATGGTTGGTAGGGCTGCCGATGGCAGGTAGGGCTACGTGCAGAGCAGCATAGCGATTTGTATCGTTGAAGAGTAACGATAAAACTTGAAAAAGTAAGAGAATAATTTTGGGCATCCAATTTATTTTTATTACCTTTGCAACTGACAATATATTATCTATAAACAGCAAAAACATAGGATAATGAATAATATATTATCTATATTGGAAAACTATATGCATGACAATGCCGACGACATTGCCATGGACATAGCAACAGACTTTCGTAAGCGCAGGATAGAGAAAAACCTGACGCGCGAGGAGATAGCCAGTAAGTCGGGCATTTCTGTAAGTAATGTTATCAGGTTTGAGCAGAAGGGCCTTATCTCTCTGAAGAATTTGATATCTATAGCCATAGCGTTAGGATATACGTCAGAGGTGAAGGGGATATTCTCTGAGCCAAAGTATTCCACCATGCAGGAACTGCTCGAGATTAAAAAGAATATGAAAAAGAAAAGGGCGAGAAGACAAGGATAATTGTGGAGAACTCTTGGCGTATGATGTGTTATAGGTAAGCAGTCTAATGAAGGATTAACGTCGCATTAATGGAGATTAACGTTAAAACAAAAAATATCGTGCTTCGCCCTATGTTCCCTAACATTAATCGTCATTAATCTATCGTTAATCTCTCATTAATACCTTTTGCTCATGCCTTTGTTTTACAGGAAGTCTATGGAGCCGAGGTTTTTAACCTCGGTTTTGCCATGGCGAGAAAACGGGCGCATCAGAATATGGCAAAAATTAGCCTGGAGGGCTGTACTTTGCATGTAATCTCCCTTAAATTACCGCTGAATAGTTAAGTTCCAAAACAATAATGAAGGATTAACGTTAAAACAAAAAATATAGTGCTTCGCCCTATGTTCCATAACATTAATCGTCATTAATCTATCGTTAATCTCTCATTAATGCCTTTTGCTCACGCCTTTGTTTTACAGGGAGTCCATGGAGTCGAGGTTTTTAACCTCGGTTTTGCCATGGCGAGAAAAGGGGCGCATCAGAATATGGCAAAAATTAGCCTGGAGGGCTGTACCTTGCATGTAATCTCCCTTAAATTACCGCTGAATAGTTAAGTTCCAAAACAATAATGAAGGATTAACGTTAAAACAAAAAATATAGTGCTTCGCCCTATGTTCCATAACATTAATCGTCATTAATCTATCGTTAATCTCTCATTAATGCCTTTTGCTCACGCCTTTGTTTTACAGGGAGTCCATGGAGCCGAGTTTTTTAACCTCGGTTTTGCCATGGCGAGAAAAGGTGCATGATTAATGATGGATTAACGTTAGATTAATGTAGATTAATGTTAAAACGAACAGTGCGAAGCACGGTAATGATGTTCCGTTACTAAAAATAACTTAGAAAATAAAAGTTCTCTCAAGCCAGTAGCATGCCATGCCACAGAGATAACCTACGACGGCTATCCATGAAATGTTCTTCATGTACCAACCGAAACTTACTTTCTCCAGTCCCATGACAACCACGCCGGCAGCACTACCGATGATAAGCATGGAGCCACCAACGCCTGCACAGTAAGCAAGCAACTGCCAGAAGATGCCATCCTGGGCAAAGTCGCCAACCTCTGCAAGTGGATACATGCCCATGCAGCCAGCCACAAGCGGCACGTTATCGACAATGCTGGAGAGCACACCGATGATACCCGTGATAAGATAGTGGTTGCCATCAAACCAAGAGTTGAGGCTTCCGCCAAGCAGGGTGAGCGCACCGATGGTCTCAAGGCAGGCAACAGCCATCAGAATGCCAAGGAAGAAGAGTATGGTACTCATGTCTATTCGTGCGAGCATGGCAGTAACACGCTTCTGCATGCCAATCTTGTCTGTGCCCACAGAGAGACGGCTGTAGAACAACTCAGTGACGGTCCACAGCAGACCGAGCACGAGCATGATGCCGACGAAAGGAGGAAGGTGGGTAATAGACTTGAAGATAGGAACGAAGATAAGTCCGCCTACGCCCAGATAGAAGACTACCTTGCGCTGGAAGTCGGTCAACTCGTTGTCCATCTTGAAACTCATGTCTTTCTTAGCCTCTGTCACATCTACACAGCCGTGGAGCATGCGCGAGAGCAGGAAGGCAGGAACGACCATGGAGATGAGCGAGGGGAGGAGCAACTCCTTTATTACTCCGAAGGCAGAGATAAGTCCCTTGTTCCATATCATGATGGTCGTAACATCGCCGATAGGCGAGAAGGCACCACCCGAGTTGGCGGCTATGACCACGAGGGCAGCGTATATCAGTCGGTCGCCACGCTCGTAAACCAACTTGCGTATGAGCATAATCATCACGATACTCGTAGTAAGATTGTCGAGGATGGCACTAAGAATAAACGTAAGGAAGGCGATGCGCCACAGCAGGCGGCGTTTGTGGCGGGTCTTAAGCATCTCGCGTACGAAGTTGAAACCGCCGTTCTGGTCAATCAGTTCCACGATGGTCATGGCACCCATAAGGAAGAACAGCGTAGTAGCGGTGCTACCCAGGTGGTGCTCAATAATGCCAGAGACGGCATTGCCCAAGGACTCGCCTACGGTGGGAGTGATGTACTGTCCTGGATCTACCATAAAGACGGTCCAGCAGAACACGAACATTAGCAAGGCAATGGCAGCCTTGTTAATCTTTGTCACGCTTTCGATGGCTATGAAGAAATAGCCCAATACGAAGACGCAGACAATGGCAATAGATAGTGTTGTCATTTGATTAGAGTTAAAATTTGATAGTTAGTATAATTGATAGTTAGTTATATCTGCGCGTGTTGTAGTTCTTATCTCGTTGCAAAGGTAAGAATAAATGGAGAAATAGCCAAGTATTTAGTCCAAATAAATTGTTTTGGACTCCGGTTTTTGAATATTATGACCGTTGTAATGCGCTGAATGATAATGAGTAAGATAAAAATAATTCCAAAGTAAATGAATTGGAATTCTTTTTCTTAATTTGTAATCGATTTTTGTAAGATAAGTATTAACTTTGTACCATGAAAATTAAAAATGTTTAGACTAACCATACTACAATTATTCTATTATGAGAAAACAATTACTAATCATGTTTTCAGCAATGCTCTTCTGCGTTAGCAGTCTTTTCGCACAAGAGAAACTGAAGATGCAATTCAACTTTGAGACTGTCTCGGGCACCACGGTGTCAGACCCTGTTTCGGGCGTCAGTGCCAAGTTGGTCAACAATGCCAAGGTGGTGGCGATGGGCAATCGCCAAGTGCTTAACCTCGGAACCTCCAACGGTTATCTCGACATGACAAAAAATGCCGGCGAGATAATAAAGGGCTTGACGAACTACACCGTTTCCGTTTATTATCGCGTAGGAAACAAAGCCTCACTCTCGGGTGCGGGTTATTTCCTCTGGTGCTTCTCGCGCTCTTCCGCTAACACACAGACATCGTCAGGATATGCCGGCTATCGTCTGAATGCGCAGAGCGTGGCAGTTTCCACCGCAGGATGGGGGTCAGAGAAAAGTGCGCAGGTAGGCACGGCTTCCGCACAAGGCAGGTGGGTACACATGCTTTACAGACAAAAAGGACAGACAGGCGAACTCTTCGTTGACGGCAAGAAGGTGGCTACCGTTACCGACATGCCAGCAGTGAAAGACGTTTTCACCGCAGCACCAGCATACAACTGGATAGGTCGTGCACCGTTTGAAAGCGACAACAACCTGCAGCAGACACTCGTAAGCGACTTCCGTCTTTATGATGGCGCACTGGCAGACGCTGAGGTGAAGAGTCTGGCGAAAGAAACGGCAGCCCTTGACCATGAGTATAACTTCGGTGGTTCAGGAGACCTTACAACCATGCGTTCTTATATGAAAGACTGCGAGGAGTTCCTTGCAGGCGACACAAAGGCGTGTGCTCCTAACGCTATGGCAGAACTGAATGACGCTATAAAAATAGCGAATCAGATACTTCAGACGGGTAAAGGCTCGCAGTTCCTTATAGATGATTATGCAAAGGCGTTGAGATTGGCATACAACAATGCAAAAAGATCTACGAATTATAAGGCAAATACAGTCTTCACACCAGCAGAAGACTATGGTTTTGCACATCCAGGTGGCATCGTGTCGCAGGAGGATATAGACCGCGCCAAGCAACTGTTGGCTGCTGGCGACGAGAGAATGCAGAGGGCATGGCAGATACTCTGTGATAACGGTTATTCGCATGCTGACGTAGCAACATGGCCAACGGAGACAGTAATACGCGGTGGCGGTTCGGGGCAGAACTATATGAACTGTGCGCGCGGTGCCGCAATGGCTTACCAGAACGCTCTGCGCTGGAAGATAGGTGGCACGAAGGAGAACGCTGACGCTGCCGTACGCATCCTTATGGCGTGGGTAAACGGCTGTAAGGGGCTGGGTGGCGATACCAATATCTCGCTTGCCGCGGGCATCTACGGTCATGAGTTCGCTAATGCGGCAGAACTGATGCGCGACTACGAGGGATGGTCAAGAGAAGACTTCGCAAGGTTTAAGCAGTGGATAATAAAGGTGTTCTATAATCCTGCCATCGACTTCCTGCGTCGTCGCCACGACACATGGCTCAACCAACGTTACGCTTCGCTCGGCGAACGCCCAGGACACTACTGGAGCAACTGGGGACTGTGTAACGCTCTCTGCGTAATGAGCATCGGCATACTCTGTGACGACGTGCACATGTATAACCAAGGCGTAAGTTTCTATAAGTACGACCATGTAGGTACGTTTAAAGATAGATCAAAAGACAACGTAATACTAAATGACGGTTGTAATGAGTTCATAGGCAACCTGGTGCCAGTAGTATTGCCTGACGACCGCGGACCATTCGGTTATCTCGGTCAGATGCAGGAGAGCGGACGTGACCAGGGACACGCTTTAATGGCATTGGGACTGGCGCTCGACATCTGTCAGGTAGGACTGACGCAGGGCGACGACCTCTTCGCTTACATGAACGACCGCATAGCCGCAGGTGCAGAACACGTGGCAGCAGTAAACTTTGGTGGCGTTGACGCTGCTACACTTCCATGGATAACATATAACTATGCTGACTGTCGTGGCACAATGGGCGCAGCATGGGCGCAAGGCGGTGTTAACACAGGCGGCATGGGCGAGTATCGTCCTTACTGGGACCGCGCTATAGGATATTACGAAGGACTGCGTGGCGTAAAAATGCAGTATTCAGAAATGGCAAGTGCGAAGGTATGCCCAGACGGAGGTGGCGGCAACTACAGCCAGAACTCAGGCGGTTTCGATGCCTTAGGCTTCTCAACACTGACCAGTTGGCGTCCAGCCGTAACAGCAGAGCAGGCCATAACACCACTCAGCGGTGACATTATATATAAAGGAGAGACACTCACCAACCAGACTAACCTTGGCGGACTGAAGTATAACTACGTATCAGGCAAAAGTAACGCCATACCTGCCGATGGTAGCGACATCACGCTTATACCACAACTGCCAGAAGGGGCAACAGACAGCGGTAACTGGATTTGGAACACAGGTGAGACAACAAGGCAGATAACAGTAAAGGCAGACCATAGTTACATCTATCGCGTTACATACACAGCGCCTAACGGGGCCGTAAGTCGTCAGGCGTTTGCCATTGCCGTAAGCGGTGACGCTGCGCCAGACGTGATGAGCAATGACATCACCGTTGACGGAGAGAACGAGGCGGTAACGGAGAAAACCGTATTGGAGGGAACAAGCGTTACGCTGCATGCAAGTGCTACCACGGGTTGGATGAACAGTTATCTGTGGGACAATAACAATAAGACAAACACCGTAACAGTACCTTCACTGCTCGAGTCAAGAACTTACCTCTGCCAGTATGTTAACCAGAGCGGTGCCGTAAGCGAGAGCCGTTTTGTGCTCAACGTGGTACCAGCCATACAGTATATCAATGGTGCCCAGACTAACGAGGTACAGGTGCTCAGCGGCGCTGACGTAACATTGAGATTGGAGATACCTGTGCTTGCAGACCCAGAGAGCGTAGTGTGGAGCGATGGCGTGAAAGGAAATACACGCGAAATAGAGAACGTACAACAGAGTATGATACTCACTGCATCTTACGAAGGAAAGAACTACGTGTTCACGATAGACCTGAAGCAGGTGGCTGACTACTATTATTACTCTATCCTCACAGGAGACAAGGGTTACAAGATAGTTACTTCGGGTGATGAACTCAATAACCTTGCCGCTGATCACTACTTCGTTCTTGCCAGCGACGACGCAGACCTGCTCATCGGACTGAAGGACGCACCAAAGAATGGTAATAAGGCACTCTTCTTCCAAACACCAGTAAACCCATTGGAAGACCTCTCGAAGGTATTCATGGTAGAGAACTACAATGGCGGTATAACAATGCGCAATGTGGATTATGACGGACTTACGCTGCAGACAGAATGGGATCGCCCAGACCAACTGCGCACACACGACCAGCCATTGGCATGCGAATGGAGCAGACTGCTGCCAGCGTTCGACAATGGAGCATGGACAATAGAAAACGGAAAATACACAGGCAACTGGCTCGGACTCTGGACTCCTGCCAACGGTTATAAAGATGGAGAAGAGATAGCATGCAACAAGACAGGCGATGACATAGCACACCTGCAGATATTTGCCATAGAGCGCAGTCGTTTCCATCAGGACTATCTCGCAGGGGCAACAGCAGAACAGCCTCTGGACGCTACACCATTAATCGTCAACCCTGAGTTCATCGGCAACGGAATGGGATGGACCATGACGGGCCAGTGGGGCAACCAGCGTTATAACGGAGCAGTGGAGGTATGGCACTCAACAAACTTTAAGTTCGTGCAGACGCTCAACGGACTGCCTGACGGTGAATATACCGTAACCTGCCAGATGGCAAACGGTGAGGGAAGCAACACTGCATATCTCTACGCTACATCGGGCGAGGAAACACAGAAGGACGTAGTGACACAGAGTTGTGCCGGTTCTGACTTCGATGCGCAGCGTGACCTCATGGCGGGCAACGCCAAGTATGGTCTGCTTTCGGTAGATGTTAACGTAAAGGACGGTAGCCTTGAGATTGGTATCATAGAGCCTTCAGCAGGTAACACATGGATAGTATGGGACAACTTTACCCTTACCTACAGGGGCACAGGTTCTACAGGTGTGAAGGAAGTGAACGCTACCATATATAATAAGGAGAACGGTGCCATCTATGACCTTTCAGGTCGCAGGGTGACAACGATGAAGAAGGGCATATATATCGTTAACGGAAAGAAATACATCGTGAAGTAAAAATAAAGTCATAACTTTATGAAGAAAACATCTATTATTATTAGTCTGCTGGCATCTGGAATGGGATGCTATGCAGACTTTTATCCTACTAACCTGAAGGTAAATATATCGTGGACAAAAGAAAGGTCATCCTATAAGTCGCCGCTATGAATATATAAAAGACAACTCCATCTTTTATCTATGAATATAAGGCGGAGTTTTTTTCTCTCTTTTTTAAAAATATACGAAGAGTAAGTATAAATGTTTGAATAATCGTATTGAATAGATAAAACAAACTGTTTTTTGTAAAACTAAAACTAACAAAACAATGAGAAAAAGAAAACTACTAATCGCCGCCCTAACCGCGGCAATGACAGTTGCTGTGGGGGGGGGACAGCCTCCGCAGAGGTAACTAAAGCCACTCTGTTTACAGAGGCAAATGGTTACAAGGAAGTGAAAGAACTACCTACTGACGCGGCAGAACTATCCAAGTATTATTATGTTATCACAGATGCCAATGAAGAAAAAATGCTGCAGTTGGTAGACGGTGCAAGTGATCAGAACGCTAATGGCTATGCTGGAACAAAGGCTATGGGGTATGTAGATATCAATGACCCACTGTCAAATCAAGGAGATATGTGGATTATTGAGTATAATACTGACGGCTATCATATCCGTAGCATAGCATACAGTAGCCTGCTGATGCAGGTGGAATGGCAAAAGGCTCAGTTTAGACATACTAATGACCAGCCTCATGCTTGCCAGTGGACAAAACTGAATTTTGCGTATACAGAGAATGAGGGATGGACCATAGAGAATGGGACATACACCGCAAATTATTTTGGTTATTGGGATAAGAGTAACAACTTGAATGAGATAAATTCAAGTAAGACAGGTAATGATATAGGGCATTACACTATTTATGCAATTCCTCGTACAGAGTATATGACGAAATATGCTCAGAAAAAGGAAAATATTGCTGAAGAAGGAGTTGATTTCACTAATTTTATTATAAACCCAACAGTAAAGGGTGTAAAAGCACAGTATCCAGATAATATAGAGGGATATACCTTTACTAACACTGGTGGTAATCATCCTGCTCAATATAATAACAATTGTGAATTCTGGAATGGCACAGCGGCAAATCTTGATTTTAAGTTTAGCCAGACATTGAGTGTGCCAAATGGTAAGTATACGTTGACGGCGTCAATGTATAACTCTTCTAACGGTGTTAGTGGAGATGCACCGAATGGTAATGTAGGAGCGTTTGCTAATAACAAGTACGTAGGTATAAAAGTGGATAGCGATACACCGAATGATTATTCTATTGAAGATATTAATGTAACTGACGGTGTATTGACTATAGGATACAAAACAAATGGTGCTCCAGGAGCACGTTGGTTTGTAGGTACAGGTTTTAAACTAACGTACTATGGCGAAGATCTTTCAGTGTATCAAAGTGCTTTAGCGGAAACAATCGAGTTGGCTAAGAATATTACGCCATCTGCCTCTAATGCGGCAAACGCTGCATTGACTTCAGCAATAAAAACTGCGGGAGAGGTTGATAATACTGATAAAGACGCACTCATAGCAGGTGAGGCTGCGCTACAGACTGCTATTGATAATTATAATGCGTATCTCGACTTGAAGAACGTACTTGAGAAGTATGCGAAGAAGGAACAGTTTACCGCTGAATTTGCTTTATATGATGAGGCAAAGGATGCTTACGAGAACGCTACAGCGTCTGCAGCTGATGTAAAGGAAAAGTACACAAGCACGATGTTGAATGCGTATCGCCAGTATTTAAGAGATGTTGTGAAGGCGTATAAGAATGCTACTGCATACGTAAAGAACGCTACTGTAACAGGAAAAATAGACAGAACGGAAATAGAAGGATGGTCTAAGATTTCTAATGCGTTAAACTACGGTACAAGTGGTACCTTAAATTCTGTTGATTATACTGGCAATTATATGGAGAACTGGCAGGGAAGTGGTTTGAATGAAGAAAACATTTCTCAGACTGTGAAGAATCTTCCTAACGGTAAGTACTTCTTGAAGATGGTCGCACATACAAGTGCTGATGATGCAGCACGCGTAAATGACTATGTATATATCAAGTCTGGTGACAATGAGAGTAAAGGCGCTATACTTATAAAAGAAGTTCCAAGTATAACAATAACTGATGCTATTGAGATAAAAAATGGAACAGCAGAGATAGGCGTACATGTAGGAAGTCGTGCACAATGGGTGGCATATAATGTTGTAGAACTCTATGCATACTCTATCGATGACGTGACTCGTAACGTAACCAATGGTATGTACGGCACGGTATGTCTGCCATACAACGCAGAGGTTATAGGCGCAACACTCTATGAAGCAACAGTTGACGCTGCAAACAATGAGGTTATCCTCACAGAGGCAACAGGTAACATAGAGAAGGGTAAGGCTTATATCTATCAGGCTACTGCTGACACGCAGACATTCAAGTTTGTTGATGATGCTAACCTTATTAAGGAGGCTACGACAGGCGATGCACTTACTGGCGTATTCGAGCAAACAGAAGTTCCAGTGGGAGCATACGTAATGCAGAAGCATAATGACGCTGACGTGCAGAAGTTCTATAAGGTAACGGGAGAAGGTATCTCGCTCAATGCATACCGTGCTTACCTCAACGCTCCTACGACAGCAAATGCTAAGGCTATGAATATCAACCTTAATGGTGCTACAGGCATCGATGCTATCAACGCACTGACAGAGGGTAACGCTGTTATATATGACCTTAACGGTAACCGCCTAAGCAAACTGCAGCATGGCATCAACATCGTTAATGGTGTGAAGGTAGTAGTAAAGTAAATGTAATGTAGAATAAATCATAAACGTATAAATAAATGAAAAAGAAATATATGGCACCAGCAATCAATGTGGTGCGAATAGAAGGAAGTCTCATGAATTTCGCAATGTCAGGAACCGCTGCGGATGGAAGTGAGAATTTTTCAAAGCATAACGCTATCTCTTTCGATGATGATGACGACGACGTAACGTCTGCATGGTAATAATATCTGTATGGTAATAACAAGATAACAAGACTAATATGGTAAGAAGGTCGCACAATGTTGTGCGGCCTTCTTTAATTTTGGTTAAATATTATTAAATATCCAATGTAACGTAAATGTATTATCTTATATATATAGGATATTCGGAAAAAAAGTAGTACCTTTGCACCTCGAAAGGCTTAATTTGGCCTTATAGCTCGTGGTTCGGGCTTTATAAGACGTTGAAAACAAACAAAATAAATATATAATTAAAATTACAAAACAATGCCTACAATTCAACAATTGGTAAGAAAAGGCAGACAGGTACTTGTAGACAAGAGCAAGTCACCAGCTTTGGACTCATGTCCTCAGCGTCGTGGTGTGTGCGTGCGTGTGTATACAACTACCCCTAAGAAGCCTAATTCGGCTATGCGTAAGGTAGCCCGTGTTCGTCTCACAAACTCTAAGGAGGTTAACTCTTACATTCCAGGTGAGGGTCACAACCTGCAGGAGCACTCAATCGTACTTGTACGTGGCGGACGTGTAAAGGACCTTCCAGGTGTACGTTATCACATCGTTCGTGGTACTCTTGATACCGCAGGCGTAGCAAGCCGCACACAGCGTCGTTCTAAGTACGGTGCTAAGCGTCCTAAGGCTGGTAAGAAGTAATTGTCGAGCCACTTACTATTAAAAAGGAAACAAAAACAAACAATTAAACGTTTTGCTGATTTGTTAAGACGACAGGTTGAGTAAATGTTCAAGAGAGAACGTTGAAGACATGAAAAGACAAGACAACCTCAGCAAGATTATTTAAAGCAAAAATGAGAAAAGCAAAACCAAAGAAGCGTGTGATCCTTCCAGATCCCGTTTACAACGACCAGAAAGTGTCAAAGTTCGTTAACCATCTGATGTATGATGGTAAGAAGAACACATCTTACGAGATTTTCTACTCAGCTCTTAACACCGTTGGTGAGAAGATGCAGAACGAAGAGAAGTCTGCTCTCGAAATATGGAAGCAGGCCCTCGATAATATCACTCCACACGTGGAGGTAAAGAGCCGTCGTATCGGTGGCGCTACCTTCCAGGTGCCTACAGAAATCCGTCCTGACCGTAAGGAGTCTATCTCTATGAAGAACCTCATCCTCTTTGCTCGTAAGCGTGGTGGTAAGGGTATGGCAGACAAACTCGCTGCTGAAATTATGGACGCCTACAATAATCAGGGTGGCGCATTCAAGCGTAAGGAGGATATGCACCGTATGGCTGAGGCTAACCGTGCATTCGCTCACTTCCGTTTCTAATCTTAATATATAATATAAGGAGGAAAAAGAAATGGCTAAGCACGATTTGCATTTGACTCGTAATATCGGTATCATGGCTCACATTGATGCTGGTAAGACAACAACTTCTGAGCGTATCCTGTTCTACACTGGTAAGACTCACAAAATCGGTGAGACTCACGATGGTAGCGCAACGATGGACTGGATGGCACAGGAGCAGGAGCGTGGTATTACTATCACATCTGCTGCTACTACATGTTTCTGGCACTATCAGAATAAGCTTTACAAGATTAACCTTATCGATACTCCGGGACACGTGGACTTTACCGCTGAGGTAGAGCGTTCACTCCGTGTGCTCGATGGAGCCGTTGCTACATACTGTGCAGTAGGTGGTGTTGAGCCACAGTCTGAGACTGTATGGCGTCAGGCTGATAAGTATAACGTACCACGTATCGGTTACGTTAACAAGATGGACCGTTCTGGTGCCAACTACTACGACGTAATCAAGCAGATGAAGGAAGTTCTTGGTGCTAACCCTATCAACCTTTGCTGCCCTATCGGTGCAGAGGAGAACTTCAAGGGTCTCGTTGACCTCATCAAGATGAAGGCTATCCTTTGGCACGATGAGACAATGGGTGCTGAGTACGAAATTGATGATATCCCTGAGGATATGATCGACGAGTGCAACGAATGGCGTGACAAACTCCTTGAGGGTGCTGCCGAGTTCGACGAGGCTCTCATGGAGAAGTACTTCGATGATCCTTCTACTATCACAGAGGAAGAGATTATCGCTGCTATCCGTAAGGGTTGTCTTGCTTTGAAGTGCGTTCCTATGCTCTGCGGTTCTTCATTCAAGAACAAGGGCGTACAGACAATGCTTGACTACGTTTGTGCTCTGCTCCCTTCACCAATGGATACAGAGAACATCGTAGGTACAAACCCAACAACTGAGGAAGAGGAAGATCGTAAGCCTTCTGAGAATGAGCCAACAGCGGCTCTTGCCTTCAAGATTGCTACTGACCCATACGTAGGTCGTCTCGTATTCTTCCGCGTTTACTCAGGTAAGATCGAGGCTGGTTCATACGTTTACAACCCACGTTCTGGTAAGAAGGAGCGCGTATCACGTTTGTTCCAGATGCACTCAAACAAGCAGAACCCTGTTGACGTTATCTCTGCTGGTGATATCGGTTCTGGCGTAGGTTTCAAGGATATCCGTACTGGTGATACTCTTTGTGATGAAGAGCACCCAATCGTACTTGAGTCTATGACATTCCCTGATACCGTTATCTCTATCGCAGTTGAGCCTAAGTCACAGGCTGACATCGCTAAGCTTGACAACGGTCTTGCTAAGCTTGCTGAAGAGGACCCAACATTCACCGTACGTACCGACGAGCAGTCTGGTCAGACAGTTATCTCTGGTATGGGTGAGCTTCACCTCGATATCATTATCGACCGTCTGAAGCGTGAGTTCAAGGTAGAATGTAACCAGGGTAAGCCACAGGTTAACTACAAGGAAGCCATCACTAAGGAGGTTAACCTCCGTGAGGTTTACAAGAAGCAGTCTGGTGGTCGTGGTAAGTTCGCTGATATCATCGTTAACATCGGTCCTAAGGACGAGGATTACAAGGAGGGCGACCTTCAGTTCATCAACGAAGTTAAGGGTGGTAACGTGCCTAAGGAATTCATCCCTGCAGTACAGAAGGGCTTCCAGGATTGCTTGAAGAGCGGTGTTCTCGGTGGCTATCCTGTAACAGGTCTTAAGGTAACTCTTATCGATGGTAGCTTCCACCCAGTTGACTCTGACCAGTTGTCATTCGAACTTGCTGCACGTAATGCATTCAAGAACGCATGTCCTAAGGCTGGTCCAGTTCTCATGGAGCCTATCATGAAGGTAGAGGTTGTAACTCCAGAGGAGAGCATGGGTGACGTTATCGGTGACCTTAACAAGCGTCGTGGTATGGTACAGGGAATGGAAGAGGCTCGTAGCGGTGCTCGTATCGTGAAGGCTATGGTTCCATTGGCAGAGATGTTCGGTTATGTAACCGCTCTCCGTACTATCACTTCTGGTCGTGCTACTTCTTCAATGGAGTATGATCACCACGAGGCTGTATCAAGTTCTATCGCCAAGGCTATCCTTGAGGAGAACAACGGTCGCGCTGATCTCGTGTAAGTAAAAGCATAGTCAGTAGTTCATGACACCTTGATGTGGCATGAATTAAGGGCAAAACTATAAGGGAGTCCGTGAGCAAATGACTCTTTACGGACTCCCCTTAATATAAAATCATCATTCATTAACCAAGGATGTCGGTTGAGTGTATAGGTAATATCTGCTTGACAGGCGTTCTTCATTAACACAAAAGACAATGAGTCAGAAAATTCGTATTAAGCTGAAGTCTTACGATCACACTCTCGTAGACAAGTCAGCAGAGAAGATTGTGAAGGCTGTTAAGGCTACTGGAGCAATCGTTAGTGGTCCTATTCCACTTCCAACACACAAGCGTATCTTCACTGTTAACCGTTCAACATTCGTTAACAAGAAGAGCCGTGAGCAGTTCCAGCTCTCAGACTACAAGCGTCTGATTGACATCTACAGCTCAACAACTAACACTATCGACGCCCTGATGAAGCTTGACCTTCCTTCAGGTGTTGAGGTAGAAATCAAGGTGTAGTTAATTATCCCTTGCGGCTTATGCCGATGGGATAACACCAATACATAACTCCCGTACTGCTTGCAGTGCGGGAGTTTTTTTTGTGTTCTTCCGAAGTGCCATTGTTATCCAAATTCTCCAAGACGTCTTGCTGCCAGTAACTATCCGAAATCAGCCGTCTTGCATATACATATATAAATGAAAAGACTCGCAAGTTCATCACTTGCGAGTCTTTTCATAATAATAAGGAAGCATTAGTTTCAAATTCTCTTGAGTTGTGTCATCTCTTAATTTTTCCAGAACATCCTTCAGCCAGGATAGCGGGTCAATTCCGACAATATCACACCTCTCGATAAGAGAATAGAATATGGCATTGTCCGCGGCCCCGACATCATTTTTACTGAACAGGTAATTCTTTCGTCCAATGACAGACGGACGTTGGTTGCGTTCCACTGGATTGTTGTCTATCTGGTATCTGCCGTCCAACGCATACCGGCGTAAGCGGGGCCATAACTTGTAAGCATAATCAAGAGCCTTGCCCATGCTGTCGGAAGGTGTGCACTGTCTGGACGCTTCCTGCATCCAAGCCTCCATGGCATCCATTATGGGAATTGCCTTGGTATTACGTTCTGAAGCAATCTCATCGTAGGTCGCACCACGCACTTGCAGGTTCCGCTCCAGGGTATAGAGCAGTTCTAGCCATTTGACGGCCTGTCCTGCCAATTGGGGATGACTGTTCTGCGCGTCGGTAAACTTCCAGTGCACATGTGCCATACAACCTAACAATATCACATCCTCTTGCTCTTCAAAATAATCGTATACCGCATACCCGTCCACCTGAATCGCACCATTGTAGTCGGACAACTCGGCTCTGGGGATATGCCCTCCGCGGGATCCGCCCAAATAAAGGAAATACAATCCGTGACTTTCAGGCCAATTGTCAAGAAACTGCCATGCGTAGCCTTTCCGACTCTTTCCTTTCTGGTCGGCAATCCTCCAAGGGACTTTGTCTATTTGCAGGTATTGACTCGAGCGAATGTCCTTGCGCAGCGCCTCGTAGAGTGGAGAAAGCTTTTCGGCCGTAGCATGCACCCAGTCATTGATTGTCGATGTTGGAATCTTGACTCGCATGTCGGCATATTGCATCACTTGCCGATACTCAGGCAAGTGATAATGGTATTTGTTCACTATGATTTGTGAGAGCATATCCGCTGCCACGTGTCCTCCGTTTAGCACGTTGTTGGCTGCTGCCTGATAAATCCGGGGATGCAGAGCGTCCTTGTCTGCCTTGGGACGGAGTATCGGGCGTTCGACAACTTCAACCCACACTTTGGCGCTCTCATAATGCAACACGCGTTTGACGTCCTTGCCTATGATGTCACACGACGAAGGTTCCACGCCATCCGGCATGATTACAGTGACACGTTCCTCCAATCCGTAATACTGGTACATGGAAAGTCTTTCGGCTTTTTTCTTGGGCTTTGAACGACGGGCTTCAGCCTCTTTCTCTATCTCCGCCTTGGCTTCCTCTATCCTTGCAGCCTTTTCGTCCCTGGCTTCTTTGAACCACTCGTCAAAGAGGCTTGGCTCGTTGGGGGAGGGTGCAATTCTTAACTTGTCCGATTTCGCACCGAATAACAGACGCTCAAGATACGCTATGCGATCTTTCAAACGCACATTTTCGTCTTTCAGTTCTTTATATGTCGGTGTTCTTTTTATACTGCTAAAGTACTAAAAATTAACGAGACAGCCAAATTTTTCCAGACTTATTTTCCGTGTTTCCCGAAGTGATTTCAAAGCGATGCCTGCGTGCCACCTTAGGCGAAATGCCCTCCATTAGCAACACCAACTCATCCCATCGCATCGACCGAAAGCCTACGCCTTGACGGAGAAATATCCTAAGGTGAAAACGACCTTGCTCCAAACGTTTATAATACATCACATAACCGCCACGCTCCCAGTGAAGCAGTTTCATAACCTTGCGAGTCTTGCCAACAAAAATGTATACGCTTCCATCTGAGGGATCCAAACCAACTCTACGAACTTGACCGCACATACCGTTTACTCCTATTCTCATGTCGCTTGGATGTTGAGCCATTACGATCCGATTGTTTTCATTTAAATTGAACATACCTTTTTGGATGCAAAGTTCGTATGTTTCAGGGGGATAGACAAGACGGCTGATTTCGGATGGTTACTGTATAGGAGATGTGCTTAATAAAAGTTAAATGTTAGTTAGGAAATTATCTTTTATTATTAAATATAAAGTGAAATTATTACCTTTGTGCGTAAATACCATACCGAAAGCCCCGTTGGGCAGAGGTTGGGTAAACATACATAATGGTAAAAGGCGTTTTTGTACGCTTTGGTTTTGACGATCGATGTACTTCGCAAATTCAACTGTAAGTCAAAAACAAAGCAACTAAGAACGCCTCATGAGGTGTATTATATACAGCTCTCATTGGCTTCGGACGATTCTATTGTTCGTTGTCAAGAGTGCTTTCTATATACTTACACTGGCGTGGGGCTTTCGGCGTTGCTCGTTTCGACAAGATGGGCAATGCGAAGGCCTATTGATCGTGGAACGAGCAGCAGAATTGGCTCCACGCTTGAACCAGTATGTATTTTGTAAGTGTCTAAAAATCAAAAGAAACTTTACGGTATCAAGCGCAAATGATACCATAAAGTTCCCATTGTCTGCGAGAAATCAATCTTGCGTTATTTCCTTCTAAAGACGAACTGTTTGTTGCAAATTAGTGATTAACATCCATTAACTCGGATTTTGTGGTTTCTAAGAACAATTAGAATTGCCATATTCATGGTATTAGTTCTTATGTAAAATGATGGAACTACACAATATCCGAATTGCGTAGTTCCATATGAATTTTTATTTCTTTGGCAGCAGATGCCAAAGTTCACGTACCCAAAGTACAAGTGAAGAACCGACAATAATGATTATCCAGTCTATCAGTTTCAGTCCCTCCACGTTGAAGAACTGTTGCAAGCCAGGTATTTCAACCATAGCAATCTGACCGATAAGGATTATTGCAACAATTGTCAGCAGACCATTGCAGCCCTTGAAGTGAAGCGCACTGCGTCCTGTCTCAAATGCACGGGCATTGAACAGATAGAAAAAATGGGTCATGACAAATGTTGTGAAAAGCAACGTCAGCTCGTATGTTGTCACATGTCCCTTTGCGCCGAGTTGCAGATGCAGCAAGTCTGTGAGTTGCGTAATGTCAGCATGCTGGAAGATATACAACATTCCGAGAAGCATGAGGAAGAAAAATCCACCCACGCCGATAATCTCACGGAGCATAGACTTGTTGAGGATGAAAGCCTTGCGGTCGCGCGGTTTATCTTTCATCACGCTCTCTGATGGTGGCAACGATGCAAGAGCCATTGCGGCGAAAGTGTCCATGATTAGGTTTATCCAGAGCATCTGTGTTACTGACAGAGGAGACTCTGTCCCCATGAAGGCACCGCAGAGGACAAGGAAACAAGCAGTTACGTTCACAGTCAACTGGAACAAAAGGAAACGTTGGATGTTTTGATAGAGTGAGCGTCCCCACATTACGGCCTTGCCGATACTGCTGAACGAATTGTCTATGATGGTAATATCGGAAGCTTCTTTTGCCACGCTTGTGCCATCACCCATTGACAGACCCACATGGGCAGTGCGGAGGGCTGGCGCATCGTTGGTGCCGTCACCTGTAACAGCCACTACTTGATTCAACTTCTGCAGTGATTCCACCAAGCGTTTCTTGTCCATTGGACGGGCGCGGGAGATAATCTTCAAGTCAAGGACACGTTTCTGCAGTTCCTCGTCTGTCAATGCGGCAAACTCCGGACCTGTAATGATATTACGTTCCGTGTCCTTGGCTTCATTCCAAAGACCAATCTGACGAGCTATTTCCTTTGCGGTACCCGGAGTGTCACCTGTCACAATCTTCACGCTGATACCTGCGTCAACACATTCCTTAACAGCAGCAGGAACATCAGCTCTCACAGGGTCGGCAATGGCTGCGATACCTATAAAGCTAAGGTTGCCAGCAACAATCTTGTTGTCCTCAATTGCTTTGTCATCATCATTCAACACCTGATATGCGAAACCAAGGGTGCGCATGGCGCGATTTTGATATTCTGCAAGTTGCTTGTCCACATCCGCTTTGTTTACGTCCACTTTCTTGCAAAGGCCGAACACAATCTCTGGAGCGCCTTTCACATAGAGTATCTTTTTGCCTTTTAAGGCAACGGACTCTACAATGGTAGCCATATACTTACGTTCTGTAGAGAATGGAATTTCTGCTAAAGTCTTCACATTCTCGCGTATCGTGCGATAGTCAACGCCTTGCTTGTTCAGCCAAAGGAGCAATGCACCCTCTGTAGGGTTGCCCAGTATCTGCGGCTTGTTCTTTTCTGAGAAATCAATGGATGCGGTGGAGTTGACAGCAATACCTTCGTTAAGAACTTCCTTAGGAGTATCACCATACACCTTCATGTCGTCCACACTCATAAGGTTCTGAGTCAGCGTACCGGTCTTGTCCGTGCAGATTACCGTTGTCGCTCCCATCGTCTCGCAAGCGTGCATCTTGCGCACAAGGTTGTTGGTCTTGAGCATACGGCGCATGCTGTAAGCCAAGCTCAGCGTCACAGCCATTGGCAGTCCCTCTGGTACGGCAACAACAACAAGCGTCACGGCGATCATCAATGTCTGAAGGATATAAGCAATGAATGGGGCCACTTGTTCCATGGAACCAAAGCAATTGGTGTCATTGGTCACGAAGTACATAATGATACGGCCGATGACAATCAGTGCGGCAAAGCCATAGCTTACCTTTGTAATCCAGTCGCTCAGTCCGTCGAGCTGCTCGTTGAGTGGCGTCTTCACACTGTCGTCAATTTGTACAGCCTCAAACACCTTGCCTTGCTCCGTCTTGTCACCGACAGCCAGCACACGGCAGATGCCATGTCCTTCCATGACCTTTGTGCCTTTCATCACATGATTGGTGGGATAAGTGGCAGCCTTGTCGAAATCTCTCTTGTCAACACTTTTTCCGCACATAGGCTCACCAGTTAATGTGGACTCATCCATGTGCAATGAAGTGGCTTCCAGTAACTCCGCATCAGCAGGAACTTCCTCGCCAGTGTTGAGAATAACAATTTCACCGACAACAATGTCCTTGCGAGGAATCTGTGTGGTGTTGCCACCACGTATCACCTCCACAGCCTCGTCATCGTTCACTTGATTGAGAATGGTGAACTCCTTGTCTGCCTGTAATTCAAAGTAGAATGCAAGTCCTGTGGCGAGCAGTATTGCCACGAATATTCCTACAGGCTCGAAGAAAACGGCAGCACCCTGTCCGAGTCCGAAGAACTCATAGCATGATATACCTATCGACAAAGCACCGGCAATCATCAAGATTATGATGAGCGGGTCGCCGAATTTCTCCAAAAACTGTTTCCATAGAGGTTCTTTCTCTGGCGGTGTTAAGATGTTAGCACCGTTTTTTCTGCGGCTTTCGAGCACTTGGGCATCGGTCAAGCCTGTGTAGTGATGTTTTTGTTCCATTGTATCTAATATTCATGAATATTTTCGTCTATTACAATCCGTATATTTATCAATACCACCTCGCCACTCCGCCATGATGCGAGCATGTTCCTCTTCTACTTTGGCTGAAACTATAGGTTCCATCCCTACAAAGAGCAGTAGCGCCTGCTGGCTGCGAGGTATAATAGGTTGGAGATTGAACTCTATTACCATATGAATTTGTATAATATCGTACACCACCTCTTCTGTTATTAGAAGAATAGTGACCTTTTCTTACTGATGTGCCAACGTGGTGTTTGTAAGTTTTGCGAACAGGTTTGTTAGACAGATATTTTGTAGAAATATATCCAACATACCCATTATATTCAACTGGAACCCACTTACAATTACAATCTTCATTTATAGTTACCGCAGTTCCTTTTGGTATTACTGCAAGAATATTAGAATGTGTATTTGCCTCATAGCGCAAATTGAGATTATTCGTAACATACTTTGTAAATGCAGAAGCATTTGCACTAAACAAGCAAAGTATAAAAATTATAAATAGAGTTATTTTTCTCATGTACCCCAGGTTTTATAATTATACATTTTAGATGTATTTCATCATTAAATGCATATTACCAGTACATATGATTCTACTTATCTTTATCAAATTCTCAAACAGCATAGCAACAGTTGGATTTTTAAGTTATTTATGAAATTAAAAATCTATATGTAGCCAACATGACCAATGCTATAGCAATAATACGAGATAACATAGACCAGGCTTTTCTGTCAGTTTTCTTCCTTACATGTCCTTCTATGAATAAAGGAACAACAAACCACAGTATGAGTGCAAGAATTATATACAAAACCATTGTTATATTTCTTTCAATTTATTTCATAAATTCTTTTTCGTCAATAGGAATCGAATGAAAATTATTCTCCAACTTGCTATCAATGACATTGATATCTAAACGATAGTTTATCTCATCTCTGGAATTTTTAATTCCAAAATCAAAGGTATCTTGGCTCTTTTCATACAGCACATTACGTGTAAACTTTCCTTGCTTGCCATTCATTGTTTCCTTCTCCATCCAATCATATCCATAAGCAAGTTTTAAATAGTATACTCCCTGCGGTATTTCTTGAACAGTTGTAGTTGTATTTTCTGCAACATATACGTAACGGATACATTTATCTGTGCCTAATTCCATGATTTTTACAGCCACATTGCATCCGCTTCCCATAACGATATCAAAATAGTTGTCTTGGATACCATAAATAGGTTTGACACCATAATCCTCACTCATATCTTCATCTGGTATTTCATTTGTCCAACCAGCATCAAGTAGCTTTTGTTGGGCTTGCGTAGGTTCTACTACAGAATTCTCTTTACTTTCCCTATGATGGCAAGAAGTAAAAGCAAAAAGCCCTAATGCCATTATTGTGATACGAATATTCATAGCCTAATATGGTTTAATTATAAAAGGGGCATTACTTTCAAGATGAGTAATGCCCCTTCTAAGACATTTTTCTGTTCCTTGAAATCTTAGTTAATGTACAAGACCCCGACGATACATTTCATTAACCTTACCCTGAATCTCAGAGTATGAAGACCCCAACTTATCCCTACGCTCCTGACCATTGCCAAAATCGCCACGAATAACACGTCGAGCATTCGTTTCAACATCGCCACTTACAGGTGCTGATGTAGCAGAAAATGGCTTTGTAGTCTGAGTCGCCGCTGGTTTAGACTGTGCAGGTTCTGCAATAGTTGCGGGATTCTGTTTTGTTGGTTGTTCTGCAACCTGGTTGTCATTTGCCTTAGCATGGTTAGCTGAAGGAGTTGTGTTTGCTGGAGATTTGTCTGTATTCTCAGCAACAGGCGCTTCTGAATCGTTTGCAGGTACACCATTGCTCTCAGAGGAAACATCTTCATTAGAAGTTTCTGCTGCAATAGCGTCATTACCCGTATCCTGATTCTCTGTATTCAGAGCAATAGCCTCAGTTTGAGTGTTATTATTGCCGTTTTTACTCTCCTTATTATTGATAAAGAAGATGCCAGCAATAATAGCAGCTGCAACGAGACCACCAATCACCTTTCCCGTATTTGACTTTTTCTCTGGTTGAGGAGTTGGAGATACAGGTTTGGGCTCTTGCTTTGGCTCTGCTGTTGGCTGAGTTGGAGCATGAGCAGGCTTTGGCTCAGCAACTACAGGTGCTTCGGGCTGTTTTCTCTTCAAAGTAACTTTATGATTTTCGATAGCTTCAGGAGTTTCCTCCTGAGCTACCTTAGTCTTCAATGTTACCTTGTGCTTAATTGACACCATAATTACGAATTACAGATCAGTTCGAAACCAGGAATCTTTTCGAATGCAGTACTGAGATCCATAACTTCAGGATGATCCTCATCACCGCCACTCTTCTTGAGAGAATTTACACCATCGTTATTCTTGATTGTGCAAACACAGTAGATTGGACCATGATCAGCGGAGTCTGCAATAACCTCGAGATAGTCACCAGAATCGCTCTGAAGCTCAACACGACCACCTTCTTCAGCATAAGTTACATCCTCTTCTTCTACTGCGGCATCGTAGTTCACGATACATACATAAGCCTCGTCAATCTCATTGAGATTGGCTACATTGATTTGTTCTGTTTCTTCTGAACCTGCCACCGGCTCTTTGTTGTCACCCATGTGAAGCATGAATGGGAATTCGTTAAGATTTCCAAGATCGCTCTTGCGTCCACGGTACTCGTTAGAGAATACACCACCAACTTCGCCATTCTTCTTTCTAAAGAACAAGCAAAGGTCGAGATCGGTCGGAGAACTCCAGAAGAGTTTTACCTTTAACTTGCCACTGAATGTGAAGTCAGCAGCCTCACCCTTACGTCTGAGGGTAATTTTCTTTTTTAATGTTACTGCCATGATAGTAAAATTTATAAGTTATACTTTAATAATGATTTATTCGCAAATAAGTGAGAATCCAGGAATCTTATCGAATGCAGTACCAAGATCCATAACAATTCCTTCATTCATTACGGAGTTTTCGCCTTCGTGATTCTTGATTGAGCATACATGATAAACATGTCCTTGTTGTTCTGCATCAATAACTACTTCAAAGTAGTCACCATTATCACTCATAATCTCTATACGGCCAGAATCATGTGCGAAATTCACCTCCTCGCCCTCTATAGCCTTACCATAATTAAGAACGCAAACATATGCAGTATCAATTTCGTTGAGGTTAGCAATGTTTATTTGTTCTACAGACTCGCCACCTGCCTCTGGCTCAACTTCGTCACCTTTGTGAAGCATATATGGAAACTCTGTTAGGGAACCTAGATCAGATTTTCTCTGACGGAATGCAGAAGAGAACACACCTCCTACCTCTCCATCTTTTTTCTTAAAGAAGATGCAAAGATCGAGATCTGTTGATGACTGCCACAGGAGCTTTACTTTCAAAAGACCTGTGAACGTGAATTCTGCTGGCTTCTCCTTTCTGCGGAGTGTCACCTTGCGCTTTAACTGTACGCCTTCCATTGTTTAGTTGTATTAAAAATTAAAATCGTCGTTCGTAATTTTACCAAATGATTTCGAAACATTTTTTTTCTCTAGTGGCTTATTTGCCTTTACTGCAGAATCAAAGAATTCGTCATATGATTTTGGCTTTTGAGGTTTAGTAGTAGGCTTTACCTGTTTAGACTTGGATCTTGGTGTGCCAAAGTCCCACCCAGGAGGATCGTTCTTAGGTTTGGGTTGAGGCTTTCTCTGAGGACCATTTGGTTGTTTTGCTTCATCCTCCTTTGTGAAGATTAAGCTATTTAGATCTCGTACTTTTGCCTCCCGTGATGGGTCGAGGTTCATACGTCTCAGAATTGCCAATTTCTTTTCCGCATCAGCAATGTGTGAGCCAAGAATCAAATCTTTTATCTCTGCAATAGTTTGGTCAAGCATTTTAAGTTCATTTTCTGTCTTAAACTTAGCTTCAGCTTTCTCTAACTTTGTACGAATATCATTATTGTCCTTTATATTAAGTGCTTCTTTGCAAAGAGTGATAATGCGACTCCAGTCCTCTTCCCATTGTGCTGAATCAATATCTCTAACAAGTTTTTCCCAACGCTTCCGGTCCTCCACCGCACGCTCCTTCTTGATGTTAATATCTGAAATACGAGCACTCCACTTTCGTGAGTTGGTAAAATCGACTTCTATGAGCTCATCGCAGGTGGTTATAGCATCATCAAATCGACCTTCATTCAATGCCGAATTAAGTTGATTGGTGAGTTTCGCTACTCTGCTATTAGTAGCTTGTCGTTCTTTTTTGATTCGAGTCTCGCGCTCAATAATATCCTTATAATCAACATCGAGAAGTTTAGCCTTTTGGAGTTCTTGAATAGCCTCAGAGTATGCTTTTTGTGCAATAAACAAATCGGCACGATTAAGGTATCTTTCGAGTTCTTTCTGACTCTTAATTCGAAGAATTGAGTCCTCTTTGATACGTAATGCCTCTTTTGAGTCCGACATAAAACTAAGAGCTTCTTCTGCTTTGAATTTTGCAGCTTCGTAGTCGTTCTCATCGTATGCGGCTTTTGCTTGTTGAATCTTTTCTTTATAATGATTCTGCTGAACTGACAATTCTGCTTTCTTACGGAGTGCCTCTTCGTGTTTTTGTTTGGCCTCTTCATCATTAGGACGCAAGGTAAGAGCAATGTTAAAGAACTCCTCCATTTTGTCATAGTCATGCTCTCGTTCTGCATCATATCCCATGTCCATGGCATCCTTAAATTTACGCTCTGCTTCTGTTGCTTCTTTTTCGATTGCAGCCTTTGCGTCAGCTTCTTCCTTAGCGCGTTTCATGGCTGCAGCTTCTTCTTCCGCAATTTTGATACGACGAAGTTCCGCTTCCGCATTACACCTCATCACATTTTGTGCAGCAGAGAACTGACTACAATCTATGAAAGTGTAAGCACTTACCAATGATGACAAGTCTGAATCCTTGTAACTTACCATCTTGCAATCATTAAGATTATAGTAGCTACGTAATTCCTTCTTAAACTGAATGTTGGTAAATGTATTACCCAAAAACAATATTCCTCTAATCTGTTCATGGCTAACACCTGCATCCTTAACAAAGCGAACTATTACGTTTATGATGTCCTTGACAATCTTATCTGTTCTCTCATCAATCTTTGATTTCTTGACTTGAATTGGATAATTCTTAAAAGGGTCACGAGATAAAGTTACGTTTGTGAGCTCAACTGGAATATAACTTCTTGCAGACGCTAACTTAACGAGCCAATCATCTACAAATTGATTCATTCTCAGATATTCAGACTCTCGTTCTTCCTTTGTTTTCAGCAAGTACTCTCTTTCATTAATATTATCAACTACATTTTCTATCAAAGCACGGCTTCTAACATCGGTTCCAAGACCTTCAAGAACATCTTCCGTCTCTCTATTGAATAAATCTTCTGTTTTCTGATAGAGTGCATAGTGAAGATTTTCATTACAAGCATTTAGAACAAGGTAATATCCATCTTCTGTATAGTCGCTTTTTTTTGCAGCATATTCCAAAGCCAGATGGCAAATGCGCGCAGCACTCTCCTGTACAACAAATCTTTCCTCTTTCAACTCCTCTATAAAGAGAAGACGTGAAGCCAAAGAAATGTCTTTTGAGAATGATATGTAGGTGGTTATATCCCCATCTTCGTCCATATCCTTGCGTAAATCATCAAAAATCTTTGAAGACTTAAATATTCCCTTCATTGGTTGGGAACGTTTAAACATGGTATATTGGGCCGAAGACTGAGTAATCAAAGAGAATACATCACCATAATAGTGAGGTTCGTTGTTACGAAACTTGCTCTGGAATCCCTTGCCATAGGAAATTTCGTCATTGGCAACATCTTCATAGAAATAGAGCCAAATGCGATCCTCGCGGTTAGGTAGATTTACAAGACGAGTGATACCGTCGGTGTTTACAGCACCGACAATATACCACTTGTCTATGTATAGAGCTAATGACTTCATATTATTTGGATTTCTTCCAACTTATTACTGGTTAAAAGCTTTTCTGATCAAAGTGCTAAGGAAGCAGATTCCTTCTGCGATGATGATTGGCTGATGATAATGGAAACCTTCGCCAGACTTTGCTTTATCCTTTGCTTTCTTATATTCTCTATCATTGTTGCAAATGAAACTTGCTATCTTGCTTGGAAGATCAGACAAATCATCACGCAACTCGCTATCAGCCTTAGCATAAAGCTTTGTCTTTTGGCTAACAAACTCGATAAATATATCCATGAATGCCTCAAAGTTGGTGATTCTTGAGAAATCGAAATTGCCCATATCATCAGAGAAATAGTCACCGGTAAGTTCATCCTCAACTGACAAACTCTTCATGCTACCTCCAGGAATAAGATACTTAACTCCTATTTCGCCACATATGTCACGGTCTTCAGCCTTCTGTTTCTTGACAACATCTTTAGGATCACACAGACCCTTAGCAACTTCTGCTTTATTGTCAACTTCAATTTCATCACGATACTTAACAGTTAATTCAACATTTGTTACACAATGAACACCGGCATTGAGACAGGTTGAATAATACTCTCGAGTTGCACGGTTTCCTGCAGAATTGCGGAGCCAGTGGAAAATACGTCCACCCTTACCAAATGAAAGAATGTCAATTCGGTCGATGTTATCTAAGTTATTATCTTTTATCGTCTTACCAATCAACATACCAGAATAGTACAAGAGCAGACCTGTTACATAAGCAGGAATCGTGAATACGAATTTTGCATCACGATTGATTGTATCATAGAAGTTCTCGTAGTCATCAAGAGTCTTTAACTGATCAAAGATGTTATTCAAGTAGTAAGGAGCCTTGTTGGCTTCTGCCAAGACATCGCGGATATTGGATACATAAACCGCACGCTGGTTACTTTCGTGGAAGTTTACCAATGCTTGACGGAATGTTTCGGACTTAATGACAGCATCGAAGAATACACCTGCTGCAAGACGGACAGAACTTTCACGGAACAATGTTGCCTTGTTTCCATTGTTAGGATCCTTTCCAAGAAGCAGGATATCGCTCGTGCTACCACCTACGTCAATACCAAGGAACATGTTATTGCCAGCTAAACCGAAATCTTGCGAGAGAGCAAAGCTACATACAGCTTCAGCCTCTGTAGGATAGCTATCATTGATCTCTGGCTTTCGTCCTGTTGTGATTGGATATATTTTCTGCAAATCGTTGAAAATCTTGTCATAGTCATTTACATCTGATTCCATCATAGAACCAGGATGACTCCAACTGATTTCTTCGGGACGAATCTTATTCTTATAAAGGAATGCGCATGTCTGGAGCCAAATAGACTTCAAGTATGCACGCTTCTTTTCAAGTCCCTTCTCGTTGTCCAACCACTTCATGTTATAATGAAGAGTACCTGCCTGAGTCTTTATTTCAAATTCATCCATCTCACGAACCACCACATTTGGACGGTTTACAGGAACACCTCCAGCAACTTCCTCTGATTGGTTGTAGCAGTTGTATCGTGAATCATGCTCATGCAACCAAGATTTCAATTGTCCATTCTCTGCAGGGTAGTTAGTGAAGAATAATAGTTCATCATTACCAGCATTGGCCTTCTTGTTATCATTCTCATTGCCGACAAGGACAGCACGATTGTTCTCAAATTGAACTGGCATTGCGCCTCTATCATTTGCATTAAAATAAACACAAGTATTGTTACTACCAAAATCAATTCCAACTACAGCAGTACTCTTCATGTCGATGGAAGACAGGTCCTTTATAATGCTATGACGAAGCATCAGGTAACCAGCACGCTCATCGTGACCACCCTTTTGCACAGTGGCTAAAAGACCTTCAAATGGCTTATCAGCTGCAATAATGTTGTACTTTGGAAGATCTTCAACCTTACCTGCAGGATAAGTAATCAATGGCTTGATGTGTACCCCAAGTTCTTCGTTTGGTGCTGCCTCATACTGTGGAGTAAAGAATTTTTCGTTACCATCACGGATGATATTTCCTTCAAACTTGAAAATAGGTTGGAACCCGTTCTTAGCATCAGCAGTGAACTCTGTATACATATAATACTTATTCCACCGGTCAGACACAAAGTTTGGCCACATGATAACGCGTCCCATATCTTCCATCCATTCAATATGGTACTCACGGGTGTTAAGTGTTACGCTCTCACCGTCAATCTCTACAACCATAGAGACAGAAAGCATATCACCATTATCACTGATTGAAGCTGTAATATGGCTATTACCTCCTGCATTGTAATCTAGCAATTCAGCAAAGCGATTCTTGAAAATGTCTATACCCATCTCAGAAAGAGGTATAGTGAAATAGCACGTAGAACCAGAATGTAGATCCTTTACCTGTAAATAATAAATAGGTGCATCAGAACGTTTCTGGCGTTGTTCCGCATCCTCTACCCAACCAAGTACATAACTGTCAGAACTGAGAAGATTCTGAATGTCGCCAATCTTCTGATAGTCTGTTCCATTGACATATGTAAATGTAAAGTCAGGCTTCATGTATACAGGAACATCGCTACAAAACAACACATTGAATGGACAAGACAAAGCACCGTAAGTTGGGATGGGGCCCATATTGCGCAGATTTTCATGAGCCTTCTGGAGAATTTCAGATTCCCAATCACGGCTCATGCTCTTGAAACCATCAATATTTACTCGCTGCTCATATTGACGGAACTGGTTAACCTTGTTCTCGAAAGCATCAAGGTTGCCATTCATATTCTTGACAAACAGATAGAGCTTTTGTAACTGGTCTGGTGAGAGATATGGCATAGGATCCTCTAACTTACCATTTCTATACCAGCTAATATCATTCATGCCATTCAGGTTTGAATAATTCACGCCAGTAAAAACACCAGTCAGTGGTGATGTTCCACCAATAAGTTGGTCCTTATAATACAACAGATGAATGTATGGCTGTGCATCAGGATCTTTAGCAAGAACATCCTGATTGCTCCAAATATCCTTGTCGTTGAAAAGCATACGACCGAATGCAGAAGCAATTTCATAATCACCTCCCTTCGCGTTCATGGCTACAGGTTTTGAAATGCGAATGCGGTCTGAGTACAAAGCCATCAAAGCCAAGAGGCCTCTCCACTCTCCGTGAAGCATCTCATAGAACTGGGTAAGACCAGAATTTGAAATTGCAGGATCAGGATTTGCCAAAGTTCCAAGTGCAAACTTAAAAAGCTTTGCTCGTGCCCATGGTGTAGGTACACCTGAAATTAGTGCAGCAATTTTGTCTGCACTTACATCTTCGAGAATTTTTCCTGTTTGGATTCCCTGGATATAGGAAGACGCCATGTTTAGGTCATTCCAATTACCCTGTGTGCCTGTTGTAAGAGTAGTATAACTCTTTATCAATAAAGCTTTAGACATAGCGTATTAAGATTAGTTGATGTTATAGACTTTGCAGAGCGTATCATAAACGAGTTTATAGAAACGCTCTCCTGTATTTGTAATTGTTGTTGGGGCTCCGTTATGTAGCGTTTTTATAAATTCGTCTTTAAAAGAATTGAATTTGGAACCAAAGAGACCAACAGAGAATGTCCAATCCTTACCAATGCCTTCATTCCGATACAAGTTTTTGTTCCAATCGTATTTATGCAATTCCTTCATAGTATGGAACGCAAATAACTTAGGGTTGAAAAGGAAGTTATCACCACCTCCAGCAGAACGGTGAATCTGGCGGATCCATCCTTCTGCAAGTTCGTCATTTACCTTACGAACATTGAAGAGACGGAAATATTTCTTCAAATACTCAATCTGATTTACATTCATTCCGTCGAATCCTGTAATTTCCTTCTGCTTATTGCAACGAACACTTTCAACAAAGTCTATGTCAGGATCGTTGCAGAGGAAAGAGAATACTATAAGCATACCAAACTTCTTCGCAAAGTCTTTGTCATAATTATCCTTATTGCCAACGAAGTCCTTGAATTCAAATTTTCCAGATCCATCAACTGCGCGATATACATAATCCGTTACTCCTGCGCTCTTATTCTCTTTCAAATGAGCTATGTCACAATTGAAGAAATCAAGAGCTGCGCTTGCAGCAAGGAGTTCTATGTAGTGCGAATCATTCTTCTGATCACTGCCACCCGTAATAGTCTTGGTTATTTTGTCCTTTTCACGCACCATAGGATCCCAACCCTGTCCGTCTGTTCCCATCATATAGAAACGCTGATATGTATTCTTGACTGTAGTATCGTCATCATAGAACATCATTGCAACCTGGGAATTCAATGCAAATTTGTCACTGGTAGCTATAACCTTTTGGTTTTTCAATTCTTCTGCGGAAGGAGCCTTGAAACTGAAATATGCAGTCAAGAGTGTTGATGCAAAGTATGCTCGACCTAATATATTGGCTGCACCATTACTCATAATACTTGCAGCCTCAGAAATAGCCTGAGGTATAATAGGGATAGAAGAAGCTCCAGTCCCTCCAAATACAGAGCCTAAAATAAAGACTTTGGGATCGCTACCACCATTGCAGGCTTGAATAAGAACTTGAAGGAACTGCTTCAGTTCATTATCCATACGTGAACGAGCTGCCTCAATAATTGAATGATACATCATCATGGAACCGAGATGAGTTTGTGCTCGATAACCATGGCGCAAATTGAAGTTCTCTACATTATCTGTAAGAACCAAATCTGCCAAGTCTGCCTCTTCTGGATTATTATATTTGGTATTACCATAGTTAAAGACATCATTGAATGTACTCTTCTTTTCGTAGTTAGGGCTGAACTCATAATATTTTATTTCAGCAGAGAAGAACGTATCTGTCAATGGCGTGCGATTAGCCTTATCCAGATTTTTAGCATTAACATAGGCTTCTTTGACCTCTTTTAATCGAGAAAAATTACCATTGTTCTTATCGGTGTCAAGAGCAAGAAGGTGAATTTCGGTGTCGTCAAACATGCCCATTGCACAGAGATGTATCAACGACTCTATGCAACGCATACCAGTGCCACCAATCCCCATAACAAAATATTGTTTTGCCATATTTCCGCGATTGTTTAGATTCTGTTTATGTTATGCATTTCTTTCTTTGCCAAGAATAGAACCGAATTTCTTGTGTCTGAAGGTAAACATGAGAATTATACCACCAACAAGATATACTCCCAAGTTAATGAAGATACTTATGAAATTTGTATCAGAGAACATACTTTGCCAACCTACATTTGTAATATTGGGCTTAACAAAGAGATCGTTGTATATGTAGAAAAGCGCGGCTGCAGCAAGACCTATAATTACATACCAAATTCTACGGGTAATGTAAGAACGATCATTGCCACCTTTATAGGTAATCAATGATGCAACTAAAAATGAAAAACCTAAAGCTATTGCACCTACAATCGCAGCATAAACCATAGTCTCATCTTGTAAAGACTGAAGAGCGGGAAGAGTTGTTATTCTCATATGTCCTATAATTTTTTAATATTTATTGCTTTTAACATAAATTGTATAGAAAGGGGAGTGCTTCATTTGATTCTCCAAATCTTTATCAACGAGACATTGTTCTACGCTTGTAACCACAGAACTGTTGGTAATACCGGGGTGTCCAAGAAGATCAAAAGTAAACATGGCAGAATACTTTGAAAATACATTTTCGGTTTTAGTAATAAAGAAATCTATCTTGAAATAGTTGTTTGGCTTTCCAACAAGAAAAGCATTGTTATAATTCATTATATCAAAATAGAGATTAATCATTCCATGGCGTTCAAATTCCTTATGATCAACTACAAGAAAATTTGGGCACTCTGGAAGTTCTTCACCAAGAGCACTTATTTCCTCTCCAGATTCTTTTTGCATATAATAATCCATATATGCCATATTCATGTCATAAACTTTCACATCAACGTCTGTAATCTTATAACCACCGAACGAGTTTCTATCAACCTTTAAGCCCTTAATAACGAAATCACCATTAGGAAGTGGATCCCCAGTTTGTTCATCAACTGCGCCCATGATATAATTTTCTATTTGTTTCCAATCCAAAGTCCAATCTTGTATCTCAAAAATACCGTAAGGCTCAATTTTTGCAGCAAGCAAATCATTTGTCTGTGAAGAGTTTCCTTCAGCCATAATGTTAGGATGGTCTGCTGAAAGATGGAAAATCTGAACATTTGGGAATTGTTCTAAAGATGCCGTTTGAGCGATACGGTCATATATGTTATTCTTCAACCTTGTATCTGTGAAAAGAAAATAGAAACGCTTCTTGTTATATTGAAGACCGTTATTGGTCTCTATATAAGGCTCGGAGATAATAAAGATATCGTGTCCTTTTTTCATCCATGTTTTAAAAGCGTCTGCCAAATATGGATTATTAGGATTGGCATCAGCTATTGTGGGGTTATAGTATTCGCCATCAGTCAGAAGTGCAGCTTCTGTATTGCCCTTTGCAATTTGTTCTGCTGCAGATTTTAAATCCGCATAATTAACTTCGTGTATATTCAGAAGGCGATTATATGTATCTGTAGGAATTTCTTGCTTTATAGAATCTCCTTTTATTGAATAAAAGGTTTTTGTAGCTTCTACAAAAGATGGAACTAGCTTTACATAAAGGGTCGATGTTTTCATGCCTTCAGCGATACAAGTGGAATAATCAACATATAACGCTAATTTTCCTCCTTCAAGCATATTTGTAGGATGAAGGAAATTTGTCACATGAAAATCTTTAATATACTTTGTGTCCACTGGAGTAGGAGTAGTGCTTTTGCATGAATACAATCCACTAACACTTAAAAGACACATTACTCCAGCTGTAAAATTTAAAATTTTACTACTCATATTCTATAGTTTTAAATTATTTTCTCAATAAACGCGCTCGGCACATACGCTGTACATGCCGTTAACAATCCGTTGATTACAATGCCCACGCGCTGCTGGCTTTGGTAGCGGGCTACTATGCCTGTTACGCCAGCGAACTTACCTTCTGTTATTCGCACCTTTTGGCCCGACTTGAATTTCTCCACTTCTTCTGTCGAAGCAATTATATCATCAGAATCAGCAGCACAAATAATCTTTAGGCTGTTCATTTGGTTGTCTGGTACGACCAATGGTGCCTTGACAATCTTGTTGCCAACGTGAGTATGTCGATAATAAAAGCGGAGGTAGGGGAGGTTTACGTTGTCGTAAACAAAAGTTTTTAATTCTTCTTCTGTGCCATATGCAAAGAAGATGTTAGGAATGCGTGATTCTTCTACGGTGATACGCTTGCTGTCAACAAGTTTGACGCTTTTTAATGTAGGATAGAATGCTACTACATTTTTGCTCAGGAGATAGTTGTATGCTTTCTTTTCTCTGCCGTATGTGGTACGGAGAGCGTACCAATGGGGAGTGTCTTTTGCGTCTTTATTAGTGTCGACTGATGTTTTCGACAAGACATTATTTGTGGACACCCCTGTTTGTGAGTTCGTAGGTTTTATAGGTTTTTGAACTTCGGGGAGAACATCGGAGGCAAGTCCGGTGCTTAGAGGAGACTGGTCGGCTCCTACTGTGCATTTTACATCTGATGTGGCGCAATATTTTTCCATATCGTGATGGTACCTTATCAAAGACTTGACTTGATACACAGACAAAAAAAAGCGTGAGTCGTCCTGTTGTCCGTCCCACACATCGAGGCTCTAGCACTGCCTATCTAAGTTGAACAGACAACGTCAGAGCCCACGCCGATATGATATACGCCGCCGTAAAGAGACCTCCGTAAACAGATACAATACAACCGTAAGGGTACAATACATGCTTACAAGGTCTCCACGGGATTGATGTAATCACACCCGGGACATCTACCGTTGCTACGTTCAAGACTTAGATTGTTGAATTTGCTAGATTCGATGTGTCTCAAACTTAGCGTTGAGTAAACGCCTTCAATATGTCTTGGACTATTTTCCCACCCAAGCCCGCTTCGCATAGATTTGTCTTACGACTTCTCCACACTCCGCACGGCGTGAGCTTATCCCATAGATGTTTTTATAAGAACTCGTCCTTTAATAACATTTATATAGAGATACTATAGTCCATCTACAAAGATACACCCATTTTTTCAAACGTCAAAACAAATCGCTAAAAATCATCACTTTTGCCATTTTGAAATTGCGTTTTTGAGCGTTTTTGTATGTAAAATCTGTATTTTGTAAATATCATTTAATGTTGTCGTACCCTTTGACCTTTCCTTTTATTCACTGTTCCCAATCCTATTTTCTGTGTTCCGACCCTATTCGTGAGTTGGTCAGCACAACCATTGGAGCCACCGAGTGAAACGTATGTATCTGCGCTGCACGACATGTAATAAATGAACGAAAGGAAGTTCTGAATGATGGGTTCGGTATAAACAACCTCATCGGTAGCAAAGAGTTTTGTCCAGTGTGTGACACATTCTCTTCTATAGTTGCCACAACCATTCCAATCCATGCTCGCGAGAAATCTTTCAACGGCAGTTTCTACTACTTTGGAAGAGTTTAGCGCAGCATGGCCTTCTGTGGCAAGCCGATGGGCAAGGTAGGCATCAACTTCGATTCCACCAAAGGATACATTGAGGACTGGGAGATAGAGGAATAGCTTTACGTTCCATTGCCTCAGAATCATGTAGAAATCTAAAAAAAACGAGCTTTTTGTCTTGTTTTTCTGCCTTCCATTGGAATAAGCGACGTTGGTGCGATATATATAACGAGCAACTGGAGCCAGAGTTAGTGGAGGAATTAAAAGGAATCATGGTTCATATTCATGCACCTTTTCTCGCCATGGCAGAACTCAAACAAGTTTACTTCTGCTCATCATACCGCCAGGTACTGCAATAGGCTATTTCATTTACAACGAAAACTCCTTGATGTAATCCTTTGCGGCAAACAGGGGTACATTCTCCATCCATCCTTGATCTTGAAATCCGAGCATGGAGAAACGAATGCCTTTTAGATTATAGGTGGCGAAGTCGTGAGTGATGAAGGTTGAGAGCGACTTGGCTTTTACGTTCGCTTCCGCCTTAACCTCTATAGGAAGAATCTTACTTCCTGCCTGCACTATGAAGTCAACCTCTTGAGTGGAGTTATCCTTGCTGTAATAATATATGGGCAAGTTGGGGAGAGTCTTCATCTCTTGCAAGACGAAATTCTCGGTGAAAGCACCCTTGTATTCGCTAAACACGTTGTCACCAATAAGAATTTGGTCGGGGGGAGTCATGGTTAATGCCCCTAACAAACCTACATCGAGTAGAAAGAGTTTGAAGGCATCCATGTCTGCATAGAAAGCCAAAGGTACTTTTGCGTCTCTTGTCCTCTCTACCTTGTGTACCAGTCCTGCGTCAATCAACCATTGTATGGCAATCTCGAAGTCTTTGGCTCTCGCTCCCTTTCTTATTGCACCATATATAAACTTCTTGTTCTCACGAGCCAACTGCGCTGGGATGGATTGCCACACCATCCTTACTCGTTGAGTTTGGTCGGCGGTATGCTTGCTGATGTCAGCCTCGTATGCTGTAAGAATGTTTTGTTGGATATTTCTTACAGCCATAGGGTCATGCTGTTGGGTAAAGTGGAGTACAACTTCTGGCATTCCGCCCACAAAATAGTATTGTCGAAGGTAATCTATAAACTTCGGAGCCAGACTGTTGATAAGAACCTTATCGCCATGTTTCAGAATATCTACAAGTATTGCTTCATCATTAGCAAGCAGAAACTCCTTGTAAGTCATAGGGTAGAGGTGCATGATATCTACTTTGCCCACAGGAAACGATTCCCCCTTCATGTTCATCACGCCAAGCAGAGACCCTGCTACTATGACATGGAGTTCAGGTTTGTTCTCACAAAAGTATTTAAGCGAGGACAACACAGGGGGTATCTCTTGTATCTCATCAAGAAAAACAAGAGTCTTGCCTGGGGTGATGGTTTGCTTGGCGAAAGCAGAAAGTCCGATGAGAATTCTGTCGATGTTGACATCGCCTTTGAATAGTTGGGCTATGATTTCATTCTTGTAACAGTTAACATAGACCATGTTGTCGAACTCATGACTTCCGAATTCCTTAATGATGTATGTTTTGCCTACTTGTCTTGCTCCATACATGATTAATGGTTTTCTGTGTTTGGATAACTTCCATTCCTTTAGCCTGTTATATATGTCTCTTTTCATGCTTCGTACACTTTTATGAGGGAATATCTCTGTCTGCAATACACTTTTATGAAGGAATATTATATGCAAAGATACACTTTTATGAGGGAAAAACCAAAATATTGCGCATTATTTTTATAACATGAAACTCCTTAACGCTAAGCCTTCTAAGGATGCACGCAAACAGGAGAAGAAACTGATAAAGGACGGGTGGAAGGTACCTGCTGGCGGTAAAACTATAGCGAAGCAGATAACGGAAGTGCAACTCTTGCGTGAGGAACTTATGGCTGACGAGGCAGGTAATCCTGTAAAGCGTTACATTGTTCGAACAGCCCAGTCCGTAGCAGGAACGTTTAATGCGGGCGTTAATACAGCCAACGCTAATGCAAGGGCTGAACTCGCTGCGAGTTTGGAGACAAAACTTGTTGCAGCTATGGAGACTAAGATAGATAATCAGCAGACATCTGCTATTACCGCCAACACTGTTGATAAGTTCCATGAGCGTGCCAAGTCTATTGTTGAGGCTTGCCTAACGAATACGAATACCGTGCTTACTATCTATCGTGTCCTTAATAACAATAACTTTGAGGTGCAGACACGCATAGCATTTGACAAGAAAGAACTCTCCGCACGCCTTAAGCGTAACATACAGAAGGAACTGGAACAAGAGGGTGATGAATTGAATGAAATTGTTGATAGCGTATTGAACGGTACTCTTTAGTATCTTTCATATTCATGCACCTTCTTTCATTATGGCAAACCGAAGTTATAGGCTTCGGTTTGCTATATAATCGTTCATATTCATGAACATTATTCTATGCCTTCTTCTTCAGTCTGATTTTATAGCCTGACCATAAGCACCATGTGGCGAGAATGCCTATCACGAAGATGAAGACGTAGGTGGCGATGCTCCCGATGAAGAATCTGCCACTATGCACCTCCAGGGCTACATTCCATAGAGACATTGGCAGCTTGTTCATGCTTGTGGGTTGCGGGGCAAAAGAAGTGCCTTCGTAATATTCCGCTACTACGGTGGCGGCAAAATCTTGACTCATGCCTACTATTGGCTTCTTTCCTAATGGTGCTCCAGCCTCTTTCGGAGCAGGCTTGCCGGTAAAGTAGTCCGTGGCTGTACCATGTGGTCTGTCCCATGCGAACAGACCACTAAACGAACCGCATAGCCATCTGCCCGTTTCGTCTTTCTGTAAAACGTTTAATCCCATTACGCTGACAGGGGGCGCAGAGGTAATGGGGATGGTGATAGCCTCTTTAATGTTTAGCGAATAGAACCCTTCTGATGTGGACAGGAGCCAGTCATGGAACGTTTCATCATAGCGTATCATGCGCAGTTTGTCGTTCCACGGGTTATCACTCTTTAGGGTTGTAGCGGGTAAGGCAGGTATTCTTGTCAATGCCAAGGCTATCATCACAGGAGGACGAAGACACCATCCGGTTATTGCAATCATGAGAGTGAGGATGATTGTATATCTTCCTACTTTGTCGTGTAGCATGAGTGAGCGTCGAAATAACGCCTTGTGTTTTGGTCGCAGCCAAAAGATGAAGCCGGTAATGCAGAGAAGTACTATAACCATGGCAATGGAATCGACTATCAGTTTTCCGGTTGTTCCAAACAACTCTCCACTGTGTAGCAACCATACGGTGCGGAATGCCGTCACCTTTCCGTCATGTCCCCCCTTTGGAGCATGTAGCATAATTCGCTGGAAACTCTTGTAAGGCGGAAGAGATACGTAGGCAAACGAGCGACTAAGCACCACGATGGTGTCGCCATGCGAGGCAATGTCGGTTAGTTTCTCTTCTTCTTCCAGTGGCATTTTTACCTCTTGCCATGTGTCGTGTATGCCATAACGGAAAAGCCCGAAGGGTGACACCGCGAAGAGACTACCGTCTGATGCCCTTATTATATTTCTTATCTGTCGATAGTCTGCTCCTGTAGGCAACCCTTTATTGAAATCCTTGAAGTAAGAAGCCTTCGTGTCTGTAAGCCATATACCGCCATTGCCGTATAGCAACAGATGGTGGCGAGAACGTTTCGCCATCGGGGAGTCGTCCTTTGATGCGTCGTCAATGTCGAGTGTCCCCCTTAGTAGTCCCCCGTTCCAGTTCTTAAATTCATAATGGCTTGGCAGGTATTTGCGGCTAACGTTCACATCCTTGATTAGCGAACGATGGTTAAGCAAAATGCCAGACGCGCAGAACATCAGCATGACGAAACTCATGCCGATGCCCAACCACTTATGATGTTTTCTCCAAGTCCCTTTCTTCATCTAACGTCTGTATTTCGCGCCCATCGATGCGATATAGGTTACGCATTGCCTTTCTTCTTTCTCGCGGCAATCATAATATAGATAAGCAAAGCCACGAAAGCCACGAGTATGCTAATCATCTGTGTGGTATATTTCTCTGGTTCAATCCAAAACTCCTTGAAGAAGTCAAGTCGCCCCAGCACTTCTACTGGCACCCAGAACACTATGACCGTGGCAATAGCCATGCGTATGTTGGCTCCCCATGCAGAGAGTTTTAATTGTTTCTTGAAGATGAAGAAACTGCCAATGAGGCAAACGGCAGCGATGATAGACGTAACGGGGTGGTGGTCGCCGAGGAAGTTCTTGTCGTAGCAGAACATCAGTAGCAGATAACTTGTCCACAGTATCATGTTCAACTCCATGAATGTCACAATACTTGTGTGGTGGGTCATCGGTCGTGCTGCTATCTCGTTTTTACGTGAACGGAAGAGCACTCGTTGCCACCAGTTGATGAAGTCGCACCCATTCTTGGTAGAGAAGATGTAGAGCACCATTACCATCATCCACATTCCGAAGGTGGCAGGCAGTATAAGGTATTCGGGTCGTGTCACCACCTCACCGTTCTCAATCTCGGGTTGTGTGCCCCATCGAGTGGCATAATACTGGAACAGAAACTCTATCCAGCCAGTCCAGAACAGCAGTCCTCCGAAGAGTCCCCATAGTGTCTGCTTGGTGTCTCCCTTCACGAAGACTCCAATTATCACCATGATAAGACCAACGAGTCCCATGAGGAAAGCAGAGTAATGCAGGGCTTCAGGGGTCATAGTCTTGTCCATAATCATCATCAGCGCATGTCCCAGCGGCATGGTGAAGAGTACCACGAGAAATGAGGCGATGCTTTTCCACCAATTCAGTTTTTTCATTTTGTTCATTTATATTAGTTCATTCATGTAATTCTTTGCGGCTGCAAAGATACATAAATCTTAAAAAGTGCACAATACTTAGATATAATTAAAATCATCCCCATGAACAGTTTAATGCTATCCATGGGGATGTCTGTTTTATGAAGCCACCCTATAGTGTTTCTTACTTATGTGACGATAAAAAAACAACTTGGTACAATTTAACGGAGTGAATTTCATCGTATGTATCGTTTCCTTGTCATGTCTTTTTGGATATTTTGAAGCCATTCATCAGTCACAATGCGTGGCATTGCTCCTTCTTCATGTCTCCAAACTATCTCAAAAATCTATGACATAAATTATACCAATTTATTTTTTCACCGTCACTATAAAGCGGTTGCAGTTATAGTCTAGTGTTTTACTCTGTCATCAGTTTCAGCGCCTGTGCCAATTGGTCAGGGCAAGACGTAGGCTTCATGCCACATCGTATGCCGCTAAGGCGTTTGATGACTTCCTGTGGTTTCTGTCCGACAACGAGTGCTGCGATGCCTTTCGTGTTGCCGTTACATCCGCCATAGAATTGTACGTTCTCAATGTTGCCAGTCTCATCGTTCAGTTCTATTTCGATGGCTTTGGAACATGTACCTTGTGTTTCGTAAATCTTTTTCATAATGTTTTTGTTGTTTTTGTTGTTTGTTGTTTTGTTGTTTTGTTGTTTAGTGGTTTGGTTGTTTAGTTGTTTAGTGGTTTGGTGGTTTAGTTGTTTGGTGGTTTAGTTGTTTGGCGTTTTTTGCATTTCTGTTCTATGAATGTTTAGAGCATTTAACTAAACCACCAAACCACTAAACCACTAAATAACTAACCCTCTACTCTTCCTTCTTTCCAAATTCAGGGTCAATCTTCAGCAGGGAAGATATGATGAACGTTATGCTGCACAGTGCCATCACGATGATGAAGAAGGTGCGGTATCCTACAGCCTCTTGCAGTGCGCCAGCGAACATTCCTGGTATCATCATTGATAGTGCCATGAATGCGGTGCATAGGGCGTAGTGAGAAGTCTTAAACTCTCCTCGGCTATAGTATATGAGGTACAACATGTATGCCGTGAAGCCAAATCCATAGCCAAACTGCTCTATGAAAACGCAGATGTTGACAAGCAAGAGACTTGATGGCAGCGCGTATGCCAAATAAACATACACTATGTCGGGCAGTGTTATGGCGCATACCATGGGCCACAGCCACTTCTTAAGCCCATCCTTTCCTGCCGCAATACCTCCGAGTATGCCTCCGAGCACCAGTCCGATGACGCCCACCGTGCCCTGAACAAAGCCATATTCCTGAGGCGACAGTCCCAGTCCGCCGTTGTGCGAGGCATCGAGCAGAAATAATGTGGTAATCTTAACAAGCAGTCCCTCAGGCATGCGATAGAGCAACATGAAGAGTATGCCGACGATAACCTGTTCCTTGCAGAAGAAGGTCTTTATGCTGTTCTTAAGTCCGGCAAGAATGTCGTGTACCGTGACCTCAGAGCGTTGGCTGTCCTCTTTTGGCTTAGGCAGCACGTAAGAGTGCCACAGCCATAGGGCGATGAACAGTCCGGTGCAACCGTAGAACAGCAGGCTCCACGAGTAGGCTATGTTGTTACGGAAAATAACCTGTAGGTTTCCCGCCACCATAACGAGCGCCCCCTGCCCGAAAATCATAGCGAAGCGGTAGAACAGAGAGCGTATGCCGACGAACCACGTTTGTTCGTGTTGCGACAGTCCGAGCATGTAGAAGCCGTCGGCCGCAATGTCGTGTGTTGCGCTGGCAAACGCCATTAGCCAGAAGCAGCATAGCGTGCCCTGCACCCAGAACTGCGTGGGTATGGTGAAGGCCACTCCGCCCAGTGCAGCTCCCACGAGAAGTTGCATGGAGGTAATCCACCATCGTTTAGTTTTGATGATGTCCACGAAGGGGCTCCATAGAGGTTTTATAACCCACGGCAGGTTCATCCATGCCGTGTAGAATGTGATGTCGGCGTTAGACATTCCCAGTTGCTTGTAGAGCACCATTGAGATTGTCATTACCATTACGTATGGTATGCCCTCAGCGAAGTAAAGGGAGGGAACCCATGACCAGGGATTTTTCATGATTATTTGGTGGTTTAGTTGTTTAGTGGTTTGGTGGTTTGGTTGTTTGGTTGTTTGGTTGTTGGTTATCGGCGGCGTAGAAACGCCACCGCACAAGGAAGGCTTGCGCTGCCCAAGGAAGGCTTGCGCCGCCCGGGGTAGCATTACAACCGCCTGGGGAAGTGATTGTTGTTATGCGGTGGCGGGATTAGGCATTGGCGTTGCGGTCATTTATTATCGCAGCCATGTTGTCTTGCGCCCATGCTATGAGGCTGTTGACTATGGGTAGGAGGGTGTAAGTGCGTTGTGTCAGTGAGTATTCTACCCTTGGTGGCACTTCGGCGTACACCTGTCGCGTTATGTAGCCATCGGTCTCCAGCGTTCGTAGTGTGCTTGTCAATACCTTCTGCGAAATGTCGGGTATCCGCTTTCTTATCACGCTGAAGCGCATGGTCGGTTCCTGGTTCAGCGTGTAGATAACGAGCAGAGACCATTTGTCGCAGATGCGCGCCAGTACGTTGCGTATGGGGCAATCCGAGAAAATATTCTCTTTTATAGCAGTGTTCATAATGTAGGCTTATTATTAGGGTGGTTCTATAAATTACCACCGTTATGTAAAACTTAATTTATGTAATTACGTTTTGTCATCTTTCGGGTTCTTTTGGGCTTAAAGCGTAAGTTCGTTCAGTCGAGTAGCACGCTACTTCAATGGTCTTTACACCCCCTCCGCTGCGCTATGCTCCGCTTCTCCCCCGTTTGTCGGGGGAGAGCAACCATCACTCACTTACACTTTAATCTCGAAAATAACCTCGAAATATAACAAAGGTAATTTATAGAACCACCCTTAATAGTATACAAAAGTAACTAACTTTCTCGATATGCACAAAATATAAAGGTTAATATAAGTTAAGGGTGTATTTTGTAAGTGCTTGTAACGCAACGATGGTAACCTCTGGGTAACTATCTTACCCCCGAGTGCCTTCTTGCGTAAGTGGTGGATAATCAGTAATTTTGCAGTCGTAAACAAGAAACAAATAAACAAAAGACAGTTATGAAAGAGATTAAGACAATTGCAACGGCAGACAATTTTGCAGCCGTAAACGTAGGAAAATTCAGCGAACTGGGTGAGTATGTTCTCCCCCTTGGTCCAGACGTGAAGATACCGGGCAAGGTGTTTGGCGGACAGGCAGTGGGTGCAGCGGCAGCCGAGTTCTCCTTCCAGACTTTTGCACCAGGCACAGAGACAGGTTTCCTTCACACACACAAGAACCATGAAGAACTATACTTCTTCCTCAGCGGTAAGGGTGAGTATCAGGTAGATGGCAAGGTGTTCCCAGTAGAGGAGGGAAGCGTAGTGCGCGTGTCACCAAAGGGCAAGCGTAGCGTGCGTAACAACGGCACGGAGCCACTGGTAATGCTCTGCGTACAGTACCGCAACACACCTTTCACAGCCGATGATGCCACCGACGGAGTGATACTCGAAGAGAAGGTAGAATGGTAAGAAAATAGATACCCCGAAAATGGTAAATTTCGGAAATGCTACAAAGCGCCCTGATTGCACTGTAATCAGGGCGCTTTTACAGTGTAAAAGCATAGAGATTACAGTGTAAAAGCATAGTGATTACAAGGTAAAAGCGTAGTGATTACTTTTTAGGTGTGTAATAATCTGAAAATTAAAAGGTTAGGAAATCGCTATTAGAATAGGTGCAAAATGGTAAATTTGGGAAATCGCGAAAAAGTGGGTTTGTAAGAAAAAGGGTGGAAAAAAATAACTTTCTTGATGTTTTGCAGTTATGAAAATAAATTGTTAACTTTGCAGTTTAAAAGCAAAACATCTGAAAACATGGAACAGAAAGATATAAAGGCAATGCAGGCGGAGATACGCCGTATGTGCAAAGAGAAGAACGCTGTGGTATTGGCTCACTATTATACCGTGGGCGAGATACAGGAAGTGGCAGACTTTGTGGGCGACTCGCTTGCTTTGGCACGCAAAGCCGCCCAGACCGACGCCGATATAATCGTGATGTGTGGCGTACACTTCATGGCTGAGACGTGTAAACTGCTCTCTCCTGACAAGAAGGTGCTTGCTCCTGACCTTAACGCCGGTTGTTCGCTCGCAGACTCGTGTGACGCAGAAGACCTGCGCAAGTGGAAGGAAGAACATCCGGGCTACATGGTGGTGCAGTATGTAAACACCACCGCTGCCACGAAGGCTCTGACGGACGTCGTGGTGACATCGGGCAATGCAAAGAAAGTGGTAGATCAGTTGCCGAAGGACGCCAAGATACTCTTCGGTCCAGACTACAACCTCGGTTCGTACATCAATGCCGTAACGGGCAGAAACATGGAACTGTGGAACGGTGGTTGTCATGTTCACGAACGCTTCTCGTGCGACGCCATTGCGCAGTTGAAAGCCCAGAACCCTGGTGCTGTTGTTATGGCGCACCTTGAGTGTAAGGCACCAGTACTGGCCATGGCAGAGGTGAAAGGCTCTACTGCCGACATGCTGAAGTATGCGCAGAACCATGAGCCACAGACCTACATCGTGGCGACAGAGGCAGGCATATTGCACGAGTTGGAGCGCACCTGTCCCGACTGTACCTTCATCCCCGTACCGCCAGAGGTAAGCGAGGGAGGCGTAGGTTGCCAGTGTAACGAGTGTCAGTACATGAAACTCAACACGCTCGAGAAACTGCGCGACTGCCTGAAGAACGAGGCACCCGTAGTAGAGGTGGCACCCGAGATAGCGAAGGAAGCCGTAAAACCAATCAACAGAATGTTGGAACTTAGTTAGTTGTTTGGTTGTTTTGTCGTATAGTCGTTTAGTTGATGCCATTATTAATTAATGCGATATTACTGACAATACAATCATAACTAATTTGCAAATCACATGAAAACGAACATATATAGTCGTTCTGTTGTTTGTTGGTTTAGTTAATGCTGTTACGAATGTATAGAGTATTGTTTGCAGTTGCATAACAACTATCAACTAAACGACTAAACAACAAAATAACAAAACAACCAAAACACGCATGGAACAGACACTATTAATATACAACACACTTACACGTAAGAAGGAGGCGTTTAAGCCTCTCCACCCCGGTCATGTAGGCATGTACGTCTGCGGACCAACCGTTTATGGCGATGCACACTTGGGACACGCACGCCCAGCCATAACGTTCGACATACTCTTCCGTTACCTGCAACACCTGGGATATAAGGTTCGCTACGTGCGTAACATAACCGACGTAGGCCATCTGGAGCACGATGCCGATGAAGGAGAGGACAAGATCGCCAAGAAAGCACGCCTGGAGCAGTTGGAGCCAATGGAGATAGCACAGTACTACACACGCCGCTTCAACGCAGCAATGGAGAAACTCAACGTGCTTCCGCCATCAATAGAGCCACACGCAACGGGACATATCATAGAGCAACAGCAACTGGTGCAGCAGATTCTCGACAAGGGCTACGCATACGTAAGCAACGGCAGCGTGTACTTTGACATAGAGAAGTATAACAAAGACTATAAATACGGTATCCTCTCAGGTCGCACTCTTGAGAACATCAAGGACGCATCGCGCGACACCCTTGCCGGAGTAGGCGAGAAGAAGAACCAGGCCGACTTCGCCCTTTGGAAGAAAGCGCAACCAGAGCACATCATGCGCTGGCCATGGCTGATGAAAGAAGAAGGCGTAGGCGAGGGCTTCCCAGGCTGGCACTGCGAGTGCACCGCAATGGGACGCAAGTATCTCGGCGAGGAGTTTGACATACATGGCGGTGGCATGGACCTCGTGTTCCCACACCATGAGTGCGAGATAGCACAGGCACAGGCATCGATGGGACATCAGGCAGTACGTTACTGGATGCACAACAACATGATAACCATCAACGGACAGAAGATGGGTAAGTCATACAACAACTTCATCACACTCGACCAGTTCTTCAAAGGCGAGCACGAACTATTGACAAAGCCGTTCTCGCCAATGACCATCCGCTTCTTCATCCTTTCCGCTCACTATCGCGGAACAGTAGATTTCTCGTCAGAAGCACTCGAGGCAGCCGAGAAAGGCTTTGCCCGACTGATGCAGGGACTGAAAGACCTGAAGCGCATACAGCCAGCCAAGGGTTCGTCGCCAGAGGTAGAGAAGTTCGTGAACGAGTTAGAACAGAAACTGTACGACGCCATGAACGATGACCTGCAGACACCAATCGTCATCTCGCAACTGTTCGAAGCGTGCCACCAGGTGAACCTCCTCGTAGATCGCAAGGCAAAGATTTCGCAGGCACACCTGGACCAATTGTCAAAGGTAATGCACACCTTCAGCGAGGACATCCTCGGACTAACAGCGTCAGCACAGGGCAGTGGCGATGCGTCAAGAGAGCAGTCGTTCGGCAAAGTCGTTGACATGGTGCTCGGAATGCGCGCCAAGGCACGTGCCGAGAAAGACTGGGCAACGTGTGACCAGATACGCGACGCTCTGAACGAAGCAGGCTTTATCATTAAAGATACACCAGACGGAGCAGTATGGGAACTGTAAATTACGAAATAATGGCGCCAGTAGGCTCTCGTGAGAGCCTGGCGGCAGCAATCAATGCCGGAGCAGATTCTATCTACTTCGGCATTGAGAGGTTAAATATGCGTGCCCATTCCGCGGCACCATTCACCATCAACGACCTCAAGGAGATAGCAGAACAGTGCGACGCCAAGGGCATAAAGACATACCTTACGGTCAACACCATCATCTATGGCGAGGACATCGAACAGATGCACGAGATAATAGACGCAGCCAAGGCGGCAGGAATCTCAGCCGTGATAGCGTCAGACGTGGCGGTGATGATGTACTGCCGACAGGTAGGACAGGAGGTACACCTGTCAACGCAACTCAACATTTCCAACATCGAGGCACTGCGATTCTACGCCCAGTTTGCCGATGTAGTGGTGCTGGCACGCGAACTGCGCATGGAGCAAGTAAAGGCAATACACGAGCAAGCCATCAAGGATAACATCTGCGGACCGAGCGGTAAGCCAATCCGCATCGAGATGTTCTGCCACGGAGCACTCTGCATGGCGATATCAGGCAAGTGTTATCTCTCGCTGCATAACGCCAACCGCTCCGCCAACCGTGGCGAGTGCGTGCAGATATGCCGCCGTGGATACGAGGTGAAAGATGCCGAGACAGGCAACGAACTGCTTGTGGACAACAAGTACATCATGTCGCCGAAGGACCTGAAGACAGTGCGTTTCATCGACCGCATGATGGATGCAGGCGTTAGAGTCTTTAAGATTGAGGGTAGAGCACGCGGTGCAGAGTACGTTGACACGGTGGTACGCTGTTACCGCGAGGCTATCAATGCCGTTATAGCCGACCAAGAAGAGGGCAACACCGAGCCTAAGCACTTCACCGAAGCCGCTAAGGACGCATGGGACGAGCGACTCGCCCGTGTCTTCAACCGTGGCTTCTGGGACGGATATTACCAAGGACAGACACTCGGAGAGTGGAACGATTCCTACGGCTCAAAGGCAACAGAGAAGAAGGTGTACGCTGCAAAAACCATAAAATACTTCTCAAAGATAGGCGTGGCAGAGTTCCAGGTAGAGGCACACGAGATAAAGGTAGGCGACAAACTCCTTATCACGGGACCTACAACGGGAGCCATGTTCATCGACGAAGTGAAGGAGATACGCTACGACCTAAAGCCCGTTGACGTTGCAAAGAAGGGACAGCGCATCAGCATTGCCGTACCAGGAAAGGTAAGACCAAGCGACAAACTGTTCGTATTACAGAAGCAATAATAGAGCCAATACAGCCCCACTCCCTTACCTCCCCCACGAGGGGAGGAGAGAAACGTGGTATTTGCCACAGCATGATAGGGGTGGATATGGGCGTAAAATAAAAGAAAAAAAATCACAATCAAATTATCCCCACATCTCTCCTCCCCCGTGGGGGAGGCAGGAGAGGGGGGCTTTAGTTATGACAATAAACGAAATACAAGACGAAGTAATATCAGAGTTCGAAGGCTTTGATGACTGGATGGACAAGTATCAGTTGCTCATTGACCTTGGAGGAGAGCAGGAACCACTTGACGAAAAATACAAAACAGAGCAGAACCTTATCGATGGTTGCCAGAGCCGCGTATGGGTTCAGTGTGATAAAGAGGCTGACGGCACGCTGACCTTCACCGCTGAGAGTGACGCGCTGATAGTAAAAGGCATCGTGGCATTGCTCATAAGAGTGTTGTCGGGACACACACCAAAGGAGATACTCGATGCAGACCTCTACTTCATAGAGAAGATAGGACTGAAGGAACACCTCTCGCCAACACGCTCAAACGGACTCCTCGCCATGGTGAAGAGAATAAAGGCGTATGCACTGGCGTACTCATTATAAAACGAAATGTAAGAATACACAAGAAGAAAGAGAGAAAACGAACGTATGGATTATTCTAAGATAAGCGCATTAGAAGCAGAAGAGAAATGCCTGTTGGCGTTATATACGTTGTTCACCGTTAAGGATATGACCGATAACAAATTACGTAAGTTAATGGTGGAACTGACGGGTAGCAGGTCGGTAGATGTAACTGTGCTGACGAAGCAGTTGGTATCAGCCGACTTTTTGTATATGACCAGTTACAATTGGCGGAATAATTCATACGATTATGCACTGAAAGAAGGTCGGATGTTGCCGTGCATGCTTTACCTTTATGAAGAGGAAAAGACACTTGTAAAGGACATTCTGGATAAGGCTAAGATACTGAAACCCGCGCCTATACAAAAAATCTTCTGGCATTATATATGCAATAGTTTCAGTGGCGTGGACGAAGAGTTGCTCGACAGATGCGTCTATGCCTTGGGAGCGGAGTACTTTCTGCCAGTGATGCTTGATGAACGCTTTGCCAATCTGGTGCTGAAACTGCCCCCAAGAATGTTCTATGAGCAGATAGAAAAGATGCTTGTCGATATCTTTGACAATATGAAGATGGTCGATGTGAACTACATTCGCTCGCTGTTAGCATGTTACAAGGTGGGAGAGGACAAAGAAATGTCGCAGCGCATGTTGTGTCTTACCGACCTTTACGACTATATGGCTTACGGGCGTATGCCAGAGATGCTGTTGGCAACGAACAAAAACCACTGCATTATAGCAGGCATAGCCGAGATGTATAAGGGCAACAACGCGGCGGCATTCAAGCATTTTAAGACCGCGCTGATGCTGCATAACAAACAAGGATATGCCTCAAAGCGTGTGACGTATCTGCCTCTTGCCATCGTTAACTTCTTTTATGTGCTTGCCTGTTACTTAGAAGGCACAGAGACAGGACGCAAGGCTGCGATAGGAGTGAACAGGGCGCAGTCGGACTACAACACAGATGCGGCGAAGACACTCTACTGTATTCTGTATAATGCAGCGACGGACAAACAGTTAAAAGCCCAACTAAAGCAACTGAGGGAGTCCACAAGTTTGGTGGAAAGAATCTTCGGTGTGTTCATGAGTAAGTACATGGGGCTGAAGGCGCAGGCAAAAGATGCAGTGGAGTGGGCCATTCTGAAGCAGGAGATGCGTAAATATCTTACGCTTGACGAATCGACATTGGCAGCACTTAACGCCTCTTATGGCGAGAAACAACTGCTTACTTCCGTGTATCATAAGCAGGAATGGGAGAGCGTACTGGAGCAACTGATGCAAGGCACAGGCGTAAAAAAAGGCGGAGTGGAAAGAAAAGAAGAGAGAATAGGCTATGTAATCTTTGACATAGACGATAATTTCGTAGAGGTAAGACTGCAGAAACGCCTGAAGAGTGGAGTGTGGGGAGCAGGAAAAGTGGTACCACTTAGCAACTTCTATAATCATGCTTATCAGGAGATGACAAACTCTGACAAGCGCATAGCGCAAGCTGCTAAACAGCAAAGTCTGGACTATTACAGGCTGAACCTAAAATATGTTCTGCCCGAAATGGTTGAAGACCAACGCCTGTTAGTAGGTCATTATGCACCGTTCACCCCTGTAACGGTGACCGAAGTGCCACCTTATATCAACCTAACACGTACGCCTAATGGCTTTGATGTTAGCAGTAACGTGCCTGTAGAGAGTGCCAACAACAGTGTGGTTATAGTGCGTCGCGATTCTTGCAGCATAGACTTCGTGCAGTTGTCGGCACTACAACAGTCTTTCTACACACGCCTTTTGTCGCTCGGCCACTTTCCCTTGGAGGCGGAAGAACAGCTGCGCGACTTCCTGTCAAACGTCGGTGGCAAGATAGATGTGAACAGTGACCTTATCGAAGGAGGCAGCACCATGCCGATAGTAGAGGGCACATCGCAGTTGACCGTGCAGATAAAGCCTGCCGAAAGGGGCATCTATGAGCTGCGTGCCATGGTTCGTCCGTTGGAGAACGGGCGTGTGCAGTGCAAGCCATACAGCGGTGACGAGGTGATAGTAGATTGTGATGAGGAAAAAAAATATGTGCGTGTGCAGCGCAATATGCAGAAGGAACGCGAGAATGCGAATGCCTTTGTCACTGCGGCTAACCTTACATTGCGAAGCATAGGCAGTACGATAACGCTGGAAGCCTATGAACTTCTGCCCGTAATAGAGTATGCACAGCAGCATACGGACCAAATATCCTGTGAATGGAAAGACGGTGCTCACATCAAGATAAGCAACCGTTCGTCAGCATCATGGAACGGTGCCATAAGGAAAAACGAAAACGGATGGTTTGAGATTGAGGGCAGTGTGGAACTGGAACAGGACAAGGTAATAAGCATGGCAGAACTCCTTGACCTCGTAAGCCAAAGCCCGGGAAGGTACATTAAACTCAGCGACGGAGAGTTCATTGCCATCAGTGACAAACTGCACAAGCAGTTGGCGCAACTCAATGCCATCGCGGCCCGCTCGCACGGCAGGCTCCAGATGTCGCCATTCTCTGCCGCATTACTCGGACCTGAGGTGCTGAAAGGAGAACTGACGTTAGAACAAGACAGCGAACTGAAGGAGATAAGAAAACGCATTAAGGAAGCGAGCAACTATACACCAGATGTTCCTAAGACACTCAACGCAACGCTACGTAACTACCAGAAGGAGGGTTTCTGCTGGATGTCACGCCTTAACAAGTGGGGGGCAGGAGCGTTGTTGGCAGACGATATGGGACTTGGTAAGACGATACAGACCATTACTTTCCTGCTCTCGAAGTCGGAAGAAGGTCCTGCTCTCGTTGTTGCACCAGCGTCGGTGGCACCAAACTGGAAGACGGAGTTTGAGAAGTTTGCGCCGTCTCTTAACGTCTCGCTCCTCAACTTTGCGGACAATCGTGACGCACTGGTGAAGAATGCTAAGGCTGGCGACGTAGTGATAACCACCTATGGACTGCTGCTCAGCGTGAAAGATGCGTTGACCGAGAAGCGCTGGACAACGATATGCCTTGATGAGGCACATATAATAAAGAACCGCGGAGCGAAGACTTCTGCCGTTGCAATGCAGTTAAAGAGTGACAATCGCGTGATGCTTACAGGTACGCCAGTGCAGAATCACCTCAGCGAACTGTGGAATCTGTTCCAGTTTGTCAACCCAGGTCTGCTGGGAAGTTTCGAGGATTTCAGTCGTCGTTTTATCATTCCGATAGAGCAAAATGGCGATAAAGTGATGCAGAAGGAACTTGACCGCCTCGTAAAGCCATTCATGTTGCGCCGCACAAAGGACAAGGTGGCGAAGGAACTGCCAAGCAAGGAGGAGATATACCAGCACGTAACGATGAGCGAAGAGGAAATGCTTGTCTATGAAGTGTTGCGCCGCAAGGCAGAGGCTTTGCTGCTAAGCGAGAGCGGAGGCAAGGTGTCCATGAACACACTGTCAGAGATTACCCGTCTGCGCCAGTGTTCATGCGACTGCCGTTTGGTAGAAGAAGGGCGCAAGGGTGCTGGCGATAGGCCTGGCTCTAAGATTACAGCGCTGCTCGAATTGCTCGAGACTATCATCGATGGACTTACCGTTAAGAAGAACGGAACGATGAACGGCGGCGTGCTTGTGTTCTCGCAGTTCACCTCTTACCTCGCCTTGATAAAGAAAGCACTTGACGCTGAGGGCATAAAGTATCTGTACATTGACGGTTCGGTGCCAATAAAGACACGCCAAGAACTGGTGGAGGAGTTCCAGAAAGGGTCGTGCCCAGTGTTCCTTATCTCCCTGAAAGCGGGCGGATTGGGACTAAATCTTACTCGTGCCAACTATGTTATCCACACCGATCCGTGGTGGAATCCAGCCATAGAGGCACAGGCTACTGACCGTGCCCACCGCATAGGACAGCAACAGGCGGTAACGGTGTATCACCTGATAGCCGAGGGTACGATAGAAGAGAAGATACAACGTCTGCACGAACGCAAGCAAGCCCTTGTGCAAGACATACTTGAAAGCACCGATATGAGCCACAAACTCACGGGCGAAGACTTGCTCGAGATGGTTCGAGGAAAGTAAAAACAATAAGCAGTGTGAATTTGTCAATGACGAGTTCACACTGCTTGTTTTATGTGGTTACATGAATTATACGCTACCTTAGTCTAACATCACGAATGCCGCCCATAGATACGGGTCGGGATGCTTCTTTCTTATTATCTCTTTAGTCTGCTCAAACGCCTTGCGCTTGTCCCAAGCGCAGTCTGGCGCGGTAAGTCTTTCATAGAAAGTGGTCATGAATTCCGCCGTAACCTTGTCGTTAACGCTCCACAAAGACATTACTATTGTGCCGACGCCAGCCTTCTTAAAGGCACGTTGCAGTCCGTAAATGCCTTCTGAGGTTACCTTACCCTGTGCGGTTTTGCATGCAGAAAGCACGGCAAGGTCAGTGCCGCTGAGGTCGAGGTTGGCAATATCCTTTGCCGTAAGAATGCCGCCCAGAGCAAGCATCTTGGGGTTCTTGTTCAGCCAAGCGACGTTTCCGCCAGAGAAGACCAGTCCCGACATAAGCATGTCGTCAGCGTAGCCAATGAAGAAATCCTTGTTCTTTGCCTCGTCGGGAGTATAATAGAACCCGTGGGTCGCTATGTGGATGATGGACGGAGCCTTACCGTTCATGTTGAGAAACGATTCCACATTGCCTTTTGCCCCCATGTATGTGGTGACGGTGTAGCCATTATTGCGTAGCGTTTGCCCTATCTTCTCCACCTCTTCTCTTGTCTTTTTTAGTTCTCCGAAGCCCTTATCTCCGTAACCGGAGCGCATCATCCATGCTAAGTCGGATGTGTCGTACTTCAAACTTTCCTCCTCCATTTTCTCTCGTGACAGGTCGTATTTCAGTCCGCCGTATAGTGTTGCCGTCTTGTTCACGGGCTGGTTGCGGCGTATCCTCATCAGTTCCCTTGCCGATGTAAGCCTTACGAAGTTGTAATGTTTCCCCAGTGTGGTGCCGTCTGCCATTGGAAGTGCCTCTAAGGCAATGCCGTGTATTGCGCCCGATGGTATGTAGTACACGGTGCTCCCTTCCTTTACGTGTTCCCGAATCGCTCCCCATAGCAGTTGGGTAGCATCTGTGCGTGTCTGTTCTTGGTCGTAAAGCACGTAACTCTGCGCCCCGTTGAGCAGCGAATCCAGTTGCCCTTGCCGGAAACAACGCGTAAGGAACGGGTGCTCCATGTCGCGTTTGAAGATGTAAACATCATATTTCTGCAGAGAGTCGCTCTCTATATAGTCAGCAAAGTCCACCACCACTTCGTTCTCTTTCAGACTTTTCCTAATCGTTTGGTAGTCTAAGTCCATGAAAGCATTATACTCCTTGTAGCGTAGGCACTTGCTACTCAGTTTTTGTTCCAGTTCCCTTCGTTTGTAGGTCAGGCTGTCAATGCGGTGTCTGTTGTGCTCGTAATCTTTTTGAAGTTCCTGCAGTTTGTTGTTCATGGTGTACAACAAACGGTAGTTTTCCACATCCTCCGCAGTGCCCTCGTTGCGTATAATCTCAACGACCGATCTCTCCGTATCGAGTAGTAATGCCTTGGTAAATAGTGTTGCGTCATAACACAACTCCGTCAGTTTATTGTTGTTGAAGCCATATCTCGTAGCGAAAGCAGATGTACTGGGTAGATAATTCAGCACTTCTTTCCACAATAGTTCGCGCTGTGAGGCTGTGGAGAACTTCCAGGACTGCTTTGCATGTTTAAGAAAATAACACATTGCGGAACTGAAAAGGCTGTCCGCCTTCTCCTTGTTGCCAGAAGCGCCCTCTATGTTGGCTAAGATAAATATAGCCATCTGATACTGACTTGATGGCTCCCCGTATTTTTTCTTTATAATCTCGGTATATTTCCTGTAGATGTCAAACGCCTCATTGTATCGCTTTTGTTTGTAATATGCTTCGCCTTTATACTGCAAACTCTTGAATTTCTCAGCCGACTCCTCCAATGTTTTGTCGAGAACGGCGTTGTAAGCCAGGTTAAAATATACTATGGCTTTGTCGTAATTGTGGAGGTTATAATGACATATCCCTTTTATATTGTAGAATGCTGCGATAAGTTCCTGGTCCTGATGCGGATAGCCTACGCCATTTTCTAAACTGTCAAGGCAGGCGAGGGTAGCGGCATTGTCATTCGCTAAAGAGTACAGTTCGCACAGATTTCTGTAGGCTTGATAATACTTTGGGCTGTTCTTCCCCTCCAGTTTGCCGGTTTGTTCGATGTAATCCTTGGCGTACTTGATGGCTTCCTGGTTCTTGCCCTGAAGTTTTTTCAGCGTCATACTGAAACCATAGAACTGCAGTTTTGCGCTTTCTCTGTCGATGAGGTTAAGTTTCTGTATGTCGTCCCAACATTCCTTCAGTTGTACTTCAGCCATTGTTAATTCTTTGGTTCCAATGTAATATTTAATCCTATACATGTGAATCAAAGTCTGTATCTGTGCTGATTGTGATGCGAAGAACAGAGAGTCCAGACTTATATCATAGTGTTTAAAATTCTTATTGTCACCAGTCATCCTGCAGAGTTCAAGCAGTCCGATAAGTATAATCGCCTGACCAATCTCATTCTTCTCCTCGCGCACCATCCGCAACGCCTCAAGGTAATGCTCCTTAGCCTCGTCCCATCTGCCCCATTGCGTCTCCATGAGGCCGATCTCTTGTATCATTTGTGCCTGGAGTTCCGTGTTGCCAAGTTCCCCATAGCCCTTCTCAGCCTTCTTCAGGTCCTCGTATGCTGCATCAAACTTACCTGCATCCTTGTCCAGCATGCTCTGCTTCTGCCAATACATAGGGCTGCCGTACCTGAAGGGATTGTCTTGGGCACACACGCATTGCGCTGACAATAGCCAGAGAAGCATGGTCAGCACGAGGGAGGATATGTAGCGTAGTTTTTTCATCATCTTGCTTGGTTCTGTAGCATTGTGGTATCAGTAGCCAGGGAGTCGGTCACGGTGCTGTCGTTAGGAATGAACACATCATCGCCACCTCGCACGCTGCCATCGTCCGTGGCATTGCCGTGCGACAGCGGATTGACAACGAAGAAGCCTACCACCAAGGCAGCGGCTATGCCGGTAAGGCTCAGGCGTATTGCCCTGTTGCGCCTTTTTCTTCGCGTTGTTATGTCGTAGGCTCGGCGTAACTCCTCCGTATGCTGCGCTTTACTTGCGGCACTTCTTACGCTGCTGATAACCTGCTTCGTAAACTCGTACTGCCTTTTCCTCTCCTCGTCCTCCTCAATCCACTCGGTGAACCGTGTCTTCTCGCTCTCCGTCCACGTATCACCGTGAAGCAGAAAGTCATCAATTCTGTCTTGAATATCCTTGTCCATGGCGTTCTTCTCTTATGAATTTATGTATGTGTTGTAAATGTTTTGCGCAGCAGTTCGTAGTGTTTCCATGCACTTATATTTCTTTGTCTTCAGCGCATCCTTAGATGTCAACGTTGGAATCTCGTTGAGGATGGTGTCAAGGTCCTTCTCTTCGTAATAGAACTTGCGCAGTATTTCAGAGCAGCGTTCCGACATGTGGGCTATGACGTCGGCAATAATGTCGTGCACGGTGTTGCCCTCTGTGCCGTAGAGAGCGTCTATGTATTCCCGCTCGTTGAACCCCTCGGCAGCGTTACTTCGTCTCCATCCCGCTTCGGGGTCAGCGTAATAAGGATTGCTCTTTACCCACTCCTTATACTTAATTCGCGCGATGCCCATGAAGTATGTCAGTATGCTGCACTTCAGCGGCTCGCCATCCTTGCCCATCACGATGCCACAGTATGCTGAGATCTTGCCGCGCTCAATGTTCTCCCATAGCGTGATGAAGGTGCGTTGGAATATCTCGCTGGCGGTTTCTTCGTCGGCAAAGAACACACCGCGGTGGTTTGCCTGGAAGTAATCCATGCAGTAGGCGTACAGTTCCTGCTGCGTCTTCCTGTCGTTGGCATGCATGCCAGCCACGAGTCGCGCTTCCTTCCGCTGCAACCGTGTAGATGTAAGAACTGTCTTTCCCATTATTTGCTCAGTATGTCGGTTATGTAATACCTGTCCTTGTCCTCTCCCGATAGTTCGGGGTATTGCGAACTGCCGCGCGTCTTGCCGCAGACCGTTCTCCTTATCCTCCTCATCAACTCTTCGTTGTTAACCCTTTCGCCCCTCCTTATCTCTTGACATAGGGCGAAGGTGAGTTTCCCCATGGGTGGATTTCGCATCTCCGTGTTCTTCTGGTTGCTTCGGCATGCGCTGATGGTTATCCACCTTTCCGGCAGTGGAACAGCCTTCGGGTTTACAACCCTTTCGCCCGTGAAGAACGCTTTCATCGCTTCGAACGCCTCCTCTGCACCACGTGTGCTCGGTTCGTCAACCACCAAGGTGTCCTCCACGCCCCTTACGCAGTACTGGTCCTCGTCCTCACGTGTGGCATCACCACTGTGACAGGCGTCCAATACAACCAATAGTCTGCCGCTGTCGCCGATCCTTCGGCGTATGGCGTTAAGGTAAACGTTCACTTCGTCGTCCGTAAGGTGTCGCTCACCGTGATACGTACGGCTCGCCTTGCGCCTTGCGTCGTAGGGAATCCAACACTCGTCCAGTCCGTCCCTCTCGTCATTGTGTCGGTCCGTCATCTGCTGACCGTGCCCCGAATAGTGCACATAGACCACGTCACCCTTGCGGCATGCCGCGGCCAGTCGCATGAAGGCCTTCACAATGCCCGCCTTGGTGGCTTGACTGTTAACAAGGGTGGCGATGTGGCGGTAGCCCGCGTCCTTCAGCAGTGACCTTACGTAAGGCACGTCTTTGTCGCCATTTATCTTGTCCCAAGCCGTGTCTTGCTGTTGCCCCAAGCCAATAAGCAATGCTCTCTTAGTCTGTGCCAGGGTGGGCGCAGACAAAGAGAACGATATAAGAAGCAGGAATGTCAGCCACGTTCTAGTTGCTGACAACCAGTAAATAGGTCTATGCATGATAGTCTGTAAATAACTATAGATTATTAGGAGTGTAACAGGAATGTATGGCAAAGGTAGTGATTTTATTCGGTGTCACAAAATAAAAGACTGATTTTTTAGTCTGATTTCGACCCCGAAAAAATGCCATTGCAGGGTGATGTTGCGTAGTGGCAAAAATGGTAAATTTGGGAAATCGTGTAAAAGGGACCTAATTACATTGTAATCACTATGCTTTTACCGTGTAAAAGGGACCTAATTACACGGTAAAAGCATAGTGATTACAGCGTAAAAAGATAGATATTACTTTGCAGCAGCGTAATGCTTTCATAATCAGTGAGATGCAAAAAGAATGTTTTCGAAGGGCAAAAATGGTAAATTTGGGAAAAGCCCCTTTTTTAGTATTGATAAAAAAGGGGCTTTTAAACTCATGTTTTTCAACGTTACGAAATAAAAACGCGCTAATTCTTTTAGTGGAGAATTAGCGCGTTCGTTAAAGGATGGTTTAATAATTTGCCACCCTTAATATGTTGGGTAATGTTGTGTACTTGTTATTTACCGATGTGCTTTCTCTTACGTGTTACAGCGTAAGGGATGTTGCCGAAGATGAAGAGTGGTACGGTAACACCTATTACCATCAGGGCAATGATGGTTACGGTCATCATGCCGTTGTAGCATAGAAGGTAATTGTAATGGTAGAACTCTTCTTCAGGAATGTCGGTAAGACATCTTACGAGAGACTCCACAGTGCGATAGGCGTACATTCCGGGAATCATTGGCAGCAGGGCAGGGAAGGATAGTGACTCCGCTGGGCAACGCCACCAACGAGCAAAGGGAATTGACATGAAGCCTATTACAAGTGATGCTACGAAGGCAGCGAGGACAATGGACCATCCTGCTCCGTTCATTAGGGCATAACGTGTGGCATGTCCCATGGCGGCAAGTAGTGCACAGCCAGAGAATGCTTTAAGCGGTACGTTGCTTATGCTGCCGAAGCCTATGGCGGCTATGGCGGCAAAGAAACCGTCTTGTATTAGTTCGAAAAGAAACATTGTGCTATTGGTTTGGGTTTGGAAAACCGATAAAAACAGGCGCGCCCACCTTAAGGTGGAATGGTTATGAGCAAGTAACCCTTAAGGCTGGCGGCCTGCGAACTATTAATAACTTAAACTATGTATTTCTAAAGTTTAGAAGAATTCTACGTTCATAAAGATTATCGCCAAACATAGTCCTATGGCAAGACAGCCAGTGAGGATAATGGCGGTAATGAAACGACAGATGCTGCAGATGTAATGACCGTAGATAAGGTCGCTTATGGCGTTGATGTATGGTATGCCTGGCACAAGATACAGTACGCTGGTGGCGAGTGCTATCTCGGGCGTGTTACCTAAATGGAATACGTAGCCTGCCGTTGCTATTACAGCAGAGAAGCATGCTGCTATGATTGTTGCCACGCGTATATCTACCTTCATGGAGTGTAGTTTGTTCTTGAGGTAGAAACCGTCCACCGTAGCGATGAAAACGACAAGCATCGCTAATGCGTCACCGTTGAACAAGCGGCAGAAGGATGCGTTGGCAAAGCCTACGAGTATCAGTACCAGCCATTTGTTGAGACGCTTGCGTGTGGTAAGGTATCTCAGCATGCGGTTTGCTACAGGTAATGGCAGGTGTCTGTCGGCTATGCGCCAACTCAGTGTGCTGAGGCTACTGTTTTGTTCAAAGTTCAGTCCGCCAGTGCTAATGCGCTCGTTGTTGGTATATGAATGGTTGTGGTCACCGTCCCACACGGTCATCATGATGTGGAGAGGGAATATAGTTACTTCGGCACTTGTGCCGTAAGACTCGGCAATGCGTTCTACATTCTTCTCAATACGTATTGTCGTTGTTCCGCAGGCGAGCAGTGACGCTGCGTAGTGCGACAGGAACAATGCTATCTCCTTAAGTCTTAGGTGTACCTCGTCGGCTGTCTTACAGTTCTTAACGTGACTCATTCCACTCTATTTTAATTTCTTTTCCTTCGTCCCAGCCAATGATGTTGTATCGCTTGTTGATAGCAATCAGCCAATGCAGTGTTTGTTTGCCGAATGCTATAATCAACGTGAGGGCTATACATGCCCAAATCATCCATTCGTTGTAATCAATTGTTGATGATGCGGCAGCCCTGGCCGCTGCCAAGAAAAGTGATGTCATAATAGTTCTATTGATTTATTGTTTTATTGTTTTCTCTACGTTTCAGGGGGTGTAAGGAAGTATTGTAGATGTAACCATTCACCTTTTACATCCAAGAGTACAGTCGGTTTTTGATAGCGTTGGTATCGCAGAGCAGACGTATAAACTCTTTAGTAGCTTCCTTCTTATATGATTCTTTTAGTATGTGGAACGACCCTGTCATTGTTGCCTCAGGCTCGTCTATCGGTATAGCACACAGGCCCTTGCTTGTCTCTATTGCTGCGCTTGACAGTACGGTGACGTAGTTTGAGTTACGTACCAGTCGCAACAGGGGGTTGACAGAGTTCATCTGAATTATCGTGTTCAGTTCCAGACTGCGCTTGCTTACCATTGCTTCCAGAGTGTTGCGCGCCTGCAATCCCTTTGTTGGCAGAACCAAGTCGTAGTCAGCAAGTTGGTGAACGCTGATGCGTTTATACTTAGCCAGTGGGTGATCCTCCCTTACTATGGCCGACAGACGGTCGTCAAAGAGTATGTGTGACTCTATTTGTGGATAGGACTCGTAGGGCTTAAAAGACAGTACAAAGTCGGCTTCGCGCTTTGAGAGCATGTCCATCAGTTCGTCCATCGTTTTGTAGTAAACGTTAAGCCTTATGCCAGGGTAAGTCTTGTGGAACTGCATAATACATTCGTTGAGAAGCATACTGAAGGAGTGTGTAACCCCGACATTAAGTGTTCCAGCCCTAAGACCCAGCAAATCATTCATGCGGTTAACGCAGTTGTCAGCCTGCTGGAGTGTCTGTCGTGCGAATGGCAAGAGCTCAATGCCAGCCTGTGAGAGGCTAACCTCGTGGCTGTTGCGATGAAACAAAGTAACGTTAAGTTCCTCTTCCAGCATTTTTATAGACTGTGAGAATGAACTCTGTGTAACACACAGCGCCCTGGCTGCTTCTGTGAAATTAAGCGTTTCGGCAGCCTTAACGAAAGCGCGCAATTGTCTTAGTTCCATTGTTGTTCAAGTTTGTTTCTTTGTTCTCTTTCTAAATCGCGGTGCAAAGGTATTGCTATTTTCGTATATTGACAAATGATTATTCACGGAATAATCGAATGTTGGTATCGTTATATTGAATAGCAAATAACGTGGTTTTGTGTATGTTTACTGAAGTAATTACGCTATGTGTGCCTTTGTACTACGATAATAGTATAAAAAAATGCCGCATCGGAGTGTTTTTCTCGTGTAGCGGCATTATAAAATTTCGATTGTTGGTTTCGCTAAGCAACGATGAAAAGATAAATTGGTACACTTAACAATAAGTAAGTATTCAAAATTATTTTATATAATGAGTAAGCGTCATCTCTCGATTATTGAGAATATTTAATACAGTCTCTTTGGGGCATCTGTTTCCCCCGTTTTCAGTCACAATGTTCACATTGTTCCATCAAACAGTGAAAACATCTGCTCCCAAATAGCCTATATTAAATATTAAAATAATTTTGAACACTTACTTACTAAAATAGTACAACGTTCAATTGACCAAGTTATTTTTCTACCGTCACTAAAGGTCTGTGTGCGCTACGTCAATGTCTTCATGCAGGAACATAGCGGCGCATTCCTTAAAGCGTTCTGGGGACTCTGTTGTATAGTATTGTATCGTTCCACCCATACTGCATCGTGCCGCCATGTCCGTGTGTCGTTTAAGGTAGTCATCTAATGCAGCTGCAACATACTTGCCCTGTGGCACGATAGTGATGCCTGGTGGCGTGACTTTGCGTATGGCGTTCATCAGTAATGGGTAGTGAGTGCATCCAAGTATGATGGTGTCTATCTCAGGGTCTTTATCCAATAGTTGCTTGATGCGTTTACGAACAAAAAACTCTGCTCCCTCACTCTCCGCTTCGCCAGCCTCCACTATTGCCGCCCACAGAGGGCATGCTTGACCAGTTACGGTAATGTCGGGGTGAAATTTGGCTATCTCCAAAGTGTAACTCTCTGAGCGAACAGTGCCTTCGGTCGCTACAATGCCTACGTGACGTGACTTCGTAAGATTACCGATAACCTCCACCGTAGGGCGTATTACTCCCAATACTCTGTTGCCTCCCCAGCCAGATGGCGTTTCCATATCTATACCAAAATTCTCCTTATTATATTTAGGGAGGTCATTCTGCTGGATTGATCGTAGCGCTTTTGCCGAAGCGGTGTTACATCCGAGGATTACCAAATGGCAACCCATAGAGAATAGTCGCATGACAGCCTGGCGCGTGAATTCATATACCACGTCGAAAGAGCGTGAGCCGTAGGGGGCTCGTGCATTGTCGCCAAGGTATATGAAGTCGTGTTCGGGCAGACGTTGGCGCAGTTCTTGCAGAATAGTCAGTCCGCCGTAACCTGAGTCGAAGACACCGATAGGAGCATTCATCTTGTTAACCTTTCTTTCCTATATTCGTTTTGTTAAGTCGAAGACACCGAAAGGAGCATTTATTTTGTTAACTCTAAGAGTTTAGGCGTTACATCCTCTGCAGCAGATGGTGCAATGTATGGGCACGCCTCGCTGTCAGTATTAAGAATGACGATGTAGCCTCCCTGTTCGCCAGCCTTCTTAATGGCTTCCTTTACCTTCTCGTGCAGTGGAGCCATGGCATCTTTTTCTGCTTGGGCAATAAGTCTTTCAGATTCTTTCTTGAACTGTTCGTTGCGCTCAAGCATGGTCTGTAGGTCTGCCTGGCGCTTCTGGCGTATTGATTCTGCGAGTGAAGCCTGCTGGTCAAGGAATAGTTCATACTTCTCGTTGAATTCCTTTTGTGCAGCGTTCAGTTCGTCAGCGTATTGCTTGCGCAGTTTGTCCATGTTCGCAATCGTTACACTGTATGCTGGCATAGACTGCAGCACTTCTTTATAACTGAAAAAACCCACCTTTACGTTTTGTGCCGTTGTTGTGAGCACCGTAACGAGAAGGAGGGTTAGGGTTAGAATTGTTTTCTTCATAATTTAGTTGTTTAGTGACGGTATAAATTGTACCAAGTTATTCTTTACCGTCACGTAGTCGGTTAGTTGTTTCGTTATTTTGTTGTTTGGTGCGTTCAGCTTTGGGCTTAACCCATCAACTAAATCACCAAACAACAAAATCTCTAAGCAACGAATTTACTTCAACTTATTAATCTCAGCCTTTACTTCAGATGTAACGTCCTTTGAACTTGGACCGATGTAAAGAGCTGTATTTTGGTCAATGATGTATGTGTACTGACCAGCCTTGCCTACGTTCTGGATGGCAGTCATTACCTTCTGATTAATAGGCTGCATCTTCTCAGCCTGCTGCTTCTGTAGGTTTTGCTGATTCTGCTGAGCGGTCTGCTGTATCTTTGTGTACATATCCTGCAGAGTCTTTTCCTGCTCCTGCTGTGCTGTAGCGCTCATAGTAGCCTTATTCTTGTCGTATTCCTCGGCTTTGCGCTGCAGTTCTTCCTGCATAGCCTTGAGGTCATTGTCGTATTGCTGTGCTATAGCCTGCAGTTCACCGTTAACCTTTGTGAGTTCAGGGAGAGTCTGCATGATGTTCTGGGTATCAACATGACCGAACTTCTGAGCGTTTGCGCTGAGTGTCATAGCGAATACTGCAACGAGCGCAATGATTGTCTTTTTCATTTTTGTCTTTTTCTATTGTTTATGTTATTAATTATTTTCAGTATTTAGCGTGCGACGCAGAGATGTCGACGCCCAAGGTACGTAAGCCTTTTTAGCCGTGCAATGTAGAGTTACGCGTTGGAATGAGGTTAGTATCCGAGTTTTTGTAGTACTTCGTTTGAGATATCGATGCGTGGTGAAGCAAAGATTATACCGCTATCAGATGCTCTGTCCAACACCAGTTGATAGCCACGCAGTTCCGAAACCTCCTTAACAGCGTTGTATATCTCCTCTTGTATTGGCGACATAAGGCTTTCACGTTTCTTGAAGAGCTCGCCTTCAGGTCCGAAGTATTTTTTCTTCAGGTCTGCAGCCTCTTTCTCTTTCTGCATTATAGCCTCCTGCTTTTTCTGCTTCTGTTCCTGTGACAGGAATACTACCTCGTTCTGATAGTTCTTGTACATGGTAGAGGCTTCGGTGTTAAGAGCCTCTACTTCTGCCTGCCAACGTTTTGAAACCTGTGTCAGTTGTTCGTTGGCACGTTCGTATGCAGGTATGTTCTTCAGTATATACTCCATGTCTATCAGAGCATACTTCTGTGCGTTTGCCGCTATAGCCACGCACGCCACGATTAGTGTAAGGAAGATCTTTTTCATAACACTTACTTATTTGTTATGGTGACACATAATTGTCGTGGTGACAATCAGTGATGTTCACCTTACTTTTTATCTTTTTATCACTCAGTTACACAACTTTCGTTCTGCTTTTTCACCGTGTTCCCTTAGAACTCCTGACCGAGTATGAAGTGGAAGTTGCTTCCGCCCTTTGTTCCGTAAACCTTGTCGAAGCCGTAAGCCCAGTCAAGTCCCATGAGTCCAACCATAGGAAGGTAGATGCGGACACCGAATCCTGCAGAGCGTTTCATATCGAATGGGTTGAAGTTCTTGGTGTCATTCCATGCGTTACCTGCTTCTGCGAATCCCAGACCGTAGATAGTAGTGTTACCGAGCATGAACGGATAACGCAGTTCAAGAGAGAACCTATCGTAGGCATAGCCTGATTGTCCGTATGGTGTAAGCGAGCCATTCTCGTAACCTCTCAGTCCGATTGTCTCCTCTGCATAACTGCTTGAGTAGCCTGACATACCGTCACCACCCATGTAGAATGTTTCAAATGGCGACTTGTTGTATTTGTTGTATGAACCGAGAATACCCATTTCCACACGTGTCATGAGTACGAAACACTTTGCCGCACTTGAAAGGGCGGTGTAAGTCTTTGATTTAAACTTCCACTTGTGGTATTCTATCCAACGGTACTTCTCCTGTTGCTCATCAGCATACGTTGCTGACTGTGAGTTGGTGGCAAGGTGTTCGTAATCCTTGTTGTTGAAAACAGACCATGGTGGAGTAGCCGTTACAGAGAGTTCGAATTGTGAACCGCTGCGTGGGAACATTGGGTTATCCGTAGAAGAACGTGCCAATGTCAGTCCGATGTTAAGGTTGTTACAGTTACCGTTGCTTACAAGGAAGTAGTTCCAGTTCTTCAGTATGTAACGGGTGTATGACAAGTTTGCTGTCAACGTGAAGTAATCGTCAGGCCAACGTAGTCGTTTACCCCAACCAATAGAACCACCGAGCAACTGTACGTACTTGTCTGGGTCATAGTAGTTCTCGTAGTTGGAGTAGTTGTATGATGAACCATAACCACCGTAGTAATAACTGTAGTTGTTGTACCAACTTGAGTTATAGTAGTTAGAGTTTACGTCTGTTTGTTTAGAGTAGAACACGCCGACGTTAAACTGTATTGGTCTCTTTCCTCCAAACCATGCGGTAGAGTAGGAAATGTTGTAAGACTGGTAGTAAGTACCGTTAGTCTGTGCACCGATAGACAGTGTTTCGCCATCGCCAACAGGCAGTATTCCGCGGTGTTCTTTGTTCTTGTTGAACAGGTTTGCCATGGAGAAGTTGTTGAGTTTCAGTCCTATTCTACCTATGACACCTGTTTGTCCCCAGCCTAATGAGAACTCTATTTGGTCGTTAGACTTCTGTTCCAGTGGCCAGTTGATGTCCACAGTTCCGTCTTCCGCGTTAGGTTTAATGTCTGGTTGTACTTTCTCTTGGTCAAAGTGTCCCATTGAAGCAATCTCACGAGCGGAGCGCATCAGGGCGTCTTTCGAGAAGAGGTCGCCAGGCTTTACGCGCAGTTCTCGGCGTACAACTTTCTCATACAGGCGTGTATTACCAGAGATACGCACGTGTGATATGTGTGCTTGTGGTCCTTCCACCACGCGTATCTCCACGTCTATGCTATCGTCAACGACGTTAATTTCTATAGGTTGTATGTCGCAGAACAGGTAGCCGTGGTTCCAGTAAAGGTTACCTACAGCGTCCTCATCCTCTTTCAGACGTTTGTTTAGCAACACCTTATTATATATGTCGCCTTTCTTCATGTTCAGGCTTCTTGTGAGTGCTGCCGTTTGGTACACGGTGTTACCTGCCCATGTAATGTTGCGGAGGTAATACTTTTTGCCTTCGTATATTTTGAAATACACGTTTACGTGCCTATCGTCATAGAAAGAAGTGCTGTCTTCTTCGATGATTGCGTCACGATAGCCCAGTTCGTTATATTTCTCTATGAGTTTCTCTTTTGCTTCATCGTAGCGTTCAGGTGTGAATTTCTTTTTCTTGAATATGTTGTTGAATTTATTCACCTCGTAGAGGTCACCCAACGCACCTTTCTTGAACATTGTACCTTTCAGTGTCTTAACCTTTATCTCGTTGGCACCATCGATAACAATGTGTTTAATCTTCGTCTTCTGTTTCTTGTCAACCTCGACGTCAAGAATGACATGGTTTTTCTCCATTACGTCATTGCGCTGTCTAATGTTTACCTCAGCGTTCTTGAAGCCTTTACCTTCAAAGTATCGCTGTGCCAAGACCTTAGCGCGTTCAATCATGTTAGGCGTAATTTGTGAACCCTTCAGCAGTCCGAGTTTCTGCTCCATGTCGGTTCGTTCGCTTTTTTTCTTCAGTCCGTAGAAGTTGATAGCACTTACGCGCGGTCTTGTCTTGAGGTAAATGTGCAGGTATATGGAGTCCATAACGATGGAGTCCGCTGCTATCTTTACTTCAGAGAACAGTCCGTGTTTCCAGTATCTCTTAACAGCATCCGTAATCTCATTGCCAGGCACACTGATTTCCTGTCCCACGGCAAGTCCAGATATGTTGGTAAGCGTGCTTTCCTCATATCCGTCCACACCGCTGGCACGCAGTGCTGCAATGGTACACATCTTAACCTTAGAGGCGTATGATATGTCTGGGTTTATAATTTTCTCTTGAGCCATAGCCATGCCAGTGCATAACAGTAGCGCAAGTGTCATGACAAAGTGTCTTTTTGAAAGCATATTGTGTTTTTGAAATCTCACTTCTGTGTTGCGTTATTCTCGGCTTCCGCCTCTATCTGAGCCTCTGTTTTTCCGAATCGTCTCTGTTTTGACTGATAACTCTCTATGGCCTTTACCAAGTCGTCCTTGCAGAAGTCAGGCCAATATACTGGTGTAAAATAGAGTTCTGAGTATGCTATTTGCCACAACAGGTAGTTAGACACACGCAGTTCGCCTCCTGTACGTATTAAAAGGTCGGGGTCGGGCATGAAAGCTGTTGTCATGTGTGCCGAGAGTGTGTCCTCGTTAATATCCTCAGGGTTCAACTCTCCGTTCTTTACCTTTTCCGCGATAAGTTTTGTTGCGTTTGAAATCTCCCAACGCGAAGAGTAACTTAGTGCCATCACCACCGTCATGCGGTCGTAGGATGCGGTGTGCTCCTCTGTGTATTTTAGGCGGTCTTGCACAGCCTGTGGCATGCGAGAGCGGTCGCCAATGACGCGGAAGCGCACATTATTCTTATCGAACAACTCTGTGGTAAGGTTCTTCAGTACCAAGTCCATCAGGGCAGTAACCTCCTCAATCGGTCTGTTCCAGTTCTCGGTAGAGAAGGCGTAGAGTGTAAGGTACTTAACGCCGAGGCGCACGCAGTCTGCCGTAATCTGACGTATGGTATCAGTTCCGGCAGAGTGTCCGTAACTACGTGGTTTTCCACGTTCAGTGGCCCAGCGTCCGTTGCCATCCATAATGATGGCTATATGCTGTGGAATTCTGTTTGGATCTATCATTTATCTTTCTTTTTGGCAATTTGGACATTTCGATGAGAAACTGTATGTTACTGCGAACATCAGTGTAGAGTAGCAGTCTGTGTTTTTGAATAATCCCGAACTGCTTATTCGGTATGGGTCTTTTACCCCGTCGATATAGTCGCTGAATGAGAAGTGCATCTGCCAGTCGAGTGATAGGTTCACCCTGTCGCCCATTCTGTATTTTACGCCAACGCCCAGTGGTATATTTCCCGTGATGACGCTTTTCGATGTGCTGTGGTTAGCCCCCTGCCCGTAGTCCCACGTACCGTCATTACTCTTTACGTATGTCATGCCGATACCTAATGATATGAAAGGTGTGCATCTCTTTGCACCGCGGTATTCATGCCCGGTGCCGTATGGCAGGAAGTTGTATTCGTATGTGGCAGAGAGGTCTCCCAGTGTGTTCTTGAAGGAATATCCATAAGGTGTGATGTCGGGGTAATAAGTAGATGAATTCTTGACATCTCCCTTTACCTGTGTGTACATAGCCGATACACGAACCGCCATGTATGGGTTCATGATGGCTCTAAAAACTACTGCCCCCGCTGGCTGCATGCCTTTGAACAGTCCGTCGCTGAATTCGCCCTGATAAGCCGTGGCACCCACGCCTGCACCTATTTCCATGCGATACTCCACATCGTCCTGCGCAGCCACATTGGTGGTTGCGCCAAACAGTGCCAGTATTGCTATAATTAGCGATGTCAGGTGGTTATACTTCATTATTCTTTAGGGTATGTTCTTGTTACTTCTTTTTCCAAAGAACGCTGTTCTTCTTTCCCTTCCAGATTACGCATCGTGCATCTTCCTCTGTAGCGTTAGGGTTAGCTGCGATTATGTATATGAAGCCTTTGCCGTCAGCCACGATGGTGCTGCATGTGCATCCAGCCACGTCCTGTGGTGTCGTTATACCTTTCTCTTTGTGCCATGTAGCACCGAGGTCAGGCGAATAATACATAGTTGGCATGCTCTTCTCGCTGTTGTTCAGTGCTGTGTCGCCAAGGATAATAATGCCATCAGCGTAAGCTGTGGCTGATATATCCTTTATCTGTGGCAGACGGTAGGTCTTGTTCTCGTCAGCCACGTTGGTGTATGTCCATGTTTGTTGTTGGTCTGGGTCAACCACTTTGTTCCATACAACAGCCGTCTCAGCCACCTCGCCCGTAGTATTGTCAGCCTTACGGCCTATCAATGTTACGCGTTGTATTTCGCTGTTTGTCTTAGCAGTGCTTGCCAGCAGTGTGATGTCAGCCACGGGAAGGTTTTGTGTATTGTCCACGTATTGTGTGCTTTCCATGGCATCAGGTGTCCATGTAGCACCGTTGTCGGTAGAAACCAATATGCGTCCATCGGTTGCGGTGGCGTACATCTCGCCCTTGCAACCTCCGATGAGTGCCTTCAGCGTTGTGTTTGGCGTAATTGCGGTCCATTGCTCACCGTCAGTAGAAGAGAAAATGTTGCCGTCAGCGTATATTGTCAGCACATCGTCGATGTCAGCGATTGTTGCTGTGCTCATTCCGTTAGTGCTTGGCAGTGTGCATTCGTTCCACGCCGTACCATCGGTTGTAGCAAGCAGTTTCGCGTTGCCTGTGGCATCCTTGCCAAGGATGAACACCTTGTCGCCTGTCTTCACAGCCTTCATGTCGGTGAAAGTGGCGATGGTCTGCTCTGCAGGCATGCGTTTCCAGGCGAAGGAGTCAGCATACTCGTTGTGGCGTACTATATTTACTTTGTAATCAGTAGTGTTCAAACCGTCGCTTGACACTACGCGCAGGGTGCGTTCTGTAGATAGGTCAACGGAGTCGGCAGAAGAATAGTATGACCATTGCTCGTCATCAATATTCTTGAACAGTGCGATGCCGTTGTTCTTTGTAGCGACTGTCACGAGAACGCGTGAGAGGTCAGTGCCCACAGAGAGTGAGTCCTCGTTGTATATGCGCTTGTTTACTTGGTCTATAAATACAGGTATGGTTGCTGCTGAGTATGTGTAGGAATATGTACTGTCTCTCAGTCCGTCATAAGACTTAATTGTACGATAGCACCTTACCGTACCGAGGGTGAATGTGGTTACGGCAGTGTCGTCGTATGTAACTGTCTCATTGTCGTTGCTAAGACAAGAGGTAAAAAGGCATATCACAGTGAGCATGATAGCCGACAGTGTTATTTTAGATGTCATCAGTCTATTTATAAATTTCGAAATCGCTTACAAAATTAATCATAAAATCTCAATTTCCGCACTTTTTACTCATTTTATTATAATAATTTAATAGTGGCGTGGTTTTCATCGTGATAAAAAAGGCAACGGTGTACGCCATTCACATGGAGCACACCGTCTATTGTTTAGGTTGTTTTGTCTTAAATGCTTTGTGTTCATGTATTACGAATGACGGATGTATATTACTTATTTTTTTTGTATAAAAATTTTGAAAGATTGGTTATATAAAGTATAAGTAATTGTTAATAGTGGTAATCTGTAGAACCTCCCTTCTATGTATTTCTAAGAAAGATGTCACATATTTTACAAGCAAAGAAATACGATAACTATCTTGTCTCGGTACGAGCGAGTTTTTAGAAAGTTTTACTAATTCTGTGTAATTGTGACGTGAAACCGCGAGACATTGCGTTGTAAAAGCAATGTGTTTACAGTGTAAAAGGTACCTGATTACAATGTGATTAGGTACTGATTACAATGTAAAAGCATATGTTTTACGGGGAAAAAGCGTGCAAATAATGATGTAAAATGATTTTGATAAAAATGTCATCTCGTTTTTAGCGGTTTTTAGGCGATATGAGACGATGACGTCGAAAGTAAGGTGTGGCGAGGAAGACTTTAAAATAACGCCTTAGAATGAGTTTTCTTTTTGGGGTTGCATAAAAATACGAAAAGGTATCAGAGAAGCGGTAATTTAAGAGTGAGGACACGTGCTAAGTATAGATGGGGGATTAGCCTGGAAGGCTATACATTGAGTAACCGTGGGCGAAGCCTACGGGTTGTGGGTACGTTCCTGTTGGCTGCCTGGAAGGCAGTACCGTGTAAGGCGGTGTACAGCCCTCCAGGCTGATGTCTACCGACCTATCAAATCCGGAGACTGCGTCCCCGGTTACTCAAAGTATTGGCTTCCAGCCAAAGAAAGCGGCAGAGCCGAGCGCAGCCAAAGAAAACGGTAAAGCCAAGCGCAGCCAAACAGCCAAACTTTACCATGCCGGGAAAAGGTTCATGAATATGAAGGCTTTTATTGAAGTGACTATCGCTATTATGCTCTACACGCAGTAATTGTCCCTTTGGAGACAAAATACGGCAGCCAGTCAATAGGAACTGTCCCGTACTTGCACCAAGTACTGAGCCGAAATTGTCTCTTATTGTAATTCAGTAATGTCTTTTCCGATGTTTTTCTTTACCCATTCGTTAGGTGTACACCCCTCGAATCTTTTGAAAACCGAGAAGAAACTGGAGCGTTTAAAACCGCATCGTTCCGCTGTGGCGAGTATAGTGAGTTGCTTATTGTGTTGGCTAAGGACTATTTGTTTAAATTCCTCCAGTCGGTAGTGGTTTACATAGTCAAAGTATGTAGTGCCGAGGTAGTCGTTAAACATCTGCGATAGCGTTGTCGCGTTGGTGTTGGCATGCGCAGCAAGGTCGCTAAGTCGCAGGCTGGCACGTAGATATGGTTTGTTTTTCTTCATGTAGTCGTCAACCTTTCCAAACATTGTCTTGTAGTCGTCGGCTCTGTGTTGCAGTTGGTTTTCCTTCTCCTGTTGCTTCTGTTGTATCTCTTTATCGTGCAGTTCCTTCTCCTGTTGCTTGTGTATGTTTACGGCGTTGATAGACGCTAATTGTATCTCCATTTTGTGTCTTTGCTCTATCAGTCTTTCACGCTCACGCTTACGCTTCTTCAGTCGGACAATCATCATGGCGATGACGATAAGTAGCACGACGATAAGCAATTCCACGTAGAACACGTATGAGGGGACTACGCATACTGTCAGCGTAGTCATCGTTTCGGGATGGCCTGCCAGTTGTATCTTAAGCGTGTGTTTGCCGAGCGACAGACTGTTCAGTTTGATGCCCTGCATGTCGAAAGTAATAGAATCACCTTCATCGTCCAACGTCCATTGATAGTAACGTTGGTTCTGAAAAGCATTATAGTCAAGGATGTTAGGTGTAACGGATATCCGGGCAGTACCGAAGTTCCAATCTACGCTGATGTTGTCATCGTCCATAGAAGCAATCTCTATTGTGCGTCCATGTCGCTCTATGGTATATTCGTTCACATATACCTTTGCGTTTCGTTGTTTTGCGAGTGCGGCGATGTCGCGTGCGTTGATGTAAACCAGTCCGCCCTTGTTAGCCATCCAGATGTTGCCATCCTTGTCCGTAGTAGGTGTAAAGCGTGTAAAGCGTGCTGATGGCAGACCGTCAACTTCGCTGTATTGGCAAAAAGAATTGAAAGTTTTATTGAAGAAGAACAGTCCGCGGTCGGTGCCTGTGATGTATTTGTCGCCGTATGGGAGCATGAAGTCGATGTGCCCAAGTCCATAGTGTTGCATTATAGAGTACTGTCGTGTGACTGACAGGTCAGTCTTGCTGTAGAGTAATGACGTCTCAGATGCAGCGAGAATATTGCCATCGTGCGTAAAACTGAAGGTGAGGTTAGGCACGTTATGCCAAAATCCCTCAGGGTACCCTGTGTTCTGGAACGACTTAGTCCTTGTGTTGAAGAGTCGCATTCCCCTTGCAGTGCTGACCCATAGTTTGCCACTACGGTCGAGCACCATGTCGTAGATGAAGTTTCCGAGGACGTCAGTGTTCCTTTGGTCGTAGTGTTCCGTAACGGCAAAATGTCGATTTAGGCATAGCAGTCCAGCGCTGCTGCCCACGTAAAGGTGCGAGGAGTCAGGCGAGACGATAAGTTTGCTGCAACTTGTCTCGCTATATCTGTTGTCCGAGAAGAGCGGTTGCAGTTGCAAGTTGCGTGGGTTAAAGACCAGCAAACCGTGCTCATAACTGGCAATGACGAAGAGACCAGAGAAATATTTAATATCAGTAATAATAGCGCAGCCAATCTGTTGGCGGTTGAGGTGGAGTATAATGTCGCGGCTCTCGTCAATGTAGTAAATGCCATCGAGCGAGCCAATCAGCGTCTGTCGGTCTTTCTTACAGAAACTGCGTACGAAGATGCCGTGGCTGTCGAACGATTTATATCGGTATGTTTTAAACAAAGATGGTGTGGTATTGACGTTGTTAACACCGTTTTGGTAATACCCAAACCAGTTCATGCCTAACGTCGAGTCGTGGAAACAAGAATAAACCGAGTTGTATTTTGTGTTAAGACGAGTCAGCGTGTTGCCTCGTAGCGTGTACGCCCCATCGCCATCAGTACAGATGTAGAGTGTGTTGCCATCCCCCTTAATTTCCTTTACCGAAGACCATACGCCCATAATCTTCTCCGTAGAGTGCGTTCTTGTGTTGTAGCGCAGCAGACCATTGTTGAGCGTTGCTATGTAAACGCACTGCTGTATGATGGCAATGCTGGTTATGGCGCTTGTCAATAGCGAGCGGTCCACGTTGTGACGCTGCAGACGTTGCGTCCTTATGTTGTAAGCCAACAGTGTGTTCTGGCTGTTGGCGAGCCATATAGTCTGTCTGTTGTCGAATGCGGCGCATAGAAGGTGGTTGTAAGAAGAAGAGACATTAGATTTATCTACCGATACAGTCTTAGCCTTTCCCTTAAGGTTCTTGGGTATAACGGCAAGTCCGTTTTGGCATGCTACGTACACGTTGTCATTGCCCTTAACGCATATTACGCTTGCCACGTCGGTAAGTTCCTCATATATTCTGCTGCAAGTATAAGTGCTTTTGTCAGCCGTGTATAGGCCGTTTCTCATGCCTACGAGCACAGTACCACCGTCGAGTTGGGCAATGTCGTTTACGAAGTTATAAGGTCTGTGGCAGTCGTTGGTGCTATACCGTGTCAGTCTCATGCCGTTGTAGGCTATCAGACCATCGTCGGTGCCGAGTAACATGATGCCGTCAGCGGTCTTCGTTATCCTTGTTACGCTCTCCCTTTCGAGAGATTGCAACCTGAAGTCTTGCGCGGAAACCGTGATACAGAATAGAACCAGTATGAGCAGGCAGAGTCTTTTCATGACGATGCGGTTTAGAATAAATGTTTAGGTGTTGCAAAGTTATAAAATATCTCATTAATAGACAAACGTTAGTCCAAATAAATTATTTTGGAATTATTTTCTGTTAGTCTAACACGTTGATACATAGTGAACAAGATAAAAATAATTCCAAAATAATGATGTTGGAACTATTTGGCCATGAAAAGTTTGCTTTCGTGTGATAAATGCGGTAACTTTGCAGTCATGAAACAACGAAATCACTCAAAAAACGAAAAACCACCTCATATAGTAAATGTCACACTAATAAGTAAAAGAAGCACTCTATGATGCGAAAAGTAAAAAAAATACGTACATATACAAACAACATGCATCCCAAAGAAACGTGCGTGAAAGTCCTTATTGCGCTGGCCGTGGCAGCATGTTACAGCGTTTGCGTGTGGGGAGAAAACATCGACGTTGACAAAGAACTGGCATACTGTCGTCAGCAAACCGCGAGAACGCTGAAGGAACTGTCGCCAATAGACTACACGAAGAGTCCGCGTAACATCAGTCCTAACGGCAAACACTGGAACCTACGCAACGTGAAGACCCCAGAAGAGTGGTGTGCAGGGTTCTATCCCGGAGTGCTATGGATGTGTGGGCAGCGTGAGGAAGCCGCCCGATATACGGCAGAACTGGAGTATCTTGCATATACACCAGTGTACGACCACGACCTTGGCTTCATCATTATAGGCTCCTTCATGAAAGGATATGAGCAGACAAAGGACGCCCATTACAAGCAGGTACTCCTTGCGGCAGCCGATACTCTCGCCACATTGTATAACCCTCGCGTGGGAACATTGCTCTCATGGCCACGCAATGTAAAGATGTTTGGCGGACATAATACCATTATCGACAACATGATAAACCTTGAGTTGCTGCTCTTTTCAGGCAAGAAAGAGAACATAGAGATAGCAAAACGACATGCCGACACAACGATGAAGAACCAGTTTCGCAAGGACTTCACGGTGTATCATGTAGCGGTTTATGACCCTGTGACAGGCAAACACCTCCGCAACTGCACCCATCAGGGACTGGGCGACAACACCCTTTGGTCACGCGGACAGGCTTGGGCGATATACGGTTACACAATGATGTATCGCTATACGCACGAGAAACGCTACCTGGAGTTTGCCCAACGGGTGACGGATGCAATGCTCATGCGACTACCAGAGGACGCCATTCCATGGTGGGACATGGACGATCCGAAGATACCTAACGCCTATCGCGATGCCAGTGCAGCCGCTATCATAGCGTCAGGACTCATCGAAGTATCAGAATTTGTGCGCAATGACGCTCACGACGCGAAGAAGGCAGACCATTATCTCAATGTGGCGAAGAAGATGCTTACAACACTCAGCAGCGAGAAATATCAGAGCCGTGAGAAGAATACAGCCTTCTTGATGCATTCGGTGGGTAATATGCCAGCAGGAACAGAGATAGATTACAGCATTAACTATGCCGATTACTACTATGTTGAGGCACTTCTCCGACTGAAAAAACTGGGTAAGTGACGGTGAAAAAATAAATTGGTATAATTTATGTCATAGATTTTTGAGATA
>DAIUFT010000002.1:57244-98913 GCA_036844425.1 Prevotella sp. | reverse complement strand
TAAAACATATGTCCTACAGTAATGTTGGACGATAATAATTTACGTATGAAAAAGATATTAACAACAGGGGTTGCGTTGTTCTTGGCTATTGTAGCACAAGCTAGGGTATATTTCGTTGCTCCCTTTGGCGATGATCATGCGGCAGGAAATAAAGAAAAGCCTTTCGCAACCTTTTGTAAAGCTCAGTCGCTCGCAGAGGCAGGGGATACCGTATATTTCCGACAAGGCAAATATATAGTAACTAACGAGGATATACAAAACTATAATGGGCGTTATGCCACAGTATTTCATATAACAAAGTCGGGTAGGGCAGATGCTCCTATTGTATATAGTGGTTACAAAGAAGAAAATGCCGAGTTTGACATGACGGCAGTAAATCCTGGAGATTACAGGCTAACAGGAATACTATTGGCTGCTGACCACATAGTACTAAGGCAACTCAGCATAACAGGACTTAAAGTGTTACAGAAGGGACATTCGCAGAGCGAGTGTGTGCGCATGCTAGATGCAAGTCATTGTGTGCTCGATGGCATGTCGTTCCATGACGGTATGGCAATAGGAGTGTATTTGTTAAAAGGACACGATAATCTGATTGTAAACTGTGATGCCTACAATAACTATGATTATTATTCTGATAACGGCTATGGTGGCAATACCGATGGCTTTGGCGCACATTGCGTGTCAGAAGACTGCACTGGTAATGTATTTCGTAACTGTAGGGCATGGTGGAATAGTGATGATGGCTTTGACCTTATCAACTGTCTTGCGCCTGTTGTGATAGAGGACTGTGTAGCATTCTACAATGGTTTCCGTCCTGGAACATTGACTCCGGCAGGTGATGGTACTGGAATTAAGGCTGGTGGTTTCGGCATGAAGGCGAAAAACATGATGGTACGCGAAGTTAAGAATGCTCCTCGTCACGTAGTAAGACGTTGCATAGCATATCGCAACAAGAATAAAGGTATATATGCTAACCACCACCTTGGCGGTGTTGAGTTTACTGACAATATTTCTATTGCCAATCCGCGAAATTATACTATGGTATGCCGTAAATCAGTAATTGAAGCAATAGACGTGCCTGGTTACGGGCACATTCTACGAAACAATATTTCTATAAACCCTATCAGCAAGGGGATGGATTACACGGATTATGATCCTGCAAAATGCGTACTGGATAACAACTATACAACAGACAATATACCATTAATTAATGGTAGACCTTTGTTTGACGTTCATGCATTTTATCCAGAGAAATATATACAGCCAAAGACGAAATAGGATTGCAAACTTTCGAGGAATATCTATAATCAAGACCAAGCCAATTTGCTTACAGGATGAAAAAACTCTCTATATAGAACATTGTGGGAGACTTTAATGTTTTTGAAAAGCAGTTTTAGGTACACGAAATTTGGCTATATCGCAGAAAATTAGTAACTTTGCAGTCTATTTGGTTTTATTTAAAGAAATAACGAGAAAAAAGTATAATAATAGAATAAGGAATGATAACAGTCACAAATCTTGCTATCCAGTTCGGAAAGCGTGTTCTTTACAAAGATGTAAATTTGAAGTTTACCCCAGGAAACATCTATGGTGTTATCGGTGCGAATGGAGCCGGTAAGTCTACTTTGCTACGTGCAATAAGCGGAGAATTGGAGCCAAACAAAGGTACCGTAGAATTAGGACCTGGCGAGCGTCTCTCAGTGTTGGAGCAGGATCACTTTAAGTATGACAATGTGACAGTTATCAATACTGTTTTAATGGGGCATAAACCTTTATGGGATAATATGCAGGAGCGAGACGCCCTTTATTCTAAAGGAGAAATGACCGAAGAAGACGGTAATCGTGCTGCTGAATTAGAGGAAAAATTCGCAGAAATGGATGGCTGGAATGCAGAGAATGATGCCGCACAACTCTTATCAAACCTTGGTATTAAGGAAGATGCACATTACAAAATGATGGCAGAACTTTCGAACAATGAGAAGGTGCGTGTTATGATGGCAAAAGCTCTCTTCGGAAATCCAGACAATCTTCTGCTTGATGAGCCTACCAATGACCTTGACCTTGACACGGTACAATGGCTCGAAGAATACCTCTCTAATGTTGAGCAAACAGTACTTGTAGTATCACACGATCGTCACTTCCTTGATGCTGTATCTACACAAACCGTAGATATTGATTATGGCAAGGTAACGGTGTTCGCTGGTAACTACTCTTTCTGGTATGAGTCAAGTCAGTTGGCTCTACGTCAGGCACAGAACCAAAAGGCAAAAGCAGAAGAAAAGAAGAAGGAATTGGAGGAATTTATACGTCGTTTCTCTGCTAACGTGGCAAAGTCGAAACAGACCACATCACGTAAGAAAATGCTGGAAAAACTTAATGTTGAAGAAATTCAGCCATCTACAAGAAAATATCCTGGTATAATATTCCAAATGGAGAGAGAACCAGGAAACCAAATTCTTGAGGTCGAAAATTTGAAGGCAGTTGATGCCGATGGAACAGTACTGTTTGATAATGTATCATTTAATATAGAAAAAGGTCAGAAAACTGTCTTTTTGTCACATAACCCAAAGGCCATGACAGCACTCTTTGAAATTATTAATGGTAACAGAGAGGCTGATGGTGGTACATACAAGTGGGGAGTTACCATCACTACAGCATACCTGCCACTTGACAATACCGAGTTCTTTAATTGTGATCTTAATCTTGTGGATTGGTTATCACAGTATGGTCCTGGCAATGAAGTAGCAATGAAAGGCTTCCTCGGTCGAATGTTGTTTAAGCAAGAGGAGGTTGAAAAGAAGGTAAACGTGCTCTCTGGTGGCGAAAAAATGCGTTGTATGATAGCAAGAATGCAGTTGCAGAACGCAAACTGTCTTATTCTTGACACGCCTACCAACCACCTTGACCTTGAATCAATTCAAGCATTCAACAATAACCTTATAAGTTTCAAGGGTAATATATTGTTCTCTTCACATGACCATGAGTTTATTAATACAATAGCAGACCGTATCATCGAACTGACACCGAAGGGAACTATTGACAAACTCATGACATACGATGACTACATCTATGACGAGCAGATTAAGGAACAGAAGGCACAGATGTATTCATAAGAGCTATTATATATAAATATAAAAAGTAAAGATTAAGTGATAGGTGCTCATAATTAGGTTATCAATTATGAGCACCTAATTTGTTGGCATACTTGTTGTGTTTCTATAATGCAAAAACTTTAAAGCAATGAAAAAAGAAGATATCAATACAATTGAAGACGAGAATGTAAATGAGACTGTGACAAACGTAGCAGATACTAATGAAGAAACTGCCACAAAGTCAGAGGCTCCTGTAACAGAAGGTGAACAGGAAGAGAAAACAGAGGAGACGGATCCGCTGGAGGCTGCAAAGGCAGAGATAGAGCAGTTGAAGACTCAGGCGTTGTACAAACAAGCAGAGTTTGATAACTACCGTAAACGTACATTACAGGAGAAAGCTGAACTAATACAGAACGGTGGTGAAAAGACAATTACTGCCATTCTGCCCATACTTGACGATATGGAAAGGGCATTACAGGACAAAAGCGAAGATCCCGAGGCTATACGTAAAGGAATGGAACTAATCTTCAATAAGTTTGTAAAAACTCTCGAGAAGATGGGCGTTAAGAAGATAGAGACAGAGAATGCTGACTTTAACGTAGATTTCCACGAAGCTATAGCACATGTGCCTGGTATGGGCGAAGAAAAAAAGAATAAAGTCATTGACTGTGTTCAGACTGGTTACACACTTAACGACAAGGTAATTCGTTACGCAAAAGTCGCAGTAGGTCAATAAAATTTGCACGGTGGTCATAGATAGCCACCATTAAATAGATTACAACAATGGCAAAAAGAGATTATTATGAAGTGCTTGGCGTTGACAAAAAAGCCAACGCTGCAGATATAAAGAAGGCATATCGTAAAATTGCTATAAAGTATCACCCAGACCGCCAAGGTGGTAAGAGTGATGCCGAGAAAAAAGAAGCAGAAGAAAAGTTCAAAGAAGCAGCAGAAGCATATTCTGTACTTTCCGATGAACAGAAACGTCAACAATATGACCAGTTCGGCTTTGACGGACCTGGAGCAGGAGGCTTCGGAGGTGGTAACCCATTCGGGGGCTTTGGCGGAGGAAGTTTCTCTATGGATGATATATTCTCCATGTTTGGAGATGTATTCGGAGGACATGGCGGCTTTGGTGGTGACTTTGGTAGCGGAGGAAGAACACGCCAAGTACACCGTGGCTCTGACCTTAGACTTAAAGTGCGTTTAAACCTTAAAGAGGTTGCAACGGGTGTAACAAAGAAGTTTAAAGTACGTAAGGATGTAACATGTTCTTGTTGTCATGGTTCTGGAGCAGCAGAGGGGTCTGGTACAGAAACTTGTCCAACGTGTCATGGGTCTGGTGTCGTCATCAAACAACAGAGAAGTTTTCTCGGCATGATGCAGACTCAATCTGTATGTCCTACCTGTGGGGGCGAAGGTCAAATTATCAAAAATAAGTGCACCAAATGTCATGGTGAGGGTGTAGAACACGGTGAAGAAGTCGTAGAAGTGCATATCCCAGCAGGAGTACAAGACGGTATGGTCGTTAACGTACCTGGAAAAGGTAATGCTGGAAGACGAAATGGTGTACCTGGTGATATTAAGGTCTTCATAGAAGAGGAACGTAATGATACTTTTGTACGTGACGGTAAGGACCTTATTTATAACCTGTTGCTTGATTTCCCTACAGCAGCACTCGGAGGAGATGTAGAGATACCTACAATAGAAGATACGAAACTTAAAGTAAAGATAGAACCAGGAACCCAACCTGGTAAAACATTACGACTGAGAGGCAAAGGGTTGCCTGCAGTACAGGGTTATGGATATGGCACGGGAGATCTATTGGTGAACATCAGCGTATATGTGCCAAAGACCCTTAACAAGGAAGAGAAAAAAGCACTTGAAAAATTTAGAGATGCTGAAAACTTCCGTGGAGACAGAGATACCAAAAATAATATCTTCGACAAGTTCCGTAGTTATTTTGCATAAATTATGACATACAACGAGACATTAGATTATCTATATAACGCAGCGCCTGCCTTTGAAAAGGTAGGCGCTGGCGCGTATAAAGAAGGACTGAGCAATACACTTGCTCTTGACGAACATTTTGGACATCCTCATTATTGTTACCACACAATACATGTAGCAGGAACTAATGGCAAAGGCTCTGTATCACACACCTTAGCAGCAATATTGCAGACTGCGGGGTACAGGGTGGGGTTGTATACGTCGCCGCACCTCGTTGACTTTAACGAAAGGATACGTGTAGATGGGAAACCCATTGACCATGAATACGTAATAGATTTCGTAGAAAAGAAAAGAGATTTTTTCGAACCATTGCACCCATCATTCTTTGAACTCACTACAGCAATGGCTTTCAAGTATTTCGCAGACCAAAAAGTGGATATCGCAGTTATAGAAGTAGGCTTAGGAGGACGTCTTGACTGTACGAACATTATAACACCTTTGTTGAGTATAATAACAAATATTTCGTTTGACCATACAGGTTTTCTTGGTGACACGCTGACAAAAATTGCGGGTGAAAAGGCAGGGATAATTAAGAATGGTGTACCTGTAGTAATAGGAGAACATACTGATGAAACAAGAAAGGTGTTTGAGGAAAAAGCGAAGGAATGTAAGTCTCCTATAATCTTTGCGCAAGATACGCCCTACGTCGTATCAAGTAAGTATTCTGATAGCGGATACAGACTTTACACGACAAATTGTTTTGGTATTCTTGAAGGTGCATTAGGCGGTAACTGCCAAGAGAAAAATCTTAACACGATATTGCATGCGTTGCTACCATTAGCAAAAGCCATGAAGAAACATGGCATGAAAGTTTTATCAGATGACAACAAGCAAAATGGAGTTAAGATGATAGACGTTATACGTTCTGCAATAAAGAATGTTTGCAAGCAAACAGGATTGATGGGACGATGGCAAATTCTGAACAAAACACCACTTACAGTGTGTGATACAGGTCACAATCTTGCTGGGTGGCAATATTTATCAAAACAAATCGTAACAACTTTTGGAAAACTAAAGAGAGAAAATAAAGATGCTGTTTTACATATAGTTTTCGGAATGGTGGATGACAAAGATGTTAATGCCGTAATGAATTTGTTGCCACTAAAAGCACATTATTATTTTACACAAGCCGCAACACATCGAGCTATTCCTGTTGCAAACCTCTATGATATAGCGATAAGCAAAGGTTTGAAAGGGAAGGCGTATCAAACTGTTAAAGAAGCATTTAATGAAGCTAGATTAAGTGCTACGGAAGATGATATGATATTTATTGGCGGAAGCAGTTATGTGGTCGCAGACCTATTATCGTAAGTATTTTCTGTGATAAATGTTTGGCTGTTTGCAAAAAAATAACTAAATTTGCACGGACTTATGTAAGTCCAAGTCTTTTCCGAAAGAAATAACACAAAAAATAGAATACTATTATGACAGGTAAAGTAGATGTGCTCCTCGGCTTACAATGGGGAGACGAAGGTAAGGGTAAGGTCGTTGACGTACTTACACCTAATTATGACGTTATTGCGCGTTTCCAAGGTGGTCCTAATGCTGGACATACATTGGAATTCAATGGCGAGAAGTATGTCCTTCGTTCTATTCCGTCTGGTATCTTCCAGGGTGGAAAGGTAAATATTATAGGCAACGGCGTTGTTCTTGCTCCAGATCTCTTCATGGATGAGGCAAAAGACTTGGAGAAAAGTGGTCATGACTTGAAGTCACGTCTTCACATATCAAAGAAAGCACATCTTATAATGCCAACACATCGTGTGCTCGATGCTGCAATAGAGGCTTCAAAAGGTAAGAATAAAGTTGGTACGACAGGTAAAGGTATCGGTCCAACATATTCTGACAAAATTGCGCGTACAGGTCTGCGTGTTGGAGATATTCTTGAAAACTTTGAGGAAAAATACGCTGCACACAAAGCTCGTCATGAGGAGCAATTGCGTGCCATGAACTATACCAATTATGACATTACTGAGGTAGAGAAAAAATGGCTTGAGGGCATAGAATATCTTAAGCAATTCCAAATAGTTGACTCAGAGCATGAGGTTAACAAAATACTCAAGGCAGGAAAGTCTATCCTCTGTGAAGGTGCGCAGGGCACAATGCTTGATGTCGATTTCGGATCGTATCCTTTCGTCACATCAAGCAATACAATATGTGCTGGTGCTTGTACAGGACTCGGTCTTGGTCCTAACAAGATTGGTGAGGTATATGGTATAATGAAGGCATATTGCACACGTGTTGGTGCTGGTCCATTCCCTACAGAACTATTTGACGAAACAGGTAAAAAAATGCGTGACATAGGACACGAGTATGGTGCTGTTACTGGCAGAGAACGTAGATGTGGCTGGATAGATCTTGTAGCTCTTCGTTATTCTATTATGGTTAATGGTGTAACGCAACTTATCATGATGAAAAGTGACGTACTTGACACATTCGAAACCATCAAGGCTTGTGTCGCATACAAGGTAAACGGAGTTGAGACTCCAGATTTCCCATATGATATAGAGCATGGCATAGAACCTGTATACAAGGAAATAAAAGGTTGGCAATGTGATATGACTAAGATGACTTCAGAGGATGATTTTCCACAGGAATTCAAGGATTATATTAAGTTCCTTGAGGAACAGCTTGAAACTCCTATCAAGATTGTTTCAATAGGTCCAGATCGTGAACAGACAATTGTTAGAAAGTAAAGATAGTATATCATCTAAAAATAAAGGCATCATCATGCAAATAAAGTGTGATGATGCCTTTTGTAATTGATATAAAGCATTATTATTTAGAAGTTTTACCCTATAAGCAAATAAAACCGCTAAATTTCTTAAGAAATTGGCGGTTTTATTTACAAATCGTGTTGCTTTTCGTAGTTCCTTGAGTTACAAGGTTTCTTGTGGAGCTGGAGGGGGTTGAACCCTCGTCCAAACAGTGCGACCATACGTTTTCTACATGCTTATTTCAGCTTAATTTTTCGTGCATCAGCAAGACCTGAACCACCAACCGATGCCTTAGTTCATTATTAATTTCGCCATCAGCCATGAACAAACTGATAAACTATCCTCGATACTACAGCACCGCTATAATCAGTAAACCTCAAGGATTGGGTTCTGAGCGATGTCTCGTTCCCCCAGCCTTGCAGGGGAATAAAGCTAGTCTACTATACTTCGACTAAGCAGCGAGAGCGTAATTTGTTTCGCCAATTAAATTCTTGACTGACATGTTTATGGAGTATGACAGTCGTAGCTCCGCATGCTTACGTATAATTTCAAACTGCTGTCAAATCCAATCAGCCCCTAAAATTATACTTTCTAGAATTAGCTAAAAGATCTATCATAAAGCTTCTGCTAACATTTTGCAAAGTTACTACTTTTTTGTGTCATATACAACATATTTGTTTAAAATATATCTTGTTTTTTATAAAAATATAAAAATATTATATTGCTGATAGAGTAGGGGAACAGAAATATATAGAAAAACGGTGTAAAACTCAAATGAATTTTACACCGCGGAGGTTGTTTTTATGTGTAGTAAAAGATTATTTTTTCTTCAACACCATTACAACTTTACCTTGTTTATCATAAATAGTTGCTATATTTCCTTTGATATCTACGGTAGAAGTCTTATCGAGAGCTTCACCGATTGCACGCTCTATGTCCATCGACTGTCCCATCATCCGTGTCATTCCCATGGTGGAGAAAATAAGTTTTCCTTTATTTGTCTTATAGTCACCAAAGAAGCTATTTACTGTCGCACAACCATTGACGCGACCGTCAGAACCGAAACTAATAGTTGCTGGTTGATCTCCATTCTGAGTGCTCTTATCCATGGCTGTCTCTATTTGCCAATCTCCATAAATAGAGTTTTGTGATGCTACATTCTTACAGGTATTGCAGGCACTAAATAGTGTTGCTGATAATACAAGTGTTATAAAATTGTTTTTCTTCATTGTTTTCTTTTTGTTTGCAAATTTACAACTTTCTTTTTAATCTACAAAATTGTTTTTGTTAATAAAACTATAAGTATTACAAAAATATTGAGTATGTCTCTTCTAATTAAAAGGCAGCTTATCTCACGACAAGCTGCCTCTATTAACCTTAATAATCTAATACCATGAAAAACACGTTGCAAAATTAGTAAATCATACCGAATTATGCAAGTCTTTTCTGCGATTTTTATCTTTTTTGCTTAAGATTTAACATTTATTTTAACTCAATCCTTCAATTTCTCCATTTACTATGCCTATACGTAATGCCTGTGGTGACTTCGGAAGACCAGGCATGCGGATTATGTCGCCAGCAATTGCTACCAACATCTCAGCACCTGCATTCACTACAAAATCTTTTATATCAAAGTTAAATCCCTTAGGCACTCCGTATGCCTTTGGATTTTGTGAGAATGAATATTGCGTCTTAGCAATACAAACTGGGAATTTTCCATACCCGAGCTCCTCTGCTTTTGCAATCTTACGTATAGCATCTGGTGAGAAGCTTACAGAATTTGCACCATATATCTTTTTGGCTACAGATATAATTTTTTCCACCACAGACATATCCTCGGTATATGTGTATTGTAGTGGACCTGAAGGATTATTTTCTATTGTATCCACTACCAACTCTGCGAGTTCCACGGCTCCTTTGCCCCCTTCACAGAATGCATTGTTAAGGGCAAATGGTACATTTAATTCTTTACAATGTTGTCTTACTAGTTCAATTTCCTCATCTGTATCTTGAGCATAACGGTTAAAGCATACAAGCACCGTTTGACCAAATCCTTTAATGTTAGAGATGTGCTTATCAAGGTTTTCAAAACCTTTCTTCACTCCATCTATATTTGGTTTCTTGATATCAGCTTCTGCTACATCACCATGCATTTTTAGACCTTGTAGGGTTGCAACAAGTATTGTCAGCGAAGGATTAAGCCCGGCCTTACGACATTTGATGTCAAAGAATTTCTCTGCTCCCAAATCTGCACCGAATCCAGCCTCTGTTATGGCATAGTCGCCATAGGTCATTGCCATCTTAGTAGCTATTATAGAGTTACATCCGTGAGCGATATTTGCAAAAGGACCACCATGTATGAAAGCAGGGGTGTTCTCTGTTGTCTGTACAAGGTTGGGATTAAAAGCATCTTTCAGTAACACTGAGATAGCACCGCTAATTCCCAAATCCTTTACGTACAAAGGTTTCTTCTCCAACGTGTAACCCAAGAGTATATTATCAAGCCTTCTTTGAAGATCCTCCATATCCTTTGATAGACATAGAATTGCCATTATTTCTGAGGCAGGTGTGATATCAAAACCGCCTTCTTGTGGCAAGCCATTTGTATATGGACCTAAACCTGTTACAATTTGGCGGAGACTACGGTCATTAACGTCAAGTACTCGTTTCCAAAGAATCTGTCTCATACCGAATCCTTCTGCACGATGTTGGTATATATAGTTATCGAGTAGGGCAGAAATCATATTGTTGGCAGATGTAATAGCATGGAAGTCACCCGTAAAATGCAAATTTATCTTATCCATAGGAAGCACCTGAGCATAACCGCCACCTGCTGCACCTCCTTTCATTCCAAAACATGGACCCAAGGAAGGTTCACGCAAAGCCAGAACAGCTTTCTTGCCTATTTTTGCCATTCCAAGAGCTAAACCAACAGATACTGTAGTCTTTCCGATACCTGCTTTTGTTGGTGTTATGGCTGTTACCAATATTAAGTTACTTTTCTTAACCTTTTTCTCTGAGATATTAGTATAAGGTACCTTAGCAATATATTTGCCGTATGGCTCTAACTGTTCAGTATCAATGCCCAACTGTTGGGCAATTTGTCCGATAGGCTTTAAAGAAGCTTCTCTTGCAATTTCAATGTCAGTTTTCATATAATTATTTTTTGTGATTTAAATCATGTACGACTGCAAAATTACTAAATAAAATTGATATATTTAATTAATATCGCACTTTTTTTTGAAGATATTTACTTTAATCGAAATTATTATTTCCCATTATTATAGATGACTTGATTATGGTCAAAAAAAAATAGCATAGTGTTAACTATTCCTGTAAATATTTTGCTATATCTATGAAAATCTAGTAATTTTGTACTGTGTTTTTCATAGTATTAGATTTAAGGTTAACAAAGATTGGGGCTCAGCGGAGCCCTTTTTTAATGTAGATTGATATTTATCATAATGGGCATTCTGTGTTAGGCGCATATTTTCACCAGCTTATAAGAACAAATGATGACATTATGTTGAGCAGATGTCCAAATCAAAATATGGAAAAAGTCTATCAAATTGATGTTCAATGAACTTTTAATACTTAATATGTTGGATAACTTAGAAAAATTTCTTAACTTTGTATCCATAACAGCTACTCTTTAAATTATTACAGCACCTATGCTTGTTTGCTCCTACGAACTCTTACGAAAAGAGCAAATTTTATTGAGAAACTGTTTTATCCTACTAATTGGGCGAGGAAAACCTTTGAAAGCAGGTTATATTATTTTGTCATGTTAAACATAAAATATAAGAGATATGGCTGCACATAATGAATTGGGAAAATGGGGCGAGGAACAGGCTGCCATTTTCCTACGTAAGAAAGGATGGTATATTCGTCATCGTGATTGGCATTATGGTCATCGTGATGTTGATATAGTTGCTATAGACGAAGATGCTAGTATCATTATTTTTGTTGAGGTTAAAACTCGTGCGTCAGATTTGTGGGGTGAGCCAGATATGGCTATTGATTTAGAAAAACAAAATAACATAATTCGTACGGCTGCAGTTTATCTAAATGTGTACAGAATGAATCATTGTGAAGTTAGATATGATACCATTTCTATAGTAGGGACGCCTAAAACAGGAGCCAGAATAATACACAAAGAAAATGCCTTCGATGTAACCTCTACTTTTTTATACCGTGAACAACAAAGGAAGCGTAGAGGTTTAAGGCCAGGTATGTGGGGCTATAGAGGTTAAAAAAGTCTCATAAAGGCTCTGCGAGTTGCTGACTGCAGACCAGAAATGCTGAACGGGTATGCTTTGTATTATGTAATTATTACTGTCACTGTCTGGCGGTAAAAGAACGTTTATAAGAACTATGGATAATTCACGAGGCATTATCCATAGTTCTTATGAACGTCATTACATCAGGTATGTTTTACATAACGGTGGTAATCTATAGAACCACCATTAAATCATACATGAGTAATGATCAACAACCCCTAATAACTTTTGTTCATCGTCAAGTACAAGTACTGTATGAACCTTATTTTTGTTCATTATCGCCTGTATTTCGGAAATTTTTGTTGTTGATGTAACACATTTCGGCGTTCTGGTCATAATGTCTGATACTGTGTGATCAAAGAAGGCTGCCTGCCATCTCTCCATTGCTCGACGTATATCTCCATCAGTAATTAGACCGGCTACTGTACCGTCCTCATTCAATGAAATGCCAAGTCCTAATTTACCTGTACTTACGCGGATAATTGCATCGCCAAGGTGCATGGTTGATGGAATTATAGGCAAATCATCACTGCGCATAACGTCAGCAGCGGTTGTAAGTAATCTCTTTCCTAATTCTCCTCCTGGGTGGAATTGGGCGAAATCCCTTGGTTGAAAGTGTCGTAACTCCATTAGAGCGATAGCTAAGGCATCTCCCATTGCCAACTCAGCTGTAGTACTGCTTGTTGGTGCAAGATTCAGTGGGCAGGCTTCCTTTTCTACCCTCACATTGATATGATACGTAGAATACTTGGCTAATAATGACTGTGGATTGCCACTTATACCTATTATTGCAGCATTCATATGTAATATCATAGGAATGAAACGCAACAACTCGTCTGTTTGGCCGCTATTTGAAATAGCAAGCACAACATCTTCTTCTGTGATAAGTCCTAAATCTCCATGGTACACATCCAATGGATTGACAAAGACTGCTGGAGTTCCAGTACTTGACAGTGTTGCAGCTATCTTTGCTCCTACATTTCCACTTTTGCCAACTCCTGTTACAATTACTTTGCCCTTACAATGAAGCATCAAGTCTACCGCCTTCTCAAACTGATCATCAATCTGAGATATTAGGTTTAATACTGCATGTGCTTCATCTGTCAACACTTGTGCTGCAATTTTACGAATATCTTTCAATGTAAAGTTATTTATAGTAGTTAGTATGTGTGGGTAGTTCTGTAAAATACCACCCATGTGTTACAGTATTAATTCTCTAACCAATGGTTCGAGATCTTCAAGCTTTAACATGTTCGGACCATCTGATTTCGCCTTATCAGGCTCAGGATGTACCTCAAGAAAATATCCGTTTGCTCCGAATGCTTTTGCTGCCAAAGCCATTGAGGGAACAAACTGTCTGTCACCGGAAGTACATCCATTTCCTCCTCCAGGGCGTTGTACACTATGTGTACAGTCCATAATTACGTGAGGTACTATTTTTTTCATATCTGGGATATTTCGAAAATCTACCACGAGATTATTGTAGCCAAAGCAGTTACCTCTTTCTGTGAGCCATACATTTTCTATTGGTTGTTCTCCACCAACAGGTTTAATATTCTCTCTTGCAACAGTATCAATGACTTTCTGTACAGGATATTTCATATCTACCCCAGACAAGAACTGTGCTTTCTTGATATTAACCGTTTTTCCTGTCCTTGCTGCTGCTACAAGAAGGTCTGTTTGTCTACATAGAAAAGCTGGAATTTGTAATACATCAACAACCTCACTGACAGGTTGTGCTTGATATGCCTCATGAATGTCAGTAAGCAGATGTAAACCGTATTTTGATTTTATGTCAGCAAGCATCTGTAGGCCTCTTTCCATACCAAGTCCTCTAAAAGATGAGATACTTGTTCTGTTCGCTTTATCGAATGAAGCTTTGAAAATAATCTTTGTTCCCAAACGTTCATTGATATCTTTTATTTTTTTTGCTACGGTCTCCAGCAAATCCATGGATTCTATTACGCATGGTCCTGCAATAAATATAGTCTTCTCCATATCTCCTTACAGTTTCTTCTTCCAGAATCTATACGTGATGTCTGTCATTTCTTTGTTTGTCACCTTATACAGTTTCTGGTTGGTTGTTTCTTTATTTAATCCTCCCTTTGCCTCAATGTATGGTCCTAACTTAATATAGTCAAAATTCTTAAGGTCGATATTAGCACTCAGTTTTTCCCTTCCAGAATACCAACCTATATGCATGTTAGGATGAGACATTTTCAACCATTGTGCTAAACTATTCACAACTTTTGTATCCCCATCTCCACCCATAAAGCATATACAGGTAATGTCATCCTCATACTTCTCGAGCATTTGGTTCAGCGTCATGGCTGTCAAAGGCTCTCCTATATCTTCCCAGAGATATGCACTATGACACCCTTTACAGTGGCATGGGCAGTTGGATATATTTATAGAGAGCGTGACCTCGTCAGGTATCTCCTGAAAGACCACGCCCGTATTTACGTATTTCATTTATTAACAACAAATTTGTCTGTTCCTGCATAGAAACGTCTGCTTGCTTCTTTCTGTCGTGCCTGTGAGAAGTTGCTTACTCGCTTTAGGTAACCAATGATTCTCGTCATATAATCCACGTTTGAAGAATGACAGGCTGGACACTCGTGCAGATAACGCTTGTCTATATGTCCGCAGTTGTTACAGATGGTGTTTGGAATATTGAACGTAAAGTAATTACATCCCTCCTTTGCAGCTACCTTCAGCAGTTGTGCATACTGCTCTTTTGAAAGATGCTCCTCTAAATTCATGTGAAGAGCGGAGCCACCTGTAAGATGCTCTATGTATGGGGCACCATGCAGTTTAAACTTATCCATAATGTTTAGAGACTGATCTTCTACAACATAGAAATAAGAGTTATAACAGTCGCGTGGTACAAAGTAGCCGTCTTCCCTATCCCATTTAGCATGCTTTACGCCTACATTCTCTGCAGGAATCATCTCACAGTTAAAGAGTACATCCTTGGTTCGATAAGCCTTGTTCAACTTCTCTACAATAGAAAGTATGCCTTGTACAAAGTTCTTGTACTTGTCATTAGGGGTTATCTTTATTCCCATGAACTCTGCTGCCTCTACCAATCCGTTCACACCGATAGTAAGATACTGTCTACTCATGTTTATGTAACCAGCGTCAAACAAAGGTAGCATACCATGTTCCTGTAATTCTTTCAGATTCTCATTATATGCCAACTGCACCTTGTGGCAGAGATCTACCACTTCCTCTAAAAATTCCTTATAGTCGCGGCCATTATTTACAGCATACTGTATGCAACGATTCAAGTTTACTGTCAACACAGACTTAGATCCTGTGCTTACGCCACCAGCACCGAGGGTATAGGAGAAGCCATTGTCCTGTATCTCATTACGCAGGCGACAACAAGACGATAACGAGTCTGCATTATCACTCATATAGGTAAAGAATGAATGTCCTTCAGAATACATCTCTGCAGTGAAATCCCCCCACTCTTTGTCTCTACACTCTCCATTATCAGTCAGGAGAGCCATTGTCTCTACTGGGAAAGTCAGCACAGTCTTTGTTCTTTCCTTGTTAAACCACTTCATAAATCTCTTCTGTAACCATGAAAGGCCGTTCCAGTCAGGCTGTGAACCATCAGGGAAATAGAAGTTTCCGAAGAGTGATTCGAAATAGAACTTGTCATAATATGCTATATTCCAGAATACTGCCTGGAAGTTACGCGCACCTGTTGGCTGGTTGATAGAATAAACTATCTGTTCGAAACAGTCAGTAATAATTTTATCAATAGTTCTTTTGCGTAGAGAAAGGTCTACAACTTTATCTGCATTTTTCCAATAATCAAGTCCATATTCCTTACCAATAAAATAGTTTAGATACATGAGGAACTCTGGAGTAGCGCATGCACCCGAGAGCATAGAACTTACTATGAAAACCATGTTGACAAACCCACCACAGAATGACTTAAGGTTTGTTGGTTCTGTAGAGTTTCCGCCAATCCCCGTCGTGCCATTAATCAACCAAGGATACATTGTTATAGAGGCGCAATATGGAGCTATTGACGTCTCATCATTTTTGTATATAAAGTGGTGAGTCAGTAGGTCAATATACTTGTCTGCCAATTCCTTGCCATACATTTTTTTTATCCTGTCGGTCAACAGGCGTCTGTTCAAACGTATAAAGTTAGACTTTGGTAATTCACCAATAAGTGTAGCGATATTCTTATGTTCAACGTTGGCATTTGCGTCAAACTTTGAACCTGTAGCAGCGTTTGCTGCTTCCATGTAGGCTGTCAAAAAGTTTAACTTGTCGAGTGTCTCGCGGTCTTCGCTATGACTCTGTCTGTAGAGCATAAAGCATTTGGCTACCTTATAATAACCCTCTTTCATAAGGGCTATCTCTACTTGATTCTGTATATCCTCGACAGTAACGTTCTCTTTTATATCTAAATGACTGATTATCTTAGAGATGTTGGATACATTTACTGGTTCTTCTACAGCATCAAACGCCTTCATAATAGCGTTCATGATTTTGTCGAGTGAGAACTCGTCACGTGAGCCGTCACGTTTTGTAATGGTAAATTTTCTTAATTCCATTTTGGGAAACTTTTTGTTCTTTTCTTTTCAAAAAGTTTCCCGTTTTGGAAAACTTTTTGAAAAAATCGGTTAGATAATTTTCTTTTTTGCGAGTGCAAAGATACTACATTTCTTTTACTCTACCAAATCTTTATTGTGAAAAATATATCGCTTTTCTTTCCCTGTAGTCGTATGTCTGAATTATAAGATACGCATTATCAAAGGATTGACTCTTTGTGCATAAAGCATTTAAAAATATCAAACGAAAAGTATAGAAATATTGGGTTTCGCGACATTATTTTCTTTTTTGAAAATTGTAGTTGAATAAATTTTATATTTGGTATCACTTTCTTTTATTCTACAACTATTACGATTGTATATTATTTTCTCTTTTGTTTACTGTATATAGCTTTATTTAAAGGTAAAGAGAGAATGGAAACCTGTAATTTGAAACACTTGTTTAATCTCAGGAGAAACTCCTATAATAGTTACATTGCCTCCCCTTGCAATAGTAGCCTTCCGCAGCGAAAGAAATAGCCTTAAGCCCGAGGATGAGATAAACTCCATTTTCTTACAATCAAGAACGATCTCTTTGTCAGCATTCTCTAATAATGGTGCCATTTCAGTTGCAAACTGTTGTGAAGCTGCCGTATCAAGCCTTCCTTCAAGTTCGCCGAGTATTACATTGTCTTTTTTCTCAATGGTTAGTTTCATATATTGATTCTATGCTTTTATTTTGTATTTCATTTCTAAAACATTCTTATCCCCCACTCTCTTGTATGTCACATTTTCCATCAATTGTTCTATTAGGAAAATTCCTAATCCCCCTATGGGTCTCTCCATTGCGGGAAGTGTTATATCTGGCATTATCTTCGTGGTAGGGTCAAAAGGGATACCTTCATCTATTAGCGTAAATAAAACACTCCCTTCTGTAGCCTGTGTTTCCACAGTTAGCAATATAGGCATTCCCTGCACGTCTGGATAGGCATAGTTCATAACATTAACTACCGCTTCTTCCAGAGCCAAGTTTAATTGAAAAATTGAGGTATCAGAAAGTTGCAAATCCTTACCCACCGTGGTAACCCACGATGTAAGTAGAGGAATTTGTTCGATGTTATTGATTAAAGACAGCGACTGAATCATTTCTGTTCCTTTGTTTTTGATAGCAAAAACTTGCTTAACTGTTTGGTTAGGTAAATTCACTTACAAAATTACGAATAAATTTTTGAACGCACAAGGATTGTACGATTTGTTTTTTCTTATTTCTAAACATTAAGAATTGATAAATGACAATTCGATGATGTTTTAAATAATGGGTGAGCTTACTTGCGCTTTGAACCGAAAAGTACCTGAAAGATAACAAAACTTCATAATACCATTTGAGTTTTATACAACGGTGGTAATTTATAGAACCACCCTAATAATATTTATAGGGTAACCCTTAACTTATTTCTATTTGTTCTTAGATAGAAAATGGTGTGCGAAAGTAAGTGTTTCAATAATGATAAAGGGTAGAATAAGTGATACTATGTCTGTATTTTCTCTTCAGTACTTGATAGAGATTACTCTAGTACTTGGTACAAGTACTGACATTGTTATTTATGCAAAAATATAACTTTATGATAGTTCTTACCGAACTACATAAAGTTATATTCACTTCTGTTTGTATATTTATTCCATTTTTAGAGATGCGCCTAAACTACTGTAAGTTATATAAAGAACTTCTCTTTACTGATACAGATAACGCTTGATACTCTTCTTTGGGGTTTTCTCAAATTCCTCATCCCTTACTTCTATATGTGCAACCTTGCAATATGCTGGCTGTGAAGCATTTAAGATGGCTAGATTCTCTTTCATAAGGTTCTCTACATCCTCACTTGACATATTCTGCGCAGTACATGTATCAATATCTGGATGAACCAACGCCACGAGTTGCTTACCACGTTGGACTACAATACTCTCCATTACGAATGGCAAGGAGTTAAGAGCATCCTCTATTTCCTCAGGGAATATATTCTGACCACTTGGACCAAGAATCATATTCTTTGAACGTCCTTTAATAAAGACATTTCCTTTCTTGTCCATTATGCCCAAGTCGCCTGTATGGTACCAACCGTCCTTATCTAAAGCCTGTGCTGTGGCATCCTCATTCTTGTAATACCCTAACATCACATTAAGTCCACGGGTAAGAATTTCACCTGGCACTTTGCGTGGGTCTTTACTATTTATCTTGACCTCCATGTGTACCACGCAACGACCACAGGAACCAGTTTTATGTTCTTTCCAGTCTGCGTAAGTAATAATAGGTGCACATTCTGTTGCGCCATAACCTATAGTTAGTGGGAACTTAATATCTTTTAGGAATTTCTCTACTTCCTGATTTAGGGCTGCTCCACCAACGATAATCTCATAGAGTCTGCCGCCAAAGGCTTGGTATACCTGCTGACAAATCTTCTTCTTAATTTTCGTGCCAAGTATAGGTGTGTGCATAAGCATTTTGATTGCTGGAGTATTTACCTTCGGGAATACCTTCTTACGTATAATTTTCTCAATTACAAGTGGTACAGCAATAATTATAACGGGTTTTACATCCGTAAACGCTTGCGCTACTACTGCAGGTGATGGCATACGAGTAAGATAAAAAATATGACATCCTGTGGTAAACTCCTTTATAAACTCAAATGCCATTCCATACATGTGTGCCATTGGCAGAATTGATATAGTGTTATCACCAGGATGTAGCTGAGCATCCAAAACTTTAGAGGCAAAGTCAAGGTTAGACCACAGCGCGCGATAAGGTATCATTACACCTTTAGAGAAACCTGTTGTACCAGAGGTATAGTTTATCAACGCCAGTTCATCTGGACTTTGTTCATGGTAATATGAGACATTCTCTTTCCTGAAATATTTAGGAAATTTCTCTCCAAAGAGAAGGTTAAGATTTTCACGTGCATTGGTCAACTTCTCTGAACGTGAAATCATGAGTGAATAATCTGGAATATTAAGTATTCCTTCAAGCGCAGGCATCTTGTCAGGATCTATTTGCTTAGCAACTACGTCACCGACAAAAAGTAGACGAGCCTCAGAGTGGTTTACTGTATTATGAATCTGCTCAGCGGTAAACTCATGCAAGATAGGTACTGCAACTGCGCCATAGGTCAATGTAGCCAAAAAAGCAACTGCCCAATTGCTCATATTTCTTCCGCATAAAGCAATTTTATCACCTTGTTTGATACCACCGTTCTCAAAGATAATATGCAGTTTTTCAATCTTACGTGCAACGTCTTGATACTGAAGAGTCGCACCTTTATAGTCTGTTAAAGCATCAAGATTCCAGAAATTCTTTACAGCCTCCTCTATGCATGCATTAAAACTTGGTATATTTTTCATTATTTTCCTTTAGGTTGGACATTAATGTCTTATTTGTGTGCAAAGATAAGTTATTTTTTGCACACTCACAAAACAATTTGTGCAATTTTCTTGTTTTTAAGCGAAATAATGTAACTTTTTGTCGTTATTACATTTTTTTTCTTTAACTTTGCATGTAAAATGGTAATATAATCACCTTAAATCCAACGATAGACTTTCATCATGGGAATATTCGGTTTTTTTAATAAAGAAAAGAAAGAGACTCTTGATAAGGGACTTGAAAAGACTAAGCGAAGCGTCTTCGATAAATTGACCCGAGCCATCGCAGGTAAGGACAAAGTGGACGATGATGTACTTGATAATCTTGAAGAGGTACTTATCACGAGTGATGTAGGTGTTGACACTACTCTGAAAATTATTGAGCGTATTGAAAACAGAGTGGCGAGGGATAAATACGTATCAACATCTGAACTGAACAATATTCTTCGTGAGGAAATTGTTGCACTTCTTGCCGAGAACAATACTTCAGATAATGATTCGTGGGATTTACCTACTGATCATAAACCATATGTAATTCTGGTTGTTGGCGTGAATGGCGTAGGCAAGACCACGACCATAGGAAAACTGGCATGGCAATTCAAGGCTGCTGGCAAGAAGGTGTATCTTGGAGCTGCTGACACATTTCGTGCTGCCGCAGTGGAGCAATTGTGTATTTGGGGGGAAAGAGTTGGAGTCCCCGTAATTAAGCAGCAAATGGGTTCAGATCCAGCAAGTGTTGCCTTCGATACTTTGTCGTCTGCAAAAGCAAACAATGCTGATATCGTGATTATTGATACGGCAGGAAGACTACATAATAAGGTGAACCTTATGAATGAGTTGAAAAAAGTCAAGGAAGTTATGAAGAAAATTCTTCTATATGCTCCTGATGAGGTAATGCTTGTGCTTGATGGCTCTACTGGACAGAACGCATTTGAACAGGCTAAGCAGTTTGCTGCGGTAACACAAATCAGTAGTCTTGCTGTTACAAAATTAGATGGCACTGCAAAAGGTGGTGTCGTAATAGGAATTAGCGACCAGCTAAAAGTTCCAGTAAAATATATAGGACTTGGCGAGAATATGAAAGACCTACAATTGTTTAACCGCCGCGAATTCGTAGACTCACTATTCGGAGAAAAATAACAGACGTATTCTGAAACAACATAATATATGCAAAAACAGATAGACATAGTTACAATGGGATGCTCCAAAAACCTTGTTGATAGCGAAACGCTGCAACGTCTCTTTACAAAGAAAGGTTATAGGTGCGTTTTAGATGCTGACGTTGTAAAAGGAGATACTGTTGTAGTCAATACATGTGGTTTTATTGGCGATGCAAAGCAAGAAAGCATAGATACCATATTACAATTCGCAGATGCAAAAGAAAAAGGCCAAATAAAAAGGCTATATGTAATGGGATGTCTGTCAGAGAGATATAGGAAGGAACTTGAGACGGAAATACCACAGGTAGATAAATACTACGGGAAATTCGACTATAAAGCACTTGCTGAGGAATTGCCTGACGAGGATAAATGCTTAACAGACATACAACTTACAGTGCCAAAGGCTAAACAATCACACTATTGTTATATAAAGATTTCTGAGGGGTGCGATAGACATTGTGCCTATTGCGCAATACCTATAATAACAGGTAGGCATAAAAGTCGTACAATAGAGGATATCCTTGCAGAAGTAGAGCTGAGAGTAAAAGAAGGATGCAAAGAGTTTCAGATTATAGCGCAGGAGTTGACATACTATGGCGTTGACCTCTACGGTAAAAGGATGATTGCAGAGCTTGTAGAGCGGATGGCTGATATTAAGGGCGTAAAATGGATAAGACTGCATTATGCCTATCCTAATCTCTTTCCTATGGAACTTCTAAAGGTGATGAGAGAAAAAAATAATGTCTGCAAATACCTTGATATCGCGCTGCAACATGTTTCTACTAGTGTTCTTGAACGAATGAAAAGAAACACTACAAAGGAAGAAACTATGCAGTTGATTGAACGCCTTCGTAAGGAAGTTCCAGGCATCGCCTTGCGTACTACGCTTATGGTAGGATATCCAGGCGAAACAGAAGAAGAATTTAATGAACTCGTTGACTTCGTAAAATGGGCTCGTTTTGAGCGTATGGGAGCGTTTGCCTACTCAGAAGAGGAAGGCACTTATAGTGAAGAGCATTATAAGGATGACGTACCCGAGGAGGTGAAACAGGCCAGACTAGACAAACTTATGCGGGTGCAGCAGAAAATATCTGCAGAAATTCTTGAAGAGAAAATAGGAAAGGAACTTAACGTTATTGTCGACAGAAAAGAAGGGAATTGGTATATTGCGAGATCAGAATTCTCCTCTCCAGAGGTTGATCCTGAAATTCTCATACCTGCAGATGAACGTAAATTACGCAAAGGATGCTTCTATAACGTAAAAATTACGGGAGCAGAAGAATTTGACACTTATGCTACAGTAATATGAACAATAAAGATTTTATAGCGGCACTGGCACTTAAGACAGGATATAAAGCAGACGATGTACAGAACATGGTTCGTACAACAGTTCATTCCATCATAAATACGATGACAGAAGGAGACTCAGTTAGTATATCTGGGTTGGGAAGCTTCGAAGTAAAGAAAAGGATGGAACGTATAATTGTCAATCCTGGAACGAAACAAAGAATGCTTGTACCTCCAAAACTTGTCGCGAACTTCAAACCATTTGCCACATTAAAGGAAAAAGTTAAGTCAGCCAAATGACTTTTTGAGAATTTGGTAAACATACCGTAAATAGACCAAATGACAACAGTAAAAGATATAGCAAAGATCCTTGCTAACAAATACAGCATGTCAAATGTAGAAGCAGAGATTTTTATGCAGATGATCGTAGAGGTGATCAATGATGGCCTACTAAAAGATCGGCAAGTAAAAATCAAAGGCTTCGGCACATTTAAAATACAAACTGTCAAAGAGCGAAATAGTGTTAACATTAATACTGGTGAAAAGGTAGTCATTGCCGAACATGATAAAATAACTTTTACACCTGACACGTTAATGAAGGATCTTATAAATAAGCCTTTCGCACAATTCGAAACAGTGGTGGTTGACGATGATAGTCCTCTTTTAAACACGAATAATGAAATTGATGAAACAAACATTTCTTCTGAAGAAGATAGTTCTTTAGAGACGGAAGGAAATGATAATAATAATAATAACGTGGACGATAGAGCGGTATTGCCAGTAGAAGAAAACGAAGAAAAGACAGAAGAGAATACCACGAACTATAATATTAAAGAAGAAGGCACTGCTAAAACAGAGGACTCAGAAGAAGAAAACGACAAAAAGGTTAATAATAACGGTGTAGAAGCGGATTCTGAAGAAACAATTTCTGAAGAAATCAATGAAGAGAGAAACCATATCAACATTGAGGATAAGAAAGAAAATCAGATAAACAGCGATGAGCAAGAAGAGGATTGTGAACGTCAATATCTGCAGTGTCGAAATATTTTTATTTACTATGGCATACTTATTAATGTAATCGTAGCTACAATTGCGTTTACATTAGGTTACATGGCAAGTTCAAATAAATGGTTTGCTGATGAAGAAGATGTCGTAATGATGCAACAAGCGTCTAAACATGTTAAGAAAACAACCAATCAGAACAAGGAAAACGTTTTGCCCAGTAAACCGTCTGCTGTAAAAGATACAATAAAATCTAATAGTACAATTGTTGGAAAACAAGAAGTAACTAACGAGGTAGACAAGAAAGAGGTAGAAAAAAATAAAATGGAAGTTGTTGCCAATAAAGACGAAAGGGAAGAATGTCCCCCACTCCATGCTTACGATAATGATATAAGAGTAAAAACTGGAGCATACTATATTATGGGAACGGAAAAAACTGTAACAGTAAAACCAGGACAAACTCTCACCTCAATAAGTCGTACATATTTGGGCGAAGGAATGGAATGTTACATTGAAGCCTACAACGGAAAGAAAGAAGTGAAGCAAGGGGATCGAATAAAGATTCCGAAACTGAAGTTAAAGAAATTGGTAAACAAGAAATAGTAAACAAAGGAAAAACGTAATAATGGTAAAGAAAACGCAAATGATGGCACAAGATTCATCCCTGCATATGTTTGCAGAGTTTGATGGTGACATCAATAAAATTTTCGAGCAAGGCAAGGAAGACGATATGCCTGTTCTTACAACACGCAACATGGTGTGTTTTCCTGGTGTGTTGGCCTCTGTCACCATAGCCAGACCTGTCACACGTCAACTTGTTAAATACATAGAAAAACATCCTGGCCAACAGTTCGCTATATTCTGTCAGAAAGACCAAAATATAGAAGAACCTACTGTAGAAGACCTTAATAAATATGGAGTAATAGCCAAATTCCTTAAAGTGTTCGAAATTCCAGGACAGGAAAAAAGGTGTGCCTTTATAGCACAGGCTCTAACGAGATGTGAAATTACAAATGTTGTAAAGGAAGAGCCTTTCATGTGGGCACATGTCACTCCTGTCGCAGAGAGCAAACCTGCCAATGATGACATTGAGTTTGAAACGATAATTAAAGATTTAAGGGGGCGTGTAAAGGAATATATAGAGAAAAGTGATACTATTCCTTTTGAACTACAATTATCTCTGCACGGTATAGACGATCCTACGTTCTTTATAAATATGGTTGCTTACCATATACCACTTCCTTTAGTAGAAAAGACGAAGTTGCTGGAAGACAGTGATATAAAGCTTCGAGCGCTAGATCTTCTGCAGATTATAAACCGTGAGATACAGTATGCGAATTTGCGTCTTGACATACAAAGTAGAACACAACAGACCATTGATGAAGAACAAAAGAATTATTTCCTTCGTCAACAGATAAAAAGTATAAACAAAGAACTGGAAGGCGAAGATGGTTCGTCTGATAAAGCAAAACTTCGCGAAAAAGCTAAGAAGAAGCATTGGAACAAAGAGACTCAAGAAAAGTTTGAAAAAGAATTGAGTAGACTTGATCAAATGCATCCACAAAGTAGTGACTACAATGTACAGTTAAATTATCTACAACAGATTGTAGACCTGCCTTGGCTGACATATACAGAGGATGACCTTGACTTGAAACGTGCGAAGAAAATACTTGACCGCGACCATTACGGGATGGATAAGGTAAAAGAAAGAATACTCGAATATATTGCAGTTCTTTCACTTCGTGGTGATCTTAAGTCCCCAATCATATGCCTTTACGGACCTCCTGGAGTAGGAAAAACATCCTTGGGAAAAAGTATAGCAAGTGCTTTGAACAGAAAATATGTTAGAGTAAGTTTTGGAGGTCTACACGATGAGTCGGAGATTCGTGGACATCGTCGCACCTACATAGGAGCTATGCCAGGAAGAATTATCAAGGGAATAGAGAAAGCAGGTACAAGTAATCCGGTTTTCATCTTGGACGAAATTGACAAGATTACCCAGAATACCATTAATGGTAATCCGTCATCAGCTTTGCTCGAAGTGCTCGATCCTGAACAGAATTTTGCCTTCCATGACAATTACCTTGACATAGACTATGACCTCTCTAAGGTAATGTTCATAGCAACAGCAAACGATCTTAGCACTATTCCTGGCCCACTGCGTGATAGAATGGAAATCATAGAGGTTAGCGGTTATACGACAGAAGAAAAGACGGAAATTGCAAGAAAGCATCTCGTACCACGCGAAAAAGATAAGACAGGTCTGAAGGATGAGAAAAAGTTGACCATACGTAAGGCCACGATCGAGAAAATAATAGAAAGTTACACTCGTGAAAGTGGCGTAAGACAATTGGAAAAGCAATTAGATAAGGCTTTCCGCAAACTTGCTTTCTACAAAATGCGTGATGGAGAGCTACCTTACGAGAAAATCACTCCAGAAAACCTTGAGGATCTTCTTGGCAAACCACCTTTCTATCGCGATATCTACCAAGGCAATGACTATGCCGGTGTGGTAACAGGACTTGCATGGACAAGCGTTGGTGGCGAGATTCTATTTATAGAAACTAGTCTCTCTAAAGGTAAAGCAGGAAAACTTACATTGACAGGAAATCTTGGTGATGTAATGAAGGAATCTGCTGTGATTGCTTTGGAATACGTTAAGGCGCATGCTGACTATCTAAATGTGGATTATCGTATCTTTGAAAACTGGAACATTCACATTCATGTACCAGAAGGCGCAACGCCAAAGGACGGACCATCTGCAGGTATTACCATCGCTACAAGTATTGCTTCTGCACTTACACAACGCAAAGTACGCAAGAATGTCGCTATGACAGGCGAGATAACACTTCGCGGTAAAGTTCTTCCGGTCGGTGGTATAAAGGAAAAAATATTGGCTGCGAAACGTGCTGGTATAACCGATATCATGCTTTGCAAAGACAATCGTAAGGACATAGAAGAAATACCAGAAGAATACCTTCACGGCGTTACATTCCACTATGTAGAAGATGTTTGTGATGTATGGGACTATGCACTCACAAATGAAAAAGTAGACAACCCCATAGACTTCACAATACCAGAAGAAAAAGACAAAGAGAAGAAATGACATTCGAACTGATTCACACAGATAAATCTTCATCAGCGAGAGCTGGCATTATAACCACAGACCATGGGAAGATAGAAACACCTATCTTTATGCCCGTGGGAACTGTTGGTAGCGTAAAAGCCGTACACTTTGAGGAACTACGCAAACAAGTGCTTGCACAAATAATATTAGGAAATACCTATCATCTTTATCTGCGTCCAGGACTTGATATACTGCAAAAGGCTGGAGGGCTACACAAGTTCATTGGGTGGGAGAAGCCTATCCTAACAGACAGTGGTGGCTTTCAAGTGTTCTCCCTTACTGGCATACGCAAACTATCAGAAGATGGATGTGAGTTCCGTTCTCATATTGATGGTAGCAAGCATTTCTTTTCGCCAGAACGTGTAATGGATATAGAGCGTGTTATCGGTGCGGACATTATGATGGCTTTTGACGAATGCCCCCCTGGTAATAGCGATTGGCAATATGCACGTAAAAGCCTGACATTGACAGAGCATTGGCTTGATAGATGTGTCAAACGGTTCAATGAAACAGAACCACTCTATGGGCATAAACAGAGTCTATTCCCAATCGTACAAGGATGTACTTTTAGAGATCTACGACAGGAGTCCGCTAAATTTGTTGCAGAAAAGGAATGCGATGGAAATGCTATAGGAGGACTCGCTGTAGGCGAACCTACGGAAGTCATGTATGAAATGGTAGAAGTGGTGAACGAAATTCTTCCAAAGGATAAGCCACGTTATTTGATGGGAGTTGGTACACCTTGGAATATATTAGAGAATATAGCGCGTGGCGTTGACATGTTCGACTGTGTAATGCCGACTCGTAATGGTCGTAATGCAATGCTATTTACATACAATGGCACCATGAACATGAAAAACAAGAAGTGGGAATATGATTTTACGCCTCTTGACGAAAATGGTTGCGACATAGATTTAGTCACAACAAAGGCATATCTACACCATCTTTTTAAAGCACAAGAGTATCTTGCTCTACAAATCGCATCAATACATAACTTAGCGTTCTACTTGCGATTAGTACACGATGCGAGAGAACATATAATAAAAGGTGATTTCGTACAATGGAAGCGTAGCGTAGTTGATACAATGCAGAAAAGAATATGATGAAAATTGACAACATATTGTCAACACTCCCGAAACTGAAAAGTCTCAAAAAAGATACGGTAAAGAGAGGAAATACGATAAAACTCTGTAATGTCCGAGAAACACGTGTTGCAAAGAAACTTGCAGGCCTAAAAGAGTGCACAGGTATAAGGAGAGTGGCGGAACTTATAAAGAAAGTTCTGCCATACCTTGCATGGATAAAATACATCAATCCGTTTCATTATATAACACGCCTTGATCGTTACATTATAGGCAAGTTCATTGGTACTTACTTCTTTGCTATACTGTTAATTATTAGCATATCCATAGTCTTTGACTTTAACGAAAATTTATCGAAATTTACAGAATATCATGCGCCTTGGAAGGCTATAGTCTTTGACTACTACATGAACTTTGTGCCGTACTTTGCAAATCTCTTTTCACCGTTGTTCGTGTTCATTGCTGTAATATTCTTTACCTCAAAGATGGCAACAGGCAGTGAGATTATATCCATTATGGCGGCAGGAATCAGTTTCAAGCGAATGATGCGACCATACATGTTTTCGTGTGTCATAATCTCTGCCCTATCGTTTATTCTTAGTGCCTACGTTATTCCCCATGGAACAGTCATAAGACAAAACTTTGAGACACTCTACAAGAATAACAAAAAAAATACTTCGGCAGAAAATGTACAGTTACAAGTAGACCAAGGTGTAATAGCATACATACAGCACTACGATAACTCAATGAAAAAAGGATACGGTTTCTGTCTTGACAAGTTTGAGAACAAAAAGCTTATTTCTCACATGTCAGCAACGGAAATTCAGTATGATACTATATCAGATAGTAAATATCACTGGAAAGCATCAAACTGGAAGATACGTGAATTACACGGTATGCGCGAAAAGATAACCAGCGGAATGCAACTTGATACCTTGATACAAATGGAGCCGATAGACCTTGTTTATTCAAAAGGACAACAGGAAACGTTCACTCTACCAGAATTGGGTGATTACATTTCAAAGCAAATAAATAGAGGATCAGGAAATGTTGTACAGTATCAAGTAGAATATCACAAAAGAATAGCGGCATCTTTTGCCTCATTCATATTAACAATAATAGGTGCTTCACTATCCTCACGTAAGAGAAAAGGAGGTATGGGCATGTATCTTGGTGCAGGACTAGCATTAAGTTTCGTGTACATCATGTTACAAACTGTCTCTGCATCATTTGCTATTAATGCAGGCACACCACCAATGCTTGCTGCTTGGATACCTAATATAATATTTGCAGTTGTTGCATATTTATGTTATAGAAAGGCTCCAAACTAAAACAATAACAATGGAAGAAAATACTACATATTTTGAAGAAACACTTCTTAACGACAATGTGCTGGATGCGCTGTACGACATGCACTTCGAAAAGTGTACACCGATTCAAGCTGCTTGCATAGACCCAATAATAGATGGGAGAGATATCATGGGGGTAGCACAGACCGGAACGGGCAAGACTGCAGCGTATCTATTACCAGTTTTGTCTGTGCTTGATGATGGGGGCTTTCCTGAAGACGCTGTTAATTGTCTTATCATGAGTCCAACACGTGAACTAGCACAACAGATAGATCAGGCGATGCAGGGTTTTGGATATTATCTTGATGGAATCAGTAGCGTCCCTGTATATGGAGGGAATGATGGAGGAAGATACGACCAAGAAGTTGCTGCACTAAAAAAAGGTGCTTCAGTAGTCATCGCTACACCAGGACGATTAATTTCACACATACAGATGGGCAATCTTGACCTATCGCGTCTATCATTCTTTATATTAGATGAGGCCGACCGTATGTTAGATATGGGTTTCTCAGAGGACATAATGTCTATAGCAAAGAACATTCCACAATCATGCCAGACCATAATGTTCTCAGCAACTATGCCGCCAAAGATTGAAGAATTGGCAAACTCATTGCTAAAGAACCCTGTAAACATTAAAATTGCCGTAAGCAAGCCTGCAGAAAAAATAAAGCAGTCTGCTTTCCTTTGCTACGACACTCAGAAATTGCCTATCCTGCGCAGTATTTTTGAGGAAGGATATAAAATAAAGGACGAAGAAGGCGTAGAAGAAAAAGAACTAACGCTTAAGCGCGTTATCATTTTCTCAGGTAAGAAACAACGAGTAAAGGAAATAAGCCGTTCGCTGAGCAAGATAAAAGTAAATTGTGGCGAAATGCACTCTGATCTTTCTCAGGCAGAACGTGACGATATAATGTACAAGTTTAAGAGTGGTGAAATCGATGTACTTGTGGCTACTGACATCGTAGCACGTGGCATAGACATTGATGACATCTATATGGTTATCAATTATGATGTTCCACACGATGTTGAAGATTATGTACACCGCATAGGACGAACAGCTCGAGCACAACGTGATGGTATTGCCATAACACTTGTTTCTCCTGAAGAATTTTATCTTTTCAAGCGAATAGAAGAATTTTTAGAGAAGTCTATTGTAAAAAATCCGTTGCCAGCAGGATTGGGCGAAGCCCCTGATTACAGTACACTTCCAGAAAAGAAAGTAAGAAGAGGTCAACAAAAGTCCTCTTCGGTTAGACGTAATGGCAAAAGCAACCGTATTACAAAGGGTAACAATGCAAGGACAAACCGCAATAAATCCCAAAGTAAGAAAACGAAAGGTAATACCTCTCAACATGTAAATATAAAAGAAAACGCTACTCAACCTACGGGAGAAGTAGCAGACAATAATGTTAAACCTAAAAACACTAAACACTATGACAGAAAGAGAAAACGTGTGCGGACTTCGCAGAAAGGACTTCCGCACGACAGTGAACGGAAAGCAGACTGACCTTTACATCCTACGCAACGCAAAAGGTGCAGAGGTGGCAATAACAAACTACGGTGGTGCTATTGCTGCCATCATGGTTCCTGACAAAGAAGGTCAGTTAGCAAATGTTATTCAAGGTCACGATAATATCAACGACTATATCAACACCACCGAACCATTCCTCTCTACCCTCATAGGGCGTTATGGTAATCGAATCAAGAAAGGAAGATTCATTCTTGGTGGCAAGGAGTACAACGTGGCTCTCAATGACGGACCTAATCATTTGCACGGTGGACCTACAGGTTACCATGCCCGTGTATGGGATGCCAACCAGATGAATGAGTCAACACTTGCCCTCAACTACATAAGTTCTTATGGTGAGGAGGGATTTTCTGGCGAAGTTCATGTTACAGTAGAATACAGTTGGACTGACGACAACGAACTTATCATTGAGTACCTCGCTACCACCAACAAGAAGACCATAATCAACCTTACACACCATGCATTCTTCTCACTTACAGGTATTGGCAAACCAACACCTACCGTAGAAGATTACGAATTGGAACTCAATGCCGACTTCTATCTTCCTATAGATAGTGTCAGCATTCCTACAGGTGAGATACTCAAGGTTGAAGGAACACCTTTCGATTTCCGCAAGCCAAAGGCTATTGGACTTGAAATAGACGCAGACAACGAACAGATTAAGAATGGGGGTGGCTATGACCATAATTTCGTGCTCAACAAGAATGAAGTCGGTGAACTCTCATTTGCTGCTCGTGTGAAAGATCCTAAGACTGGACGTACACTTGAATGCTACACAACGGAACCTGGACTCCAACTATACACAGCAAACTTTGCAAGTGGAAAGGAAATACAGTTTGGTTGCACCGCTCCTCGTCGTTCAGCAGTTTGTCTTGAGGCTCAGCATTTTCCTGACTCTCCTAACCATCCATACTTCCCTTCCGTTGTACTCAACCCAGAAGAGACATACCATCAGAAAACTATTTACAAGTTTGGAATTAGCGAGTAGAGTTTCTCGAAACACTACAAGAAGTGCGACTTAAAAATTTTATTTTTACCATCGCCCAAAATGGTAAATTTAGGAAATAACGTAAAAGGACCCTTATTACATTGTAATCAGGGCCCTTTTACATTGTAAAAGCTATGCAATTATGAGGTAATTTGATTGCTTTTACATAGCAATACATGCAACATCACACCAACGAGGTATAAACCTCTCAAGTTAAAACTGTTACACAGTTTAACATACAACACATATAAAATAACTATTCAGCGGTAATAAAACACAGAGCATTGTTAGCGTTTCAACCCACATCGCTTTTAAATCCCATGTGTTTGCAGTTTGATTATAATATTTTGGATTTACACGTTTAGTACCGAAGACAGGAAACTTCGGTATCCATGTGGGCTTATGCCAATAAAAAAAACAGCAGAATATTTCGAGCAGAGGGGATATGGATCCGAAGTTTTTAACTTCGGTATCCCCTGCATTCCCTGTATCAGGTTTCCAATACCGAAGGTTCCCCCTCGGTTTGCCTTGGAAAAGAAACGTGACAACCGTTGAATAATTACCAGATAATGGTAAATTGGAGAAAGTGCAGAATTCAGGACTTCGTCCCAAAGACATACTATCTTGACTATCGCAGTTTCTCAGCAAGGTATTTTGCTGTTATACTTCGTTCACACTTTACCACCTCCTCTGGTGTGCCAGCAGCAATAATTTCACCGCCTTCTTTTCCTCCTTTAGGTCCAAGGTCTATTATGTAGTCCGCATATTTTATTACGTCCATATTATGTTCTACGACAATTATAGTATGCCCACGCTTTATAAGTTCATCAAAAGCATGGAGAAGCCTATGGATGTCATGAAAATGCAATCCCGTAGTAGGCTCATCAAAGATAAAGAGAGTGTGTTCCTGTTTCTCCTGTCCTATGTAATACGCAAGTTTAACACGTTGATTCTCACCACCTGAAAGAGTTGAAGAGGACTGTCCTAACTGAATATAACCAAGTCCTACTTCCTCCAATGGAAGAAGACGCGTAACTATAGTACGAAGAAGCATACGCACCGTATTGCTGTAACTACGCTTACGTAAATCTATATTCTTAGCATTTTCCTCTTCTTTTTCTAATTCAGCAGAGAAAAAGGCAATAGCTTCTGATACGGTCATAGAGAGGATATCATTAACATTTTTCCCCGCATATCTTACTTCAAGCACCTCCCTTTTAAAGCGTTGTCCGTGACATGATTCGCAAGTAAGCGTAAGGTCTGCCATGAACTGCATCTCAACCGTTACAACTCCAGCACCTTTACATTCCTCGCAACGACCTCCCTCTGCATTAAATGAAAAATACTGTGGTGTAAGATTCAATTGTTGGGCTATTGCCTGTTCAGACAGCAATTGTCTTATAGCATCATACGCCTTTATGTAGGTTGCAGGATTAGAACGTGTACTCTTTCCTATTGGGTTTTGATCTACCATCTCCACATGTTTTATCTCATCATACTCTCCTTCTAAAGAAGAATATGCACCAGGTTTCTCTGCAACGAGATCTAAACGACGACGAAGCACAGGATACAAAGTTCCCTTCACCAGGGATGACTTTCCTGATCCGCTAACGCCTGTGACCACGGTCATTATATTTAGAGGGAACTTTGCGTCAACCCCCTTAAGGTTGTTCATCCTAGCCCCCTTAAGAACTATGCTATGATTCCATCGACGACGTGAAACAGGAACATCAATAGCCATTTCCCCAGAAAGATATTTTAAAGTATATGATTTACTTGACTGTTTTTCTTTAACATCTTTAATTTCACCAGTATATACGATTTCTCCTCCATTAGTTCCTGCATCAGGACCAACATCAATAAGATAGTCTGCCGCACGTAGAATATCCTCATCATGTTCCACAACGACAACCGTATTACCAATGTCGCGTAGTTTACGTAATACACTAATAAGTTTCTCGGTATCACAACTGTGTAATCCTATTGATGGTTCATCAAGAACGTACAGGGAACCGACAAGCGATGATCCTAAAGATGTCGTTAAATTGATGCGCTGGCTTTCGCCACCAGAGAGTGTGTTACTCGGGCGATTAAGTGTGAGATAGCCCAATCCCACATCCAAGAGGAAATGAAGACGACTCTTTATCTCTGTCAATAGTCGTTCAGCCACCTTTGTACGATGTTCGTCAAGTGATAGATTATCGAACCATTGAACCAATTCTACAACTGGCATTTCTACAAGTTCCGTGATGGTTTTTCCACCTACCTTTACATAATTAGCCTCTTTCCTCAGTCTGGTACCATGACAATCAGGGCATATAGTTTTCCCCCTATAACGGCTTAACATGACACGGTATTGTATCTTGTACTGATTTTCTTTAACCATCTGGAAGAAATCATCAATACTTACTCGTTCATACTTAGAACGTTTACGATCAGCAGGTAATCCATGCCATAACCACGCTTTATGTTTGTCTGATAAATCATAGTATGGAGTGAAGATGGGGAAATTATCCTTTTCTGCTCTACGAATAAACTCTTTTAGCCATTCCCCCATCTTCTCTCCATGCCAACATTGTACACAACCATCATACACACTAAGCGAAGGGTTAGGAATAACCAAATTTTCGTCTATCCCCATCACTTTACCAAAGCCCTCGCATGTAGGACATACTCCAAGCGGAGAATTAAAAGCGAAAAGTCCGTCCGTGAGTTCTTCAAAGACTATACCGTCAGCTTCTAAGCGAGTAGAAAAATCATATACTATGTTGGCAGGAAGAAACAGTAAACGACATACACCGTGACCTTCATAAAATGCTGTTTCTGCAGAATCTGTCAATCGAGAAACAGTCTCTGCAGAATCATCGACAGTCATCCTGTCTATAAGTAGAAATATTTCGGATTTTACAAGTTCTACGTCAGAGTACTTCTCTACAACATCCTCAATACGCATTACCTCGTTATCCACGTAAACACGTGAATAGCCTTGCATTATATCAAGTTCAAGTTGGCGTTTAATGCTGCGTCCTTTCTCTGTCTGAAGTGGTGCAAGCAACATAAAACGAGTGCCTTTAGTGAAAGACAACATGCATTTCACGACATCATCAGGAGTATGTTTTTTGACCTCTTGATTTGATATTGGCGAGAATATCTGTCCTACCCTTGCGTAAAGTAAGCGTAAATAGTCATATATTTCAGTATTTGTGCCAACGGTTGAGCGTGGATTACGACTTATAACCTTTTGCTCGATTGCAATAGCAGGAGGCAAGCCTTTGATAAAATCACATTCAGGCTTGCTCATGCGTCCCAAGAACTGACGTGCATATGAAGATAGACTTTCTACATATCGACGTTGCCCCTCCGCATACAGAGTATCGAAGGCGAGCGATGATTTTCCTGAGCCACTTACGCCTGCTATTACAACAAGTTTGTTTCGTGGAATTTCTACCGAAACATTCTTTAGGTTGTTAACCCTTGCTCCTTTTATTATTATATTTGACATTTGCTATGATGAATGATTCACTGGTTACATGCAAAGATAACGATATTTCTTTAATTATAAACAATGTTGCAACATATTATATGTAAAAAGATTTAATTTTAGTCTTTTTCTGCATATTAAGCGTTTTATATCGTTTTTTTTTACTACCTTTGTGCGCAAGAATAAAATAGGAAAATGCGTCAGAAGCTATGTAAAGTGGCAAAAAAAACAAATTTGAGTATTTTTGCGAGGCAGTAATATAAATAAGAAAACTTAATACACAAGAAAAACAAGAAATGGACGAAACACAGACTTACGATCACGACAGAATCATCAAAATCAATATAGAAGAGGAGATGAAGTCAAGTTACATTGACTATTCTATGTCGGTTATCGTAGCAAGAGCATTGCCAGACGTTCGTGACGGTTTCAAACCTGTTCATAGACGTATTCTGTACGGTATGTTGGGAATTGGCAATACCAGCACCGCACCATACAAAAAGTGTGCACGTGTCGTTGGTGAGGTTCTCGGTAAATACCACCCACATGGCGACTCTTCAGTATATGGTGCCCTCGTAAGATTGGCACAGGATTGGAATATGCGTTACACACTTGTTGACGGTCAGGGAAACTTCGGTTCGGTTGATGGCGACTCTGCAGCAGCTATGCGTTATACAGAGTGCAGACTCAGCAAGATGGGTGAACACGTAATGGATGATTTGGAGAAAGAAACCGTTGATATGACAAACAACTTCGACGACTCTCTTCAAGAACCTACTGTTATGCCTACTAAAATTCCTAATTTGTTAGTAAACGGAGGTAACGGTATTGCCGTAGGTATGGCAACGAACATTCCGACTCACAACTTAGGAGAAGTTATTGATGGGTGTTGTGCTTACATCGACAACCCTGATATTGATACTGAAGGCTTAATGGAATACATCAAAGCCCCAGACTTTCCAACAGGAGCTTACATCTACGGATTACAGGGTGTAAAAGAAGCATATGAAACTGGTCGTGGACGTATAGTAATGCGTGCAAAGGCTGAAATAGAATCAACAGATCAACACGATAAAATTGTTGTAACAGAAATACCTTACGGGGTAAACAAAGCACAACTGATAGAATACATCGCAGAACTCGTTAAGGAAGGAAAGTTGGAGGGTATCTCTAACGTAAACGATGAAACAGGCCGTCAGGGCATGCGTATCGTGGTTGATGTAAAACGTGATGCTAATGCGAATGTAATACTTAACAAACTCTTCAAGATGACAGCGTTACAGAGTTCATTTTCTGTGAACTGCATCGCGCTTGTAAATGGAAGACCACGTTTATTATCCCTCAAAGATTGCGTAAAATATTTTGTTGAACATCGCCATGATGTTACCATTCGCAGAACAAACTACGAACTGCGTAAGGCAAAAGAACGTGCCCACCTACTGGAGGCTCTTATCGTTGCCAGCGACAATATTGACGAGGTCGTAAGGATTATAAAATCATCCAAAACTCCTTCTGAAGCACAACAGAGGTTAATGGATCGCTTTAACTTTGATGAAGATCAGGCCAAGTATGTTGTTAACATGCGCCTGAGTCAGTTGACTGGACTGCAGCAAGAGAATCTCCACAATGAGTACGATGAACTCATGAAAACGATTGATTATCTGCAATCTATTCTTGACGACCCAGAGCTTTGTAAGAAGGTAATGAAAAATGAACTTCAGGATGTAAAAGAAAAATATGGTGATGAGCGACGCACTGAAATTAAGTTGTCAAGTGCAGAATTCAACCCAGAAGACTACTTTGCCAATGATCCTGTAGTTATTACAATGAGCCACCTGGGCTACATAAAGAGAACTCTGCAGACAGATTTTCGTGCCCAGTCAAGAGGCGGTGTTGGCAGCAGAGGTAGCAGAACACGAGAGCAGGACTTTACTGAATATCTATATGCCGCTGATGCCCATGACATGATCCTCTTCTTTACGAAAAAAGGACGTGTGTATTGGTTGAAGTGCTTTGAAATTCCAGAAGGAGCTAAGGACTCAAAGGGACGTGCAATACAGAATATGCTTGAGTTGGAGCCTGGCGATTCTATCAATGCATTCCTCGGCATTCAGAGTCAGAAGTTTACTAATATAGAATTCCTAAAGTCACATTATGTTGTGTTTGCAACTAAGAATGGTATAGTCAAGCGTACAAGTCTTGCTGACTACTCACGTCCAAGAACTAAGGGCGTACGTGCAATTAATGTGCTTGATGGTGACGAGGTCGTAAATGTAATGTTGACCAATGGTAAGGACGAACTTATCCTTGCAAGTCGCAATGGTCGTGCTGTACGTTTCGATGAAAACGATATTCGCGTAATGGGTCGTGTTTCTACAGGTGTACGTGGAATGACACTATCCGATGAGGATGATGCTGTAATCGGTATGGTTGTGGCCTATGATGCAAACCAATCGCTCATGGTTATTAGCGAAAAGGGTTTCGGCAAGCGTTCGAAGATTGGACAACTGACAGAAATGACTCGTGAAGACGGTACAAAATACATGAAGGTGGAAGACGGAGGTTACCGTCTTACGAAACGTGGTTCTAAAGGTGTTACAACGCTTAATATTACTGAAAAAACAGGTAAGGTGATTGCCGTTAAGTGTGTAACAGGTGAAGAAGACCTTATGATTATCAACAAGAGCGGTATTGCTATTCGATTTGCCATTGCGGATGCTGGTGATACAAAGGGACGTAATACACAAGGTGTTAAACTCATAGATCTTAAAAAACGTAACGAAACCATCGCAAGTGTATGTGTTGTACCTCATGAAGAGGAGGAAGAGAACGCTGATCCAGATACAGAGGAAACGACAACGAACGAAGAATAATTAACTTTATAACTAGCTTATTATGAAAAAGATTTTTATTACAATGTTGGCAGTAGCTGCTGCTTCTGCAACGTTTGCACAAAATCCAAAGATTGGTAAGGAGATTAAAGCCACGAAGGATTTTGAGCAGGGCATGGCAATCTTCAATCAACAGAAGGACAACCTTACAGATGAGGACAAAGGTAAGGCTTACGATGAACTTTATAAACTTGCAAAGGAACAAGCTAATCCTACAATAGAGGCTCTCTCTGCAGGCAAAACAGATGTTACGCCTAACTACAAGGCTGTTATGAACGCAATTGAGATGGCAGCAGCATCTGAGAAGTATGCATCCAAGAATGCAAAAGCTAACACAGAAGAGATTTTCCCATTCCGTCCTGTTCTCATAAATGCAGCAAACACGACAAACGATGATAAGGAGAAACTTCAGTATAGTCTCTGTTATACCAACACAGCAAAAGCTGGTGATGCGAATGCAGGACTGGCTTACTACTTTGCGGGATATGCGTACTATCAGACTAAAGATTATAAAAATGCAGCCGAATACGCTAAGCAGGCTCTGACTGACGACAGAATAAAAGAACAGGCAGAACAGGTTTATCGTGTTTCTCTTGAGCAGACGCTTAAAACACGCGAGGACAGCATTAACTATGTAAACGTGTTGAAAGAACTGAACATTGATAAATACTTCAATCAGATTTGCGGTATTTATCAAGAAGTTGGTATGAATGATCAAGTTACGAAATTAGTTGAAGAGGCAATAGCGAAGAACCCTAATAATAAAATTGCTTATTTCACACGTGGTTCTTTGAACAACTCTAAGAAGGAATATGATGCTGCTAAGGCTGATTTCTTAAAGGCTACAGAGATTGATCCAACCTTTATTCAGGCATGGTTTAACCTCGGTGTTTCTATGTCTCAGAAGGGTTTTGACCTCAACGAAAAGTACTCTGACAAAAACGGTCGTATTCCAACAGACAAGGCAGCCGAGGTAACAGCATGCCTGAAGGAAGCCATCACTTATTATGAAAAGGTACGTGACCTCGACCCAAACCATGAGCAGATTTCTAATTGGCCTATGCAATTGCGTATGCTCTACAATGCAACTGGCGATAAGGCTAAGGCTGACGAAATAAGCAAGATGCTTGGTGATAACTAAATATTATGAGGAAATTATTATTTTTCATATTTCTAATATTAACTTTTACTGCTTCTGCAGGCAACTCTAAGTTGTCGCAGAAGCAGTTTAAGAAAGATATCCAGAACGTTAAACAAGACCTCAAGAACAACAAGAATCTTGAGAAATGTGAAACAACGTTACGCAAGTATCTTTCAGACTCATTATATGCTAACGACAAAAGTACACACCTGCTGTTAACAGAATGCTTAAGAAAGCAATATGCTTCAGGTAATGAAAAAATGTATCTTAAGGAAAAAGTGGACACTGCAACAATAGTCCGTACCAATGTAAGAATGTTTCTTGCGATAGAGGCACTTGACTCCCTCGATGCAAAGCCTAACTCAAAAGGCATCGTGGAACCGTCCTATCGCAAGAAACATGCTGAGATACTGATACCATACTGGAACAATATCCTTAAAGGAGGAATTTACTTTTTTGCACACAGCAATTGGAAAGAAGCCTGGCAATGTTTTGATACATATCTTGACTGTTTTAAGCAACCATTGTTCAGCAACGAGAAGCTGGACTCAACACAGTTTGAATTTGCTTCATTTTTAGCCACAATGTCTGCGTGTAACATCTCTCAATTACATAATGCGCAGAAGTATGCTAACGGAGCAATAGCATATACTCCGCGTAAAGAAATGGTCTTGCAGAGACTAGCAGATTTATGTGCGGAAAAGAAAGACACGGTTCATTTTCTTTCTTACCTTAACACAGGTTACCAATCGTTCAGTCATTCTGCTTATTTTTTTCCTAATATCATAGATTACTATTGTGGAATAAAAGACCTTGACACGGCATTGAAATACGCTAACGATGCAATTGGCAAGGATTCGCTTAACACTATGTATCTTGCAGCGCGACACAATATCTACATGATGATGCAACGTTACGACGATGCACTTGCAGACGGAATAACTTTGCTCAACATCAACAGTACTCTTCCTGTTCCTAACTATAATGTTGCCTGCATTTACTATGAAAAGGCTCAAAAAGTGATGAAACAGTCAAACTTGCCTTACAAGCAACGACTTAAGAATTCACAGACATATTATCAAAAGTGTAAACCATACATGGAAAAATACAGAGAGTTGATGCCCTCCGACAAAAAACTCTGGGTTCCAGTACTGTATGAAGTTTACTTAAACCTTAACATGGGTAAGGAATTTGATAGCCTGCCCCAGATATAGAACATGGGAAAACATTTGCTTTTGTTTATCTCTGTTCTTGTTCTGACAGCATGTACTAAAAAAAATAAGACAGAGATTACTCCATGGGGAACAATGGTTGACGTGGAGAATAACGGAGTTTACGAAACAGACTCTGTACAACAGCGAAAGAATAACCATTTGTCCCTCCACGACTTGCAACAGGCTGGAGAAATGATAATGCTGACACTCTCAGGTCCTGATACATACTATGAATACCATGGTAAAAGTATGGGTGTCCATTTTTTACTTTGTGAGAAACTGGCTGAGAAACTTGGTGTTACGCTGCGTGTAGATGTTTGTCGTGATACGCTTGACATGTTAGAACGTCTAAAGAATGGTGAAGGTGACATCATAGCCTTTCCTGTAAGCAATAAGTTGCAAAACGGCTTTATTCCTTGCGGAGTAAGAGACAAGAAACCGCAAAAGGCTGGTGGAGAAGCCACATCGACTTCCTGGCTTGTGGCAAAGGACAATAAAGATTTAGCCGATGTCGTAAACGCATGGTACAAACCTGAAATGTATGCAGAAACGAAGAAGAAAGAGACGTATCTGCTTACGTCAGGAGGTGTTACACGACATGTTTATCCCTTCATGCTTTCGGCTAAAGAGGGCGCGATTTCTCGTTATGACAACTTGTTTAAAAGACATGCTCCAACGGCAGGTATTGACTGGAGTTTGCTCGCTGCCCAGTGCTATCAAGAGTCTTGCTTCGATCCACAGGCCCATTCTTGGGCAGGTGCTTGCGGACTGATGCAAATCCTACCGTCAACAGCAGATCATCTGTTACTACCACGACAGAAAATGTACGAACCAGAGGCGAATATTGCTGCAGCAACACGTTATCTTCGTGAACTACAGCAACTTTTCTCTGACGTTGATAATCCACAGGAGCGACTAAAGTTTGCCCTCGCTGCGTACAACGGTGGTTATAATCACGTACGCGATGCAATGAGCCTAACTAAAAAGAATGGAGGCATTTGGCAACGGTGGAGTGACGTAAGGCATTACATCCTTGCACTATCCCAACCACAATACTACCGTGACCCAGTTGTAAAGAACGGATACATGCGTGGTTCAGAAACTGCGAATTATGTGGACATGATTATGCAGCGTTGGTCACAATATCGTCATGCTCTGCGTACGGGTGGCAAGATTGTCTCGACGGTAAAGACAAACAATACGTCAACTCCCATAATATCAACAGAAATGGGGACACCACACAGACGCACAGCTAAACAGAACAAATGGCGAAAAGAATGATTGATGTAATGACGTTTGTCATCTTCCAGGGGTCTTTTTGGTTTACGAAATCATCTCGAAATATAACAAGGG
>DAIUFT010000002.1:0-57144 GCA_036844425.1 Prevotella sp. | reverse complement strand
TAAATTACAGAGACACCTTATAATAAATAATAAAGGACTCGACTTATGGACAAATCATCTCGAAATATAACAAGGGTAAATTACAGAGACACCTTATAATAAATAATAAAGGACTCGACTTATGGACAAATTATCTCGAAATATAACAAGGGTGAATTACAGAGACACCTTATAATAAATAATAAAGGACTCGACTTATGGACAAATAATCTCGAAATGTAACAAAGGTAAATTACAGAAACACCTTATAATAAAGAACTCAACTTATGGACATAATACAAAAATACTTCCCAGAAATCACGGAGGAACAAAAAAGGCAGTTTGCCATGCTTGATGATTTGTATCATGATTGGAACGCAAAGATTAATGTCATTTCACGCAAAGATATTGACAATCTTTACGAACACCATGTTCTTCATTCACTTGCAATAGCCAGAGCAATAAGGTTTAAGGACGGAACAAACATTCTGGACTTTGGATGTGGCGGAGGCTTCCCAGGCATTCCACTTGCGATAATGTTCCCTAACTGCAAGTTCAAACTTATTGACGGAACGGCAAAGAAAATTCTTGTATGCAATGAGGTGATAAAGGCGCTTGGCCTGAAAAATGTCGTGGCGGAACAACGCAGAGGAGAAGAAGAGAAGGGACAGTATGACTTTGTCGTTTCAAGAGCGGTAATGGTTCTGCCCGACCTTGTAAAGATAGTAAAGAAAAACATCTCGAAACGTCAGCAAAACTCCATGCCAAATGGCATTATTTGCCTAAAAGGTGGAAACCTGCAGGCAGAGATGCAACCTTTCAAAAAAATTGTGGAGAAAATGGAACTTTCTTCTTGGTTCAAGGAAGAATGGTTCAAGGAAAAGAACTTAATTTATTTGCCATGTTAAAAATAAAGAAATTCGAGTGCAACATGATTGCCGAGAACTGTTACATAGTAAGTGACGAAACAAACGAATGCGCAGTTATAGACTGTGGCGCACACGGTCCGTTTGAAGAGGAGGCAATAAAGCAATACATCACTGAAGAGGGGCTGCAACCCAAACTCCTCCTACTCACTCATGGTCATTTTGACCACGTCATGGGGTGTAAATTCATTGCCGATACTTATGGTTTGAATCCTATTATCTGCGAACGTGACGCAGAGATTTACAAAGAAGCCAAGAAACTTTCTTCTGATTTCGGAATAACATGGGATGGTAATATGCCGCCTATCGGTCGTTGCCTAAACGATGGTGATGAAGTAACGTTCGGCAACCACACCTTTAAAGCCTTTCATACTCCAGGGCATTCAAAAGGTAGCATGGTATTCTACTGTGAAGCGGAAAAAGTCGCATTCACAGGAGACACTCTGTTCCGCGGCAGCATAGGCAGGACAGACCTTCCAGGTGGCTCAATGTTCCAGATAATACAGTCTCTGCGAATGTTGACTCAACTGCCTGACGACACACGTGTGTTCCCTGGTCACGGTTCTGAAACCACGATAGGCACAGAACTTGCTACCAACCCTTATCTTGACAGATAATAGAAAATGGAAAGAGTGATAATGGGCATCGACCCAGGCACTAACATAATGGGTTACGGCATTATACGCTGTGAGGGTCAAAGGGTTAGCATTGTTGCGATGGGAGTAATCGACATGCGTAAGGAAGAAGATGCTTATCTAAAATTAGGTCACATCTATGAGCGTGTACAAGGAATAATAGACGAATATCTGCCAGACGAAATTGCAATCGAGGCTCCTTTCTTTGGCAAGAATGTGCAGTCTATGCTAAAACTTGGACGTGCTCAGGGTGTTGCTATTGCCGCTGCCATCCAACATGGTGTTCCTGTACACGAATACGCACCAATGAAGATAAAAATGGCAATAACCGGTATAGGTTCAGCATCTAAGGAGCAAGTAGCCGGCATGCTACAAAGAATTCTGAAATTAGATAAGAGTGAAATGCCGAAATTCATGGATGCAACTGATGCTCTCGGTGCCGCATACTGTCATTATCTGCAATTAGGAAGCATAAACGTAGGTAAGAAATACTCCAGTTGGAAAGATTTCGCATTGAAGAACGCTTCAAGAATAAAGGGCTGAATAAAATTGAAGATAAAGTAAGTACTCAAAATCTTTTTTATAAATGGGTAAACGTCTTTCATCATATTATTGAGAATAATTTTGAACACTTACTTATAGAATTAAAGGATAACAAAAAGAAACAAAAACTATGATTATCTCTGTTCACAATGGAGTTGCGCGTATGCCCGAATGGCGCATGGCGCAGCCTGTAGATTTTGAGTTGGACAACAATGAACACATAGCCATTGTTGGTCCAAACGCAAGTGGTAAGTCCATGCTTGTAGATATTATTACCAGCAGTCACCCATTGCTAATGCAAAACGTGACATACGACTTTGCTCCACACACATCAAAACTCACATCGGACAATATTAAATACATTACCTTCCGCGATACCTATGGAGGAGACAACGACCGTACTTACTATCTGCAGCAGCGTTGGAACCAAACGGAGATTGATGCAAACACTCCAACCGTGGGTAGCGTACTGGAGGAAGCCTACAATCGTTCTGGTGAAGATACTGCAGAGCGCCGTGCCTTCAAAGAACATCTTTTTGATATGTTCAACCTGCGCTTCCTGCTCGACAAGTACATTATACTTCTCTCTTCTGGCGAACTTCGCAAATTACAATTGGCAAAAGTTCTGATGACCTCTCCTCGTGTGCTGATTATGGACAATCCATTCATTGGACTTGACAAGGAGACCCGCCAGCAGTTGCGAGAGGTTCTTGAGACCATCAGTTCAGAGAAAGCATTACAGATTATTCTTGTGCTTGCCAAGGACGAGGATATTCCGAAGTTCATCACGCATGTTGTCCCAGTACGTAATAACGTAGCACTACCAAAGGTGACAAGAGAAGAATACATGAAGACGGCACAACTGACGGCTGTAAGCACACTATCTGAAGAAACAAGGCAGGAGATACTGAATCTACCATATCGCAACGATGAATACGACACGGACGAAGTGGTAAGAATGACCAACGTCTCCATTCGTTACGGTAGTCGTACCATTCTTGAAAACCTGAACTGGACCGTTCATAACGGCGAGAAATGGGCACTATCAGGTCAGAACGGTGCTGGAAAGTCAACACTCCTCAGCCTTGTTTGCGCTGACAACCCCCAGAGTTACGCCTGCGACATTGTTCTCTTTGACCAGCAACGCGGCCACGGTGAGAGCATTTGGGATATTAAGAAACACATTGGATACGTATCCCCTGAAATGCACCGTGCTTATAACCGTGACATGCCTGCCGTGCGCATAGTAGCCTCTGGGTTGAAAGACTCCGTGGGTCTATACGTAAAGCCGACAGAGGAGGATTATGTCATCTGCCGCCAATGGATGCGTATCTTTGGCATAGAAGACCTTGCCGACAGAACCTTCCTTAAGTTGTCAAGTGGTGAACAGCGTATGGTTCTCCTTGCACGCGCCTTTGTGAAAGACCCTGAACTGCTTATTCTTGACGAGCCTCTGCATGGTCTCGATGCTGAGCGAGGTGAGTTGGTAAAGGACATCATTAACACCTTCTGCCAGCGCAACAACAAGACCCTTATCATGGTTACGCACTATAAGGAAAACCTGCCACCATGTATTACGAACAGCATTTTCCTACAAAGACACGTATAAGTGTGGTTCTAAAAAATTACGACAACAATGAAAAGTATATTTGCACTTTTTCTCGCCGTCAGCCTTAACGCGGCTGCCGAGACTGCTGACACGACAAAGGTTGACACTACAAACAACTCCAAGCCTGTGTTTACAGTCATAAAGGAAAATCCCATTACCTCTATAAAGAACCAAAGTCGCTCTGGTACATGTTGGGACTACTCTACCCTTGCCTTCTTCGAGTCTGAAATTCTTAAGAAGACAGGCAAGACATACGACCTTTCAGAGATGTACGTCTGCAACAAGAATTACCTTGACCGTGCCATTAATACTGTTCGTCTGCACGGCGACATGCAGTTCGAGCAAGGTGGTTCCGCTTACGACGTACAGTATGTTCTGAAAAACTACGGCATTTGTCCTGAGAACGCGATGGCATTGCCAGGCACTATGTATGGTGACACGCTCAACAATTTCTCTGAATTCTTTACTGTGATGCCTGCCTACGTCAAGGCTATTGCTACCTCTGGTTCAAAGAAGTTGTCTCCTGCCTGGAAGCAAGGTCTGCAGGGTATAATAGATGCCTACATAGGCAAGGTGCCAGAATCATTTGTGTACGAGGGAAAGACCTATACTCCACAGTCTTTTGCCAAGAGTCTTGGACTGGATTGGGATGAGTACGTCTCCATCACGTCCTACACGCACCACCCTTTCTGGACCGAATTCCCCGTTGAGGTTCAAGACAATTGGCGCCAGGGAATGTCGTGGAATGTGCCTATGGAGGATATTTCCCGTATTATAGACAATGCCCTTGATAATGGTTATACCGTTGCGTGGGGCGGAGATGTGTCTGAAGATGGTTTTACTCGCGATGGACTTGCCGTCCTCGTTGACATTAAGAAAGCCCAGGATTTGGATGGTTCTGACATGGCTCGCTGGCTGAAACTCTCTGCTGGCGAGAAGAAGGAGAAACTTCAGAAACTTGGCGTTAACGCTCCTGAGTTAACCCCTTCGCAGGCTACGCGCCAGGAGGAGTTTGACAACTGGCAACTGACTGACGACCATGGCATGCAAATATATGGTAAGGCTAAAGACCAGAACGGCCGCGAATACTACATGGTGAAGAATTCCTGGGGCGAAACGGGTGAATATAAGGGTATCTGGTATATGACGAAGAACTACATTGTGGCTAAGACAATGGATTTCCTCGTTAACAAGAATGCTCTTCCTAAGGACATCCGTAAGAAACTGGGGATTTAAATTCATAAATTAAAAATTAAAAGTTAAAAATTATGATTACCTGTGGTAAATTAAAAATTATGATTACCATGTACAGTTATCATTCCTATTTTGCAAAGGTCTGATAAGTAGATTAACTGCAAGGTCTGATAGCAATTAACTGCAAGGTCTGATAGCAAATAACAGTAATCATAATTTTTAATTTTTTATTTTTAATTTTTAATTCTGAGTCAACTTGAAAAAGTGCCCTCAAAACAGAGGGGTACCTCAAAATGCTTACAGTTTGAAACTAAAAAGCATTAGAGGAGCTATTTCGTATGTGATATTTAGCATTAACAAGCCTGTTGGGGGCTTGTTTTTGCTATTTAACTTTCAAATTGATAGTGCTCTAACTTTTCCGAGTGGACTCATAATTCATAATCCACAATCCTTAATGACAAGATGACAAAATGACAAGATGACAAGGTTAGTTGTTTGGTTGTTTTGTGGTTTAGTAGATTAGTCGTTTGGTAGATTAGTCGTTTGGTGGTTTAGTTGTTGGGTGGTTTGATGGTTTAGTTGTTTGGTTGGTCGTTTGGTAAAGTTACTAATTGTGACAGGTTGGTAGATATCTGCCTGGAAGGCAGTACTTTTAGTAACCGTGGGCGAAGCCTACGGGTTATGGGGTACGTCCTGGTGGCTGCCTGCGCTCGGCTCTGCCGCTTGCCTTAGCAAGAAGGCAGTACCGTGTTTGGTGGTGTACAGCCCTCCAGGCTGATGACTACTGACCTGTCAATATCCGGAGACTACGTCCCCGGTTACTCAAAGTATTGGCTTCTTGCTAAGGCAAGCGGCAGAGCCGAGTTCAGCCAAATCAGCGGTAAAACGAGCGCAGCCAACAAGCCGAGCGCAACTAACTTTAGTCGGCACAAACTACGCTGCATAAGTTACATTTTTAATGACAAGATGACAAAATGACAAGATGACAAGGTTAGTTGTTTGGTGATTTGGTAGATTGGGGGGATTAGTAACTTCCCCAAACGACCAAACGACCAATCTCCCAAACGACTAACCATAATTCTTAATTTTTAATTTATGTATAAATCAAGGTAAAGAGATTTTCTTTATTCAGAATGTTCTCAACAAGCAATCTTATGTCATTGGTCGTCACTCTGCCGATTCGTTCGTAAAGGTTTGAGATGCTTCTCGTTGTACCATAGTGCAGGTACTGCTTTGCCATGTCTATGGCAAAACTCTCCTTTTGCTCTGCCGCAAGTGCCATTTGCCCGCAGATTTGTGTTTTTACCGCATGTAAGGCAGAGTCTGATATAGGGTGTTTACGTAGCCTCTCTATCTGCGAATTTACAAGGTTTAAGCATCTCCTGATGTCCTCTTTGTCACACCCAAAATATACACACCACAGTAGTGCATCGCTGTAAGTCGTCATTATCCCCTCTACGGTGTAAACTAATCCTCGTTTCTCTCTTAGCGATACGTTTAAACGCGAGTTCATGCTTGGTCCGCCAAGAAGGTTGTTTACGATGAAGAGTGGTATTCTCCATTGCTCCGTCTCCTTGCTGAATGCCAGCCCGGTCATTACGTGGCCCTGGTGTGTCTGTTGTGTCTTGTCGATTAATACGTGTTCTGCAGGTCGTATAATTCCATACTTGTTGTCCTTGTCTGCGCTAAAGGCTGCGGCTGTGGTTGGAACGTCTGCTTCCTTCTTTGCTGGCTGGTCCGACAACAAACTGTTGAGTCTCTTTACTAAATCTGCGAACTTTACGTCACCAAGGACAAAGAAAACCATGTTATGTGGCACGTAATTCCTGCCTGTAAACCGCATGCAGTCTTCTGTTGAGAAACGCCTTACGTTTTCTTTCGTGCCAAGCACATTATGTCCTAAGGGGTGCTGCAGGAATAGCCTGTTCTCAAAGTCGTCGTAAATCAACTCTGCCGGGCTATCCCTGTAACTGTCTATTTCGTCGCATATTACCTCTCTTTCCTTCTCTATTTCCTCTTGCGGATAGATGCTGTGGAAGACCATTTCCGTGAGTGTGTCAACGGCCCTGTTGAAATATCTTTTAAGGATGGAGGCATAATAAACCGTCTCTTCCTTGGCAGTATAGGCATTCAGTTCTCCCCCCACCTTCTCTAAGGCATTGATAATCTGCATTGACGAAAGGTTGACCGTGCCTTTAAATGTAAGGTGCTCACAAAAGTGTGCCAGTCCCTCTTCCGTCAATGCTTCGTTGCGTGCGCCTGTCTTTAGCGCGTATCCGCAATAGACCACTTCACTCTGCCGTGGAAGGTGAATAACCCTCAACCCACAGGACAGAGTGCAAGTATTATATTCGCTCATAGAATTTTCTCGGTGTTGCCCCAGGTGGTACCTGGACTTTTTTTATGCCAACAACTTTTTTACGCATTCGCTTACAGCCTTGCCATCGGCCTTGCCTGCCAGTTTCTTGGTGGCTACTCCCATTACCTTTCCCATTTCCTTCATGGAGGTTACTCCAAGTTCGTCAATAATTTCTTTAACCGCAGCCTGTAACTCTTCCTCTGACAATGGTTTAGGGAGATAGTCTGAATAAACTGCCACCTGTGCCATTTCTGCATCAGCCAAATCCTGTCTGCCCTGCTTTACGAAGATGTCTGCGGCATCCTTGCCTTGCTTTACGAGTTTCTGTATAATCTTCATAGCGTCAGCGTCAGACAGTTCGTCGTTTGCTCCTGGTGCTGTCTTTGCTTCGATGAACACTTTCTTTACGTTACGTAGTGCATCACGTCTTACGGCATCCTTTGCCTTCATTGCTGCAATGATGTCTTTTGAAATTTTGTCAAATAACATAGTATTATATTTTTTTATTTAACCTATTAATTTTCAAGTAAATATTCAACAGTTGTAACTACTCTCACACGTTTTATGTATGGCGTATTAGCATCTCTATTTTCTATAGAAAACTGACCCTGCTGAGCACTCTTAATGCTTCCCAATGTACTTTCTGCATCTTCTGCAAACTTCTTAGCAGTTTCTCTTGCCTTCTTCGTTGCCTCCTCTACCATTTGTGGCTTTATTTTATTCAGCCCCATAAACTCGTATGTTACGGCATTCCCTCCGTATTCTTCACCTACAAGTGCTATTCCTTGCTTCATCAATACCGTTTGCTTACGCATCAGTTGTCTAACTTTATCCACGTCTGACGATGTTACAGTTATTACACTCGTTGCTTTAAAACGATAGTTCATTATCTCATTACCATAATTATCCGCCTGGCGATCAGAGATTACAGGTGGGTTAACACTAATCTCCTCCGACTTTATGCCACTACTCCGAAGGAACCCTACAACAATTCTGTTCTTCTTCTCCAGAACGTTATACATCTCCGATGGGTCATTACCTAATTCCTTATATACCAATGGCCATATCACCTTGTCTGCCTTAACTTCCTTCTCGGCAAGTCCTTTCACAACAACGCTGCGATCCATAGCCTTGAAACTCACTATTCCATTGCGTAAAGCAAGAGCAGAAAACATCATGCCAACAGCAATTATACATGATGGGAAGAGGGAATAGAAATACTGTTTCATAGTTAAAAAACTTTAGTAATATAACTTATAATAGCAGAAATAGGTGTTCAGAATTAAAAAGATAATCCATGAACACCCACTTTTTATTTTATCACAACGCTACTGTATTTTACAATTTTTATCCTCTTCGTCTTAGGTATAGAGGGTTTCTTCCATGTTCCGTCTATTACGGAGATTGTTGCAGCCCCTCCTTCTGGTACGGCATCTACTGCTGCCTGCAAGGTCATGTAGTTTCCCTTTCCCTTTTCTGAAACGATATAGTCAAAGTGGCGCACGTATGGTTTCAGTTCTGGGCAAACCTCTGCCATTGCATCTACGAGGTGCGAGGCTACTACGTGTGCACCATATACATTATAGTGCGTATTATCTTTACGTCCCTTGGCTACACCGTATTCTCCTGGCTTTAGCCACATGTGCAGTTTACGGCTTCCGTCGATGCCCATAGACTGTTCTATGTCATGAGTAATCTTATTGGCGTCCACGTATGGCACACGCATCATCAGGGCTACGTTCTTTGGTGTAAGGATGTAGTTTCCGTGGGTATCAATGAGGGTGTCGCTATTAATGGGCTCTTCGCCATAAGCAACATTACGTAAAGATTCATCGTCCACGCCTAAATCTGGCTTCTTGTAGAAGTTACGACGCACCACGGCGTTCATTATTATCGGTGTGGCACCTTTCTCCTGTGCAGCGCGTGCGAACATTCTGTAGTTGTCGTCAAGCGTCAGTCCAGCATCCGTATGACGTCTGTCACCGATGTGTCCCTTCTCATCATTATGCCCGAACTGTATCACGAGGTAATCGCCAGGCTTCATGGCGTCATATACTTTCTGCCAATGTCCTTCCAGGATAAAACTGCGTGATGAGCGTCCGTTCAGGGCGTGGTTGTCAACGACGACATTCTCTGTAAAGAAGCCCTGAAGCACCATGCCCCACCCACGTTCTGGACCCTTCTTTATGTCCTTGTTCGCCATGGTAGAGTCGCCTATCATGAAGATGGTTATCTGTTTGTTGCTGGACGACATCGTAAACAACACAGACAGCATAACAAGCACAATGGCGCAACGTCGCAATATAATATTTCTCTGCATAAGCACTTACCCCTTAATAGTTTTTATAAGTTCTTCTGGTGTTACGAGTGTCTGCTCGCCTGTTGTCATATTCTTCAGCGTCACCTTGCCCTCGTTTATCTCGTTCTCGCCTGCAAGGGCAACGAAAGGTATTGACAGGGCGTTGGCGTACGACATTTGCTTCTTCATCTTCACCGAGTCGGCATACACCTCTGTGCGTATTCCTGCCTTTCTTGCCTCTGCCGCTATTGGCAGGCAGTATGCTGTTTCCTTCTCGCCAAAGTTTATGAAGAGGAGTTCCGTACCGTTAACTGCTTCTTTAGGATAGAGGTCTAACTGGTTCAGTACGTCGTAGATACGGTCTGCACCAAAGGATATTCCTACGCCTGAGAGTCCTGGCATGCCGAAGATGCCCGTAAGGTTGTCGTATCTTCCACCACCGGTAATGCTGCCTATCTGTACGTCGAGGGCTTTCACCTCGAAGATGGCTCCAGTATAATAGTTCAAACCGCGTGCAAGGGTCAGGTCAAGTTGCAGTTCGTTGTTGAGTGACCCGTGTGGCGAGTCTAACGCGCCTATTACGTCAAGGATGTAACGCATCTCCTCTACTCCCTTCATGCCTACTTCCGAGTCTTTCAGCACCTGGGCTATGGTGTTAAGTTTCTGTGCGTTGGTACCCTCGAGTTTAATGATTGGTTGAAGTTTTTCTATTGCCTCTTCCGAAATGCCATCGTTGCGCAATTCTTCGTTAACGGCCTCCAGCCCAATCTTGTCAAGTTTATCGATGGCTACGGTAATGTCAACAATTTTGTCTGCTTCGCCTATTGCCTCGGCAATGCCCGAGAGTATCTTGCGGTTGTTGATTTTTATCTGCACCCTGACACCGAAGTTTGTAAAGATGGTGTCTGTAATCTGCATCAGATCTACCTCGTTAAGCAGTGAGTCAGAGCCTACTACGTCAACGTCGCACTGGTAGAACTCGCGGTAACGTCCCTTCTGTGGTCTGTCGGCACGCCAAACGGGTTGTATCTGGTAGCGTTTGAATGGCAGTTGCAGTTCTTCGCGATGCTGCACCACGTAGCGTGCGAACGGTACGGTTAAATCGTAGCGAAGACCTTTCTCGCAGAATTTTGCCGCCAGTTTCAGCGTTGAGGTGTTGGCCACTTCCTCTGCTGTCATACCGTGCAGGAAGTCGCCCGAGTTCAGCACCTTAAAGAGTAGTTTATCTCCTTCCTCGCCATATTTGCCCATCAGCGTTGAGAGATTTTCCATTGCTGGTGTCTCTATCTGGCGGAAGCCGTAAAGTTCGAAGACCTTACGCACGGTATTGAAGATATAGTTACGTTTTGCCATCTCCACGGGGGAGAAATCTCGCGTTCCCTTTGGTATTGAAGGTTTGTTATTGCCCATTATTTCTTACGTTTTGTTTTATTATTTTACATTTACATACAAAGGTAAGAATTTTTTTTTGTTCTGCAAAATTTTTGTCTTGAAATTAGTTGTTTGGTGGTTTGGTGGTTTAGTCGTTTGGTGGTTTGGTGGTTTAGTTGTTTGGTTGTTTGGTTGTTTGGTGGTTTGGTGGTTTGGTAGATTAGTCGTTTGGTAGATTAGTCGTTTGGTGGTTTGGTTGGTCGTTTGGTAGATTAGTCGTTTGGTCGTTTGGTGGTTGGGTAGTTTGGTGGGTTAGTTGTTGGTTGGTCGTTTGGGAAAGTTACTAATTGTGACAGGTCAGTAGATATCTGCCTGGAAGGCAGTACCGTGTTAGGCGGTGTACAGCCCTCCAGGCTGACGACTACTGACCTGTCAATATCCGGAGACTCCGTCCCCGGTTACTCAAAGTATTGGCTTCCAGCCAAATCAGCGGTAAAACGAGTTCAGCCAAAGAAAGCGGTAAAGCCAAGCGCAGCCAAAGAAAGCGGTAAAAGCCGAGTTCAGCCAAATTTAAGAATAATGTAGTTACATATTACTACTTTGCTCCTGGAGCAGCATCGTTACCAGCTCCGCCATCTGTAACAGTAGTCTGCCCAGACTTTGTTCTGCCTGAAAGTGCTGCTTTCAGTTCCTCGCCCTTTACAGCGTCGGCAGGAAGGTATTCACGGTGCAGTTCTGCCACATTAGGCTTAGAGAGCCCCCTGACGGTTACGTTTCTTGGACCCGTGATGTCAAGGACTACTATTTCGTTCTTGCCCTTACGCAACCAACAGTCTGGCACGTAGAGAGTCTGCTGAGGTCCTACCTCCCAGAAACGTCCAAGGCAATGACCGTTAATCCATACAAATCCCTTGCCCCATGAACTCATGTCAAGATAGGTGTCGCCTGTCTTTTTGAGGTTGAATGATGAGCGATAGAAGGCTGGAGCATCCGCCGCTGTTGTAAGAGTGGAGTACTTCAAACCGCTGTCAGCCTTGTCTATAGGGAACAAGCGGACAGCCCAGTCCTTGAGGTTGTATGTCAGTTCATGACCGCCAGCAGAGGTTAGTATCTCGACTGACTTGGTAATGCCCTTAGGGTCATGGATTAATTTACTGTAGTTAATGCGTCCCATGGCCTCGATGAAAATGTCGAGCTTGGCTCCTGCCTTTACGTCTTCTTTAAGGCGAAGCGTTGTCTCGTATCCGTTACCACGGTAGAGGCGACCCACCTTTTTATTATTAATAAAGACGATGGCATAGTCGCACATGTCGGTGATGCGCAGTAATGAGCCTGCCTTTACTTCTGGCATCGTTGTTGAGTACATAATGCTGCCGTAGCCCTGGTCAAATTGTTCCATTGGCTCTATGTCGTGGCTCTGCAGTGCCTGTGGCAGGTTCTGTTCGCTGAGCAATGGCGCAGCTTCTGTAAACTTCACCTCAGGAATTGTTATTACAGGAAGAGGTTTCGGAACGGCAGGGAGTTTTACGTCAGAATATTTCTGAAGGAGTTCGCGCAACTGGTAGTATTTCTCTGTTGCTGCACCCTGCTCGTCTATTGGGGCATCATAGTCATAACTGGTACAATCAGGGGCGAAACCTGTATTGTTGGCACCAGCCCAGTGTCCGAAGGATGTTCCGCCATGGGTCATGTAGAGCGAGAACGAGATATTGTTCTCAAGCATTGTCTTTATGCCGTTTACCATGGCGTCGGCAGGACGTGTTTGGTGCGCTGTTCCCCATCCGTCAAACCAACCACTCCAATACTCAGAGCACATTAGTGGTGCATCTGGGCGTAACTGTTTTACTCGCTTAAACTGGTCAAGGACGTTGGCTCCAGTACCGAAGTTCATGGTCCAAAGCATGTCGGGAAGAGCGTTCATCTCGAAGTTGCTTGACCAGTCACACTGGAAGAGCGTAACCTTATCGAACCCTACGGAGCGCAGGCAATCGCGTATCTCGCTTACGTAAGGCTTATTGGCATCGTAAGAACCATACTCGTTCTCTACCTGTACCATGATGATAGGTCCACCATTCTGTATGGTGAGTGGTGCGAGTTGCTTACCCACCTCGGTTTCAAACGCCTTGACATGCTTCATGAAGAATGGGTCCTGCGTACGCAGTTTGACGTCTTTCTTCTTGAGCAACCACCAAGGCAGTCCGCCCATCTCCCACTCTGCGCATACATATGGTCCAGGACGTACTATTACGTACATGCCATGCTTCTGGGCAAGGCGGCAGAATGCTGCAACGTCGTTATTGCCTGTCCAGTCGAAGACGCCTTCCTTCTGTTCGTGAATGTTCCAGAAGATGTAAATACAAATGGTGTTCATACCGAGAGCCTTACACATTTTAATGCGGTGCTCCCAATATTCTCGCGGTATGCGAGGATAATGAACCTCGGCAGCCTTTACCACGAATGGTTTACCGTTCAAGAGGAATGTCCCCTTGCCTGCCTCGAATGTGCCTCCTGTCTTTGCTGCCGCAGCAGGCAAAGCAGCAAGGGCAAGGAATAGGCTTAAAATTGTCAGTAGTCGTTTCATTGTTGTGGGTTAGTTGTTGTTTATTATTAACGTTGTTTCTTATTAATTCTTGTCTTCCTCCACACTGTTCATGTCTTCGTTTGTCATGGCGCACACGCAAGAGTCTGACCATACGTTCTCGGCAGTCTCAATCATGTCGATGATAGTGAAGATTGGAAGTATTATACCCATAATACCTACGGGGGCACCTTGGCTTACCATCAGAGAGAGGGTAAGGAAATAGCATCCCATAGGCACGCCAGCATTGCCAACAGCGGAGATTACGGCTATAAATACCCATAAAATCATTGTTGGAAGGTCTATTACCATCATGTGCTGCATAACGAAAAGGGAGGTCACGAGGATAAAGGCTGCACAACCGTTCATGTTGATGGTGGTACAGATTGGCAATACGAAGCGAGCAACCTCTGGACGTACCTTAAGATTGTCCTCAGCAGAACGCATCGTGACAGGCAGCGTGGCAGCCGAACTCTTGGTGAAGAGTGCCATTAATACCGCTGGAACCATTGCCTTAAAGACCTTTAACGGATTCAAGCCACGGGCTAACAGGAATAACGGCAGCACGATGAAGAACTGTATGAGGTTTCCACCAAGGATTACGGCAACATACTTGCCAAGCGAACCTACTATTACTCCTGCCGTAACTTGTGCGGAGAGTTGTGCTGCGAAAGCGACAATGCCTACAGGCAATGCCCAGATAAGTGCACGGATAAGGGTGTAAAGCAGTTCCTGAAGACCTGACACAAACTTAACTACGAGGTCACGACCTTCTGTCTTTGGCATGAAGGCGAGGGCAAGACCAACGGAAGCGGCAATGATAAGTATGCTAAGGACATTACCGTTTGCGAACGGCTGAATGATATTATTAGGTATTACGCCAAGGATATGGTCGTAATAAGACAGGGCTTCAAGGTTCTGATCTACATCTGCATTGCCCTTCATTACCAGTTCCTGTGGCAACGTCTCGGGAGATACCACCACAAAGAGGGCAAGGCCTATCAGGGCGGCTGCTACCGTGGTGAGCAGGGTGTAAGTTATGGTATGAGCGAAGATTCGACCCGCATTCTTTTTAGTGCCTAACGTTGCCAATGTGGTTATTACTGCCAGCGCTATGGTTGGCACGGCAACGAACTGGAACAGTCGTGTGTAAACCGATGCGATGAAATCAAACAGGCCATTCAGCCATTCTATCTCAAAGCATCCGAGAATGGCACCTACGACAAGGGCCATAATCCATACGATTACGTTTTTCATTTTTTCTTTTTATGTGTTTATTTTTATTGTTACATTTATTAATTCTCGCTTAGAACTGCTTTATAAGGGTCATCCTACAACTACACTATACTTCTACGCTGTAATCACGTGAGTAGCGCAGCATCTGCTCCTCTAGGCTCTCCGTGAAGTCTAACGTAACGTTGGTTACCTCACCGTTGGCGTTCCTTACCAACTCCATGCGTGGGTTAAGGAATCCCTTGTATGGGGCAATGTTCAGGCTCTTATAACGTTTGAGCACTTCCTCATGCAGGTTGCGATTTATCTTGACACCGTAGTTCTCAACGAGTTCTTTAGCAGCAGTGTAATCTCCTTCACTCTTTATACGCTGTATCTCAGCCAACAACTGAGCGAAGAGTGTGCGCAAATGGCTGTAATCATAGATTTCGAGATAGGTCTTGCCGTTACGCTTTATGAGTGACATGCACCCCTCCGCATGCTTGTAACACCAATTAGCGATAAGAGCGCGATTACGCATGTGGGCTTCCTCTATATCGCTGCCAAGAGCAATACGAACATTCTGCGTCAGCAATCCATTCATTATATAGGTATAATAATTGGATTTATACGCTTCGCTGTCGGGCACAAGTCCAAGTTCTATCATCTTCTCGTCGGCAATATAATACAGTCCGAAGAGATCCGCACGAGCCTCCTCTATAGTATTGCCATACGCTTTAAGGGCGTTAGGATCCGTGCCAGGAAGCAGTTGTCCACTTCCATGACCAAGACACTCATGGAGGTCTGTATGAAGATCATCGCAAGCATCACCATATTTACGCACAAGCGCCACAATACTTTCATCGCAAGCAAACTCCTCAAGGAAGCCATTACCTTGCGCTGCCTTATTGTAGGCTGACGTAAAGTTAGAAATAGTAACGCTCTTAGAACCATGCTGCGCCCTTATCCATTCTGCATTAGGCAGGTTAATACCTATGGCTGTGGATGGATACTCCTCGCCTCCTATCATTGCTGCACAGATAGCGTTGGCAACAACTCCCTTTACGTGAGACTTACGGAAACGAGGGTTTACAGGTGAATGGTCCTCAAACCACTGTGCATTACTGCTGATGGTCTGGGTACGCTTACAGGCCTCAAGGTCTTTGTATTCTACGATACTTTCCCAACTACCTTTGTGTCCCAACGGGTCACCATACACTTCGATGAAACCATTGATAAAATCTACTCTGCCATCGAGTTCCTTCAACCATTCTATTGAATATTTGTCAAACACACGCAGGTCGCCATCGGTGTAATATTCTATTAACATCGTTATAAGTTGCTTCTGGCGGTCGTTCTCAGCATACTCTTGGGCCTTTGTAAGACATGATATAATACGAGAGATTGTCTTAGAATACTTACCGTTCAGGCTCCATACTTCTTCCACCATTTCTCCATCAGCATTTTTCACAAGCGTAGAATTAAGTCCGTATGACGGAGGACAAGGGTCATTGTCCTTGTTCTTTTCGGCATAGTAACGTTCTACTTCTTGTTGTGTCACATTTTCATAGAAATTGCATGCTGAAGTCTTAACCAAATCGGCACCAGACGCTTTGTTAACCCTCTTAGGCAGAACGTTCTCATCAAAAATTACAGGAACAAGTTCTTTAATAATCACATCCGCTGGCTTCGGCAACTTATCTGCAGCAACCGTTCGTACCATCTTTTCAAAATATTCTTTTGAAAACTCTGGCTTGAATTTCTCACAACCATAATGGTGATAAATTCCGTTTGAGAACCATACACGCTTGGTGTAGGTTAATAGTGCGTTACCATCCTTGTCAGAGGCGTCACGCCCAGTAAATGAAGAGTCTGTAATTATTGCTTCAAGAGTCTTACGGATAAGGAGATTATACTTTCCATACTGGTCAAAAGTAATGTCGCGCCCCCAAAGTGTAGCCTCCGCAAGATAATAAATGTACTTTTTTTGACTAAGTGTAAGGTCCTCAAACCCTGGCAACTGGTAACGCAGCATCTGAAGATCTGCAAAACGTTCACCTGAATATTGAAATGCTTTCATATATTTTATTTGTATTTACTTACGTGTTTTTTGTTTCTCTTGGTAGTTCACCGTACGCTTCCTTATACTTCTTGTTAAAAGTCCTCACGCTTCCGAAGCCTGCCACTAAAGCAATGTGTTCCATTGAGAAACGGCCATTGTTAAGCATAACGAGGTGCCGACCATATTGCAAGCGACACTTGTTAGTATAAGCAAGAAAGGTAGTATGCATCTCCTCCGAAAAGACCTTTATCAGCGTGGAGCGAGCCACACCAAGCGACTTTGCAACATCGGCAAGAGTCAAGTTAGGATTACGAAAGTTGCGTTCTTCTTTCACGAACCTCTTTATTGCGTTCGCTACCACTACTTTATCATAAGGAACATACCTCATAACGACAACTTCTTTCTACCCTCATCATCAATATCTATGTTCACGTGATAGTTGGTGTAACCATCTGGAATAGAAAGCACCGCAACGAAGCGTACACCATTCGGCAAAGCCTTGTCAACCTTAATTTCAGACAAAACGGCCTGACCAATATATGATTCTGGAACAAGTTTGGCAAATTCCTTTTTCTCAATATTACTGCCGAATATTTTACGTTGTCCATCATACAAGGCAATATAAACTATATTATCATAGTAAACATTCTCAACACTAATACCATCACTATTAACCGACTGACGATAAACCTTATATGTTGTAGGGTTGACTTGCGTATAAGCGTGGTAGCGCTTGCTATTATAAACAAGAACAGTATCCTTCTTTATTTTCTTACCTTGATTTAAAACATTATTGCCCTGATGTTCATCATTATCATAATTTCTCGCAGACTTCATCAAAACAATCTCATCGCCTTCAGAATTAACAAAGACAAACTCTCTGTTATCCAACTTCCTTATAGCATAAGTTGTAACAGGATGATTTTCTATAAACAAAGAATCATGCGACACATAAAACACCGTAGGATTAGAAAGAGAATCATCATAAAACACAGAATCACCGCGAAAATGAAAGACTACATTACCCTCAAGTTCATTAACCCATGCACCCTGAAGCATTTTCTGAGCACGAGGATCATGTTCACGTTCGATAGTCTTGGCAGTTTGTGGCTTACAAGACACAAAAAAATATGTAAGTAACATACTTACAGTTACTAAAAAAGTATAGATATGGTTTCTCACGATTTGATTCTATATGTTTTTCGTTCAAATAAATGCAAATATACAGCATTTTTTTCTAACTAAAAAGATTTATGTTTTTTTTCGCAATTAAAGATAAATATATTTTGCCATTTCAAAAAAAATAACTAACTTTGCAAAGTTTTCCGCATAACATAAATGATTATATAAATAATGAACGAACTTTCAAGACATATTGAGATTCTTTTGCTAGATAACGACTGTGTTATCGTACCAGACTTTGGTGGCTTTATGGCACATCATAGCCCCGCAGAACTGGATAAAGAGACAGGTTCGTTCTACCCACCGCAGCGCACCTTAGGGTTTAACTCGCAATTAACCCTCAACGACTCGCTGCTGGCACAGTCATATGTGGAAGCATATGATATCAGCTATCCAGAAGCCGTATTGCGAATAGAAGAAGATATTACCGAAATCAAGCAAATTATAGCGATAGAAGGAGAATACGAGTTCCACGGAATAGGAACCATTACGCGGAACACGGAAGGTGTTTATGATTTCGTGCCTTGCACAGCAGGACTATTAACCCCAGACCTGTACGCACTAAATTCATTCACACTCGACGAACAGACAAAAGCCTCCCCTATTGAGGAGACCACAGCAGACATTTCGGCATCAGTTAAAAGAGGAAAAGCACATACGTTGCGAATCGCCGCATGCTACACAGCAAGAAACATTGCCGCAGCAGCAATAATCCTATTCCTATTCGTATTCTCAAGTATTCCGGCAGGTGTTGGAAGTAGCAAGGTGTTATCATGCTCAGTAATTGATACCGAGTTTATAACATCCCTCATAAAGAAGAACTCGCTTTTAGATTGCCTGAAGAGCATAAATAGCAAAGGCGAGAAGGCCAACACGAAACTTGAAAACTCAAACGTGTCTATTGCACGCACACAAAATGATACAAATGCAAGTCCGGCTTACAACATAGTATTAGCAAGCAAAGTAACACAGAGTGGAGCGAAAGATTTTATCGCGAGACTCAATAATGACGGACTGAAAGATGTAAAGATTAACGAATGTGGCTCAATGCGAAGAGTTGTATATGGGGCATACAAAAGCAAAAACGAAGCAGACGCTGCCCTTAGCAATTTAAAAAACAAAAACCACATTTTCAAGGACGCTTGGGTAAACAGTGCAAACAAATAGAAATCCTACCATGAAACGAGTAAGATGCCCCAAATGTGACAACTACATAACATTTGACGAAACAAGATACAAAACTGGTCAATCTCTTATATTCCAATGCCCTGACTGCGGAAAGGAATTTGGTATAAGAATTGGAGTATCAAAACTACGTAAACAACAGAAAGAAGAAAACCCTACATCGGAAGAAACTGATGAAGGAGTAGGTACCATTGTCGTAATAGAAAATGTGTTCCACTACAAGCAAGTATTGCCACTACGCATGGGTGACAATATTATAGGTCGCTACATGAAAGGGTCAAAATGCAATACTCCTATTGAAACGAACGACCCTTCCATAGACATGAACCATTGCGTCATAAATGTTTCAAAAGAAAAAAATGGGAAATTAAAATACGTACTGCGTGATGGACCCAGCTACACTGGAACATTCGTGGATAACCAAATACTCGGAGACCGCGAGAAACGCATCATTGAAAACGGCACTTTATTTACAATAGGAGCAACTTCCATCATACTAAAAACACCAGAAGAGAATAACGAACAAAAATAAACATTCACTTAGTGCATTATTGACAATTGTCAATAAATCATATCGTTACACAATATAATCACCCCTTTGTTTGCGTACACAACCTTTTATTGCTACCTTTGCAATTGAAAGGCTGAATGTATGCTATTGTGTTATGCTACATACTGCCAAATATAAACAGGAAGTCGACCACTGACACTGTGACACACAAAATCCTATCATTTCAACAATCATAAGATTCTGCACAGTGCAATGATCAGAATGGCAACAAAAGACCAGCTGCCTCACATTACGTTGCTCCGCAATAAGCAAACGTATCTATGTCCTCACCCCACAAACGACATAGAGAGTGCAAGACGTTAAATGTTGTAAATGTAAGATGGCAATGCCAGAAAAATTTAACGGAAAACATTCTTCCGTCCGCAAATTCAAGGCTTCCCTTAATTTAACATTATGATTTTATCAAAGATTGCAAAGGGAGTATTTTTAGCAGCATTTTTAACAGTTATGAATTTAGAAGTTCCTGCAAGGAACAATGATACGAAAGCATTCGATTGGGGTCCGTTAATGGATGCCATAACACAAGTAGAGAGTGAAGGAGACAGCCGAGCAGTAAGAGGACAAAGTTGCGGTGCAATGCAAATAACACCTATACTTGTAGAAGACTGTAACGCCATATTAAGAAAAAGAGGAGAGAAAAAGAGATATTCTCTTAATGACCGTTTTAACATCAAAAAGAGCAGAGAGATGTTTGTGCTCATCATGAGCCATTACAACCCTTCAAACAGCATAGAACGAGCAATACGACTATGGAATGGAGGCGTGAACTACACACTGAAAGGCACACAGCGTTACTACAACAAAGTAATGAAACACTATAAGTAAGTGCGCCTTACAGACGAAATGGATAAGAAAATTCAACATTTACATTAATACTGACAGAAAGTCGCAGTAATAATTTTGTAAAAAGCAAGATTGTTACTGCGATTTTTATTTTAGGGTGGTAATTTATAGAACCACCCTTTATAAGTTGACTTCATAAATCAAGGACAGAAATTTGCACCGTTAAGTTGAAGAAAACACCGACTTACACTTTCTCAAGAAAAGGAGAGAGAAAGAGAATATTTTAACGATTATTGTACAATAATTTCACAATATAAAGTTTTGAAATCTCGTTTTTTTTTAATAACTTTGCAATATGAAACACTACAGAGAAAACATAAAAACTTCAAAAATTTTAATAAAGGCATTTACTGCAATACTACTTTGCATCATTTCCTTGAACGTAAAAGCGCAACAAGTTGAATGTGAAGATACTTGTTCACATATTCACGGTATAGACATTTCGCGCTATCAGGGTGAAGTGTTTTGGGAGACCGTTGGAAACAATACAAAAATGGCGTATGTTTACATAAAGGCCACAGAAGGAGGAAACCTTATTGACCCAAAATATGAAAACAACATACTAACAGCACACCAATACGGACTGAAAGTTGGTTCATATCATTTCTATAGAGCAAAAACTCCACAGGAGACACAATTATCAAACTTCGTCCTGCAATGCAAACCAAGTGAACAAGATCTTATACCAATGATCGATGTAGAAACAACATCAGGACTACCAACTGAAGAATTCTGCGACTCTTTGTTTAAATTTCTTGACTTGGTAGAACGTACCTATCAGCAAAGACCACTTATTTATACTGGTACAAACTTTTACAATAGATATTTGGCAGAAAAACTTGACAGATACCTGATTATGATTGCACAATACTCTTTAAAAGAGCCAAAATTAATTGATCAGAGAGACATTACCATGTGGCAATACACTGGTAAAGGACGCCTAAATGGTATCAAAGGCTACGTTGACAAGAGTCGATTCATGGGGAAACATAAACTGAGAGAACTGAAATTCAGGCACAGAAGAAAAGAATTATAAAAACGCAACTATAAAACACATTAAATATGGCACTCATAATTTGTCCAGAATGTAAAAATCAGGTAAGCGACAAAGCTGAATTTTGTCCACACTGCGGATTAAAAATTGCGGGGAATCCTGATATCATCGATAACACACAGAATAGTTCAGTAAAATTGGAGGGAGGTTATACTGATATCAATAATCACAATCAGCAAACAACCAGTAATAAACAATTTGAGCCTGACAATCAGGAGAAGAATGAAACTCCTAAAACGAACAAGAATGGCAAGTCTAAGGCTTTAATGATAACTTCTTTCATTATAGCACTTATCATTGTTGGGACAGCATATTATTTTTACAACAGTTCCCAATCAGAAAAAGAGCAAGAGGATTATGAGTACGCCATGCAGACCGATGATCCAATGGTGCTAAAAATGTATCTGTCACGTTACGCTGATGCTCCACAGGAACACAGAGATTCCGTCAATGTGAGATTAGAGATGCTCTCACAAAAAGATACAGACTGGATGAATGCTGTTACGAGTGGTACGAAAAATGCCTTGGAAGAATATATAAGGAATAACCCAGATTCTCCACACAAAGGCGAAGCTTTAAACAAAATAGACTCTATTGACTTCGCTATTGCATCAAGGGTAAACTCTTCAGAATCATATTCTAAATACCTACAACAGCATCCTGACGGAAAATATGCTGGACAGGCGCAAGATTTTCTTGACAATAAAAAGAACACAGAAGTATCTGCTGAAGAAACAATTGCAGCGAAAACAGTGTTTAAACACTTCTTTCAAGCAATAAACTCACGTAATGAAAATAAGTTGCTTGAAACAATAGCTGGACAATTAACCAACTTCTTGAACAAAAGAGATGCAACGGGAGATGATGTAATAACATTTATGAATAAACTTTACAAGGACGACGTAAAGAACCTCAATTGGCACATTATGGATGATTTCAAATTTGAAAAAGTCAAAAATGAGGATGATTCATACAACCTTAAAGTTGAATTTCCTGCAGAATTAAAAATGGAACGTACCGACTCCAATAAGGAAAAATATGGTAAATACATAATCAGCGGTGAGATAAGTTCTGAAGGAAAAATTTCAAAACTTACAATGAAGAAATTGGAAGGACAGAATTAAAGTTTGTTGTACAATAAATATTCATCATGCATTTTAAGTGGGAAACCGAACAGCCCTCAGCAAAACAGAGGGAACAGATAAACGGATTGGCAGAGAAATTGAACATCTCGCCAATTCTTGTGTGCCAATTGGTAAAAAGGGGCATAACAACAGAATCTGCTGCTAAACGCTTCTTTCGCCCACAGTTAAATGATTTGACAAACCCTTTCCTGCTTAAAGATATGGACATTGCTGTTGACAGACTGAATGATGCCATCGGCAGGAAAGAGCGAATAATGGTGTATGGGGACTATGATGTCGACGGATGTACGGCAGTTGCATTAATTTATAAATTTTTACAACAATTCTATGGAAATATAGATTACTACATACCAGACAGATATGATGAGGGATACGGTGTAAGCATAAAAGGAATAGATTATGCAAAATCACAAAACGTAAAACTCATTATAATTCTTGACTGTGGAATAAAAGCACATAAAGAAATAGCTTATGCAAAAGCAAATGGTATTGACTTTATAATTTGTGATCACCACATGCCAGACGAAGTCTTACCAGATGCTGTAGCAATACTTAACCCAAAGCAACCTGATGACCCCTACCCTTTCAAGGAACTTTGCGGATGTGGCGTAGGATTTAAGTTCATGCAAGCCTTTGCTAAAAATAATGGTATTCCATTCTCTAAACTTATTCCATTACTAGACCTTTGTGCAATAAGCATTGCAGCAGATCTTGTACAGGTAACAGATGAAAACAGGATTTTGGCATACCATGGTCTAAAACAGATAAACCAGAATCCTTCAATTGGCGTAAGAGCTATTCTTAATATTTGCGGATTGGCAGACCGAGAAATAAGCATGAACGACATCATCTTCAAAATAGGTCCAAGACTTAATGCATCTGGACGTATGGAGAATGGTAAACTCTCTGTGGATTTGCTTGTCCAAAAGAATAGTGATGTTGCCATGGCACTTGCTAAACACATCAACGAATATAATGAGCAACGTAAGGATATTGACAAACAAACAACAGAAGAAGCCAACGCTATCGTTGCAAAATTAGAAGAAAACCATCATGACAGTTGCATTGTCCTGTGCGATGAAAATTGGAACAAAGGTATTATAGGCATAGTAGCATCACGACTTACTGAAATGTACTTCAAACCAACTATTGTACTCACAAGAGATGGACAATTTGCGACAGGATCTGCACGTTCAATACAAGGATTTGATATTTATGCTGCCATTAAAGACTGCCGAGACTTACTAATAAACTTTGGAGGACACACATACGCCTGTGGCATGACTATAAAGTGGGAAGATGTAAAGAAATTCACAGAACGCTTCTGTCAATACGTTGATAACCATATTAATATTCAACATACAGAACCTGTATTAAAAATTGATGCTACAATAGATTTCAAAGACATTAATAAACGACTATTCCACGACCTCAAACGTTTCGCTCCATTTGGTCCTGGAAATCCCAAACCTGTGTTCTCAACACTGAATGTATATGATTTCGGAACTTCCAAAGTAGTAGGTAGAGAACAAGAACATATTAAACTCGAACTTGTAGATTCTAAATCACCTACAGTCATGAATGGCATTGCCTTCGGACAGTCTGCAGCTGCAAGGTTTATTAAGTCAAGACGCTCATTTGATATTGCCTACACCATAGAAGAGAACGCATACCGACGAGGTAATATACAACTTTTAATAGAGGACATACATTTTCAGCAATAGAAAACTTGCATACACCTGTGACAGACAACATTTACATAAACGCCCTAAGGAAATACTTTGGCTACGAATCTTTTCGCAGCATCCAACTTGACATTATAAAGAGCATAGTCACAGGACACGACACATTAGGACTAATGCCTACTGGTGGAGGAAAAAGTGTAACCTTCCAAATACCAGCGCTTCTCATGGAAGGTGTTTGTATTGTGGTTACCCCACTTGTCGCATTGATGAACGACCAGGTGGCTCACCTTAAAGCTAAGGGTATACAGGCAGAAACTGTAAACTCTGAAATGAGTCGGGCCGAGATAATAAAAATTTTAGACAATGCTATTTATGGTGCAGTAAAGTTTCTATACATCTCCCCAGAACGCCTTGGACAACAACTTTTCCTTTACAAATTAAAGTATATGCAAGTATGCTTCCTAACTATTGACGAAGCACACTGCATTTCACAGTGGGGGTACGATTTCAGACCTTCATATTTACGAATTGGTGAAATAAGAAAAGAACTCCCCAACATACCTGTACTCGCCCTTACCGCCACAGCCACTCCACCCGTTGTAACCGACATTCAAGAAAAATTACTCTTCGGACAGTTTGGTAAAGAGATTGCCAATGTTTTCACGATGAGTTTCAAACGTGAAAACATTTCATACGTTGTTAGGCAGACAGAAAATAAAGAAGCTGAAATTATCCACATACTGAAAAACGTAAGCGGATGTGCTATTGTTTACACCAGAAGCCGCAGTTATACAAAAGCGATTGCAAAGAGATTAGAAGAAGACGGAATATCTGCTACTTTCTTTCATGCAGGGCTTGATTTCGCGGTTAAGAACCAAAGACAATTAGATTGGCAAAATGGAACTGTAAGAGTAATGGTTGCCACAAACGCTTTCGGTATGGGTATTGACAAATCTGACGTAAGACTAGTTATTCATGCTGATTGTCCAGACTCCCTTGAAGCATACTATCAAGAAGCAGGAAGAGCTGGACGAGATGGTAATAAATCATACGCCATTCTCTTATATAATAAACGTGACCACATCAGATTATGTAAAAGTGTAAACGAAGCTTACCCTGAAAAAGACTACATAAGACGTGTTTACGATCATCTCGCATACTATTTTGAATTGGCAGTAGAAAGTGGACAAGGAGCTAGATATGAGTTTAACGAGGACGAATTCTGTTTCAAATTCCATCATTTTCCAACTTTTTTACATGGAGCATTATCTATTCTTCAAAACTCTGGATACATAGAGTACAACAACGATCCAGAATCACATCCTAGAGTTAAAATCATTATTGGTAGAGATGAACTGTATTACGTTTCCAACATGACAGAAACAGAAAACTTGGTGCTAACTACACTCATGAGATACTATGGATCTCTTTTCATCGATTTTGTCTTTATTAATGAAAACTTTATATCAAGAAAGATAGGAATAACATCACAACAACTACATGTTACACTCAAACAACTCTCACAAAGAGGTATTTTAAGATATATCCCGAGACGTAATGTGCCTGTGATTATTTTTACGAAACAGCGAATTGATTCAGATAAACTAATTATAAAAAAAGATGTATACGAAGATCAAAAGAAAAGATATGAAGAAAGGATAGCATCTGTTATCTGGTATGCAGAATCAATAGATTATTGTCGACAGAGAATATTATTAGAGTATTTTGGCGAAAAAGTTTCTAATAATTGTCAACGATGTGATGTTTGTATAGCCAAAAACAAACAGAAGAAAGAAAACACTAATGAAGTCCGAAAAAACGTTCTATCCATTCTTAATGACCAGAAAAAACACTCCTTACTGGAACTAAAGAAATTAGAACTACCAGGAGACACTCTTAATATTGTTATCGAAGAACTCCTGAAAGAGGAAAAAATAATATTGGATGGACCTTTGGTTTATATGGCAAGTTCAAATTAGAACTTGCCAATTTACTTATATTCATCTGCCAATTTTATCTGCATATATACTTTCTGCCATTGCCTCATAAATTCTTCTTGCGAGATTATCTGTTAAAAGAGATTCCTGCGCATTCATAACTCTTACGTCATTTCGAACCATTGGTCCAGTTTGGGCATCATGGGGCGACATAATCTGAGCCTTAGCTGTAGTTTCTCTCATCAAAGGATATAACAAAGAAAAGTCTAAATCATTCTCTTCCATAATACGCTCTGCAATACGAAAACAATGATTTACCATGTTGCTTGCAAAAACTGCAGCAAGATGCAGACGACGACGTTTCTCACTATTTATCTCAACTATAGTATTTGAAACACTTTTAGATAATTCTTTGACACACTCTTCTGCAACGTCATCTGAATATTCTATAAAACAAGGTATTTTATTAAAATTAACACTTCTTCCCTTTGTAAAAGACTGCATAGGGTAAAGTACTGCTGCATGATTTACCTCATTTTGTATTGCAGAAAGTGACACGCTGCCAGCAGTGTGTATCAAAACGCTTTTAGATGAAACATCATCTAAAAGTTCTGCAACAGCATGTACAGCATCATCCTTTACCGAAATTATATAAGCATCTGCCTGTCTTGTGACCATTGCCATATCAGACACAGCAGATGCATTCACTTTATCTGCCAGCTCTTTCGCATGCAAAAATGTAGGGCTATACACTTGCTTTATTTGATACCCCGCATTAAATAATGCATAACAGAGATGAGTGGCAAGATTGCCTGAACCTATAAATACTATAGTTTTCATAAACGTAAAATAATTTCTACGACTTCTAGTTTCTACGACTTCACAGCCGCACAAAAGATTCCTTTAAATTGCAAGAAATCATCTCTTACAATTTTGTGACGGCAAAAGGGAATTATATTTTTTGCCATACCACCTGTGGCGACAACAGTTACGGAATAATCAAGGATCTCAACCATTCTGTCAATAATACCATCTACCATAGCAGCCGTACCATAAAGAGTTCCACTCTGCATACACTCTAAAGTATTTCTACCTATGATATTTCGAGGTTTCTCGATATTAATAGCAGGCAATTGCGATGCACGCTTACTTAACGCATTTAGTGAGGTCTTTACACCCGGTATTATCATCCCCCCCCTAAAGGTTTTCGTATCATCTACAACGCCTACTGTAGTCGCAGTTCCCATATCAAACACCAATACAGGCACCCCATAACATGACACTGCCGCTACAGCATCAGCAAGCCGGTCATTTCCTAACTGAAGAGGTGACTCTACATCAACCTTGATTATTTTCTTTGCATCTGGTAGAGAAAAGAAATGAGGTACAATGCCAGTAATATCTACAACTGCTTGTGTTACATCATCATTAACCTCTGGAACGACGGAAGAAATCGTTACAGAGTTCAACTGGTCTACTGCGATACGACACTTACCCAAACCAGAAAGTATTTCATTACGGTAATAGCTTACCGTTTCCTCCTTTTGAGTTTTAAAACGACACGTATCTCGTATTTCCCCACGGTTAGATGCTGTTGCTACAACTACGGTAGAATTACCTATATCTATTAGTAAATGCATATTGTTGACTCTTTACGATTCGCATATATTATCTAAGATATAGCCTGCTGTCTCCTTTTTTGAACACAGAGGTAGTTCCTTCACTGTATTCTTTGTAATGAGAGTTACACGATTTGTATCAACAGCAAATCCTGTTTTTCCTCCGATAATAGAGTTGGCACAAATCATATCGGCATTTTTCTTCAATAACTTTATGCGGGAGTTTTCTATCAGATTTTCAGTCTCCATAGAAAAACCTACTATTATCTGCCCCTCGCACTTGTTAAGTCCTAAATATCCCAAGATATCCTTTGTCCTTGCAAGTTCTATGTTCATCTCCCCATCACCCTTCTTTAACTTATGATCTGCACAGGAAATAGGCGTATAGTCTGCTACCGCACTACACATGATGATTATGTCATTCTTTTTGTAATGTTCCTTAACAGATTCGAACATCTCATGGGCACTTGTCACAGAAACCAAACTAACCAAATAAAAAGGTTTAATACCTACAGGTCCAGATATAAGTGTAACCTCAGCACCACGTAAAGCTGCCATCTCAGCAATGGCATACCCCATTTTACCAGAAGAATGATTTGTTATAAACCTAACAGGATCTATCGATTCCTGCGTTGGACCTGCAGTAACAAGAATTCTTTTCCCTTTAAAGTCCTTATCTTTTGCCACAATAGCAAGAACATTATCACACAATAACTGCTCAGATGGCATCTTCCCACTTCCCATATCACCACATGCCAATCTTCCAGAGGCAGGCATAATAACATGGTAACCGTAATGACGAAGTTTCGCGAGATTATCTTGTAGAATAGGATTATTCCACATACCAGTATTCATTGCAGGTGAAACCAAGCATGGTGCCTTAGTAGCAAATAACGTAGTAGTAAGCATATCGTCACAAATACCATTGGCTATTTTGCCAATTATATTGGCTGTAGCTGGTGCTATCAAGAACGCATCAGCACGCTTCGCTAAAGCTATATGTTCTACTTGAAACTCAAAATTACGATCAAAGGTATCAATAAGACACTTATTGCCAGTCAATGTTTCAAATGTTATTGGCGTTATAAAATTACACGCATTCTGCGTCATAATAACGTGTACCTCAGCATGCATTTTTACTAGCATTGAGGCTACATTTGCCATCTTATATGCTGCAATACTACCAGTTACTCCTAAAACTATGGTCTTTCCTGTAAGCATTATTATTAATGTGTTGATTAGTGGAGGAAATTATTATTGGTTGCTCAGCAGACCGTGCTTTTCATAATTTGCCTTACGTACTATCTCGTTTTTATCATTAACAAAAAGTACAGTTGGTTTATGTCCTACGGCCTCTGAAGGTTCCATATTGGCATATGCCATAATTATCACCTTATCACCTACATTGACACACTTTGCTGCTGCACCATTAAGACAAATGATACCAGAACCTTCCTCTCCTGCAATTGTATAGGTTTCAAACCTGTTACCATTATCTATGTCTACAATTTGCACTTTCTCATATTCATATATGCCTGACTCACGGAGCAACTTTGTGTCAATGGTAACACTGCCAACATAATTAAGATCCGCCTGTGTCACCACTGCACGATGTATCTTTGCTTTCAACAAAGTTATATCCATTCTCTATTTTATTTTACAAATTTACAATAAAATTATCTATCAAACGAGTTTTTCCTATATATACCGCAATAGCAACAAGCGTTTCACCAGCAATTGTCTTTACACGTTGAATATTAGCAAAATCAACCACCTCTACGTAGTCAACTTTTGCCATAGGCTCTGTGGCAAGATTACCTTTTATTATATCTATTACTTTTTGTGCATTACGCTCGCCTGCTTCTATTGCAGCCTTTCCTTTTAGCAAACTCTTAGAGAGAATTAACGCAGCCTGACGTTCCGTCTTACTGAGATAAGTATTTCTACTTGACTTTGCCAATCCATCAGGTTCACGAACAATAGGACATGGTATTATTTCTATATTAAAATTCAAATCACGAACGAAACGACGAATGGTCGCTAACTGTTGAGCATCCTTTTGACCGAAGTATGCTCTATCAGGCGTAACGATATTGAATAATTTACCTACTACTGTACATACCCCTCTAAAATGTATAGGACGCACGGCACCACACAACAACTCTGTAGTCTCTGTTGTATCAATAAAAGATGTAAAATGTAAAGGATACATCTCTGAAGGCTCAGGATTAAAGATAAGACTACCTCCTGCTTCTTCCACTGCATTCTTATCACGTTCCAAATCACGCGGATAAGCCTCTAAATCTTCCGTTGGACCAAATTGTATGGGATTAACGAAAACAGAAACGACTGTACGATCATTCTGTTCTGCCGACTTACGTATAAGGCTCTGGTGACCTTCATGCAAGTATCCCATTGTAGGAACTAAACCAATTGTTAATCCCTCACGTTTCCACTCAGAAACAATCTCTCTTACCTCTTTTACTGTTTTTACAACTTTCATCGTCATAATTTATATAGCGTTACAATAGTAACTTTTTATTCTTAAATTATCAATAAAGTTTCTCTAACACCTCATTAGAAATTGAGAACACATTCTTATCCGTAGGAAATGCCCTTTGTTCACACTCCTCCTTATATTGTCTAAAGGCATCAAGCATTATATCATGAAGATTAGCATATTTCTTCACAAACTTTGGTGTAAAACCATCAGTATAGCCTAACATGTCTTGATACACCAATACTTGACCATCACAATAGCGACCTGCTCCGATACCTATAGTCAAAGCGTCTATAGACTCCGTAATTTTTTTTGCCAAACCCTCTGGCACACACTCAAGCGTTACAGCAAAAGCGCCAGCCTCCGTTACGGCTTTAGCATCATTTATCATCTTTTGTGCAGCCTCTAAAGTTTTTCCTTGAACTTTATATCCACTGAGAGTATTTACAGACTGAGGTGTCAGTCCTATATGCGCCACAACAGGAATCCCCGCTTCAACAATAGCCTTAATACGATCTGCATACTCCGCTCCGCCTTCCAATTTAACCGCTTGGCAGTTTGTTTTCTTCATTATTCTGCCAGCATTTTTTACGGCATCATAAACAGATGTTTGGTAAGACATGAATGGCATATCTATTACCACCAATGCATTCTTTGCACCGCGACACACCGCCTTTCCATGATGAATCATATCATCTACAGTCACTGCGAGTGTATTCTCATACCCAAGCATCACATTTCCCAAAGAATCACCAACAAGTATCATATCTATCCCAGCTTCATCAACTATACACGCTGTATGATAGTCATAAGCGGTCAGCATACTCACTGGTAGTACGCCCTTGCGTTCAAGCAATTCAGAAACAGTTTTTTTCTTCATCCTTGAAATAAAATAGTAAAGTGAAATGACACACGCTACGGATTTACGGTGCAGCGGCTGAAATTTCTTGTACAATAAAATCAAACAGATAATTCTGTATATCTAATAAAATGTTTTTAAAAGTATGCTCTTTTTACAACTGCAAAGTTAATACATTTTCTCTGTTCCTACAACATTTTATAGCGTTTTCGGCAAAAAAAGTATCAAATTCATTGCTTTTACAAGAAAAAAGTGTACCTTTGCATAACTATAAAAAACACCACCCCTTACATTTGAAATACAAAAAACTCATGTAAGTATTGGGGGCAAAACAACTACGAAATTAAACTAAACAATTTATAAACAAAAGACATAATCAATGGAAAAGAAACTTCTTCTGGGGGATGAAGCCATCGCTCTTGGTGCTATTCACGCTGGCCTTAGCGGTGTCTATGCTTATCCAGGCACTCCATCAACAGAGATTACAGAGTTTATTCAAGCCAACGCACTGGCAAAAGAACGTGGCATTCGTTCACGTTGGTGTACCAACGAAAAGACCGCTATGGAAGCAGCCCTTGGAATGTCTTACGCAGGTAAACGTGCACTCGTTTGCATGAAACATGTAGGCATGAATGTATGTGCCGATGCATTTATTAATAGTGCCATCACAGGCGTACAAGGGGGACTTGTCGTTCTAGCTGCAGATGACCCTTCTATGCATTCCAGTCAAAACGAACAAGATTCTCGTTTCTATGGAAAATTTGCGCTTATTCCAATATTCGAACCTTCCACACAGCAGGAAGCATACGACATGATGAGCGTTGCTTTTGATTATTCTGAAAAGATTAAGGAACCAGTATTACTTCGCGTAGTAACTCGTTTAGCTCATTCACGCGCTGGCGTTATGGTAAAAGAAGCAAGAGAACAGAATAATATCAATATATCCACAGATGCTTGGGTACTATTACCTGGTATTGCACGTAAGAAGTATGACGCATTACTTGGTAAGCAGGACGCTATGCAGATGGCAAGCAACACGTCAGAATTCAACAAGAGCGAATATACTGACTACGACAAAAAAGCTGACAAAACTGGTATTGTTGCATGTGGCATCGGTTATAACTATGTAAAAGAAGCCATTGCACAACTGCCTGCCGCAGAACAGGCATTATACAATATAGAAAAAGTATCACAGTATCCCCTTCCTGAACAACGTATACAGATGCTTGCCAAGGAAAGTGGAAAACTACTCGTTGTAGAAGACGGTCAGCCTGTTGTTGAAGAAGGAGTAAAAGGTATTCTCGGTACAGACTATATCGTTACAGGTCGCCTTACCGGCACACTGCCTAGAACTGGTGAGTTAACCCCTGATTCCGTGGCTGCCGCGCTCGGTGTAAAAGCCCCTGAGATACTAGCACCCGCCAAAAACCTTGCAGGTCGCCCTCCACAGTTATGTCAAGGTTGCGGTCACCGTGATGTTTATACAGCATTAAACAAGGTAGCAGAAGAGTATCCAGACCACCGTATTTTCGGAGACATTGGATGTTATACTCTTGGCGCATTGCCTCCATTTAAAGCACTTTCAAGTTGTGTTGATATGGGAGCATCAATAACAATGGCTAAAGGCGCAGCCGATGCAGGACTATTCCCTGCCATAGCCGTTATTGGTGACTCGACATTTACGCACTCAGGTATGACTGGTCTGCTTGACGCGGTCAACGATAAGTCTAATATTACCGTTATCATCTCCGATAACCTCACCACAGGTATGACTGGTGGACAAGATTCCGCTGGCACGAATAAATTTGAGGCAATTTGTCTTGGTCTTGGTGTAGAACCAGAACACGTTCGCGTAGTAGTACCTCTTCCAAAGAATATGGAAGAAATAACACGTACCATCAAAGAAGAGATTGAATATAACGGTGTCTCTGTTATCATACCACGTCGTGAGTGCATACAGACTGCAGCGCGTCACGCACGCGAAAGAGCGAAGGCTAAGAACGCCAATGCATAAATTCTAATCCAACAGAAAAAAATAATGAAAAAAGATATCATATTATGCGGTGTGGGAGGTCAAGGTATTCTCTCTATCGCTACAATCATAGGAGAAGCGGCTACCCATGCAGACATAAACCTTAAACAGGCAGAAGTACACGGTATGAGTCAGCGTGGTGGTGACGTACAATCGAATCTTCGCCTGTCAACAGAAACTATCTATAGCGATCTTATACCAAAGGGTGGTGCTGATGTCATTATCTCGATGGAACCAATGGAAGCACTGCGTTATTTACCATATCTGGCTAAGGACGGTGTCATCGTCACAAACAACAAACCATTTATAAATATCCCCAACTACCCTGAAGAGAAAGCATTATTCAATGAACTCAAGTCATTACCAAACAATGTTGTAATGCTTGATATTGAGGATGTAGCAAAGAAAGCAGGCTCAATACGTTCTGCTAACGTAGTGCTATTGGGAATGGCAGCAAAATATATTGGCATTATATCGTCAGAAGCGCTGCGCAATGCCGTAGCAACAATATTTGCACGCAAAGGAGAGAAAGTAGTAGAAGCAAATCTCAACGCTTTTGACCTCGGTGCATCAGCAGAGTAAAACAAACTATTGGCAGTGTCACCGTATTATAAGTAAGTGTTCAAAATTATTCTTGTATTTAATATAGGTTAATTTAATGCAGGTGCTTTCTCTGTTCGATGGAACTATGCCTGTATTGTGACAGAAAACAGAGGAAGTAGATGCGCCTAAGAGACTGTATTAAATATAATTACAGAAATGATTGTATTCACTTACGGATATATAAAAATAATTTTGAACAATTACTTGTAATGTTGGCACTTCCGCTAACCATAAAAACAATGTATAGAAGACCATTACCTGACTGGAAGTCAGAATACCTCGATCCCGAATTAGAAACCATGTCGAGGGAGCAGATTGAGGCATTACAGGTGGAACGTCTCAAGGAAACTGTTAAAAGATGTATGAACAATCCTGTTTACAAGGCAAGACTAGAGAAAGCAGGAGTAACACCTGAGAATATTACGAGCGTAGACGACATTCGACGCATACCTTTTACTACGAAACAGGATTTGCGAGATACATATCCATTTGGATTAGCCTCCGCTCCGCTAACAGAATGCGTACGTCTACACTCCTCGTCTGGTACTACAGGCAACCCTACAGTTATTCTTCATACACAGAATGATCTTGATGAATGGGCTAACCAAGTAGCACGTAACCTTTGGATGGTAGGACTGCGTCCTAATGATGTTTTCCAAAATTCATCTGGCTACGGTATGTTTACTGGAGGTTTAGGATTCCAGTATGGTGCAGAACGACTAGGTATGCTGACCATACCTGCTGCTGCGGGTAACTCGCTCCGCCAGATTAAGTTTATCACCGATTTCGGCACCACTGCCATGCACGCTGTTCCTTCATACGTCACACGTTTACATGAGGTAATGGTAGAACAGGGTGTTGACCCACGTAAAGACACCAAACTGAAAGTTTTAGCCATAGGTGCAGAGCCTCATTCTGAAGAACAACGCAAACGTATTGAGGAGATGATGGGGGTAAAAGCCTACAACTCTTTCGGAATGTCAGAAATGTGCGGTCCTGGCGTTGGCTTTGAATGTAAGGAACAAAACGGTTTACATTTCTGGGAGGATTACTATATCGTAGAGATCGTAAACCCTGAGACTTTAGAGCCTGTTCCTGACGGTGAGATTGGTGAGCTTGTTCTTACTTCCATCAAACGAGAGGCTATGCCACTATTGCGCTATCGTACACGTGATCTTACGAGAGTACTGGGACGTAGTTGCCCATGTGGACGTAACCATGTTCGTCTCGACCGTATGAGAGGACGTTCAGATGATATGATGGTATTACGCGGAGTTAATATCTTCCCGATACAGATAGAGAAGATTCTGATGCAGTTCAAAGAACTCGCCAACAACTATCTCATTACGCTTACGACTGACGAGAACAACGATAACATGACTGTAGAAGTAGAATTAGAAGAACTCTTTACCGATGATTATCAGCGTCTTACCGCTTTACAAAAATCCATTACAAGAGCACTTAAAGATGAAATTTTACTTACGCCTAAAGTTAAACTCGTCCCCAAGGGCACATTACCTGTCAGCGATGGTAAAGCTGTACGCGTAGTAGATAAAAGAACCGTGTATAAATAATATTGATTACTTATGACAATTAAACAACTTTCCATATTTATTGAGAACCAGAGTGGTGCACTACTTAAGGTACTCAAGATGCTTCGTGAAAACGGCATCAGTATCATCGTAAGTACTCTTGGTGATACAGATGGTTTCGGTATCTACCGTATTATCTGTAATGACACAGAAAAAGCATTTAAAATTTTACGAGACAAAAATATATCTGTTACTATCAGTAATGTATATGGCATTCGCTTGGCAGACAACAAGCCTGGTGCCGCAGCAGACATGGTAGAGATGCTCTCCGATGGTGGCGTTAGCATCAAATATATGTACTCGTTCATGTATGCGGGTAAGGGCATTATCGTCTTCCGACCGGACAACAATGACAAGGCGGAAGAAACCATTATGCTCAAGAAATTAGATTATATTACAGAGGAAGACCTTTCTCACCAAGAATAAAGATATCTATGAACTCTATAAGTAACATTGTTAGACAAACTTTGTTTAATAACCGTTATTTATAGGGTTCATTTGTTTTTAACCAAATAACATCACCTTTCACAAAAAAGATGAAAAAGACCTTACCATTTATTGCCGCTGCAATGTTGTCAGCAAATGCGACATTTGCAGAAACCAATACTATCGTTACTGGCAACGGTAACACAGACATGGAAATACTTGAAGAACACAACACACTTATCAAGGCTCCAGCAGAGACAAATGACAAAGACACCAAGTATTGGGCTAGCACCGTTGCATCAAGATTAAAAGTTGCTGGATATGCACAGGCTGGATACACAGCAACAATACCAGAACATGGAGAGAACTCTAATACATTTGAAATGAAGCGCGTCATTCTTATGGTCGGTGCAGAGATAACTCCACAATTCTATGCTTTCTTCATGCACGAATTCAAGAGCAAAAATATGCAAGAATACTACATGGAGTATCGTCCAAGTAAAGCTTTCAATCTTCGTTTCGGTCAGTCCAAGACAGAACTTTCTATTGAAAACCCTATGTCCCCGACTGTTCTCGAAAGCATCGGACCAATGTCTCAGGGTGTATCATGGCTTTGCGGTGCAGACCCATTGGCTGATAATCCTTCAGGTCGTGACCTCGGTCTAATGGCATACGGTGATGTTTTCAATAACAAACTGCGTTATGTTGTAGAGGTCGTTAATGGTGGCCAGATTAACACATCCGACAAGAATAATCAGAAAAACGTTATTGCGAAATTAGAATACAAAGTGGTCCCAAATTTCCGCATATCTCTATCAGGCCAGAAAGGCTACGGATATGCTGTAAACAACTCTCTATATAACACCACAGTAAAACTTAACGACACTTATACTCAAAACCGTTATGCTTTCGGTATGGAGTGGAAGTCTAAAGTTACAGGTACCGATTACTACAAGAACCGTTGCGCCATGGTTCGCACAGAGATGCTCGGTGGCAAAGATGGCGATTGCAACAGTTTTGGCGCATATATTTCATCTGCGATACCAGTATATAAAGGACTTGACATCGTAGCTATGGCAGACTACATGAATTACAATACCGATGCTAAACTACAGAAAACAAATCTCATGGCAGGCATACAGTACTGGATTTTCAAGAAATGCCGTCTGCAGGCTCAATACACTTATAGTATTAAGAGTGATGCGATGAAGGCTATACAAGGTGATAATGTTAACACTTTACAAGCGCAAGTACAAGTCTCGTTTTAATTTAATCCAGCATATTAATTCACTATATAACAACACGTTAATATTATGCTAATAAAGATAATTCTCACCATAGTATTTCTTACCATCACCGTTGGTGTTGGAATATACTCACGTCAGCAGGCCAAATCCGTAGAAGGATTTGTGCTCGGTGGTCGGTCTGTTGGACCTTGGCTCACAGCCTTTGCCTATGGCACCTCCTATTTCTCCGCAGTTGTTTTTGTAGGATATGCTGGACAATTCGGTTGGAAATATGGCTTATCATCATCTTGGATAGGTATAGGCAACGCTATCATAGGCTCTTTCCTCGCATGGTTAGTACTTGGTCGACGAACCAAAATTATGACACAACACATACAGAGTCGTACTATGCCCGACTTCTTCGGTACACGTTATGCGGATGAAGGCCTACGCGTCATTGCCTCTATTATTGCTTTTGTATTTCTTATCCCTTACACAGCGGGAGTATACATGGGCATTTCCAGACTTTTTGAGATGGGATTCAATATCCCATATTCTTATTGCGCAATAATAATGGCATTACTCACGGCTATCTACGTTATTCTCGGAGGATACAAGGCAACAGCCATTAATGATTTCATACAAGGTATCATCATGATTTTTGGCATTACAACAATTATCGCTGTAGTGTTGAATAATCAAGGAGGACTGCTTGAGGCTATACACAAGATGAGCGAGGCTCAGCCTACTGTCCATGACTTAGAAGACAAGTCTGGACTATTCTCATCATTCCAGCCAGGTGACTTTGCCTCATGGTTCGGACCAGCACCACTTAGTCTGTTAGGCGTTGTCGTACTAACGTCACTCGGTACTTGGGGCCTACCACAGATGGTAGGCAAGTTCTATTCTATAACAGACGAATCTGCCATCAAACGCGGAACTATAATATCAACAATCTTTGCGCTCATCGTTTCTGGTGGATGTTACTTCCTAGGTAGTTTCGGTCGTCTTTTCCCAGAACCATCATTCAATCTTGAAAAACACAGATACGCTTACGATAGCATTGTACCTTCAATGCTTGAGACACTACCAGACATTCTCATCGCCTTGGTCGTATTGCTCGTGCTATCCGCTTCCATGTCTACATTAGCATCACTCGTACTCACATCCTCTTCTACAATGACTCTTGACCTAATCTATCGCGACAAGAAATCACTTGAAGGAGAAGTTGAAGGCGGTGAAATAGATGATGTAGTAGCAGAAAAGGTAGAGCGACGCAAAGTTGTGGTAATGCGTGTTCTTATAGTTTTCTTTATCGTACTTTCGCTAATGATAGCCCTTAATCCACCACAGTTCATCGCACAACTCATGGGTATCTCCTGGGGTGCATTGGCAGGTGCTTTTCTCGCTCCATTCATGCTTGGTCTTTACTGGAAAGGTGTAACCCGCGCTTCAGTATGGGCATGCTTTACGTGGGGCGTAGGACTAACTGTTATCAATATGCTTCTGGGAAATAGCATCCTCAACCCTATTGACTGTGGTGCTGTGGCAATGCTTGGTGGCTTTATAATAGTATTCGTTGTAAGCCTTGTTACACCAAAGATGAATAAAGAGACAGTAGATAATATTTTTGGATGCTATAAAAGATAACGACATGTCAACACTAAAAGAACTTCTAACAAATGGTGATCGTTTCGCAGCATCATGCGGCATCACCCTTACAGGGATAAAGGAAGGATATGCACGTGCGGAAGTCGACGTAGAAGAACGTCACCTTAACGCGGCAGGTGTATGTCAGGGGGGATTATATTTTACTCTTGCCGACCTTGCCTTTGCAGCGGTAACGAACTCACACGGTCCCATTTCTCTTGGGGTTCAAAATAGTATCACCTTTTTGAAATCCGCTAAGAAAGGTGATCATCTTACAGCTGAAGCAGAGGAAATAGTAAACCACCACCGCCTTCCCTTCTGCGAGATTAAGATTAGCAACCAGAAAGGAGAACTACTATGTGTTGTAACTGGTTCCGCATACCGTAAGAACGAGATCTTCCCATTCGATGGGTTAGAATAGAACCGCCATTCAATAATAGTACAACTTTCTATTTTCCGTATATACACAATAACATGTATTAATATACACAACAACTATTAATATACACAATAACATACCTATATAAACCAAGCGATTATGATACTAAACCGTGCAATGGAATGCATGGACCGCGAGTCCATGACAAAATTACAGTCAGAAAGACTTGTAGCAACAGTAAAGAGATGTTATGACAACGTACCTTTCTATCGTAAGAAGATGGACAAAATGGGCATCAAGCCCGAGGACATTAAGGGAATAGAAGACATCCATAAACTTCCTTTTACCACCAAGCACGACCTTCGTGACGAATATCCTTTCGGTCTTAACGCTGTTCCCATGACTGATATAGTGCGTATCCACGCTTCATCAGGCACTACGGGTAAACCTGTTGTTGGAACATACACAAAGAATGACCTTAAGAATTGGGCAGAGGGTGCTGCCCGCGTTCTTGCTGCAGGAGGTGTAACCAAGGGCGATGTCGTACAGGTGTCTTATGGTTATGGACTCTTCACAGGTGGTCTCGGTGCCCACGATGCTGCAGGCGTACTTGGTGCCGTGCAGCTGCCTACATCTGCAGGAAACTCCGAGAAGCAGATTATGCTGATGAAGGACTTCGGTAGTGCAGCACTCTGTTGTACCCCATCCTACGCGCTCCATCTTGCCGAGGTACTGGAGAAGACCGAAGGAATTTCTGTTGACGACATGAAACTGCGTGTAGGCTTCTTTGGAGCCGAGCCTTGGACCGAGGGTATGCGTAAGGAATTGGAGTCAAAACTTCACATCAAAGCCATCGACATCTATGGTCTGACAGAGATGTCTGGTCCTGGCGTTGGTGGTGAATGTGAATACCAGAACGGCACACACCTGTGGGAGGACATGTTCTTCCCAGAGATTATAAATCCTGATACACTTGAGCCATGTGAACCAGGCGAGTTTGGCGAATTAGTATTCACATCACTCTGCAAGGAGGCTATGCCTATACTCCGTTATCGTACTCGTGACCTCACCCGTCTTATCTACGAGCCATGTAAGTGCGGACGTACCGCTGTGCGTATGGACCGTATTCTCGGTCGTTCTGACGACATGATGATTATCCGTGGCGTTAACGTATTCCCAAGCCAGATAGAGACATGTCTCACAGAGTTCCCAGCTTTCACTCCACAGTACTTTATTACTGTTGACCGTAAGAACAACGAAGATACATTTGACCTCGATGTAGAGTTACGCTCAGAATTCTTCTCTCCTAACCCTTCAAAGCAGATGCCATTCATTAAGCCTCTCTATGATCGCATAGTTTCTATGGTCGGCATCAAGCCAAACATTCATATCAAGGAACCAGGAAGCATACAGCGTTCTATGGGTAAGGCAAAGCACGTTAACGACAAACGTAACTTCCATAATTAGAAATTAATACAAAATGTTAGATTCAAAAATTGTTACAAAAGCAATAGAGTCACTAGGCTTGGGAGATTTCTCCCAAGCCACTATCCGTGACCTTCAAGGATTATCACAGATTATAGAAAAAGAAACTGGCGAACAGGTAATCCACCTTGAAATGGGCGTACCTGGTCTTAAGCCATCTGAAATTGCATTAAAGGCTGAACAAGAGGCCTTACAGAACGGCGCCGCTACACAGTATCCGCCCAACGGAGGTATTCCGCGTATAAAGAATGCTGCGTCACAGTTCGTAAAGGCATTCATCGGTATTGACATCGCCCCACTCTGCTGCATACCTACCACAGGTTCCATGCAAGGAACCTTTGCCACGTTCACGGCTATCTATCATGCAATGGGCATACGTAATGGCGGGGAAAAAGATACCGTACTGTTCATACAGCCAGGGTTTCCCGTGCAAAATACCCAATGCGAGGTTATAGGTCTTAAGCAGGTAGGTCTCGACATACACGACTATCGTGGTGATGAACTTATAAAGAAACTAGACGAAATACTTTCCGTTGGCAACATCAACAGTATAGTATATTCCAATCCTAACAATCCTTCATGGGTTTGTTTTACAGAAGACGAACTGAAAGGAATAGGAGAACTTGCCACGAAGTATGATGTTATCATTCTTGAAGATCTTGCATACTTTGCAATGGATTTCCGTCGTGACCTCAGCCATCCTTTCCAAGCGCCTTATCAGGCTACAGTAGCACGTTATACCGATAATTACGTCTTATGGGTATCTGGTTCAAAGGCTTTCTCTTATGCGGGCCAACGCATTGGTGTAACATGTATAAGCAACGCTCTTTACGACCGAGAATACGAAGCTCTGAAGAAATTTGGTGTCTCTACATTCGGCAATTTCTTCTGCAACCGTCTTATGTACACCCTATCAAGCGGCACTACGCATTCTGTTCAATGTGCCATGGCAGCACTCATGGAGGCAGCATGCGACGGCTCATACAACTTCCTCGCAGATGTAAGGGAATATGGTCGCAGGGCTAAATTCATGAAGGATGTTCTTCTTGCCAATGGGTTCTACCTTGTTTATGACAACGATATGGGTGCACCACTCGCAGATGGTTTCTACTTTACCGTGCAATACCCTGGCATGACAGACCTTGAACTGACACGCGAACTCATGTACTACGGCATAGCCGTTTTCCCTCTTGATACTATGGGTTCTACGCAACAAGGTGTACGAATCTGCACCTCTTTCTTCTCTGATAACCAGCATGACCTATTCAAACAGAGGATTGAGGAGTTCAAGGCAGAACATTAAATAAATGGTGGTTCTATAAAAATTACCACGCTTTACCTTTATATCATACATCAAGAAGGGGTGGCTTCTACGGGTCGCCCCTTTTCTGTTTCAGAAGAACACTTACTTATTCAAAATTTTTGTTATCAGGGTTGTGCTATAAATTACCATCCTTAAAATATGCCTTAACAGGATACTGTCTGAAAAGAAATAGCCTTTTGTGCCCCAATAATTAAAATATAATTTGTAACTTTGCAAAGTATAGGTACATAATACAAAGTATGACATGAAAAATTATATATTTTCTTTATCTACATGGATAGCGGCACACATCACAATTATAGTAGTAGTGGTGACGGCTGTCGCCTTGTTCTTCCCTCCATCATTTTCCTGGATTAGTACATCTGCCATCACCCCGATGTTAGGCGTAGTAATGTTTGGTATGGGACTGACATTACGTCCATCTGATTTTAAACCTGTCCTACAACATCCTAAAGATATCCTTGTGGGTGAACTGGCTCAGTTTCTTATCATGCCCCTATCGGCATGGACACTATGCCATATTCTCTCCTTACCGCCAGCCCTTACAATCGGAGTTATACTTGTAGGCTGTTGTCCTGGAGGTACTGCAAGCAACGTCATCTGTTACCTTGCAAAAGGCGATATAGCTCTTAGTGTCGGCATGACAGGTGTATCAACATTACTCGCCCCATTGGTTACTCCATTCCTTGTTTGGTTACTTGCAGGCGAAACGGTAGAGGTAGATATGATAGGTATGTTCATTAGTATTGTTCAGGTCGTTATTGTCCCAATTGCATTAGGCTTAACTGTCAATCATTACTTCAAGGAGACTACGCAACATGTTGTGCCTCTGCTTCCTATGTTCTCCACATTAGCAATAGCATTAATTATCGGCATAATTGTCGCTCATAATTCGTCAAACATTTTATCCTGCCACTTAATTGTAGGCATAGCAGTAATTCTTCACAACCTATTAGGCCTGACCTTAGGCTACCTCCTTGCTGCGTTAAGCACCAAGGATAAGAGTAAACGCTCTGCAATAGCCATAGAGGTTGGTATGCAGAACTCTGGACTTGCCACTTCGCTGGCAACTACCCATTTCGCTATGTTCCCAATGGCGGCTGTACCTGGAGCTATATTCTCTGTATGGCACAATTTCTCGGGTAGCATAGCGGCACAGATCTTTAGGAAAATAAGATAACAAGAACAACACAGGATAGATATATAAACACAACAAACATAAACCTATAAAAATATTTCTACAAATGACCATTCAAACATTTCAAAAGGGCAAATTTTATACTTTGCCGATAAAAGACTTTCGCGAAGAAGGTAACAACAGTTTCTTTATTGTCATAGCCAACGACAGAGAATATGCCATAAGGATGTTCGACTGTCAGAAAACGGACTCCAGCATACGGGAAATGACAGAACTGCCATGCATGGTAAAAGACGTGCATGGTGATAGTATTGTATTCGTACAGAATTTCGCCCAAATGTTTAGTGACCGATACCTGTCCGGAAACACGTATCCATTTATAGTCAACAAAGAAGCCTATACTCCCGATACAGAATACCGTTATTACGACATAAGAGACCATAACGGAGTTCCATTCAGATTAAAATGCCGTAGAGATACTTATCTCGTTCCAAACCAGAAAATACGTTGCATGGTTTCAAGGCCGAATCAGAACAAAATGATTCTGATACTTGATAATACTAATGACAACGTTATTCAAAACTGTATAAGTCCTGAAGAACTGCTTTATAATTGTGGTATAGAAGCACGTTGCGTAAGATTTCTGCTTAGCAGTTTTGCACATAATCAGAATTTTGAAGAGGCGAAATACTACTACCAACAGAATAATCCAGAATGGGTAATAAAAGCCGTGACCGCGGTAAAGGGCGTAGAACAATGGCACAACCTGTCTAACGTAAGCAAGGAGACTTTACTCTCCTGTTATCACAGAATATGCTTATACCTTTTGGAAGATTCTGATTACCTACACCAGTTCACGGAATCCGACCGAGACAATTACCAAACGTGGATATCAAACGCTGTGGCCATGTCTGAGACTTATCTTGAGTGTCTTGCCCTCATGCGGAAGGATGGTTGCAGCAAAGAGATTGACCTTATAATAGGAAAGATACGTAACTCTGGCTACATATACCATCCTCACAGAAGGATGCGACTGCTCATAGCCATGTTCTCCCTGCAGCCTCAACTGCTTGAAGAAAAAATCGACATCATACTTGATTTGCTCGGTAAGAGCGCTAAAGAATGGAAGGTAGCATCATTTACCGATGCTTTCTCCAGTTTCCTGCAGTTCTACATAATGACGAATGCGGAAAAGACTAATCGTGAGGCAGTTATAGATAATGAGCAAAGTTATCTGTTGCTTAACCGCATGGTTAGATCTATATGTTACTTACTGCTGATGACAAACGGCAAAGGTACCATTAATGTTCCTTTATACCGCTCGCTTCTTTACCATTACCTATCCTTCGTAAGAAACAGGAATGTGCTTGGTAACGTAAACCAGACACAGAATCTTGCAGAAAACCTCGTAGAGATGGCTTTTACCTCTCTCGTAGTTTCAGACGACACGACTCAAGACTTCACATGGGGAAGAGACTTCAGCCAGATAGAGTTGTTCGCATACCAAATGGCTGCAGCAAACGTAAAGAACTATACATTCCTAACGCGTTCGTATGAAGCGCACAACGTACGATTTACCGTTAGCGACGAGGGAATTACTATTGCGCGCTCCTCTTCTACCACGAAGGAAAGAAATATTCTCCCACAAGATATGCTTGCATGGCATAACCTACAGATATTCCTCGACCAACCAAGTAAATACACCATCGGCAAGCAGGCTAAGATAAGAACCTGGAAAGGCTACTGGAATAATGTAGAGCAGGCTTTGTTTGAAACAAAACAGTCAACTACTAAACCTAAGAAATTACGCATAGCCCCTGAAATTGGAACAAAAGTTAATGTAAGAGTGCTATGGAAGGACGAAAATCACCCCTACAGGTACTATTGCCGAATAGAGGACGACATATATGAAGGCGAAGGATGGATAGACACTTACCAGAAAGGTGGTTCTATGGGTCTATTCCATTTTGACCCCCAATTTGACATGAGTTCCTTCTATCTTGATGGCAAACCTATTCTTTTTAAAGTAAGGGTTTGTTCGTTAGGCAGCCCCAAGGAGGAGGTACGCACCTACACATTTGACGCGGTATCGTTCATAGACGATCTGATAAAGGAACAAATAGAGTTTGGCGAGGAGTCTAATTGTAAGATTCTCTTCTATGACCCGAAAAATAACATATTCTGTGGCGTTACAGAATATGGGTACGGCATTTTCCTGCCTCGTACAGAGGAATGGAGCGACATAAACATAGGTGATACGGTAAGGGTTGTGGTCAACGACTCTACACGCGCTAATGCCATACAGGGAGAGATCACAGGACTTGGAACGGAAGAGGTGAACATTAAGGAGGCTGCCGAGGAAGTGTTCTATTCTTATGCTGAAGACATGGTTTATGAGGAGACGGAAGAGGAATTAGAAGAGGAGGCTATGGCTGTTTCTGAGGATCTCTTCGAACTTGACTACATGAAGGAGATAATAAACATTCTTGACCACAAGGCTGTTCTCGAAACTGACAACATTCGCGCTTACGCCTTTCTCTCTATCGCTCATATACTTTCGAAGATGATTGACGATGTGACCATGATGAAGTATCTGGAGCAACGACAGCATTTCTTATCCATACTGGAGGATTATGGCGAGAACGGAAAGGTTAATGATGAGGAACTGGAACTACTTGGCAAGGATAATGGCGACATGGTAGAGAAGTTCCCATTCCTTAAACAACGCCTGTCTGAAATGAGGATTGTAAACTGCTTCGGACAACAGAAAAAAAATTCTTATCTCTGGTCTATGGTTAACGACTACGAACCTGGGCATATACTTAACAAGTTGTCACGTCTGATGCTCTCGTATAACATGGCTGAGGGCTTTGGACTACAGGAACATCAAAAAACTATCATCAGCAAGATTAAGAGTATCCTTAACGTCAACGTGGAACTACCCCAGATATATTCCTTCGGAGAAGAAAACCAACTAACTGAATTTAAGACATCTATCGTCTTTCCGCCAAACAACAATATGCGTGAAGACATAAAGCAGCAGACGTTCAACATCATGAAGGTCATCTGTGGCATGGCAAACTCTTACGGAGGAACGCTATACCTTGGCGTTTATGATACCGGAACTGCCAAGGGTTTGGCTGACGACCTTGAATTCTTCGGAGGTAACAAGGATAAATTCGACCTCTACGTAAGAAACCAAATACGTAATTCGCTTGGCGACCTTGTGAACGCCTCCGTAATTATAGAGCACCCTGAGGCTGGCAAGCATTGGATATATGCTATCAAGGTTGCGGCAAGCAAAACACCTGTCACGCTGAAGCTCGACAATAAACTCTACATCAGGGAAGGAACATCAACCTACCCTATCGACCTGCCTCAACTCATAGAAATAATGGAGAACCGCAACTTCACGCAATATAATACTAATGTGGCGGAGATTGATTCTATAGACATCACAGAGAATACCGAGACCGAGGAAAAACAGAAGGAACAAAATACGAAAAATAAGAAGAAGCAATTTTCTGACGACAACATCAGGACAAGCACGTTGCGTTCTAATGTTACAGAAAATTGGAAGGACGAGTACGGTAAGGACACGGCATGTTACCTACGAATACAATCTTTAGGTAACTGGTGCATGCTGGATGACGTGCCATGGGAGGATGGCATCATGACGCTTGCTATACACGATGATGAACTTGACGGCAGTTTGATTATTGTTTATGAAGACGGTAAGGTTAGCCGTATCCCTATGAACCAGTTGACTGACAAGACCAGAGGAGCCTCTTACAAGATGTATAGCAACAAGAAGCCTATATTCATTTGCCCCGTACGTAAGAGTGACGCTCTTTTGACGGCATACGAAGACGATAGAGGCAAACAGTACTTCCGACTGGACGACGTGTCAACCATAGAAGAGGGCAAGATGCTTTCGGATGGCGATACCTTGACCGACGTAGAGTTTGCAAGGGTATTCTATTGTGAAATCATTTCACAGGAATACCATGATGACTTACATCGCATGCATAACCTTAAACGCAGCTCTCTCGGTTTCCAGGCTATGAGTGGCTATGGTGCAAAAGAACTGAAAGTTTTGGAAAGCATCGGTATCACACTATAAACATAGTTTAAGGGTGGTTATTAAGTAATGTTTCAAAAAAAAACAACTTAGTAACCACCCTTAGACTTTATTTCCTTGCTTTACCCCTAAAACTGTTTCGTGCCAAAGCGGATTCACATGTCTGGCAAAGTTTCTCTGAAGCCACGTGATGCTTGAACCCATCCATTAAAGCCTGAGCACGGGGCGACAATAGTATTTCCTCTAACGACTGATGGAGAAGATTGCCCAATACCACATCTCCATTATGGTCCAAGCAACACGGTACAAGACTTCCATCCGCCAACACACCTATCTGCTTTATCAAAGCCTTGCAATACAACTGTGGTCCCCTTTCGTCGCCATCCGCCTGATGTGACTTCCCATCCGCTGACGGCCATTGGAATTTCCGGTCGAACTCCAAATACAGGTTATCTGCAAGGCGAAATCCGTCTGGGCGTTCTTTCCAGGGTCGGGGCACGCACGTCTCTATTAGTCGCATTACCTCGTCATTCTCTTTATCCTTACCTCCATGGTTCCACAGTCGCAATACCACACACGTCCCTCTCTCCGCTGCCTGAACGGAAAAGCGCATTACTTTCTCTATATATTCCGACAACGAGCCGCGCTCGTTACTCTCATGTGAATGAAGGGAAAGTTGTACCTTGTGTGGCAAGGACGCCAATAGATCCATCGCCCGATGAAGCAAAGTTCCGTTTGACGTAAGAACCGTTTTGAAGCCTTTCCTGCGAGCCATCTCTATAAACTGCGGCAGAAGGGGATGCAGCAAAGGCTCTCCCATCAAATGGAAATAGAGGAAACAGACTTTTCCTTGGATTCTATCTGTTAGTACGTCAAATTCTTCTAACGTGAGTTGACGCTTAGGCCTTTCATGCTTAGGACAGAAGTCACAATCCAGGTTACACGTGTTTGTTATTTCTATGTAACAACGATCTATCATACCTTTCTCTCCATCATTATCTCCAACTGCCCGACTGCCGCGAGCAGGTCATCTGCGAAACACGTATGATTACGTAAGAAATCATGCCTGCCATTTGCCAATATAGCATATAGTTCTGCATTCATCTGGTTTACATAGTCCTCTATTGCATATTCTATATCATCCTTCTGCCAGTCTATTGTTGAGTATTGGTATATACGTTGTTTCTGATGAAAGAAAGCATAAGCTGACTCTATCGCGTACTTACTGATCATACCCTACAGGTCTAAATTGTTTCTGACTTTCTGAATATACATAATCATGCTTCAGCAAATATTCTTTTACTTGCTCTGGGTCGCGATTGAATGCGTAGCACAAAGATTCCAAAGTATCATATTCTTCATCACGTAACAGCATGTTAACGCTCGATACGAGTATTGCTGGGTCTTGTGGCAGATATTCCATTACTTTTTTCTTGCTTTTATGTTTTTATACGAATGCAAAGTTACACTTTTTTTATTGAACAAAAGAAGGGGAATAAAAAAACAATACGTTTCATAACACATTTACCTTATTTTTTCGTAACTTTGCATGCTTTTATCACATAACCATACTACACACACACAACATTCACATACTTTATGCAAGATTTTAAAACAGCCTTCCGTCTGTCGATACCTGTTCTTGGCGCCTACTGGTTCTTAGGCATTACCTATGGTCTTTTGGCTGCAAGCATGGGTTACGGCATATGGGTTCCTGTCATCATGGCGATGTTAATCTATAGTGGCTCTGTGGAGTTTATAGTCTTAACTTTGTTGACTGGCACATTCTCACCTATCGGGGCGGCTGTTATGGCGTTAATGGTTGGTGCCCGCCACCTGTTCTATGGAATATCCATGCTTAACAAATATAGAGGTGCAGGCTGGAAGAAGGCTTTGCTCGTGTTCTTGTTGACAGACGAGACTTTCGCTATTAACTATTCCTGTAATTCATCGCACACTCAACAACTATGGGTGTCGTTACTCGACTATCTCTATTGGCTAACAGGAGGAATAATAGGGTACCTTATAGGCGCTACTATCGGCAAAGAACTTATCAACGGTCTGCAAGGTCTGGACTTTGTCGTAACAGCCATGTTTGTAGCAATCTTCATGGACGACTATACGCGCAACCGAGATACCCACAGTAGTTCCTGGTTAGGTATCCTTGCTGCCCTACTCTGCCTTAACGTCTTTGGTGCCAACCAGTTCATCATCCCTACCATGTTCTGCATACTCATCGCTTTATACATTAAATACAGGAGAACCGAATTATGACCACCACGCAGCAACTCATTACCATATCCATAATGTCCATTTGTGTCATCCTCACCCGAGTTTTGCCCTTCATACTCTTCCGCAGCAAACAGAAGACTCCACGCTTTGTCTTGTTTCTCGGCAAATATCTTGCAGGAGCCGTTTTCGGAATGCTTATCATATATTGCATTAAGGATGTCTCGTTCTCCGCTGGCTACCACGGCATCCCGCAACTTCTTGGCATTCTTGCCTGTATTCTGCTTCATCTATGGAAGAAGAATATGCTGCTGACTATAGCGGGAGGTACATGCATATACATGATTATCATACGAACAATATAACAACAAAAAGCGGGGACAAGATTCTTTTTTTTCTTGTCCCCGCCTACAACTATTATAGGTGTGCGTCATCCGCACATATCCGTTTTAGCCAATCTCTATCTTACGTCCTATTTTCTTCTCGTCGGCCTTGGCAACCTTCGGAATAGTAATAGTCAATACGCCATCCTCTACCTTTGCGCCAATCTTGTCCTTCTCTATATCTTCAGGCAATACGTAGGTCTGCTGATAGTTGCTATAACTAAACTCTCGACGCAGATAGTGCTCTTTATGTTCCTCCTTGTGCTCTTCCTTGTGTTCCAGTTTATTCTCTATGGCAATCTCCAGATTACCATCCGAATTTATATTTACTCTGCAGAACTCTTTCTTTATGCCAGGAACCGCTATCTCCATGGTGTAGGCGTTAACATCTTCCTTTACATTTACTGCAGGTGCTGTGGCACTCATTTTAGGCATCCAACCTGTATTGAAAAAATCATCGAACATTGTAGGAAACCAACTGTTTGAACTCATAACCGGTAACATAATAACCTCCATTTTTAAAAAGTTGTTTTTTTCATTTTGTTATGGCTTCGAGTTCCTTTGGAGTCTCTTGATTATGACTTCTTCGGAGCTTTACGCTTTCACCCTGATACTTCACAATACCTGTGCCACCACAGACGCTATTGCCAATATGACAAGAAAGTATAATTTATTTAAGTTTTTATGCCATGTTGTCAAGAAAGATACCTATCTTTATGGCGTTTTAAGAAAAAAACATTAACTTTGCGCAACAAAAAAAATATATATATAGTAAGTTATGTCAACTATCATTTATCCATCACCAATATTCGGACCTATACATTCCCGCCGACTTGGCGTTTCACTCGGCGTAAACCTTATGCCAAGTGATGGCAAGGTGTGCACTTTCGACTGCATATACTGCGAATGCGGTTTTAATAACGACTTCCGTCCTAAAAGAAGACGCCCTACAAGGGAGGAGGTAAAACTGGCTCTTGCTGACGTCCTGAAAACACGTCACGCTAATGGCGAACCTCTTGATGTCATAACTTTTGCCGGAAACGGAGAACCTACCGGGCACCCTGACTTTAAAGCGATAATTGAAGATACTATAGAACTGCGCAACCGTTTCTTCCCCGAAGCAAAAGTGTCTGTACTTAGTAACGCTACACATACCGGCAAAGAGGATGTAAGAGAAGCCCTAATGCTGGTAGATAATAACATACAGAAACTTGACACGGTAAATATTGACTACATCCGCAGGGTTGACCGACCTACACAACCTTCATACAACGTTGCCGACGTAATAGAGCATCTTAAGAAGTTCAACGGTCACGTCATAATACAAACCATGTTTATGGGAGGCAAAGGCATAGACGGATATAGTGTGGATAATACTGGCGAAGAATACGTAGCACCATGGCTTAATGCCGTAAAATCCATCAAACCACAACAGGTCATGATTTACACCATAGACCGCGAAACGCCTGACCACGCCCTAACAAAGGCATCACACGAAACTCTTGACGCTATCAAGAAACGTGTTGAGGCTGAAGGCATTAAATGTTCTGCCAGTTATTAATCACATTTAGGACTTCATGTCTATCGTCCTCAAAATGAAAGCGAAAAGTAATATTCTCGTTATTAGCGACATGTGCGGCTATGGTAAAGTGGCTGCCGCCGTACAGGTACCAATACTATCGTATATGGGACACGATGTCTTTAATCTTCCCACGATGCTTATCAGCAACACCTTTCCCTATGGTAAATACGCCCTTATGGAAAGTACTTCCTACATAGAGGAGGCATTACAGAAATGGAATGAGTTAGGTATTCATTTTGATGCCATTACTACTGGCTTCCTGGCGTCTGAACACCAAGCCAATATTGTTGCCAAATATTGTCACGACCAGGCTAACTGTGGAACGGACATATTTGTTGACCCCGTTATGGGCGACTACGGAAAACTATATGGCGGAGCCAACGAGGGAACAATACACAGCATGCGCGAGATGCTGAGCGTTGCCCACCTGTGCTTTCCTAACTATACCGAAGCGTGTTTGCTTACCGGAACCACATACAAGGAACAAGGCATTAGTAACGACGAGGCCATGTTGCTGGTTAACTCTCTAAGAGCCATAGGGGCACACTCCGTTGTTATCACGAGTTGTATTATCAACGGTCAACATGCCGTTGTCGGGTACAACGATGCCACGCAAGAATATTTCATGCTGCCATACAACGAGATTCCTGTACAGTTCCCCGGTACTGGCGACATCTTCTCGAGTATCATCGTTGGCAGACTGAAAGATGGTGACAACCTGAAACACGCTACCCTCGTTGCCATGAACACCCTCCGACAATGGATTGATATCAACAAAGACAACGAAGACAAAAACCGCGGAATACCCATCGAACGACATCTTGCAGATTTGTAGATTGGGAGATTAGTCGTTTGGTCGTTTGGTGGTTTGGTGGTTTAGTAGATTGGGAGATTAGGAGATTAGTAGATTGGGAGATTAGTAGATTGGGAGATTGGTAACTTTCCTAAACGACCAAACGACTAATCTACCAAACCACCAAACAAACGACTAATCTACCAAACCACCAAACAAACCACCAAACAACCAAACAACTAAACAACCAAACAACTAAACAACCAAACCACCAAACAACCAAATCATGAAATACCCCCAGATATACTCAGCAACAGGCATGATGGAGTTTATCCAAGAGATAGGCTTTCTACCTCTTCTTAATAGTGGCATAGACGGTTTCTCTGCCGAAGACATCGTGGACGAAGACTGCCGATACGTTACCTTCCCCGAAGGTGGATGGGATTGGCCTCTTTGGAAATGGAAAGGCGAAATAGTAACCGAAATGCCGTGCATGTACGGAAAATTCTTCAATAAGAAAGCAGGATTCATTAGTCGGGAGTGGTGGCCAGACTTCTGCAACTACAGAAGGAGTAAATACCCTCGCCCCCAAGACGACTCCATAGAAGGGGTCGTTCTCAACACACTCCTATCCTCTGGCAGTCTCATCACAAGAGAACTGCGAACTGCTTGCGGGTTTACCGGCAAAGGAATGAGGAGCAAGTTTGACGGTTATCTTACCAAGTTGGAAATGGCTACCTACATCGTGATTGAAGATTTCGTATATCCTCACGACAAACACAATCACGAATATGGCTGGGGATGGTCCTTGCTGAACACGCCTGAAGAACTCTGTGGCAGGTCTTCCTGTCTGTGCAATCGTACTCCCGAGGAATCATACCAGAGGATATTTGAACACTTGAAACGTCTCCTGCCTGATGTTTCAGAGAAACTGATACAAAAAATGATTGGATAAAGGAATGAGTTTTATCATATTATTATTACTATGCAAGACATGGATATTCATACTGGCGTTTACGAACAGATTATCAACCACCTCTTCAAACTGAAACTGGACGAGGTGGACGCTGGGCGTTTCTATATAGGCAAGAAAATGATTTCGAAGGATGATGCAGTCAATATTCTCAGCAAGTATCTCCAACACCTTATTGAGGTCGCATTTGCAGGAACGTCTGACGAGCAGGATGCCGACAAATATACAGGTTTTGTGAATTCTGTCATCAAGACCTTAGGCAAGGAATTCAACGTTGACGACACGGAACTCGACCTGATTGACGCCCAGAAAAGCATCCTGACAGCTATTGTCGACCGCACAAATTGCGAATATCCTGACATAGAGCAACACCTCAAGTCCATCACCCCTGTCACCTCCCTCAGCCATAGCGCATTGTTCTTCGGTGGCAGAGGTCCTGCCGACATGCAGAGCGAGCTTAACCGCGAGATTTTATGTGCTGATGAAATCTGTTGGGTGGTCTCCTTTATCAAGATAAGCGGACTGAATCTGCTTTGGAACAGCTTGCGGAAGTTCACAAGCGAAGGCAAGAAGCTGCGCGTCATCACAACCACCTACACAGGGGCCACAGATTATGACGCCATTGCCCGCTTGGCTTCCTTGCCCAACACGGAGATTAAGATTTCGTATGACGGAACGCAAGATCGTCTGCACGCCAAATCCTATATATTCCTTCGTAACTCTGGTTTTCACACAGCTTATATAGGTTCAAGCAACCTCTCGCTTTATGCCTTGAAGGATGGAAAGGAATGGAATTTCAAAGCCACCCAGTTTGAATTGCCGCAGATTATCGATGAGGTGCGCAACTCGTTTGAGACTTATTGGTGTGACTTTACTTTCGAGGATTTCATTCCAGGCGTTAGCGACGAACGTCTAAAGAAGGCTTTAGGAGCAGACTGGGAAACCCCTTTACTCGATTTCTCTGCTCTCGACCTTATGCGTGCCAAGGACTATCAGCAGGAGATTCTGGAGAAACTGGATGTGGAGCGTAGCGTGCATGGTCATTTTCGCAACCTGGTGGTGGCTGCCACGGGCACGGGAAAGACCGTTATTGCTGCTTTCGACTTCAAACGCTTCAGGGAGACTCACCCTGACTGCCACTTTCTCTTCATAGCCCATCGTCAGGAAATTCTTCGTCAGGCCATGCTAACCTTCCGCATCGTGCTCGAAGACCCTAACTTCGGTAGCTTATGGGATGGTAACAATGAGCCTCCAAACTATCAGCATGTCTTTGCCAGCAAGGACACGTTGCGCAACCGCTTAGACAGTCTGCGCTTACATCAGAGTTCTATGACTATATAGTTGTGGATGAAGTTCACCATATTGTGGCGCCAACCTACGTCAAACTGATGACATATTTCAAGCCTCACATTCTGCTAGGACTTACAGCCACCCCTGAACGTACCAACGAGCAAGAGGACATCACAGTTTTCTTCGACGGACCCATCTCTGCCGAAATACGTCTTCCTGCAGCCTTGAACGCCGGATTGCTCGCTCCGTTCTATTATTATGGCATACCAGATAATGTGGATTTGACAGAAGTAAAATGGAGCGGACATGGCTACGACCCGTCTGAGTTGTCACGCATCTACACACAGAACGATTTTCGTACAGGGCTTATTCTTAAAAAGATGCAAGAGTACATAGGAAATGGCAGACTGAATAAGGTTCGCGCCCTTTGCTTCTGCGTCGATAAGGTGCACGCACGGTTCATGAACGCAAAGTTCACGCTGGCAGGATTGCGGACTGATGTGCTGACGAGTGACGACGATAACCATCATCGCTCTCTTGTTAAGAAACAACTTCAGGCTGGCACTATCAACTATCTCTTTGTTGTAGATCTTTTCAACGAGGGGGTGGATATTCCTGAAGTCGACACAATTCTGTTTCTCCGTCCTACTGAGAGTGCCACGGTCTTCCTTCAGCAGTTTGGCCGTGGACTTCGTCTGCACAAGGGCAAAGACCATCTCACCGTGCTTGACTTTGTTGGTCATTCACGCGCCGAGTTCAGTTATAAGGAACGCTTCGAGGCTCTTATAGGACGACATTCCCGCAACATCAAGGAAGAGATTGAGGGAGGATTCTCTAATGCGCCCTTCGGATGCAAGATAGTCTTGGAGGAAAAGGCGAAAGAGGAAATCCTTGCAAACATAGATGGCTATCTGCGTAGTCTCAACCGAAACCGAATCATCAAGGAGATTGCAGTCTACCATAAAGCATGCAACAACTCCTTCTCGCTCAAAGGTTTCCTCGCTTACAGCCACATTCCTTTCTACAAGATTTACGGTAGCCTGACATGGGGCGAAATGTGCCAGATGGCTGGAGTCCATAGTGAGGTATCTGCACATTCCGCACAAATAAAGTTTGCCGTCACCAAGAAATGGCTCGCAACCGACTCTTTCTCTTACTTCACCCAATTGCTGCAGTTCATAGAAAGTGGTTTCAGATGCGACACGAATACATTCTCCGAACAACAGAAGCGTTGTGCCGTGATGCTCTATTATGACTTGTACGACAAGGCAGGTCATTTCGACAGTATCGAGGCGATGTTCCGCAATTTCGCCTCAGACAAGTTATTTATACAGGAGTTGCGTGAGGTGATTGAGATTCTTCGTGACAAATGTTTCGCACCAGAGAAGGAAGACAATTCCGTCTATAAAGAATGGAATCCGCTCCGACTGCATGGTGTCTACTCTAAAGCACAGATACAAGCTGCACTCGGACTCTCTACTCTGGAGCGCAAATCTTCTTCGCGCGAAGGTATGGAACGATTGAAGGGCATTAAACTCGAAGCTATGTACGTGGACATCATCAAGAAGCGTGAGGAAGGTTCTATGACTGCTTATAAGGACTACGCTCAGAACCGAGAGTACTTCCATTGGGAGACACAAAACCGCGTACGTGAGGGAAGTCGTGAGGCGGAGGCTTATCGTCATGGAGACAACAACATGCTCTTGTTCGTGCGCCAGCAAGTGGAACATCCCGACTACGGTTGCCGTATGGGGTTCACGTATCTTGGACAGGTTACCATCAATAGCATAGAGGGGTCGAAGCCCATGCAGATAGTGTGGCACCTAAATACACCCATGTCAGAGGCCACCTATGCCTTTGCAAGTCAATATAAAGCTATTGGATAATCATCATGGACATGAACGAAAAAAAACATATAGAAGTGGTTGCTGCCATTATCCACGACAGCAACCGGGTGTTTGCCACCCAAAGAGGATATGGCGAATGGAAAGATTGGTGGGAATTTCCAGGTGGAAAAATGGAGCCAGGTGAGACGCCTGAGATAGCTCTGCAAAGAGAGATACGCGAGGAGCTGGCAACGGAAATCAACGTGGAAGACCTGCTCACCACAGTTCATTATGATTACCCTACCTTCCACCTCACTATGCATTGTTATCTATGCAAAGTGAAAAGTGGCGAGCTAACCCTCCTTGAACACAAGGCTGCCAAATGGCTCGCATACGACGAGCTACACTCTGTTAAGTGGCTACCAGCTGACGAGAAGGTGGTAGAGAAGATACGGATAAACCACCCGGATATAGAAAAGTGATTATGACACAAGTTTCTTCTACGTATCACGTTTGGATAGGTGGCTCATGTGACTATGGACATAAAGAACGTGCTGGTGGTGCTGCTGTTGTGATAGAACAGATGGAGCAGCAAGAGAAGAGTAAAACTTGTATGAACTCTGCCAAGTTACGACAGAAGACAAAAGGTCAACATAACGGCAACATCATCCAACGAAACGTAATAAGCGATCTGCACACCTCGGAGTTTCGCATGATGCTTGCCCTTATGATAAGTAAGTGTTCAAAATTATTTTAATATTTAATATAGGCTATTTGGAAACAGA
>DAIUFT010000001.1:0-127727 GCA_036844425.1 Prevotella sp. | reverse complement strand
CTGTATGGACAGAATAAAATTGACAAAAGACGAAAAAATACTTATTCGTGCGTTACAAAAAGGCAAGACTGATACACCTCTGCATTATCTAATCATTTTACTGACGTCAAGAAAATTATCTTGAAAAAGTTTTGCACTTTTCAAAATAATTTGTAATTTTGCAGTGCAACAGAGTGGAAACCTATTTAGGGAGTGCCGTCTGTTGTTCGGTATCGGCAAGAGTAGTGTTATTCTTGCCGATATGTTTTTATAATTTTATCTTTAGACATGAATATAATTTGCGCAAACTTCTTCCATTGACTACCTCCATTTTTTTTGAGTCCTTCATATTTATCTATACCACCAAAAATATCGTATACAGTATTATAATTGGGCATAAAAACTATTGCGACCTCTGTTTCTTTCTTAGAAGCACAATGTTTTAGCGCATTTCGTATATTATTTGCAGTACCAGTTTCTGCTCCTGCGATTTCCATTAACAAGCCATTCCATGTCCCCTCTGTATTTTTTTTATTCTGTACCGTATGGTCTTCTTTTTCTAATACAACAGCATTTCCTGCATTGTAGCCAATTTTTTGTACAGTAGTCTCATACCAGCCTTTATTTTTGTCTATATTATGCTCAATGTGAGTTGCCATAAATCCACCACCAACTTCATCAAATATAACATCTTTGTAATTGTCATCATTTTTATACTTGTTATATAAAGTTCTGCGCGTCTCTATTTTTGCAGCACGCTCAATAATCTCCTTGTTGTCCTTCAAGAAATACGGCAGGGTCTTCGCTCTCGCTATGCGGTCTTTGTTCCTGTCAACCCACGTGTTAAACTGCTTAGGCAATGCGTCCACAGTACCTTTGAAGTTGTAGCCTTTGCGTTCCTTGTCCGTCATGCGTGCCCACTTGTTGACCTCGCTACGGTCTGCCAGTTTAGGAGTAGCGAAGCAACGGCAGAACGGATGCCAACCAACAAACTTAAAATCTTTCGGGTACACGCCTTTTAATTCGTCGCAGATATCATAAACGGGGTGGTTATTAGACAAACCTATCTCCGTGCCAATGACAAACGGCATTTCCTCCCACTGCGCATAGTCAGCGGAACGGTACGCCATATTGTTCTCTGTCACCGTCATGCGGAGGGCGTTCTTGTATGATGAACGATACACACCTTGCCCTGGGTGATACGCTGCCGCTGCCTTGCTTTACTCGCTCCCACAGATGTTTAGGAAGTGTAAGAGGAAAAAAATATCGCCCGACTTCTCAATGGAAGTCGGGCGATATTTTTTATATGATTCCTATTATCTGTTGCGTGCTCCATAGCCTATTCTGCGCTTTTGGAAGTCAGCAGCACGTCGTTCTGAGTTTGGTGACAGTTTGCCTGTGAGGTACTTCTCTATCATCAGTCCACCGATAGGTACACCATACTCGGCACCAAAGCCACCATTTTCTACATATACTGCTATTGCTATCTTAGGGTTATCCATAGGCGCAAAGCCCATGAAGACGGAGTGGTCTTGACCACGGTTCTGCGCAGTACCTGTCTTACCACACACGAGATAGTCTGCACGGTTAAGTGCTTTACACGTTCCCTTTATTACAGACGAACGCATTCCTGCCACTACCCAGTCGTAAGCGGCTCGCGATGCCATGGTGTAATGCTTGTTTGTGAACGCAGTGTCAAGCGGTTCACCCTCAACTTTCTTCACCACGTGTGGCGTTATGTAATATCCTCTGTTGGCTATCGTTGCACCCAGATTGGCTATTTGCAGCGGTGTAAGGTTCACCTCTCCCTGTCCTATGGAGATAGAGATGACGGTAAGACCGTTCCATGACCCCTTATAGGCATTGTCATAGTAGTCTCCGTTAGGTATCAAACCGCGTTTTTCACCAGGCAAATCAATGCCAAGACGATATCCAAAGCCCATTGATACCATGTAGTCGCGCCACTTGTTCATCGCATTGCGTGGCTTTCCATACTTGGAACGATTGCCTATCATGTAGTAAAGTCCCCAACAGAAATAGCCGTTACATGACGTAGAGATGGCGTCAACGAGCGCAAGTGGTGATGCGTGACCGTGACATCCCACATGAAGTCCACGATAAGAGAAGCCATGGTTACACGTAAACATTGTGTGAGGGGTTATGATTCCCTCTGTAAGATATGTCAACGCTTGTGTGGTTTTGAAGGTTGAGCCAGGAGGGTACTGTCCCATTATGCTTCGATTTAGCAACGGTTTCCATGGATTTTGTTGCAACGCCATATGGTTTTTACCGCGTTTGCGTCCCGTCATGATGCGCGGGTCATACGTAGGCGATGATACCATGCACAGCACTTCGCCTGTAGATGGTTCGATAGCGACGATACTTCCTATCTTGCCCTCAAGCAACCGCTCGCCCAAAGCCTGTAATCCGATGTCGATGGATAGCGTGAGCGACTTGCCCGCCACTGGTTTTTGGTCCAGTTTTCCGTTCTTATAGCGACCTTTTATGCGTCCTCTGGCATCGCGAAGTAGTATCTGCATGCCTTTAACGCCACGCAATTGCTTCTCATAGTATCGCTCTACGCCAAGTTTTCCTATGTAGTCACCGCGGCTATAGTAATCATCATCGTCAATATCTCCTTGTGATACTTCTGCCACATCGCCCAGGACATGAGCCGCATAAGGATATTGATACTGGCGAAGGGTGCGCTTCTGTATGTAGAAACCTGGGAAGCGGAAGAGTTTTTCACGAAAAGCCGATGAACCGAGTTCATCCAGTTGCGTCATGAATACCTGTTGAGTATAACGTGAATAGCCAGGATTCTTGTTGCGGTCTTTTATCTCCTCCATTCGTTTTTCGAAGTATTCCTTCGTTATACCGAGTGCTTCACACATCTCGAGTGTATCAAGCCTCCCCTCAGTCTCATTCATTACCACCATAAGGTCATACGAAGGCTGGTTATATACGAGCAACTTTTGATTGCGATCATATATAACTCCACGCGCAGGATACTCCACTTTCTTCAGGAAAGCATTGGAGTCTGCACTCTTTCTGTAGTCATCACTCATGATTTGAAGCATGAATAGCCTTATGATATACACCACAACGATGAATACCGCTATGCCACTGATGACGTATCGCCTATTTGAGAGTTCAGACAACATTTACTTATTGGTGGTTCTATAAAATATGTTTGCTGCGTAAGTATTATCTGCGCAGACTGTCAACAGTAATAATTAATAACAACGTAAGAATCAAACTACCTATTATACTCCCCAACCACATGAGCCAATCAGTAAACGAAAAGACTTCAAGCGTAAAGAATACAACGCAGTATATCAACGTTAAGAAGAAGGAATATGACAGGAATTTGCCGAACCCCATGTTGGCTATAGAAGGTGAAAACTCTGGATCGTCTTCTTTCTTAAGGTAGAGTTCAAGCAGATATGGCTGTAGAAAACCTACGAGTGTAAGGGAAGCACATGCTAAGCCCGGCGTATTAGCGAACATGTCTGCCACTAATCCCATGGCGAAGCACAGTAACAACTGCGCCCAACGTGGGTAACCGCGCTTCATTAGCAATGGGAGATATACGTAAAGCAACGGTGTTGCCACTCCAAGCACGTGTATGTGTTCAAGAAACAATGCCTGAGCCAGTCCAAATACTATTATGAGTATGATGTATTGCATATCGTCGTATGGTTGTTCGTGCTTGTGTTACTTCCTGTATTTTGTAAGTGAATCTTGCGCAGCACGCAGCACGTTGAGTTGCTCCTGCATTATAGAATTATCTACAACGTAAACGTCGCGCAACTTGGCGAAATCGGTATATAACTGTACCTGTAGGCGGTAAGAGACACCGTCGGATGAGTTCAATACGTGGATAATCTTGCCTACCGCTACGCCTTCGGGGAAGACGGAGGAGTATCCAGATGTAACGACTCGCTCATAGAGTTTAAAGTGTGCGTGCCTTGGTATGTCGTCAACGTACGCCATGTTGCTTTTGCCTCCTTCCCAATGCAGATAGCCGAAGTAACCGCGTCGCTCTATCTTACAACTTATGCTTGACTGGCTTGACAAAACAGGTATCACCACGGAGTAATGCTCACCAGCAAGATAAACTATACCTACCACTCCGCAACCTGACACCACGCCCATATCCTTATGAACGCCGTCAGCCTCGCCTTTATCTATTGTAATAAGGTTATCCTTTTTGCTAACACTGTTGCTTACAACCTTTGCGCTTATCAGTTTGTATGGTACAGGACTCTTCAGCGGTGCCAAAGCGGCAGAATCCATACCGCCATGTTCTAACTGCTCTGACAGATTCTTTACCTGCTGTTCCAGGTACAGATTGCGACGCGACAACTGGTCGTTTATCTTCGTCAGCGAGAAAAACGACTGCACTTTCGCTTCGCCATCATACACCACTCCAGCCATAGTGTTGGCAGTAGAAACCCACACCGAGCCTTGATAACTGTTGTAATTGACGAGCAATACCATGCTGATGACCTCCAAAATGAGGAAGACAAACCAGTGATAGTGTGACTTTATGAAGTCTAAAAGGTTATGCATAATTGTTCTTTTACATTATGATGCCACGCTCATTCACTCTCTTCACATGAACGGTTACAAAAAAGACGCACTGCAATGGTGCGTCTTTTTTATTGTTATTTCGTCGTATCCCTATTATTATCTCATAAGGAACGAGAATCGTCCGATATTCTTTAGTGCCACACCCGCACCCTTTGCAACGCTGCGTAGCGGATCTTCCGCAATGTGGAATGGTATTCCTATCTTAGCCTGCAGACGTCTGTCAAGGCCGCGGAGCAATGCACCACCGCCACTAAGGTATATACCGTTCTTCACGATGTCAGCATACAACTCTGGCGGAGTATGCTCGAGTGCAGAAAGAACAGCATTCTCTACCTTTGCAACAGTCTTGTCTATGCAGTGTGCTATCTCCTGATAACATACAGGAACCTCCATTGGTAAGGCAGTGATACGGTTAGGACCGCGCACGATATAATCCTCTGGAGCCTGGTCTCCCAGGTCGGTCAGAGCAGAGCCAACGTTAATCTTGATGCGTTCAGCCATGCGTTCAGACACCTTCACATTGTGTTGACGCGCCATATACTCCTGAATGTCAGCAGTAAGTTCGTCGCCTGCCACACGCAGTGACTGGTTGCTAACAATACCACCAAGCGAAATTACAGCGATTTCTGTAGATCCTCCACCGATGTCAACAATCATATTGCCCTCAGGAGCCTCTACGTCTATGCCGATACCTACGGCTGCTGCCATAGGCTCGAATATCAAATATACATCACGTCCATTAGCATGCTCAGCAGAATCACGCACAGCGCGCAACTCAACTTCTGTTGAGCCAGATGGAACACCGATAACCATACGGAGCGAAGGAGTAAAGAGATGACGTCTCTTAGGAATCATCTTTATTAATCCACGCATCATCATCTCGCACGCAGAGAAGTCGGCAATAACGCCATCACGCAATGGACGCACAGTTTTAATGCGGTCATTGGTCTTCTCATACATATTTTTCGCACGGTCGCCAACGGCAATCATTTGGTTGGTATCACGGTCAATAGCAACTACAGAAGGCTCATCTACTACTATTTTATCATCACACATGATGATAGTATTTGCCGTTCCAAGGTCTATTGCTATTTCCTGTACAAAAGAAAAGAAACCCATGTTTTCTCTATCCTGACGTTAATTGTGATTACTTATTGGTTTTCTCAAACCATGCGTTAATGGCAGTATCATAGTGAGAACTTACTCCGAAAGCGCGTGTAGCGAACTGTCTGCGCTCCTCAATATCGGTCTGTGCTCCCTTTTTGTTAAGAATATCAAGCAGCATGCCGTATTCTGCCTTTGAAGGCACGATAACAACATCCTTGAAGTTCTTTGCTCCAGCACGTATGAGTGATATTCCGCCTATGTCAATCTTCTCGATAATATCAGCCTCGCTTGCACCGCTTGCCACGGTATCCTCAAATGGATAGAGATCTACTATTACGAGGTCTATCTCTGGAATCTCATACTTCGCCATCTGGTCAAGGTCTCCCTGCAGTTCGCGACGTCCCAAGATACCACCGAAGATTTTTGGGTGTAATGTCTTAACACGACCACCTAAGATTGAAGGATATGTTGTAACGTTCTCCACCGCCTCACATTCCAGGCCGAGAGACTCAATAAATTTCTGTGTACCACCAGTAGAAAGGAACTTCACTCCCTCTGCATCCAACTTCTTGAGCAGTTCGTCCAGTCCATCCTTATGAAACACACTGACGAGCGCTGTCTTGATTTTCTTTGTTTCTGCCATTGTAGTTGATTTACGAATTTGTTTCCGTTAGTATTGTCTTAAGCAACGCAATACGATAACAACCGCACCTATGCTGTGACAATAACTTGTTGTATTTTGTTGCAAAGTTAGCAAAAAAACGTCTATCAGCCAAATTTTTGTACCTTAATTAATTGTATTTCCTCAAAAGTAGGGCTATTTGTTGTTTGTTATCAAGAAATATATTAACTTTGCAACAATTAACAACATCCCCATAAGCCTATGCTAAGACTCCCACCTCTTATCGGGCGAGTGGCTCTCAGTACAGCGCTATTGTTTGCAATAGTGCTGCCGTCACTATGCCAACAGAAAGGAAAAGCATCATATTATTCACGGCGTGCCAACGGTTCACGCACCAGTAGCGGAGTGCGGCTTAACAACGACTCTCTTGTCTGCGCCCATCGTACACACCCCTTCGGTACACTCCTCACCGTACGCAACCCCTCGAATGGTAAGGAAGTGATAGTAAAGGTGATAGACCGCGGACCTCACGCTCGCGGAAGGGTTATCGACTTGTCATACGAAGCTGCACGAAGGCTTGGCATACTCTCGGCTGGCATCGCCCTTGTCGAGGTTTCTGTTTATAATGATACGCCTATACCGTTCAAGCCAAAAGAGCGTAGCATGCCCGAACTTGACATCGATTTGCCTTCTCCTGCCGACGAGTTAAACTCACGAATAGAATGGCAGCGTGAGCACCATAAAACGACTTCGCACGAGAATGGTAAAGCCAACAAAAAGGAGAATAAGTCGTCAACGAATGACAACAGTCCACAGCAAAAGAGTCATAACGTCCAGTTAAAGGAACAAAAGCATAGCAATATAACGCAAAACACTGAGAAGCGCACCACAAGCACTGTACATCACGAGAGCAAACGGGGGGCTAAACCAACCGCAAACAGTGAAAGAAGACAGCAATAATGAAAGAATATACTGATGCCGAACTGGCACAAATACTCGACAAAGACATCTTCCATAAAATCTCTGCCGCTGCTGATGAGTTGCAGTTAGAGTGTTATGTCGTGGGCGGTTATGTCCGTGACATATTCCTTGAACGACCATCTGATGACATAGACTGCGTGGTTGTTGGCTCGGGCATCGCTGTAGCAAAACGCTTTGCCAAAATACTTGGCAGGCGAGCACACCTCTCTGTATTCAAAAACTTCGGCACAGCACAGGTTAAGTTCTACCCTCCTGGTGTAGAACGTGACCCTGAGAACCCTGACAAAGGGGCGATAGAGGTAGAGTTCGTAGGGGCAAGAAAGGAGAGTTACAGCCACGACTCACGCAAGCCTATCGTGGAAGACGGTACTTTAGAGGACGACCAGAACCGTCGTGACTTTACCATCAATGCCATGGTGATATGCCTTAACAAAGAGAGGTTTGGCGAATTAGTAGATCCCTTCTATGGTCTTGACGACTTGTGGGACGGTATCATACGCACTCCGCTCGACCCAGACATCACGTTCAGCGATGACCCCCTGCGCATGTTGCGCTGTATTCGCTTCGCTACACGCCTCAATTTCCTCATAGAAGACGAGACTTTCCAGGCGCTGAAACGCAATGCACAGCGTCTGCACATCATTAGCGCAGAAAGAATCAGCGAGGAACTGAACAAAATCCTTATGACAAAGACCCCGTCACGCGGCTTTGTTGACCTGCAAGAGGCGGGACTTCTCGAAATATTCCTCCCCGAACTATCCGTAATGGACATGGTGGAGACGCGTAATGGCAGGGCACACAAGAATAACTTCTACCACACTCTCGAGGTGCTCGACAACGTAGCACGCCACAGCGACAATCTGTGGTTGCGCTGGGCGGCACTACTACACGACATCGGTAAGCCCAAGAGCAAACGCTGGGACCCATTACAGGGATGGACATTCCATGCTCACAACACTATAGGCGCAAAAATGGTGCCGGGCATTTTCCGACGACTGAAATTGCCATTGGACATGAAGATGAAGTACGTTCAGAAACTCGTTGAAATGCACATGCGCCCAATAGCAATAGCAGACGATGAGGTTACAGACAGTGCCGTGCGTAGAATGGTCAACGATGCTGGCGATGATCTTGACGATCTCATGACGCTTTGTGAGGCTGACATAACAAGCAAGAACGAGAACCGCAAACAGCGTTTCCTTGACAACTACCAACTGGTACGTGAGAAGATTGCCGACCTGAAGGTTCGTGACTTCAAACGACTCTTGCAACCCGTTATAGACGGTAACGAGATAATGCAGATTTTCAACCTCAAACCATCACGCGAAGTGGGCGAACTGAAGCAATATCTAAAGGATGCCGTACTTGATGATAGGGTAAAGAACGAGCGTGGGCCTCTGATGGAGTTACTTATGCAGAGAGCGAAAGAAATGGGAATAGCATAAAAAGCATTCATTCCACACAGTAAAGGGACGTCCTTTCTTGGTGGAATGAATGCTTTTGCTTTTAAGTAAGTGGTCTATTTTAAAAAAAAATACATTTAAGATACGTGGTCTTTAGGGAATACCGAAGGCAGGAAAATGTTATAATAGCAAAATGTTTCGATTGGGCTTATTTTTTAACATTTCCCAAATTTACCATTTTCACCTCTCCACGCCTCTCTTTTTGTATTCTATTCATAATCAGACACATAAGAATGCAATCTCCCATACCTACCAAATTACGTTGTAATCACTATGCTTTTACACCGTAATCACTACCTAATTACATTGTAAAAGCATAGTGATTACAGTGCAATTAAGCCGCTTTTACGGCATTTCCCAAATTTACCATTTTCCCTATGTGCCGATAAGGAGGAATTGGTCCTTCTCTTGCCGCCAAAATTTCCTTACCCTCGAAGACTGCGGATTTTAGAATTTCGAAAACAAATATAAGTGTTTACTATATTTATTATAGAGGTATAATGCCTAACAAGGTGACTAAACCATAAATAACTAATAGGGTGGTAATTTATAGAACCACCCTTTACACATAAATATAACAAAGAAGGACTTAGGATTCTCGTAAATCCTAAGTCCTTTTTCTATATTCTATTTATGAAAATTCTTATTTCTTGTCCACCTTTTTAGAAAGAAAGTCTATCTCAACAATTCTCAGTTCAACTTTTGCTTTGTTGTCTTTGCCGAGTTTATACTGCTCGTTGGCATTGCCAGCAGCCAGTTCTACCACCTGCCCGAAGGCTTCCTTGTCGCTGGAAGAACCTATCTGGCGAATGGTGTAACGCTTAGCCTTAACGGGATTCGTAATGAATAGCGATACGTAACCAAGCGATTTATCCGTGTTCCCCTTCCATACCACCTTGTCATCGGCAAGCACCTCGATAGGGTAAGAGCGCTGACGCCAGCCCGCTAACTTAACGCTAATCTCATCGATGGCAGTAGGTTCCGCCAGTTCGTAGGTTATCCATGCCGTAGATAGTTTGCCATCGTTGCGCCATTCGCTCAGTTCGTTATCGTCATATGATGCTTTCATGTCAGCAGTATTGGCACCAGCGGTGGCAGAAATGATTGTGGCAGTAACCTTCTTGTCAGTATATGACGGTGTAGAAGGCGTCTCACCGCGTGTCAATACGCACTTAGGCTCAGGCTGATTGCCCTCCGTTGACTGCCACGTCAGCACTGCATCGGGCAGTCCGTTAGCCTTTGCGATGAGCGAGATGTTGCCCGGCTTCGTAGTAGAACGAACCAGAACGCGGCTCACGCCCGCCTCTACAGGCAGCAGAGTAGAAAGAATATAGTTGTCGCCATCAGGGCTCTTGCCTATGCCTCCGCGCCATTCACCCTCACCGTTGAGGCTCCAATGAATGAAGCGATTGTCGAGAGGACAACGTTGTCCAGCCTTATCCACAACCTCAACCTGTACCAATGCGAGGTCGGCACCGTCTGCCTTCATGCCTCCCTCTGGGTTCTGCATGAGCGTAAGACGCAGATGGTCGGGTACGCCAGCGGTGGTATGAGTGGCGGTAGATTCAACAGTTACACCGTCGGCAGCATAACTTACCGCCTTAACCTCGCCCTTTTCCCACTTCACTTTAGGGAAAGTGTGGAGGAAAGAATACCTCGCACTGTCGCTCTTGCCAACGCTCTTGCCATTGACAAACAACTCCACGATGGGCGAGGTACTAACAACATGAACATCTTTCACCGTGCCATCGTCGTAGTTCCAGTGCCCTATTATGTGGCTTGCCTTATGTTGTAGGTCCACCCAAGAGCCCCACATAACCTGGTGAGCGAAGAAGGCGTCCTTCTCAATGCGCATCGCGTCCACCACGCCACTGGTGCGATAGTTCATCTCGGAGCGTCCATGCGTGTTGGTATCAGAGAATATTATCTTCGTGCCACCCGAACTAACGCGGCGCCCCATGCCTGGTCTAACAACGTAATAGTCGTGCCAACGCTGTATTTGTTCTATGGCAAGGTCGTCCTGGTTGCGGTTATATACGCTGGCGTCAGCCTTACGGTAGAGCGGACCAGCACCGTGTTGGTGGAACGGATAAGAGTAATCGTCCCAGTACATACGGTAACCCTCGTCGCGACAGTATTCCATTGACCACATGGGTTTGGCAGCCGACTTGTTGATGTAGAGCATTTCACCACCGTATTCCGCCTCGTCCACGTTCAGCATCTCACGTGAACCAGCAGCGCGTCCGCCCTTAGGGTCGTACTTATCACGTATGGCTCGCATCTCCTTCATGTGCTCTTGCGACACGGCACGGTTGCCACTCTCGTAGAAAAGGATAGAGGGGTTATTACGATTGTATATTATTGCGTCGCGCATCAGTTCCTTGCGCTGCTCCCAGTGGCGTCCCGTCACGTCCTTTTCAGCGTCGCCTGCCGGCATAGCCTGTATCAGTCCCACGCGGTCACACGACTCAACGTCCTGCTTTGATGGCGTAACGTGCATCCAGCGCACGAGGTTTCCGCCCGACTTAACCATCAAGTCGTTGCTGTAGTCCGACAACCAAGCGGGCACATCGATGCCAACAGCAGGCCATTCGTTACTTGTCCGTTGTGCGTAACCGTGCATCATGATGCAGCGGTCGTTAAGGAACACCTTACCATCCTTAAAGGCTGTCTTCCTGAAACCAGTGCGGATGGCGACAGGCGAGGAGTCTTTCACACCGTTACCGCTTAGCGATGTCTTCACGGTATATAGGTAACCGTAGCCCCAAGACCAAAAGTGGGCGTTGGCTATGCGGTGTGATGCCGTCAGCGTAATGGTGTCGCCAGCGTTGACGGTCTGCTGTTTGCCCTTGAATGTAGCCACTCTCTTGCCGTCAGCGTCGAGCAATTCCACGTTGAGAGCAACCTGTTTGGTGGCGTTCGTGCTATTAATGACCTGTGATTCGATGTTGACCGTCACCTTCTTGCCCTTAATGTCGTAGTCAGAACCATAGACATACGTTCCCGTTGTGCCGAGATTGCTGTACAAAGGCAGCGTTTGGTATATGCCGTCAACCACGTGTAGTTTCACGTTCTTTACCAGACCGCCCATATTCATGTTAAAGTTCTTGTTGTTCCATTGGTATGAATTGGGCGCAAGAGAGTTGTTAGGCAGGTTGTTTCCGTCCTTAGTCGTGGTGGCGTTTGGGCTTGTTGGCGCACCCTTCTCCTTATAGTTCCAGTCGTTGTCGGTAAGAACCTCAAGGAAATTCTCTTGTCCGAGGCGCACGAATGGGGTGAGGTCGAAGCCGAAAGCCATCACGCCGTTTTGGTGAATACCCACATATTGTCCGTTAAGCCATACCTGGGCAGCCTGTCGCGCCCCCTCAAACTCGATGAATATGCGCTTGCCTTGCCATGCGAGAGGAGCGTTAAAGCGTTTCGTATATCGGCAGGTGTCGTCAGGAAGACTCGCTATTTCCACACGGAAAGCCTCGTCTTCGTTCCACGCACGGGGCAGTGTGACACTCTTAACCTCACCAGAATGTAGCCGAGACGACTTAGGATAGTGCAGGTTCCAGTCGCCATTGAAGTTGATATCTCTTTGTGCCATGGCAGAGATGGCACAGAGAGACAGAACGGTAGTTAGTATTTTCTTCATTTATTAATAATAATTTTCTTCTTGTTAACAATGAAAACGCCATTAGATGCTTTGTTAATCTTACGGCCTTGCAGGTCATACACGGCAGCGCCCGCATTCGTTTCAGTGTTGACACCATTGATACCTGTAGCCGATGGCTTAATAGTAATGATGCCATCACTCTCCAGTCGTGATGTGTCCCACTCGTAACCAGCCTTTGGTTCGGCAGGCATCACGGTCACGTTGCCTTTGACTGTGCGTGTACCACTGCCCTTAATGACTACGAACTCAGCGTTGTCAGGCATATAAAATCCTGAAGTTTTGTGCATATCAATAACGAGATTGTTCAGAACAGCATTGCCGTTAATGCTCACAGCGTCACACGTTGCCGTAGTAGAAGTAGTCTTAAAGTTCACCAACAGTTTCGCAATCTGCCACGTACCCGTGCCGAGTGTACCCGTACCAGTAAGCGTTCCTATCTTGTGAGAATAATATTGCTCTGCACTATTGCCTGCCTTGAAGCCCGCAGCGTATGCTCCATCGTCCAGTTTAAGAGTTGCTTTAGATAGGTCCATGCCGTTAATGAAGCGGCAGTTGGATGAGGTTACCTCGTAAACGCCCTCAAACTTGCTCATGTCTGTGCTTACATCACCCCTCACGTAAGGGAAGTTCACCTTGTAAGTACCCTTGCCTGTGAGTGCGCCTTGTATCTGACAGCGGCTGCCAGCATTGAAGGTGAGCGTCTTTCCCTCGTCAATGTCAACGGTATTCTTAAACGTTGGCGCGTTGCTCGAACTCTTGGTATCGAACAGAGTGATAGTAGAGTTGCCCTTAACGTGAATCGTAGAGAAGGCAGAACCAAACGTAGTGTTGTATGCACCCATAGCGAGCGTACCGCTACTGAGTATTGTACTGCGCCATGTATTGCTTCCAGCGTATGTAATATTCAGTTGTCCGTTGCCCGTTTTGCGCAGTATTCCCTTGCCAATGATTTGTCCTTTCAGGGAAGTAGTGCCCGAATTAATCTGCACAGTGGCAGTATCAGTCAAGGTAATGCCGCGGTTTGTTGCTGTGTTGGTATTGTTAACGAGTAGCGTAGCCTTACCAATCTGGAAGTTACTTGCCGCTGCTGTCGCTGCACCTATTGACGAGGCGGTGCCTGCATCAGCCAGTTCTTTGACCACAACAGTACCAGAGTTGATAATGGTCTTGCCCGTATAGTCGCTCTTTGGGGCGTTAAGCGATACACGACCAGTGCCGTTTACCGTCACGTTAGCATTGCCCGAGATGCCACCATTGCCCGTGATGATGATGGTGTTCTTATTGTTTTCAAACGTAACAGAGGCTGCAGGCATCAGTTCGTTGGTGGTGATGGTGTTCACCTTAGCGTCATCATTGAACACGATACCATCGCCTTCAGCGAACGAAGTAGGCGTTCCGTCGAGTGAGAAGTTATCCGTTTTGTAGTCCCACACGCCACTATTGGTACCCGTCCAGACAACGTTGTCGGAGGCTTCACGCTGGTCTGACACCGACAGGGATATGGCATTATCCTTATTTATTATGTTGCAAGGAATACCAGTAAGTCCCCTTACACTGAAGTTGGCGATGTCTCCAGAGAACTTCCCGCTGTATTCCACGAGTTTATAATCACCCGTCTGAATGTCAGAAGCGTTGATAGTGAACACCACTGGAGCAGTAACCGTGAGGTCTCCGTTTACCTTTACTATGGCGTTATTGTCGGTGTTAATTTCTATATGCGTCTTCTTGTTCAACGCAAGAGCACTGTTTATAGTAATAGCCTTGCTCGGTATGATGCGGCATCCCTCGTAGTTCAGTGCGCCTTCAAGCGTTATTGCGCCGACAGATCCACTGCCTGCGAGTGTACCACGGGCACGAAGGTCCACCGTTCCGGTGATGTCTCCTTGCAAATCAAGCGTGCCTTCAGATATGATGGTGTTACCAGTAGATTCGTTTTTGCCTGTAAGGACAAGCGTACCCTGTTGCGATTTCCACAATGTAGCGTCGCCATTCAGTCCGTTGAGCGTCAAGGTCTGTTTCTTAACAGGCATCATGTAGATGTTCTTCATACCGTTTCGCGGTGTTACGGTGGTGTTACCGTCGGCTATTCCGAACACATCGCTCTCGTCATCAGCCTGCATTACCGGTGGCAACTGTGGTCGAGGCATATCATAACCGAGGTAGAAACCAGGGTTAGGACTCTGATAATAGCCACGCGTAGTGCAGTCTCCGCGGTAGTGTGGGTCCTGTTGCAGACAGTATATGTTGTCGATGTTGGTGGTATAGTCGGTAGATAAGCCCACAATACCTTGGCAAACACCGTTCACTTCCCTAATGACCACGAGTTCCTCACGCCAGTCTCCGATGATGTCTCCCCAGAACTTGGCACGCTTTCCGTAACTGGTCTTCAACTGATAGCCCGATGCTTTTGCCGGTTCTACGAGTCTTCCGTTCTTGTAATCCTGTATGTAGAAGTTGTAATGCGAGTCAGATGTCTGCACAATCTCACGGTCCAACTGTCCGTCCCACCATATTCCCTCGGTAGGATAAGTATTCGTCAGTCCGTTAATCCTATTGCCTTTAGCGTCGTAAACGCCGTCCATTGTGGACCACATTTCCCATCCTAAGTGGTCAGGGTCAATGTCCATACACTCTCCTCTGCCCACGTCGCCCACGGCATTGAGGTACCATTTCTTGATAGGTTCGCCGGTAGCAGCGTCATAAAGTATCTGTCCGAGCATGTCAGGAGCATACTGTTGGATGGCGAAACACTCCAGTCCAGGACGCTCAGGGTCGATGTCGCTGATGCGATGACGGTCGCCATGCGAGATGCCAGAGTCGTAAAGAGTCGATCCATCCTGGTCCATAGCGTAAGCGCCAGACAGCATTTCGTCGCAGCCATCGCCGTCAACGTCGGCAATTCTTATCTGGTGGAACACCGCACCGCCAGTCTTCTCGCTGAACAACAGTTTCCATTCGCCACCTTGATAGGCAAAAGCCACGTTGCGATAGTAATGTTCTCCCTGCTTAGAACGTGTGTGCCACTCGCCCACAATGGCAGGATGCACACCGTCATGATAGAATATTCCGGTGTGTCCCTCGTGCTTATTGTATTCGTCTCCCATAAGGGACGCCTTGTTATCGCGGTTGTAAGCCACATCGTAGGCAAACTCCGCAGTCGCCTTTTCCGCTCCCGTCATTCCGTCAATGACCGTCATGTAGCGTGGAGGATTCTTCGTTTCCTGTGTGTCATAGTCAATGATGCCATCGCCATCAGAGTCACCAGTCTCCTTGCCAAACAGGTATTTGCCCCATGTGCCGTTCTCTTTATCCCAGAAGCGAGTGCCGTCAGAGGTCTGAACAATCACCTCTCCTTTGCCGTCGCAGTCAATATCGTATGCGCAAAGGTTATCATTCTGTCCGTCACAAGGTTTTTCATTCACGCCAAGGTCCACGTTCCAGAGGAAGGTTCCGTCGGCAAGGTAGCCCTCAAGAAAGTAGTTTCGGGAGCCATCAGTAGGACATCGGTCAACGACATAATCGTATTCGCCATCGCCATTGAGGTCACAGGGCCACACAAACTTGGTGGTGTAGTTCTCCTTAGCCAGTGGTGACTTGTCGAACTTTATCTCCATGAAGATGTTTCTCAGTCCGTTGTTCTTGAAAAGAAATGGCTTGCTCTTTGCGCTCTCCTTGTCGCCGTCGAGCATAGTCACGGCAATATAACTGTTGTATGGCACCTTTGACAGCGTGGTAGCATAGTTAGTCTTTGATAAAGGCGTACTATTGAGTAAGGTATATGAACCATTTTCTGCGTTAGATACATAGATATTATACTTGCAGTTCTCAGGTTCTTGTGCCAGTTTGCGCCATGTCAGCGTAACGTTGCTGCCATTGTTCACAGCCACAACGCCCCTTCCGAGAGGCTGAACCTTACGTTGTGCTTGTGCCGTTGCTGTCATAGCAAGCAATAGTGCGATAGGAATAAATTTTTTAAGCATAGTTTTTTCAGTTAGAATTACGGTGCAAATTTAGTCACTTTCCGTGTAAGTTATTAGATAGAAGGGTACGAATAATATGGATTTTTATACGTTTTTGTACATTTCTACATATAAAATGCCGTTTTTTATTGTCAATATCACCATAAATATATAACTTTGTAACACTAAGACCAAAGCGTGATAATGACAAAAAAGATACTACAATATATACTCGATACGCCACGATTAGCGTGCATGATGGTGCTTTTTATACTGTCGTTAAATGGAGTTTCCATCAGTGCGAGTACCGAGTTCTTCATAGAACAGTTGACAACAGCCGATGGACTTGCCAACAATACCGTGCGTTACATTATGCGCGACAGTAGAGGCAGAATGTGGTTCTCCACCTCCAACGGTGTCAGTGTGTACCAAGAAGGCAAGTTCATGAATCTGTATCCTACGCATGACAAGGGCGTTGTGGGCTTGAGCGACCTGCGAACACTTGTTACTCTTGAGGATAAAAGGGGCTACGTATGGATAGGAACAGCGTCGGGCACAGACTGTTTTAGTATGAAAGATTCGCGATTGGTGGACTATAAGCGGAGTGGGGTGGTGCCGCCGGTTATACCAAAGCCAAATAACGCACAGGCAACAGATAGCCATGGTGCCGTGTGGCGCGTGACAAAAGAAGACGGACTGTACATAACAAACAAGGACGGCAGCACCGAGCACTTCACTACAGCGTCGAAGAACTGTCCACTTCCCACAAATAACCTGAAGTGCATATATATAGATGCTGACGGAATAATATGGATAGGGACAGACAATCTTGGCGTTTCTAAACTCTCGGTAACACATAACGAGGGGGCGGAATACCGCAACGAGGGCGAGAACATAAGGATGCTGACAACGCTGAGTGGGCGAGATGTTGCTGTGGCTAACAGGCATGGCGACCTGTGGAGATATGACTCTCTGCTGCAACAGGAACAGATTTTGGTGCATTATGCGAATAATACCTACTGTATGTTGGTGGATAAGCACGGTGTAACATGGCGTGGCACTAAGGGAAGTGGACTTTACCGTGGCGACAAACACGTAGAGGGACTGCCGCACCACGACATCTATTCGCTATTAGAGGAATCAGACACCTGTCTGTGGATAGCCACTTTCGGTGGTGGACTCGTGGCGTATAATACGCAAAAGCATCGGGTTCTGGCAACGTTGCTTACGCTAACAACGGGTAGTAAGCATGTCCGTAAACTGGCGATGGACCATAATCGCCATCTGTGGGTGGCGACAAGCGATGGCGTTTTCATTATAAACCGTCAGCAAGGACAATCTGTTTCCGCACCAGAGATAAAGCATCTAAGCGTAAAAGGAGGTCAGTTGCTGCATGATGAGGTGCGCACATTGTTTATAGACAGCAAAAACAGGGTGTATATGTCGGAGTTAGGCAGCGGCTTTGCAATGAGTGAGAAGGGCAAGATAACCCACTTCACGAAGGCAGACAGCCTTGTCAACGACATGGTGCAGTGCTTCGTGGAGGACCGTCAGGGCTTCATCTGGGTGTCAACAGAGTTAGGCGTCTCCCGCTTTAATCCTGCTACGAAGAAGATAACTAACTATTTCTTCTCAAAGAATATGCTCAATAACGTGTTCAACGAGAATAGTGGCGTGCTTCTTGCAGACGGAACTGTGGCGTTAGGCAGTGCCAACGGCATACTGATGATAACGCCCTCCGTTTATAATAAAGGTGAGAAAACCACGGATATAAGTGCTACCGACGTGGCGGTAAATGGATATTCAGCTAAGAAAAACATTATCTATATAGTAAGAAACTGGTGGAAGTCGCCGTGGGCAATAGCCATTCTGCTGCTGTTGGTGCTCGCTGCCGTGACGACATATTACTATAACCGCAACAAAGCCATTCGTTTTCGTGAACGAATAAACAAACTAAAGGAGCGTGCCGACCTGCTATCGACGGACATACAGCGCAAGAGTGCAGAGGAACAAGACGCCAACGACAAGGCTTTCGCAGAGAAGGTAAAGCAGATAGTAGAAGAGAAGATGTCCGACTCAGACTTTAACGTAGATGCTTTCGCAGCACAGATGGGCATGGGGCGCACCGCCTTCTTCCGCAAGATGAAGCAAGCTACGGGCTGTTCGCCAAAGGAATACATAAACAAAAAGCGTGTTCATCGTGCCGCTTACCTTATAAGTACTACCTCAAAGACCATATCAGAGATAGCAATGGCAGTGGGCTTCAACGATCCACTGTACTTCTCACGTGCCTTTAAGAGCGAATATAAGTGCAGTCCGAAGGAGTGGAGGAAGTTAAATGGAGAATGAGTTAAATGAAGAATGAGTTAAATGAAGAATGTAGAATGAAGAATGAAGAATACGAGTTACTTTGAATTGCTTGCATTACTAATTAAGAATACAAGTTACTTTGAATTGCTTGCATTACATAACACAAAGAATGGTAACTTGTATTCTTCATTCTTCATTCCTTAGCGGCACGCTCAGTAGGAGATTACCGTTCTTACGAACGATGTTTACCAACTGCCTCACTACGCTTGCGGCACTCTTATATTGGTTTCGCTCGTATATAGAGATATTATAGTGCCAGCCGCCGATGCAGTTATATGTCTGCCAAGGCTCGTCCACCATCTCGTTAGGTGCACCTCGCTCCACGTCCCATGTCAGAGCTGATTCCGTGACTACGATCCGAACGACAAGGAGAACTTTCTCGCCTCTTCCGATCTCATCGAGTTTGCCACAGAGCATGGACTTGAGTTGGTCAACAAGTTCTTCACCCTGTTGGCAGAGAAGATACAAGAAGAATACCTCTTCCATGGGGCATAAGGATAGAAGAAAATACAAATAAAACAATATCACTCATCTGCCTAATCCCCAAAATTAGTATTATTTTTAGGATTATAATCCCAAAAATCAGTATTGTTTTTGGGATTAGAGATATTTTTGGTATCTTTGCAGAAAGTTTCATTCAAAGACATTAGCACATGATAAAACGATTGTTACAAGATACCATAGAGGCTCGAATGTTTAGCGGAAAGGCTATCATCGTTGTCGGAGCCAGACAAGTAGGCAAGAGCACGCTCTTCAAGATGATTCTCGAAAAGCACGACGAGCCGACATTGAGCCTCAACTGTGACGAGCCTGAGGTAAAAGAAATGCTGACTCAAATGAACACCCAAGAGCTTAAACTCCTCATCGGCAACAATAAAATCGTGATGATAGACGAGGCCCAAAGGGTGGAGAACATCGGAATGATTATGAAACGCATCACAGACAACTTTCCGGATGTACAACTCTTGGTAACTGGCTCTTCGTCTTTTGAACTGCAAGACAAATTGAACGAGCCTTTGACGGGACGGAAATTCGAGTACCATCTGTTCCCGTTTTCTACAGGCGAGTTGTTCCAAGCCCAAGGATTGCTCACTGTAAAGCAAACCTTAGAGAATCGTCTTATCTATGGTTCATATCCCGATATTATCAATCATACGGATGATGCCAAGGAATTATTGAACAATCTTTCAAACAGTTACCTATACAAGGACTTACTGTCTCTTGAAAGTATCAGGAAACCAGCCTTGCTAAGCAAGCTACTTACCGCCCTTGCGCTACAAGTAACCAGCGAGGTATCTTACAACGAGTTGGCGCAAACGATTGGTACCGATAACAAGACCGTAGAAAAGTATATTGACTTACTGGAAAAGTGCTACATCATCTTCAAACTGAATGGCTTCAGCCGCAATCTGCGCACGGAGTTGAAGAAAGCAAAGAAATTCTATTTCTATGACAATGGTATCAGAAATGCCATCTTGCAGAACTTCGCCCCATTGGCTTTACGACAAGATGTAGGTGCCCTCTGGGAGAATTTCTTTATCAGCGAGCGAATCAAGGCCAACCAATATGCAGGAAGATACGTGAACAGCTATTTCTGGCGCACCAACCAGCAACAGGAAATCGACTACATTGAGGAAAGCGACGGCAGTTTCTCGGTCTTCGAGATGAAATGGAATCCGAAAAGAACTAACACGAAGATACCTTCGCCATTCATGAATACTTATGACGTAAAAGAACAAGCCATTGTTACTCCCGAGAATTGGATGCAATGGCTCTAAATAAGGTTCAAAATTTCAAATGAAGAATGTTTTAAATGAAGAATGAGGAATGAAGAATGAAGAATACAAGTTACCATTCTTTGTGTTGTGTAATGCAAGCAATTCAAAGTAACTTGTATTCTTAATTAGTAATGCAAACCAAAGTAACTTGCTATTCTTAATTAGTAATGCAAGCAATGCAAAGTAACTCGTATTCTTCATTCTTCATTAATGACATTCTTCATTTCCTTATCTTCAGCACCGGAGCAATCTCGTTTGTAGGCTTAGGCAATGTTACCTCAAGTCCGTTGGCGGTCTGCTGCGCCTTCACCTTACCGTAGCCAAGAAGAGTAACAGAACCGATAGCCTTCTTCATGTAAGGATTACCCTTGGCAAGAGATTTTATAATAATCTTGCCGTCTTTGGGCCAACTGAGAGGAGTGGCATAGAGATACTTCTCCGTCTGGTTAAAGCGTATGTCGCGATAGTCCAGCTTTGCGTACATACCGTCATTGAAGCCCTGTGCGTTCAGTGCAATCTTCGTTTCAGCCACAGGTCCCTCGCCAAAAATCTTCCATGGACGAGTGTTGAAGATGCTCTCCTTATTAACATTCATCCACGCCTCAATGCCGTTGAGCACCGCTTCCTCCTTCTCGTCGTAAGTACCGTCAGCCCTTAGCGGCACGCTCAGCAAGAGATTACCGTTCTTACTCACGATGTCCACCAACTGCCTCACTACGCTTGCGGCACTCTTATATTGGTTTCGTTCGTAGATAGAGGTGTTATAGTGCCAACCACCGATGCAGTTGCAGGTCTGCCATGGCTCGTCCACCATCTCGTTAGGTGCACCTCGCTCCACGTCCCATGTCAGAGCCTTGCGTTGCTCGTCGTTGAGAATCTTTCCAAACATCACCGCCCGTGGGTTCTTGTTGTAGAAGTGCGACGCAATCTTCAGTCCGCAGTCGCTGATAGGGTAGAACGGCAATACGGTAACATCGAAATAGATAAGGTCAGGGTTGTAACGGTTTATGGCGTCGAGAGTGCGGTCGTAGAAGTTATCTACAAACTTTTCCGACGGTTGCGACGCCCCGTTCTCCCAGCCCCACTGACTGTGTATAGAGCCATCCCACCAACTCTTCTCACTCAAGGGGTGGTTTTGTGCGTACAAATCCTGTGGGTCGTAGCCCTCCCACCATTTGCCTTTGCCATCGGCCTTGGTCAGTCTGCCGTCGTAGTACACGCCAGCCTTGTCGCCATGCAGGTCATAACGTGTTGCAGGTTCATACCAAGTCCATGCGTGGTCAGCGTGGAAACTGATGCCAAGCGGCAGTCCGTGCTTCTTGGCAGCCTTAGCCCAGCCATCGAGAATGTCCTTCTTAGGACCCATGTTCATAGAGTTCCAAGGCTGATATTTAGAGTTCCAGAGGTCGAAGTTGTCGTGGTGATTGCCGAGAACGAAGAAGTATTGCGCACCGACACGCTTATATTTCTCCACCAACTTATCAGGGTCCCATTTCTCTGCCTTAAAAAGCGGCAGAATATCCTTAAAGCCCACCTCAGAGGGGTGGCCGTAATGCTCACGGTGGAACTTATATTGCCATGAGCCTTCTTGATACATTCCACGCGCCATCCAGTCGCCAGAGCCTTCCACACACTGCGGGCCCCAGTGCGCCCAGATGCCAAACTTGGCGTTGCGGAACCACTCAGGCGTCTTGTGTTGTTCCAGAGACTGCCATGTAGGAGCATACTTGCCAGTCTGCATGACTTCATGTGCGCCTGTAACAGGCACCTTATAGTCTTGGGCGGTAGCCGTCAATGCGCTACAGCCAAGCAGTGCTGCGATAAAAAGATTCTTCATATTGATGTTGTTTAGGCGTTTCTTTTTAGGTGAATTTATAAGAGTTAAAAAAATGCCAATTTCCCAAATTTGCCATTTGAGACTTGAAATATTAAGGGTATTGCAACACGTTGATGTTTAGGTAATTAGGCTTTACGGTGACGATAGCGTCCTTTTTGTGTTGCGATAACGTTCTTATTATGCCCCGATTTGGGCGTTATTACATTGCGAAAGGGGCGTTATAGCGTTGCGAAAAGAGGCAAATTGCGGTGTTTCCGAAATTTACCTTTTTTTTTGTTTAAACATTAATCACCATTAATCTAACATTAATCTATCATAAATCAATCTCTAACGAGATGTCGTTATCGAACTGATAAGACAATAAGATATTAATGATAGATTAATGTTAGATTAATGGTGATTAACGTTATAAACTCAGTGCGAAGCACAAGGGCTTGGCTTCTCTATATTTTTCTGTTTTACTATCCGTCTTCTTACAGTGCTTCGAGCATACGCTTGATAACCACCTCCGCACTAATCTCACGGTTGGCAGCCTCTGGAATGACGAGAGAGTTCTGGCTCTCGATAACATCGTCGGTAACGATGAGACCACGACGTACAGGCAGACAGTGCATAAACTTGCCGTTGTCGGTCCATGACATGTGCTCAGCATCAACAGTCCAGTGAGCCATCTCCTTATAGTCGGTCAGAATCTTGCCATAGTCTGCAGCGTTAGCAACACCAGGGCAAGACCAGTTCTTGGCGTAGATAAAGTCAGCACCCTCAAAAGCCTTCTTCTGATCATACTCAATAGTTGCGCCAGCAGTGAACTTAGGATCCAACTCGTAGCCCTCAGGGTGAGTGATAACAAGGTCAACATCAGGAGCGGCGAGCATCCATTCAGCAAACGAGTTAGGCACCGCCTGAGGCAGAGCACGGCAATGTGGTGCCCAAGAGAGGACAGCCTTAACGCGTTCCTTAGTCTTATGCTCCTCGATGGTGATAAGGTCTGCGAACGCCTGCAGAGGGTGAACGGTAGCCGTCTCCATAGCGAAGACAGGACGACCGCTGTACTTAACAAACTGGTTGACGATGGTCTCAGCGTAGTCATAGTCGCGGTCAGTAAGTCCAGCGAAGGAACGAATGCCGATAAGGTCGCAGAAACTGCCCATTACAGGGATAGCCTCAAGGAGGTGCTCCGACTTGTCGCCGTCCATGATGACGCCACGCTCCGTCTCCAACTTCCATGCTCCAGCGTTAACATCGAGCACGATAACATTCATGCCAAGGTTCATGGCAGCCTTCTGAGTAGATAGACGAGTGCGCAGAGAGTTATTGAAGAACACCATCAGCAGAGTCTTGTTCTTGCCGAGATGCTGAAAAGCGAAGCGGTCTTGCTTCACCAACTGTGCCTCGGCAAGGGCTTCTGTGATGTTGCCAAGGTCTTTAGCATTGAAAAAAGTCTTCATTATAAATGTGTTTTAATTTTGAAATCACTTTACGATGCAAAAATAATGATTTTTTTTGACAAATGCGTACTGTTGCCAATTAAAATTAGGTAAAAAGTTTGCGAGACTGCAAAATTATTGCTACTTTTGTAGCATCAAACAGGGAAATAGAACATATCATGTTACTATGACAAATCACGACATAATACAATCCGTTTTTACTAATAAGGGAAAATGTTATGACGGTACGCCGCTTGTGATGGGTGTGCTGAACTGTACCCCCGATTCTTTCTTCGCAGGAAGCCGCAAGCAGACCGAAGCAGAGATTTCCGCCAGAGCTGAACAGATATTAAGCGAGGGCGGCTCTATCATTGATATAGGTGCGTTCAGTACCCGACCTGGTGCTGAGGTTGTGACGGAGAAAGAAGAGAAAAGGCGTATGAGCAGGGCTTTGCGCATAGTAAGAGATGTGTATCCTAATGCTGTGGTGAGCGTAGATACGTACCGTCCTGAAGTAGCGAGAATGGCTGTGGAGGTGTATGGTGCCGACATCATCAACGATGTATCTGAAGGCGGCATTACAGGAGTAGTGGATACACCACTTGACGACACCAAAGGGGCAGACGGAATACCAGAGATATTCAAGGAGATGAAACGCTTGCGCGTACCTTATATATTAATGTCGGTACAGGACAGCGTAGAGAAGATGATAGAGAATTTCCGTAAGGAGGTGGCGCAGTTGGCGAGTCTCGGTGTGGAAAAAGTAATACTCGATCCTGGATATGGTTTCGGCAAAGACGTGATAAAAGGAAACTACGAGGTGCTGCGACGCCAGAAAGAGATAAAAGATGCATTCCCTGAACTTCCATTGTTGGCAGGAATGAGTCGCAAACGCATGATTTGGCAGCTGTTAGGCGGTACAGCGCAGGATGACAGTGCTATGTATGGCACCATGCTTGTAGATATGCTTGCATTGCAGAACGGGGCAGATATACTCCGAGTGCACGATGTAAAGCAGGCTGTAGATACGGTAAAGGTGTTTCAGGCATACAGAGGAGAGAATGTAAAACCTTAGGAAAACGGTGCGGAGGAAGCACTAATATAATCTCAAACATAAAGTAAAATAACTACTACTTGTTTATCTCTTTCGGCATAAAGGACGCAGTAGATATATTGTTTGTCGCAATATTGCTCTACTATACTTATCGATTCATGAGAGAATCGAGAACACTTAACGTGTTCATAGGTATTCTTTCGTTTATCATAGTATGGTTGCTTGTGTCGCAAGTGTTTGAGATGAGGCTCACAGGAGCAATCTTCGACAAGTTTGTAAGTGTAGGCGCACTCGCTATAATAGTGCTCTTTCAGGAAGAGATACGAAAGTTCTTGTATAGCGTAGGCGAACAGAGAAAGATGCACTCCTTCATAAGGCTCTTTATAAAAAAAGAGGAGAAGGTAACAACTGACCGTGAGGCGATAATGCCGATAGTCATGGCTTGCATCAATATGGCAAGGGCTAAGTGTGGTGCGCTGATAGTAATAGAGCGAGGGACACCGCTCAACGACATCGTGGAGACGGGAGATACGGTCAACGCTAACATCAACCAACGACTGATAGAGAACATCTTCTTTAAGAACTCACCGTTGCACGACGGGGCGATGATAATATCAAAGCAACGCATAAAGGCAGCGGGATGCATACTGCCCGTAAGCCATGACCTCGACATACCGCGCGAACTCGGACTGCGACACCGTGCAGCCATGGGCATATCGCAACAGTCGGACGCCATAGCCGTGGTGGTATCAGAGGAGACCGGACGCATATCCGTAGCGATGAAAGGGCAGTTCCGCCTTAGGCTATCGGCAGAAAACCTTGAGGCTATCTTGACAGAGGAAATGTAAGACGCCCGCAACAGAAAACGAAAAGTGGGGAGACTTATAAACCAACAAACCACTAAACCACCAAACAACAAAACGACTAAAATAACAATACAACTATAAAAACAACTAACAAATGAGCTTAATTGATCAAATCGTAGCGCGCGCAAAGGCTAACAAGCAGCGCATCGTGCTCCCAGAAGCAGAAGAGGAGCGTACACTTATCGCAGCAGACAAAGTGTTGGAACAGGGTATTGCAGACCTTATCCTTATCGGTAATCCAGAGAAGGTAGCAGCACTCGCAAAGCAGCATGACCTGAAGAACATTGACAAGGCTACACTCATTGATCCAGAGAACTATGAGAAGTCAGAGGAACTCGCACAGCTCCTTGCTAAACTTCGCGAGAAGAAGGGTATGACAATAGAGAAGGCTCGTGAGCTCGTTAAGAACCCACTATACCTCGGTTGCCTTATCATCAAGACAGAAGGCGCTGACGGACAGATTTCAGGAGCACTCTCAACAACAGGTGACACTCTCCGCCCAGCATTGCAGATTATCAAGACTGCACCAGGCATCACATGTGTATCAGGTGCTATGCTGATGATTACAGATAAGCCAGAGTATGGCGAGAATGGCGTACTCGTATTCGCTGACGTAGCAGTTACACCAATGCCAGACGCTAACCAACTCGGTCAGATTGCAGTATGCGCAGCACAGACAGCTAAGTCTGTAGCAGGATTTGCAGAGCCACGTGTTGCTATGTGCTCATTCTCAACAAAGGGTTCTGCTAAGCACGAGGTAGTTGACAAGGTAGTTGAGGCAACAAAGATTGCTAAGGAACTCGACCCATCACTCAAGATTGACGGTGAGTTGCAGGCAGACGCAGCACTTGTTCCAGCCGTTGGTAACAAGAAGGCACCAGGTTCAGAGATTGCAGGTAAGGCAAACGTTCTCGTATTCCCTAACCTTGAGGTTGGTAACATCGGTTACAAACTCGTTCAGCGTCTTGCAGGTGCAACAGCACTTGGTCCAATTCTTCAGGGTATCGCACGCCCAGTAAACGACCTTTCACGCGGTTGCTCAGTAGAGGACATCGTAAACCTCGTAGCAATCACAGCATGTCAGGCTATGGACGCAAAGAAGTAATTCTGGTTGTTTAGTCGTTTTGTTGTTTGGTGGTTTAGTTATTAGTGATATTATAATTTAATAACAACCACGAAACAACAAAAAATACAATCAACAAAACACAAAACAACAAAATAACAAAACAACAGAAATGAAAATATTAGTACTGAACTGCGGTAGTTCATCTATCAAGTACGCTCTCTATAACATGGATAACCACTCTGTAATGACATCAGGTGGCGCAGAGCGTGTAGGTCTTGACGGTGCCTTTGTTAAGGTAAAACTCGCCAATGGAGAGAAAAAACAGATTATGCACGATATCCCTGAGCACACAGAGGGCATAAAGTTTATCTTCAGCCTTCTTACTGATCCAGAGATAGGCGTAATCAAGTCACTCAGCGACATCGACGCTGTAGGTCACCGTATTGTGCACGGTGGAGAGAAGTTCTCTGAGTCTGTTGTCATCACTCCTGAGGTTATCAAGACCATAGAAGAGGTTAGCAGCCTTGCTCCTCTGCACAACCCTGCTAATATGAAGGGTGTTAACGCAGTGTCAGAGTTGATGCCTGGTCTTCCACAGGTAGCCGTATTCGATACCGCTTTCCATCAGACTATGCCAGCAAAGGCTTACATGTACGCTATCCCTTACGAGCTTTACGAGAAGTATGGCATTCGTCGCTATGGCTTCCACGGCACATCTCATCGCTATGTTAGTGCTCGTGCCCTCGAGTTCTTAGGCATGAAGGCTGAGGGAACAAAGGTTATCACAGCGCACATCGGTAACGGTGGCTCACTGGCTGCTGTCGTTGATGGCAAGTGTGTGGACACAACCATGGGCTTGACACCATTGGAGGGCGTTATGATGGGTACACGTTCAGGTGACATTGACGGTGGTGCCATCGCCTTTATAGAGAAAAAACTTAACCTCGACGCAGACGGAGTGTCTAACCTTCTCAACAAGAAGTCAGGCGTGTTCGGTCTCTGTGGTTACACAGATATGCGCGATGTAGCCTCTGCTGCCGCTAATGGCGACAACAAAGCACAGATTGCTGAAGACTCATACTTCTACAGAATTAAGAAGTATGTAGGTGCTTACGCTGCTGCAATGGGTGGTTGTGATGTACTCGTATTTACCGCTGGCGTAGGCGAGAACCAGTCACTCATGCGCGAACAGGTATGTGCTAACATGGAATACATGGGCATTAAGCTTGATAAGGAGAAGAACAACGAGATACATGGTGAGGAAGCCGTAATCTCAACACCGGACTCTAAGGTTAAGGTTGTTGTGATACCTACCGACGAGGAGTTGATGATTGCTCGTGACACTATGGCACTTGTTAAGTAAAATATAATGGCTGTCCGACGTGAGTATTATCACATCGGGCAGCCATTATTGTATAGGAACGACACAATATGGAACTGACAGCGGAAGAACGAAAGAAATGGAACGCCACGATTGTAGGGTGTTTACGTAAGTTTATTGACATTTGCGAAGAGCATAACCTAACCTATTACTGCATAGGTGGAACAGCAATAGGTGCCGTTCGTCACAACGGACTGATACCATGGGACGATGATATTGACGTGGGAATGCCGCGTCCTGACTATGAACGCTTTGTGGAACTGTGCAAAACAATAGACTTAGGCGACTACGAATTGGCTACTCCTGAGCGTGAAAACTATCCGTGCGCATTTGCAAAATTCTGCGATGCCCGCACTACTTTGGTGGAACGCAAGGGCGTTCCGTGCTTATATGGTCTGTATGTAGATGTCTTCGCCATTGACGGTACGGCACCAACGAAGGCAGAAGCAGAAGCGCTTATGGCGAAGTATCGTCGTATAGGTAATAAAATCGACGCTGTATTGACGCGTTATACCGTAGGTCAGTACCTCTCATTGCTGTTTAATCCGAAGCAATGGGGACGTTTTGCTGTGCAGACAGCAGGGCTTTTGTTTGGCAGAGAGACAGTAAGAAAGTATATACTAAGACGTCTTGATCGTATAAGCAAGGCGTATTCGTACGCTGATGCCAAGTTACTTGTAAACTATAATGGTTGTTACGGTTCGCGAGAGATATTCCCTAAGACATGGGCAGAGACGCAATGCGACCACGCCTTTGAGGATTTAACGGTGAAACTGCCGTCAGACTGTGATGCGTACTTACGTAATGTTTATGGCGATTATATGCAACTGCCACCAGTAGAAAAACGTGTTTGCCAACACGACCATGTGTTTTTCGACCTAAACAAGAGGTGGAAAATGGACGAGTTGGCATTGTAACGTCTTTATTTTCTTAAAATTTCAATTGTGCGTGAGATAGCGTTCGCCATGTCGTAGCGTGGAGTAAACCCAATAGAACGTAGTTTATCGTTGCTCAAAATAGCGTTAACCGCAATGCTGAAGCCTTTACTCTCTGAGTCGTTTGGTAACTCAAAACGTACGTTCTTGCCGTTAATTGCTGCGCAAAGTTGGGCAAAATCCTTCAGATGTATGTTACATTTCGTGTTGCTTATATTGTAAGCGTCGCCTACCTTGCCATGTATGAGCACATGAAGCATTGCTGCCACCGCGTCAGAAACGTAGGTATATGAGAAGAACTGATTGCCTTCGCTCTTCAATATGATGTCTTCACCAGCAATGGCACGCTTAAGGAACTGCGAACTTGCTTTACTGTCGCTCTCCAACATGGTAGGTCCGAACACCCTTGATAGGCGTACCGTCTTCGCCTTTACGCCCTTTTCTGCAATGTATGACAGGCACATAGCCTCGCAAAGTCGCTTCGATTCCGTGTAACAAGAGCGTGAAGTGGATAGGTTAAGCACGCCGGTGTAATCCTCGGTAAATACATCTGTACCTCTGGCATTGCCATAAACCTCCACAGAAGACATGTAAAGCACTGTGGCACCACATTTAGCCGCCAACTCAAGTGCATTCTCGCAGCCCTTGATGTTTATCATTATTGTTTCGACAGGATATTGAGAATAGGCGGTAGGGTGGGTGTTACTCGCTCCAGGAATGATGTAGTCCACCTGTAAATCGCTTGCGAATGGGGCGCAAACGTCCTGTTCTATGAACTCAAATGAGGGGTTATCAAAATACTCCCCTAATCTTTCTTGGGCACGTTCTTTACTTCTTCCCACGGCATACACCTTAACATCGCCCAACGTCATAAGTGCATCTATGAGGTGAGTGCCCAGTAATCCTGTTGCTCCAGTGATGAGAAACGACTTTCCTTTCAGTTCTTCTATGCCGTCAACAGAAAGTACATTCTTGATGTCTTCAATATAATAAGGGTGCTGTTTGTTCATAGTTATATGGCTTTATCAATCATTTTTCCTTGTTACGAGAAAGATAACCCTTAAACATCTCAAGGTCATCCATCGTAGTTAACTTAATGTTCTTGTCGCTACCGGCAGCAAAATGTAGTTTAACTCCAAGTTCTACCATCATGGTGTTGGCGTAATGGGAGCCGTAAATGCCAATCTTCTTGTCGAAAGCCTCATGGTATTTCTCGTCAAGCAGTGTGAAGTTATAGGCTTGTGGCGTTGATACACGACGCAGAGTCTCGCGCGGTATGAACTTCGTAGTGGTTGTTTCGTCATCTTCATTGACCACGAAAATCTGCTCGTTGTATGGTAGTGACGTCACTGCATTGCCGTAAGTCTGTGCTTTGTTAATGACATCCGTCAGCACAGCGGAGTCAACCAGTGGGCGAATACCATCATGTATTATTATGGTATCATCGCCATTGCACTTTCCTTCAAGGTTAAATACACCGTTTCTGATAGACTCTTGTCCCGTATTTCCACCTTCAACAATCCACTTAAGTTTATCAATGCCATACTGTTTACCGTATGCCCATACAACGTTTTCCCAGCCTTTGATGCACACTACCTCTATGGCGTCAATCATAGGGTGCCTTTGAAAGCCCTCAAGAGTGTAGATAAGGATAGGCTTGTCATATACGTTAATAAACTGTTTGGGAATGTTCTGTCCCATTCTTGAGCCAGAGCCACCGGCTATTATGATTGCAATATTCATTTATTGTAGTTAAATAAAGGGTGGTTCTATCAATTACAGTTGTTAAAGTTGAGGTTGTAATTTTTAGAATCACCCTGTAAGTAATATGTATCCTTATGTCGTTATGCTTGGAGACTGTTACTCTTCGTAGTACACTCTCTTAACTCTGTTGCTGACAAGCGTTAGCAATTCGTAAGGGATAGTATCGAGTTTGTCGGAGAGTACGGTGACGGGGAGGTTGTCACCGAATATCTCTACACTGTCGCCTTCCTTGCAATCGATGCCTGTTACGTCTATCATGCACACGTCCATGCAGATGTTTCCTACGTACTCCGCTTTCTGTCCGTTAACAAGGCAGTAGGCATTACGGTTGCCAAGATGACGGTTCAGACCGTCAGCGTAACCTATTGGTATTGCCGCAATGACGCTATCACGATCGAGAATGGTGCGGCGTGAGTAGCCAATAGAATCACCTGCCTTTACGTTCCTTAACTGCAGGATTGTCGTCTTCAGCGTAGAGACGTTGTTAATGATTTCGTTATTGCGTGGGTTAATGCCGTAAAGCCCCAGTCCAAGACGGCACATATCCATCTGACGTTCTGGGAAATGCTCTATGCCAGCAGAGTTACAGATGTGGCGTATGATATGGTGTGAGAACGCATTTTGTAGTGCGTCGGCTCCTTTCAAATAAAGGTCGTACTGCATTTGTGAGAAGTCATCGAACTCATCGCCGTCAGAACCCACGAAATGTGAGAATACTGAGCGTGGTGTCAGTGCGCTTTGATTCTTCAAGTACTCTATCAGTCGTGGCATATCATCTATGGGATGGAAGCCCAAACGGTGCATACCCGTGTCGAGTTTTACATGGATAGGATAGCCAGTGATGCCCTCCTTGCGTGCTGCATGACGCAAAGCATCGAGCAAACGGAATGAGTAAACCTCAGGTTCGAGGTCATAATCGAACATAGTCTTGAAGGCTGTCATTTCTGGGTTCATCACCATTATGTTGGCAGTGATACCAGCCTGGCGCAGTGCCACACCCTCGTCAGCCACTGCAACGGCAAGATAGTCAACGCGATGGTCTTGCAGTGTCTTTGCTATCTCTACCGCACCAGCACCGTAAGCGTCGGCCTTTATCATGCAAACGAGTTTTGTTCCTGGCTTCATCTTTTCACGATACCAGTTGAGATTGGCAACAACAGCAGAGAGGTTGACCTCAAGTGTCGTCTCATGTACCTTCTCTACGAGTTGGTCTGTAATGCGGTCAAAGCGGAAACGGCGTGCTCCCTTTATCAGGATAACCTCATCATGCAGTTGCTTGAAGCACTCGCTGTCTATGAAGGAGTCGGTGTCTGCGAAGGAATAGGTCTCTGTTGCCTCTGGCAATGCAAGTTTTCCAACAGCGGAAAGTTTAGGACCAACAGCGATAAACTTATCTATCTTTCGGCTGCCTATCATGTCGGCGAGTTTCACCGCCATTTCGTTGTCGTCAAGACCAGACTGGTCAATGTCGCTGAGTATGAGTGTGCGCTTGCGTCCTTTGTGGTCAGGACGACGCTGCATGAAGTCGAGTGCAATGTCGAGTGATGCGAGGTCAGAGTTGTATGAGTCGTTAATAAGGGTACAACCGTTGCGTCCTTCCTTTACCTCCAGACGCATAGCAACCTGCTCAAGCGTTGGCATACGCTCTGAAATCTCGTCTGTTGTCAAGCCAAGGCATAGTGCTGTCACCGCACAAGTGATGGAATCCTCTATCGCTGCCTCGTCAATAAACGGTATGGTGTATTCTCCTTCCTGCTCGTCTTTATATATATAATGAATCGTTGTGGTCGTTTCTGTCTTGTCAACACTCTGCACATAGAATGCTGCAGAACTGTCATTCATAGACCAACCGAATTTTTCTCCACCGAAGTCACTCTGTCTTAGTACTCTAAAGACTACATCATTGTCCATCGGATAGACCAAAGTCTTGCAGTCACGGAACAGTCTGAACTTCTCTTTACATTTATCTTCCAATGAGAGGAAGTTCTCTTGATGCGCCATTCCCAATGAAGTGAAGACGCCGATTGTAGGCTGTATGATGTCAGTCAGCTTCGCCATCTCGCCCACTTTGCTTATACCTGCTTCGAAAATGCCCACTGATGATGCCTCGTTCAGTTGCCAAATAGACAGTGGAACGCCTATCTGCGAGTTATAAGAACGTGGAGAACGCGTCACATTCATAGTCGGCATGAGCAGTTGATAAAGCCATTCCTTTACAACGGTCTTTCCGTTACTGCCAGTAATGCCTACTATCGGTATGTTAAACTCGTCGCGATGCCTCTCCGCCAGACGCTGTAACGCAGCGAGTGATGAAGATACCTGCAGGAAGTTTGCTCCTTCCCATGCCTCTGACTGCTCATTGTATGCTTCGGGCAGTTTTTCTACCACGAAGTTACGCACGCCCCTTTTGTAGAGGTCTTTCAGGTAGTTATGACCGTCATTTCGCTCTGATTTCAATGCAAAGAAGAGAGTTTCTTCTGGGAAAGATAGCGAACGACTGTCAGTAAGTAGGAAACTTATCGTTGTAGCAGCATTGCCATAGCGGTGCGCTCCTATCAGACTTGTAACTTTTTCAATAGGATAAACCATTGTAATTTTATTTAGTTTTTAATGGTTATAGGCTGTGGGTTATAGGTAGGTTTGTCGTTTTGACATGCCCTAAACCTACAACCCACAGTCAATAGTCAATTATGTTGTTTATTTAGTTGCTAACTTCAACTTCACAGGCTTCATGCCTTCCATTGTTGCTGTGATGGTAACAGCAGAAGGATTAACGCCAGAACGCAGTATAGCGAGGCATGACCCCTTGTAAAGTCCGCGTTTGTCTGTAACGTTAAGTTCATCAGATTGGTGGTTGCCACTGCTTACAGCGGCAAGTGTAGCGTCACCAGTCACGGTGAACTTTACCTCTCCTGGTGCTGTCTGAACGCGGCGTCCTTTCTTGTCTACCGCCACAACGCGGATGTGCTGCAGGTCTTGTCCATCCGCTTTCCAGTTGGCATTATCGCTCACTAAGCGCAGAGCCACAGCCGGACCTGTAGTCTCTATGCGATGGCGGGCAACGACTTTACCGTTTGTTCTTGCCACAGCCTCACAGTAACCATCCTGATATTCTACGCCGCTCCAGCGTATCTGGTTGCGCATCTTGGCACTCTTGAGGTCGTTTTTCTTCACACCGTAACTCTTACCGTTAACAAACAGTTCCACTTCCTCTGCGTTAGTGTATGTTGTAATGTCGAGTTTTGAACCAGGTTTACGGTTCCAATGGTCGCTCTGTCCGTCATTACCTGTCTGCACTCCGTTCCACATAGCATCGCCCTTAGTGTCTGTAACTGCTATGTGTACGAGTGGTTCGTCGGGCTTAAAGAACGACCTCATGTAGTAAGCCTTAGGCTTTGGCTCCAGCGCAATGTCGAATACACCCTGTGCCCAACCCTTAGTGGGCCAGCCTTGACTCTCGCCGAGGTAGTCAATTGCCCCCCAGTACGCCAGTCCTATCACCTTGTCGAGGTCCATAGCAAAGTAGTTCTCGCCCATAGCGGCAACAGAAGCCTCGCTTTGATAGAACGTCATCCAAGGGAAGTTCTTGCCGTCTCCAGGGAAATACATATAGCGATAGTTGTATGACTGCACGTCTGTTACTTTCGCCAGTTCACAAGGTAGCGAGTCCGTCTCCCAGTTACGGTAGCGAGGATGCATAGCAACAGTCACCTTACGGCTGTTGTCATAACGGTCAACGACGGTCTTCAGCAGTTTGTATTGCGTCACACCGAAGTCGTTATACGGCATGTCGTTGTATGACTGAAGTTCATTTCCCATTGACCACATGACCACAGAAGGGTGGTTCCTGTCACGTGTTATGAACTCTTCCACTTGTCCTGCCCACAGGTTAGAGAAGTCATTGCGTCCTGCACCGACATACTGGTTGTTCCATTTATCGTACAGTTCATCAACAACAAGTATGCCGTTCTCGTCGCAGAGGTCAAGGAACGACTCAGAGTATGGGTTGTGTGATGTACGAATATGGTTCATGCCATATTCCTTCATCAACTTTATTCTCTTCTCCATAGCCCTTGGGAAGGCTGCTGCACCGAGCGCACCGTTTGTGTGGTGATTAGCATATCCCTTGAGAAGAACCTTCTTTCCGTTCAGTTTCAGTCCGTAGTCAGGACCTATTTCTATAGTGCGCACGCCGAAACGTTGTGACGTTACCGCTGCCACTGTACCGTTTTCCTTTATCAGTTCCACCCTTGCGGTGTAGAGGTTAGGGTGCTCGCAATCCCACAACATTGGCGAATCAAGGTCGAAAGACGGCAGAGCGAGTTCCTGACCACGCTTGTAATTGCGGTTACGCTTTACGTCATAAGTCTCGTCCTTCACCACAACGCCGGCAGGATTAGTAACAACAAGGCGCATTTTCACGGTGTTCTGCTTTGTGTTACACTGCACATTGGCTGTGATATTCACCGTCTTGTTATCCTTTGTCGTGATGTAAAGAGGATGACGGTGGAAGTACATCTGTGCGTCAGTATATACAAGGTTCACGTCGCGGAACAGTCCTCCGCCCGTGTACCACCTTGACTGCTTAGGCTCACCAGTATTGGCATAGACGGCTATGGTATTCTCTTGTCCCCACTTCAGTTTGTTGGTTACGTCGATTTCAAAACCTACATAGCCGTAGTCTGTGCCTCCGATGCGTTGTCCGTTGAGGTAAACATCACCGTAATACATTATGCCTTGGAAGTCGAGCAGTGCTCTTTTACCTTTCTTCGTAGCGTCAGGAGTGATGCTTTTAACGTACCATCCGCCTCCCATTTCCTTGAAGCCGCGGGCAGAAAGGCGGCTCTTAATGTTGGCACCAGCATCACTGTTGTCGGCACGCTCACTCTTGCTTGGTGCCACCCATGGCTGTTCTATCTGAAAGTCGTGTGGCACATTGATTACTTTCCAGCCGTCAGCCTGCGCCTTCTGCTCCGTGATGGTAGCGGAAGCGTTATCGCCAAGTTGGAAATACCAACCACGGTCGAGGCTTATAGTGTCAGAAACGGTGCCTGCCATTGCTGGGATTATAGAGCAAGCAAGACCGAAAAGGGTTATGTGTAACTTCATAGATGTCGTTTCGTTGTTTGGTTATTTCGTTGTTTTGTTGTTTGGTAGCAGTGTATTGGGGAAATTTGGACAGTTGCGTTTCTACGCCACTGCACAAGGATGGTAACGCCATTGCAGTATGGTATTAACGCCACTGCATGGGGATTAACTTATCATTGTGGTCGATATTAACGCTACTGCAGTATGGTATTAACACCACCGCAGTATGGTATTAATGCCACCGCATGTGGACTAACTTATCATTGTTGTAGATGTTAACGCCACCCTACGGGGCGGTTGACTACATTAATACTGCTTTATTACGGTATCGTAGTTTATGCCGTTCTTTAGTTTGTAGTATTCTGTTGCTCCGAGCAGGAAGGCTCCAAGTCCGTAGTCATCGAAGTCAGGCTCTTTCTCATATGTAACAGGCTGGCTTGACGCAGGTCTGTCGCCCGTTCCCTGCACGTAACCGAGGAAGCCATCCTTATGAACACATGATTCTATGGCTGCCCATGCCTTTTCTATGGCTGGCATATACACCTTCTTCTTAAGATAGCCATGCCTTACTCCCCACGACATACCATAGAGGAAGAGTGCCGTTCCGCTCAGTTCCTTGCCTGCAAAGTCCTGTGATGCAAGGCTTGCATTCCAGAAACCGTCCTCACGTTGCAGTGGAATCAGTGCCTTTGACATAGTGAGGAAGTCGTTTTTCATGTACTTATAGTACTTATCCTTTGGTGAAAGCGTCATCATAACACGTACGTATGAGGCATATACCCAACCGTTACCACGGCTCCAGTAGCAGTTCTTTCCATCGCTCTCCTTGTATGGTGGCACAAAGTTAGCGTCTCTCCACCATAGTCCCTCTGCCGTATTAAAGAGTTTTCCGCCACAGGTATCGCGGCTCCATGTGTACGACTGCATGGCGTAGTCAAGATATTTGCGGTCGCCCGTTATGGCAGCGAGGCGTGTAAAGGCAGGCATCGCCATCTGAATGGCATCAATCCACGTCCAGTCACGGTTTGTTCCACGTGCAATCTGTTGGTCGAAGTTCTCTTTTACCTTCTCTACCTTCTCCTTACCGCCTACCTGACAGTAGCGTTCCAGATATATCTGGGCGCAGCATTGGTCATCGGCGTGTACCGTAGTGACACCGTTACGCGGTGTCCACTTATGGAAATTGCCCCATGTGTCGATATACTTTGTATATCTATCCTGTGGGTCGATGTCATTAAGTGCCATTAGTCCCTCGAAGTACACGGCACGCGTCCATAGGTTACTTGGTCTTAGTCGTTTCGCCTTTGTCGGCTCTGTAGGGTCACTCCACTTTGCCATGAAGTAGTCGTTAGCACGTTGTGCCATCGTCAGAGCGTTGTTATCAGTGGCGTTGTTGGCTTTTTGTGCGAAGCCTGTCATCGTGCTGGCGCAGAGTAGTGCCGTGAGCAGTGTCTTTATCATAGTTAGTTGTTTAGTTGTTATGTTGTTTAGTCGTTTCGTATTTTGGCGGTTCTTCGTATTCTTATTTTCCGCAAAGTTACTAAAAACCGTCAAGAGTACCAAGGCTTATGGCTCAAAAGTTAGGAAATAATGTTAAAAATAAAGTGGCAAACATTACTAACCGTTCAGTGTAATGCGGAACGTAGTGCCCTTGCCCACTTCAGAATTAAGCACAAAGATACGTCCTTTGTGGTATTCCTCCACTATTCTTTTTGCCAACGACAGGCCGAGTCCCCAACCGCGTTTCTTTGTGGTGAAGCCCGGACGGAACACATTTTTAATGTTCTTCCGCTCTATTCCCTTGCCTGTATCGGTAACGTCGATGCACGTTTTACCTTCAAGTCGGAAGGCGTGTATGTGTATGCTGCCCCTGCCCTCCATAGCGTCTACAGCGTTTTTACACAGGTTTTCAAACACCCATTCTACGAGTTGCTGGCTTACGTTGACCTTCATGCTGTCGTCATCTACCTCTAACGATATCTGTACCTTCTGCGATGTGCGGCGGTTCATGTAATCTACCACGTGGCACAGCAGGTCTTTCAGCCCCACCTCTTGCTGCTCTGGCGTTGAGCCTATTTTTGAAAAACGGTCGGCTATCAACTGTAGTCGCTTCACGTCCTTATCCATCTCCGGTATAAGGTCATCGTCGGGATATTCCTCTCGCAGTATTTCCGTCCACGCCATGAGGCTCGATATCGGTGTACCCAACTGGTGTGCGGTCTCTTTCGACAGTCCAACCCACACCTTGTTTTGCTCTGCTTTCTTCGAAGTCAGCAGCGCGAATATCGCTATCACTACGAAGAGCATCACTATTCCCAACTGTATGTATGGGTAATACGCCAGTCGTGTCAGCAGCAGCGAGTCGTCATAGCACACCATAAGGTAATCGTCTTTAGCCTCAGAGAGTTGCACCTTTATCGTATGGCGGTTCATTCTCATTCTCTCCGCCTTGCGAACAGCCACCGCCATACTGTCTTCCGCGTTGTCTGCAACAATCTTTACGTTACGAAACGTCTGCACATTGCCTTTGGCATCGGTCACTATCACGGGTATGGTGTTATTCTCTTCCAGCACCTTCAACACGAGGTTGAGGTCAGTCTCATCGTCTGCTGTACTGAGACTGTGTATCGCCTCTGCCCATATCTCCATGCGGTTGCGCTCCTCTCGCGCCAAATCCTTCACTAAGAGGTGGCTCGCCACAAGTGAAGCAGCGGCTATCAGCACTGCCGACACTATGAGTCCTATCTTTACTTGCCGTATCTTGTCAGTCCAAATCATGAGCACAAAGATAATCATTTTTTCCAAAACATAATATTACTGACATTAAAAAAATATAGTAACACAAAAAAAATATCACTTATTATATGTATTTTCTTTGTTAACTTATTATGCGATTATTCCACAAAAATAATGTTTTTTCAAGAAAAAGAAGGAAAATTTTATCAATATTAGAGAAATATTTAATACCTTTGCACCTCGATTAGAATAGAAAACAATATATTCTTAAGCACGGATAAATGAAAAAAATTATTATGATGTTGCTCATGGCAATGGCATATTGCATGGGTGCGATGGCACAGACTGCTGCCGACAAGATTGTTGGCGTTTACAAGGCTGTGCAGGAAGGAAAAGAGTCGAAGGTAAAAATTTTCAAGTATAACGGTGGTTACCGAGCGCAAGTATGCTGGCTTAAAACCCCGAAGAATCCTGATGGGACCATAAAGACAGACTTGAAGAATCCTGATAAGTCGAAACAAAAGACTCCTTCCGATCGTATTGTTATCATTGATAAGGTGACATACGATGATGGACTGTGGCAGAACGGAAGAATTTACGACCCTACAAGCGGTAAGACTTACAAGGTCGAGATTAAGTTCAAGGATGCTAAAACACTCGAGGTGAAAGGCAAACTCGGTCCTTTCTTTAAACGAGTATATTGGACGAAACTACAATAAATAATTAACGGCATTACCAAAATAGTAAGGTAATGCCGTTAATTTTATTGTGATGAGGAAGTAATGATTCTACATTAATATCGCATATAACAAAAATCATTACTGCTTTAACAAAAAACTTGCTTCCCCTTGTTATGTTGCTACTTTTTTTGTACATTTGCATTAGTGTTTAAATAACGCCCCCCAAAAGGCATAAAAAATACTTTTTCCTAATTAACAATATGAAAAATAGACTTCTGTTATATTCTCTTTCCTTATTTATTACAGTCCCTTCCGCCATGGCGCAGCGTGTTATCAGCTGCGTGGAGGCGGTGAATGTCAATGCTACTGTTGGCACTGTGCCGCAATTGCCCTATCAGTTGTGGGTGACGTATAGTGACGGTCACTCCGAATACAGGCAGGTAAGGTGGAGCAATGCCGCCGTCGCTACGGAGAAGGCGGAGGTTGATTCTGTGGCGTATCCAGTGGGAAGGGAGTATAACATAAAGGGTTTTATCACGGGAGACAACGCTACCGACAATGGTTTCCCTGTCTTTGCGCAGGTGAAGGTTACGGCATCGGGAAGCCATAGCGCTCCAAAGATGGTGGCGGAACCGCTGCCGCTCGGTGCGGTAAGGCTGATGGGCGACAACCGCTTGACGTGGAACCGTGACCTGGATATTGATCATCTGCTGACACTCGACGTGTCGCAGCAACTCTATAACTATCGTGACACCTATGGACTGCCTACCGATGGCTACACGATGGCTGACGGTTGGGACTCGCCTACGACGAAACTCAAGGGGCACGGCAGTGGGCATTATATGTCATCGCTCGCCTTTGCCTACACCAGTTGTACAGACAAACGCAAGAAGGCTGCGCTGAAGGCACGCATAAAGCGTATGGTTGACGAGTTGCGTGAGTGTCAGGAGCGCACGTTTGTCTATGATAACACGTTGGGACGATATCGTGAGGCGCGTGACTATGCACCAGAAGCGGAGTTGAAGGAGATGCAGGGCACGTGGCAAGCCTTTGACGGTTACAAGCAGGATTACGCCCACTACGGCTATGGTTACATCAACGCTATACCGGCGGCGCACTGTGTCTTGATTGAGAAATACAGCCCTTACAATAATGATAGCGGCGTGTGGGCACCATATTACACCGTTCATAAACAGTTGGCAGGACTTATCGACATCGCCAACTGTATGGACGATCAGCGCATTGCCCACAAGGCCTACCTCATAGCACGTGACATGGGACTGTGGGTATGGAACCGATTGCACTACCGCACCTTCGTGAAGAAGGACGGAACGCAGGCAGAACGCCGCCAGAGATATGGTAATCGTTATGAGATGTGGAACATGTATATTGCCGGAGAAGTTGGTGGCATGGCAGAATCTCTGTCTCGTTTGGCGGAGATGACGACGGACACAACAATGAAGGAGCACCTCGCTGAGGCGGCAGGATATTTTGATAGCCCTGCGTTCTTCGACCCATTGTCACGCAACATCGACGACATTCGCACACGACACGCTAACCAACACATCCCGATGATAGTCGGGGCACTGCGTCAGTACCGTAACAATGGCGATACATATTATTATTATGTGGCGCAAAACTTCTGGTCTCTTGTGCAGGGACGCTATCGTTACGCCATGGGAGGTGTGGGCAATGGCGAGATGTTCCGCCAGCCTTACACGCAGACTCTTAGTATGTGTACGAACTATTCATCATGGGGTGGGGGAAAGATTGCGGCGGAGCCGACGCTTAACGAGACGTGTTGCGCCTACAATCTCGCAAAACTGACGAAGGACCTAAACTGTTTTGCACCCGACGACGCACGCTATATGGACTACTACGAGCGTGTGATGTACAACCAGATTGTAGGTTCTCTAAACCCCAGACAGTACTCAACGACTTACCAGTATGCCGTAGGTCTGAACGCATCAAAGCCTTGGGGCAACGATACTCCGCAGAGTACGTGCTGCGGTGGCACAGGAACGGAGAACCATTTGAAGTATCAGGAGGCTGCGTATTTCGTTAACGACAGTGCCGTTTGGGTGGCTCTCTATCTGCCTTCTGTGGCTAAGTGGGAGGCGAAGGGCGTGACACTGCAACAGGATTGCCAGTGGCCTGCGGAGAAATCCACAATAAACGTAACGAAAGGAGGTGGCACTTTTGCCATGAAACTGCGTGTGCCGTATTGGGCAACGGACGGTTTTGAAGTGCGGTTGAATGGAAAACCGATAGTGAAAGACGCTAAAGTGTGTACCTATGTGGAGATACCACGACGCAAATGGCGCAAGGGTGACAGCGTGGAAGTAATCATGCCATTCACGAAACACATCGACTTTGCCCCAGACAAAATGCAACTGGCAGTAGAAACCGGCAAGGAAGGGCGTCAGCAATATACGCCATTGTGGTGCGGAACAATAATGTATGGACCATTGGTAATGGCGACTACGGGCATAACAAACTGGAACGACGCTACGATGACCATGCACACGGACCTAAGTGACATAACGCTTAGCGGCGCAAAGGGGGGCACTGGTGCTGACGCCAATATGTATTCGCTCACGTTTGGCGGTTATACCTTCGTGCCCGACTATGCCACAGACCGTGACGCAACGCACTACCTGCGTCTCGATATGGGCAAGGCTCCACTGTCAGCATATAGCGATGACGTGCAACAGATTATCAAGAGCAACGCTATCGACCTCACCTCGCTGCGCGAACTCATGCAAGACGCACAGTCAAGGCTTTCCGCCCAGGAGCAATGGGAGGCAATGAATGTTAAGGTACCAGAGTTTTCACCATGGGCACGCCATGGCATAGCACGGCTAAAGGAACAGTATGATGCCTGCAAAGGCATCTCCGACGGGCATAAACCAGATGTGGCGCAAGCGGACATAGACCGTATGGCGGCATCATTGAACGCTGTTCTCAACACTATGCGCCCTGGTAACCTTGCCGAACCGGAAGATCTTGAGGAACTGTTGGCACTGCTCAACAAGGCTAAAGCGTACGCACAGTCCACGAAAAAGACTTCAGCACGAATGAAGAAGGCTATCAGTTACGCCGAAATGGTAGTGAGTTACGTAAACGATGGTTCAGGAACGAAGGACATGATAGACAGAGCCGTGAAGGAAATGAAAGCAATAGAAGTGAGATAAGAATTGAAGTTACTGTTCTATATACTTTTAAAAACAGTTTGAATATGTCTGCAACGTAGGAATTTTCTTAATTTTAACGTTAATCTCCATTAATCATACATTAATCTTTTATAAACCTGTCTCTAACGAGATATTTAATTATATCTGTGTAAAAACAAAGGTTTTAATGAGAGATTAATGTATGATTAATGGAGATTAATGTTAGAAAAATAGTGCGAAGCACATTAATTTCTGATGTTCAAAACTTTCTCATCACAAAGCGTTCACACTCTTTCAGTATCTCCGCTCCGCAGAGTTTCAAGAGAAGATAATACATAATAGCGGCGAGAATCACTCTTGTCGCCAAGAGAAGCCATAGCGACTGTATCATCATAGTGGCATAATGGGTGGCTATCATCACCGCCCCTGCAGCAAGAGTAAAGGGCATTATGTCGCGCATGAAGTCAGTTAAGCGATAGCCTATCAGCCGTCCCGTCAGCAGATGCCACGGCAACAGCCACAGAATGAGGAAGGCGGAATAGGCGCATACCATTACATATATGCCGTAAGTGTAGAAACACAGTATCACGCCTATTTGCAAAATAATCTGCCATAGGTTCAACTTCATGTAAACATCGCTGCGCCCTTGGCTGATGGCGAGGTTCTGATACATGGTGTATATGGGCACAAAGGCACCGCTGATGCACAACGCTTGCAGGAGAGGCACGCAACCCTCCCACGTCTTTCCTATCGATACGAGTATGAACTCACGGCTGACGAGGGCGAGACCAAACATCAATGGCATGGCGAGAAAACACGTAAAGCGCACCATCTTGCGGTAAACACGCGACTGGCGTTGCTGTCCTGATTCCTCTGTCTCAGCCTCTACGAGCACCGCTTGGGCTATCTGTCCAACGGTGTTTCCTACAAGTGAGTTTGCCATTGTGTCCCACTTATACGCCTGTGAGTAGTTGCCTACCTGCGATATGGTAAAGAGTCTGCCGAAGATGACGGTCAGTATGTTGCTGCTTACGGTGTTGATAATCTTCGTTACGAGTATCTTCACGGTGAAAGGCAACATCTGTCGCACTGGTCCGAAGTCGAGAGTGAGGCGCGGACGCCACTCTCTGACGTAGTAATACCTACCTAAGTTCAGCACGGTGATGTAGGCTATCTGCTGCCATGCCAATGCCCAGTAGCCCTTATCGAGAAACGCTAACGTGATGCCTACGGTGCCAGAGCACACCAATGCCACCGCACCAATGATAGCCATCTCGCGGTTCATCATCTTCTTTGTCATGTAACCACCGTGCGCTATGCCTAAGGAAGCGATGGCAAAGGTAAGGAATACCACCCTCGACACCTCCGTAAGGCACGGTTGACGGAAGAACATCGCGATGAGAGGAGCGCACAAGAAGAGTGTCAGGTACATGATAACAGACACCAGTACGTTGAAAGAGAAGACGGAGTTATAGTCTCTCGCCGTAGGATTTTTAAGGTTTATCAGTCCTTGCGTGAAGCCCGCGCTCTGTAAGTCGCCCGCTATGGCCGTAAAAATGGTCAGCACTCCCACTATGCCATAGTCTGACTCGCTGAGCAATCGTGCCAAACATATACCGATAGCGAGGTTCAACACCTGCGTCGTTCCGCTGTTAAGGGCACCCCAAAAGAGTCCCTTGGCTGTTTTTTGTTTTAATGATTCACTCATAATTATCTGCTTGCCACGAGGCGAAGCAGTCTGTATAGTCTGTCGCCTATATTATAATAGTTGTTCGAACGCAATGCATGGTATATCCATTTAGTGCATAACCGTTCAGGGATATAGTTCACAATGCTGTCTGCTGTCACAATACTGATACCGTTACGACGGCACTCTCGGTACGTATTCAGTATTCCTACCTCAAGCGATAGCGGTAATCTTCCACGCTGTTTGTAGAACTCTAACACCTTGGCGTTGGCTCTTAGGTACGACAACATATTCTTTTCGCTCACGTTCTTGGTGTAAGACGCAGGGTTATCCTTACGGTACAGGTACACCACATTGTCTATCCACGCTCGCGATGTCACTGCCGCAAGACGCGCAACGGCACAATAATCTTCCGAATAATCAATGCCATCATGGAACATATCGGGCAGTTTGCGCAGCACTTCCGCCTTATACAGCCTGCCCCAAACACGGTTTGCCTCTACGTTTTGGCACAATATGCGGTGCTGAAACGCTCTGTCGCTGCCGTGATATGTCAACTGTGCCGCTCCTACAGTACCGTTACAGTAGTCAGCGTGCGCCCCGTCAACGATGTCACAGTTGCACTCTTCCATTTTTCTTACGAGTCGTTCAATGGCGTCCTTAGGCAATATGTCGTCACTATCGGCAAAGAAGAAGGCTTCGCTACGAACGTTCTCGGTCAGCAATTTCCTCACCGTGCCAATGCCACTGTTACGCTGTGTGCTTATAATACGCGTGCGCCCCTTGCGCTCAGGAAACCTGTTCAGCACACCTTGCAGCACGCTGACGCTGTTATCAGGCGTGCAGTCGTTGCAGAACACATACTCTATGTCCTGATAAGTCTGCGAGAACAGACTTTCGGCACATTCCGCTATGTATCTTTCTACATTATATATAGGTACGAGTATCGTTACTGTCATAAGTAAAATCTTTCGTATTCACATTGCATTTTCCGTATGGAGAAGTGGCTCATGGCATACTCTCTCGCCTTGGCTACTAAGGTTTCTTTGTTGCAGTTGGGCAGTATGTCACGGAAAAGGCGTAACCATTCCTCCATGTTATTATCGTTAACGGCAAGCGACCAGTCTGGAGGCAGGGTGTCAGCAAGCCCCGCGCAGCGGTTGATAAGTAAGGGCAGACCGTTCATAGAGGCTTCAATGGCAAGAATGCTGAGGCCCTCATGGAGCGACGGCATTATAAGATAGTCAAACGAAGACATTACGGTGGCTATGCCGTGCATAGGCTCTCGCACCGTGACATTGTCGAGTCCGTGCAGACTGTCAATCAGTTCCTGCTCTCGTCCGGCGCCGAATATATGGAAATGATAACGCTTGTCCGTTTGCATCGCCTTTATAATGCCGCAGAGAGTGGCTATGCCCTTCTGCTTTTCAAACCGTCCAGCGAAGAGAATGTTGACCTTTCCTGGCACTATACCGTCGTAACTACGCTGTGCTACGGGTGCTACACCGTTGTAGATGATAGGAGGCATAGTGCCGAAATGCTCATGATACGCTGCCTGAACGTTGGGTGAGATGGCTATGTTGGCGTTACGCTGCTGCATAAAGCGTTCTACTCTCCGTCCTGTCCACGCCATGCCCGACCACAGACACGTGTTGTGTATGGTGCGAACAACCTTTAATCTCATGAAGGGAAACATCTTAAAGGTGAGCCATACCGCCATGTCGGGCATCTCGGTGTGACTGTGTACCACGTCAGGACGATAGCGAAGCCACAGGAAGAGAAAGCGTATGGGGAAGAGAATGGATATCATTCTATCTACATAGCAATGCAGATGGAAGTATATCGGCAGCCAAGAGCGGTGCAGGGGGATATTGTCCTCACGCAACTCGTCTATCATCTGCCTTGTGAAGACGCTGTGCCCACGCTGTAACTCAACTATGTGGTGACGGCAATCGGGGCTACTTGACTTTGCGATACTTATCGCCACACGCTCCGCTCCGCCCACATCGAGACGTGATATTATGTGGAATATGGTCTTCATAGTTTATTAAGTACTTCAGCGATGTCACTGGTACATCGCTCAATGTTATAGAGTTTCTCCGCCAGTCTGCGGCCGTTGCGCCCCATCTCCGCTGCTTTGTCGGGGTTGTCGGTAATGAAACGTACAGCCTTCTCCCAGCCTTCTACGTCCTCCACGTCCACCCATATACCGCATTTCTCACGCTCTATATCCATAGGCATCTGCGCATTGCGTGTGCAAATGATAGGTAAACCGAGGGCAAGTGCCTCCACTACCGTTGTCAGGCCAACGGTGTAGTCAGACTTTTGGCAGCATATCACGACGCAAGAGGCACGGTTTACCTTCTTGCTCATCTCCCGAAATGCCATGCCTTGTATGTAGTTAAGGTGAATATTGCTTTCGAGTTTCAGTCTTGAGAAGATGTCGTCGTAGTCGTTTCCGAGGTAGGCGCGACTTACGTAGATATCGAGTCGTGCTCCAGTCTCATTGAAAGCCTTTACCAATGTAGGCATATCGCGCAGTTCCTTACCAGTAGATATGAACGTTGAGGCGGTGCGCTCGGTTCCTTCTTCACGCATCAACGCATCGTAATAGTCAAGGTCTGCCCCCCAATGCGCTACGTGCATACGTTCCGAACGAGCCTTCGACGACAGCAGAGAGTCGGCAATGAGTTTGTTAGAGAAGAAGAACATCTGGTCAATGCCACGATAAAAGAGGCGTGCCACGAGTTCCCTCAGTGGGTTCTTAGCCTTCTTTATGCGCTGATGGTGCCAAACGACTATAGGCTTTCGGTACAATCCAAGGGCACGAAGGAATATCACTAACTCCAACCCACGAAAGGCATTGCCATACAACACGTCATAATGCTCCTTACATGTCAGCACCTGCCACAGCGTGTTGAGCGACAGTTTCAGGCGTGAAGGGGTGTTATAGAAACGATGCATCACCATCTCTATGCCATGATTCTTAAAGTGTGTGGCTCCGTATAGCAGGTGTCCAGGAAACGTTCCTGCCTGCCATTCACGCCACATGAACTGCGTGTCTTGCTGATTATAATAATAAATGGTCATAGAATAATTACTTATTATAATATTGCAACAGATGTTCTCCCGTCAGACTTACGTTATGCCACCACAGGAATACGGTGAGTAGGAGTATCGCTCCCATTATTACGTATCGTGCAACAGACTTCTGTTCCGTTGTCTTGAGCATATATCCCACTGCTATAGGTATCACAAAAGCCCAGTGAGCGGTCATGATGTAGGCGTCAGAATTTGCGAACTCTAACCCTACATGGAGCAGCATGTCGAAGAGAAACATTCCCATCGTCATCCATACCAACGGCTTGCGGCGTCCGTACCATACGCCGGCGGCGAACAATGCCACGATAATTGCTTCAACGACGTAGTATCCCCAATGGCTGTAACGCACAAGGGCGGGGCGTGCCTTGTTAGCATCCATAAGCACATAGCGGTCGTGCAGTATGAAACCCTCGCCAAAGATGTTCTCCACGAGTGATGGAAGTCGGTCTATGCGGTGCTCAGTATTGGTAACGAAAGAGAGTTTAACGAGTTGTTTCTCCCTCATCTCCTTACGCTTAGCCTTATCTTCTTTCCAGTGTTCAGCGAAGGAAGAGTCACGCTTAGCCATGGTGGTCATTATATGGTTAACATTCTGCGTTTCCTCTACCTGCGTTGTTCTTTCCTGGTATACATAGCATGCACCAATGATGGCTAATGGCAAAAGGTACATAAGGAAGTGGAGTACGATGCGTTTGAACGGCTTCTTTCCCCACTGCGTTACGATGTCGGCTATGCCTATCTTTATGAAGTTGGTGGTCGTAATGCCTGTTGACACGAATACTAAAGGTAGCGATTGCCACAGTGGCATGGTGCGTCCGCGCTCTATTGCCTTACCTGCAAGATATACTGTGAGTAGCAACAATGGTAGGGTCAAGGACATGTGGTCGGGCGTAAACGTCACGAGCATGATGTGGGAGAACGAGAAGAACCATGCGGTGAGTAGCGCACTGGCAGCGAACGACAGGCAAACGATGCGTCGCATGATGCGAAACATTAACAACCATGAGGCAACAGCGAGCAGAGTCCATGCCACCGCCACGATGAAGATGGCACAGTTAACGTGGTATTCCCCCATCAACATGTAGTTAAGTTCAGACAATGGCCATACCATTGCCGCCAACAACGGATGGCGACTGAGCACATATAGCGGACGCCATGACGACACAGTGATGTAGGTATAGGGGTCAAAGCCCGATATTTCGAACCTACCGTAGAAGGCACTCCAAAAGCCTACCTTCGGGTTTGTCCACACATCGTAGTGGTAGTACAACATGAGCACGTTGAGGGATGCCATAACGAGCAGTCCCACAAGGGCCATTACGAGGGTTTCTTTATGTTTTTTGATATATGATTTCATATAGATTTCTTATGTCTTTCAATGTCTTCTGTGTGACATCATGAAGCAAAGTAGTTGCAGACCACGCTCATGTTCCATATCAAGCACCACAGAGCGAGTGCTCCAACCAATATCGTCATGCCACGAAGGGCTTTCTCGCGTTCTGCAAATTGCTTCATAACGTAAGCCATGGCAATAGGCATCACGAAGAGATAGTGGGCGGACATGATGTAGATTTCGTTGACACCGAAGCCCAATCCCATGTGCAACGCCATGTCCATAGCGAAGAATGACATTGCCATCCAGAAGAAACGGCTGCGCCTACCGTACCATATTCCTACGAGGAAGAGCAATACCGTCACTGCCTCTACAGCGTAATTGGCATACTGCCACAGTCCACTATAACGCACAACAACGGGTCGGCTGCGGAAGACATCGCCCAAAGCGTGGTCGGTGTGCAACTGTATCGCCTCGCCAAAGAGATTCTCTACCGCTGCGTCCGTACGCGAAGTGGTCTTGTCTGTCCAGTTCATGAACTCGCCTTTGGCTATCGGTTTGCCACTGTTCTTGTTCCATATCTTCTTGTGGTCGGCACGATACTTGGCCTTGGCACGTTCGTTTCTGATGCGTTTTACCTCTTTCTCTATCGCTGTCTTGCTCTTGTCGGATATGGTGTCAGCCACTTGGTGACGTATGCGCTCCGCTGCCTCACGGTCTTTGCGCATCTTTACCTCGTGGCGTGCCATCTCTTTAGGCCACTGCCATGTCTTGTATTCCCAGCGGGCTACGCCCCATATCAGGGCGGAGGGGAGTATAACAGCGAACAAAAGGAACCGCCAATTGAAGAAACAACGCCGCCTCGTGAAGAAAGCCGCAAGGAAAACCTTTAGTCCGTTGTTCAAAGATATGCCGGCAGTAAGCGTGAAGAGGCATAGGGTCTGCCACAGACTAAGGGCGGAACCACGCCGCATCATGTCGCCAGAGAGCCACAACGTGAGCAACAAGCAGCACTGCGAGAGCACGAAATGGTCGGGGGCGAAGGACGAAAGCATTATGAATCCGAAGGAGAAATAAAGTGCCGACAACGCCAGCGCACAGGTATTACCTATGCCTATGACGCTACGCAATATGCGATAAAGGAAGACAAAGGAATAGGTGGCGCAGGTAACGAGGAGTAATGCCGTTAGTATGGTGGCGCAATTAACGCCCGTCAGCCACATCAGCCCCTGGTTAACGAGATACAGAGGGTACATGAAGAAGGCGAGAAGCGGATGACGATAGATGTTGTAGGCAGGGAACCAGTCTGACAAAACCTCGTAGGTCAAGGGGTCAAAGCCCGACACGCTGTACGTCTTCACAAAGAGATTGTGGTATTTCTCCGTAGGAACACTAAAGGTCCTCCAATATCCGCAAACGTTGATAACGTTGAGTATGGTGAAGAACAATGCCGCCACTGCCGTGGGAATCCTCTCCTCACGGCGCAAGGCTATGATGTAGTTCAACTGTTCTTTTATCTTCATTTATTCTATGCTTTGTATATTTCCATGTACCTTTTAGCCACCGCGCTTTCGCTATAACAGCGCAGTACCTTTGTTCTCGCTGCTTCAGAGAGACGTAGGGCGTTAGCGTTGGCTGTAACATAGCGTATGCCTTCCGCCAGACTTGTGGCGTTTTTATATTCCGCCACGTATCCGTTCTCCTCGTGGTCTATCATCTCTGGTATGCCACCAACGTTGAAACCTACGCACGGTGTGCCACAAGCCATGGCCTCCATGATGGTGTTAGGCAGATTATCTTGCAGTGATGGCGTGACGAAAGCATCAGCAGCGGCATATAGCGCAGCCATCTTCGTTGTGTCACTTACCTGACCTATCGCCACGGTTCTCACGTTGTCTGGCATCAACGCCATTGTTGCAGCGGCATTACCACCCACAAGCAGTACCTCTACATCGGGCAACTGCGACATAGCCTCAATGAGATAGCGTAGTCCCTTGCGCTCATCTGTCACCTTCTGGCAACCAAAGAGTATCTTCGTACCGCTGGTTTCCAGTCCTAACTGTCGGCGTGCCTCACTGCGATTACGTGGGGCGAACACCGTGGAGTCTATGGGATTAGGTATAGATACCACCCTCTGCCCCTTGGCAAGGGCACTGGCTTGCGCCATTCTGCATAGCCATTGGCTACATGTAACGAATGTGATATTGCCCTCGGAGTATATCTTTCGTTTCTCGTTGAATACCTTTTGCGCCATGTCTCCTAAGACACCGCGTGGTAATAGCGGACAATCCGTGCAACCACTCTCATACTTTAGGCAGTCATCACTATAATGGCAGATGGCGGTCATGGGCCATTGGTCGTGCATAGTCCACACAATGCGCTTGCCACTGTGGATAATTTTGCGCAGCGTGTTGAGTGAGACGAAGCCTTGATTTACCCAGTGCAGGTGTATGACGTCAGCGTTTCGGAAGGCAGGAGTGTCAATAATGTCATCGCCTATGTTAGCAATATCTACGGCAAAGAGCCCTTTTGTGCTCATGCCAGCAGCCAAGAAAATACGCAATCGCTCTAAGAGAAATGGCACACCGCCCCACTTCTCTTTCCAGAAAGGCAAGCGAAGGTTGCGACGTGACAGCATGGTGGCGTGCGCTCCGTTAGTGTTGAGAGCGTGCATGAGTCTGCTTGCCGCTATTGCCGCACCGCCCATTCTGCCTGAAGTACTAAGTATGAGTATGTTCATCTGTTCTTAATGTATATAAAAAGGCGTCCTATAACCACGCCAAGCAGTACACCGAGGGAGTTGCACAGGGCGTCGAGCCATTCGCCAGAGCGACAAGTGGTGAGGTAAGCCTGTGCCAATTCTACCGCGCCACCCATGAGAGCGGGCAGCAATGCACCACCGATGAGGAGCCTACGCCACGATATAGAGGTGTGATGAAGTGCATATTCCACCCAAATAACGGTGGTAAACGTGCCGTACATGGCGAAATGCGTCCATTTGTCAATAAATCTCACGTTGTCGAGTGGCGTCTCTGGTATGGGAATCATGCAGACCACCCATATCACCAAAGCCACTATTATGCTGAAGGGATAATGATAACTCAGTTTACTTTTCACCTGTTTCGTATGCTTTTTTAAGTGTTTTATGTGCAAAGTTAAACTATTTTTTGTAATTTTGCAAAGAAAACAAGTTTATTAATAAATCATAATGCACAATTCATGATACGTGGTTTGTATTTAATCGCATAGAAACGGTGTTGGGGCATTAACTAAATCGTAATGTATAATTCACAAGAAAAGAAGAGAATTAGTTTCAATTCACGTATCGGCATGATTCTTGCCACAGCAGGAGCCGCAGTAGGTCTGGGTAATATATGGCGTTTTCCTACCACCACAGGCGAGAATGGCGGAGCCGCTTTTATATTGATTTACATTCTGTTTACCGTGTTTCTCTGTCTGCCGGGCATGTTGGGCGAGATACTTATAGGGCGTCATGGCGGTGGCAACTCCATGCACTCATATTCCGTTGCTGGCGGAGGCAAGGTGTGGGGACTTACTGGTGTGATGGGAATGGTGTGCGGAGCCATCATCTTAGGCTTCTATAGCGTAGTGGCAGGTTGGTGCCTTTACTATCTGTTTCAGGCTTGCTTCGACAATGTTCTCGGCACAAGGGAATATATATACGGTGAGTTCGACAAGTTAGTGGCACATCCCTGGTTGCCCTCGGTGTTGAGTGTGGTGTTCCTTTTGCTCACCCACATTATCATCGTAAGGGGTGTTCAGAAAGGAATAGAGAAGGCATCTAAGGCAATGATGCCAATACTCGTGGTGCTGATGTTCATTCTTATCTTCGCATCGTGTTCCCTTCCTGGTGCTATGCGTGGCATACGTTTTTTGTTTCAGCCCGATTTCTCGAAGATAACGGTGGACGTTCTCTATGAGGCTATAGGACAATCCTTCTTCTCCTTGAGCCTTGGAGCAGCGTGTTTGTGTACGTATGGTGCGTATTTCCAAAAAGAAGCCAACATACTAAAATCCTCTGTACAGATTGCTGGCATCGATTGTGGAGTGGCAATAATGGCAGGACTGATGATATTCCCTGCCGCCTTTTCCGTGGGACTGTTGCCAGACGCAGGACCAAGTCTTATCTTCCTAACGTTGCCTAACGTTTTTGGCAATGCCTTTCCGCATCCTTTGGCATACGTTGTCAGCATAATGTTCTTCGCATTGCTGACCCTGGCAGCCCTTACCTCTACTATTTCGCTGCACGAGATAGGCACGTCGCTGATGTCGCAAGAACTAAAGATGTCGCGCGGTAAGGCGGCATGGATAGAGACAGTGTTCTGTAGCATAGTAGGAATACTCAGTGCTCTCTCTATGGGACCATGTCCAATGGGCTTCTTTGGCGACTCATTGTTTGGCAATTTCGATAGTCTTACATCTAACATCCTGTTGCCTTTGGGCGCACTGATAACCTCTGTGGTAGTAGGATGGCGTATGCCTCGCGCAGCGGTAATGGAGGAACTGACAAGCGCAGGGCGTTATGCGTGGGCACCATGGGCGTTCAACGTGTTCATGTTCTTAATACGTTTCTTCATGCCAGCCTGTATCATAGTGATAATACTAAGTAAATGGGGAGCGATATAAACCACCAACCAACTAAACAACAAAACAACGAAACCACCAAACAACAAAACAACCAAATGGAAAGACAAAGAATAAGTTTTAATTCTCGACTCGGCATGATACTCGCCACAGCAGGTTCTGCCGTGGGGCTGGGTAATATATGGCGTTTCCCTACAACAACAGGCAGTAACGGCGGTGCTGCTTTCATACTCGTTTACGTAGTGTTCACTCTGCTGCTCGGACTACCTGCCATGATGAGTGAGATTCTTATAGGTCGCCACGGCGGTGGTAACTCAAAGCATTCATATACCGTTGCCGGTGGTGGCAAACTGTGGGGACTGACGGGCGTAATGGGCATGTTGTGCTCTGCCATCATTCTTGGCTTCTACAGTGTGGTCGCAGGCTGGTGTATCTACTACTTTTGCCTTGCCGTATGCGATGAAGTGTTAGGCTCGCCCAAGTATATCTCTGCCAGTTTCGATGCTATAGTAAGCCATCCATGGATACCCTCCGTGCTGAGCATAGTCTTTATCTTCCTAACGCACGCTATCATAGTGCGCGGAGTACAGAAAGGAATAGAGAAAGCATCAAAGATGATGATGCCGCTGCTCTTTATCCTTATGTTCGTGCTTATCTTCGCTTCCTGTTCGCTACCAGGTTCTTTTGACGGTGTGAAGTTCTTGTTTCACCCCGACTTCTCGAAGATAACGGTCGATGTGCTCTATGAGGCTATCGGACAGTCGTTCTTCTCCTTGAGCCTTGGCACGGCATGTCTGTGTACCTATGGCTCTTATTTCAAGAAAGATGCAAACCTCTTTCAGTCTTCAGTTCAGATTGCTGGCATCGACTGTGGTGTGGCTATCATGGCAGGACTGATGATATTCCCAGCCGCTTTTGCCGTAGGTTTGCGCCCTGATGCTGGTCCGAGTCTAATCTTCCAGACACTGCCTAACGTCTTCACTATGGCGTTTCCGCATATTGTGGCATACGTGGTGGCTATAATTTTCTTCGCACTTCTAACCCTTGCGGCACTCACATCTACAATCTCCATGCACGAGATTGGTACGTCGCTGATATCGCAGGAGATGAGCATGTCACGCACAAAAGCAGCCTGGATAGTCTCAGGGTTCTGTTGCATCATAGGTATTCTCAGTGCAATATCAATGGGATCATGTCCTATGGGCTTCTTCGGACAGACGCTGTTTGATAACTTTGACGGCTTAACATCTAACATACTGATGCCTATAGGCGCCATAATCACCTCGCTCGTCGTAGGTTGGCGCATGCCGAAGGATCAACTTTTGGCAGAACTTACAAGTAACGGCAGATACCAATGGAAGCCTCTTGCGCTCAGCGTTTACCTCTTCTTGATGCGTTACTTTGTGCCTGCGTGCATAGCAATTATTATACTTAGCAGATTTAATGTTATATAAGTAAAATGCCGATCGTATTACTGTCCCCAAAATGGTAAATTTGGGAAATGCAGTAATCACTATGCTTTTACAATGTAATAACGCCCAAATTACACTGTAATCACTATGCTTTTACACGGTAATATCATAGTGATTACAACGTAATTTGGGCGCTTTTGCTTTTGTGGTGCGTATCTGTTTGATTTTTAATAGATTATATTTATGCGCGGAATAGATGTGCAAAATGGTAAATTTGGGAAATTGCAAATTTAGAGTTTACAATTTGCAGTACTCATTTTCGAACCATATTCTGAATACAGGGTCCACGAAAATGAAGCCTTTCCCGTTCTTCTCAATGATGTCCTTGTCTTGAAGAGCCCTCTTGTTTTTCGCAATAGTGTTAGGGTTGCCAAGGCTGTATTTCTCTTTTACAGGCTGAGAAGAAAACTGAAACTCACCATTGTTCACTGCTTTCAGCATTTCTATCTGAGAAGCGCTGAGTCTCTCTGTGTCGTTTTGGAACATGGGGGTGTTGATATTCACGGTCTGTTTTACACCAAGTGTGAATATGTTGTCGTCCACCTCGTTCGCAGTAAAGTTCCATACGAAGTAACACAACTGCTGCAAATACCACGAATGGCACTCCACAGTGTTGCAAATCTTCTCTGCAAACTGTGCAGAGATATGCTTCCCTGTACCTTCAAAAGACTGTTGTATGAAGGGTATCCAATTCTCCTTCGTAATCTTTTCCATGAAGATAACCTGGCCGAAACGATAAAAGGGGCTATTAGCATTACTAAATATGTTGAGCATCATGTTGCGTTTACTGCCATACAGACAATACGAAACGTCCTGCTGCTGCTGCCATACAGAGCGCATCTTGCCTTCCATGTCCTTATATTCCGCTAAAGTAGCCAACTGTTGAAACTCGTCGATGCAGACGATGATGCGTACCCCCTTCTCCTCGGCAAGCAGTTGTGGCAGTTGTAGGATGGTGAGTTTATCCTGTTCCTGTGGCACAAACTTCATGTCGAAAGCCATAAAGTTCGTTACTTGGTCGTTAATAACAATCTGGGGGACTACACCAGAAAGAAATTTCTTGGCATCCGTAATCCACTTTTCAACCTTTGATGAGGCGCAAGCAATAACCTTACTGGCAAAGATGCGGTAGAACTCCGCTTCAGAAGCGATGCTGAATGCATCAATATAACATACCTTTATCTTATCGTCTTCCTCGGTAAGTTCCTCCATAGCCTTTCTTACAAGCGACGACTTGCCCCATCTGCGAGGCGAGATAAGCATCACATTAATGTTAGATGAGAGCATCTGTTTAAGCATTGCCCTATCTTCTATGCGGTCAACGAAGTTGCTATTCGTTGCCAACGTGCCGAACTGAAATGGTGACTTCTGTATTGACATAATCCCTTTTTGCCTGCAAAGTTACAAAAAGTTACCCAAAGGTAAGTTACCTTATGGTAACTTTTTTGTTGTTATCTCTCCAATTCTTTCCCGTTTTGCAAACATTGGAAAGAGTTGGAATGATTTTATTTGATATCTTAACGAATGCTACTCGTATTGAAACAGGAACATTGTTCTGTATTCCTTTATCATGACAACATAATATATAAGGTGTGAAACTATGCGAACAGAAATTTGCAGAGGTATGGATAATTTGCTAATTTTGCATCGTGGAAAGTGTTGTAGCATATAAATACTGCCCCACAAACAACAAAACAACAAACACACAAAACAACTAAACAACAAAGAAATGGATAACATCTCGCTGAAGAAACAACTTTATCGCCTCACGCTGCCTGTGTTTCTCGACATCGCCCTCGTAATGCTGCTCGGTGCGGTAGATACTATCATGCTGTCAAATTATAGCGATAACGCCGTGGCAGCGGTGGGACTGGATAACCAACTTATCTCCTTCGTGTTCCTCGTGTTCCAGTTTGTGTCAATGGGAGCGGCAATACTGTGCGCTCAGTATTTCGGTGCCGGACTGCGCGCACGCTTCATGCAGATAGTGGGTATAGCCATTCTTGCCAACCTGTTGCTCGGAATGATGGTCAGCGGAGCACTATGGCTATGGGCAGCACCACTGCTAAGAGCCTTCGGACTGCGTGAGGAGGTGTTGCCCGAAGGCGTTACTTATCTCGGAATAACAGGTTCGTTAGCGTTCTTTCAGGCGCTCTCGCTGACGTTTAGTGCCGCATTGCGCTCAACAGGCAATACCGTTAAGCCTATGCTCGTTACGGTAACGGTGAATATTATCAACATACTGGCTGACTATGCCCTTATCTTCGGCCACTGGGGATGCCCCGCTATGGGCGTGGAAGGTGCTGCATGGGCTACCGCTGTCAGCAGAATTATTGCGGCAATGGTGCTGGCGAGTTTCATGCCAGGGATATGGCGAAACGCTGTGGAGGAGCGACGAAGGAACAAACTGCATCTTGTGGCAGGGCGAATAAAAGGTGCTGTGCATGGAAAAGGGCGCAGATTGGGCACACTGTTGCTCAAAGCCCCGATATACACGCTGCGTGCATCATATCTGGTAGTACGTACTCCGTTTAGAGTAGTGAAGAAATCGGTGAAGACAGCGAAGCATATCAACAATTCGTACAGGGCTTATTTCACACCGTTCCCATGGCAGGAACTGAAGAATCTTATCCACATCGGCATACCGGCAATGAGTGAGGAGATGTCCTACTCATTGTCACAGATTACGATAACGTTCTTTATAAACCAGATTAGCACTGAGGCGCTGACGACAAAGGTGTATTGTACTACGGCTATCACCTTCGTAATACTCTTCAGCACGAGCATAGTGCAGGGAGGTAACATACTGGTAGGACATTTCATAGGGCAGTTGCGCTATCGTGCCGCTTACATATTAGGCAACTATGTGTTCCATACGGCAATGAGACTGACGCTCATTGTGGCATCGCTGCTCGCTATTGGCGGACATACGCTGATGACACTGCTGACGGATAACGAAGAGATAATACGCATGGGAACGTGGATATTCTGCATCGACCTGCTGTTGAGTTACGGCAGAGTGAAGAATGTCTTTGCCTGCGGAACGCTGCGTGCCACGGGCGATGCTATCTATCCCGTTATCGTTGGAGTGATATGCCAGTGGAGTGTTGCCGTAGGAGTAGCGTGGGTGCTCGGTATCCCGATGGGATTTGGATTGATAGGCATGTGGATAGGTTTCTGCATGGACGAGAATCTGCGCGGAATAATACTCATGCGACGTTGGCATTCACTGAAGTGGAGGGGCAAAGCATTCGTGTAAATGGACACAGTGACATTATGACATCATGAGACTGACAATTCTGCACCATGCGAATGTTTAACAAAACGGGCTGAAAGTTTAAAAAGGGGAGGTAATGTTTAATAACTCCGGGCGAAGGTTTAACAAAGTTTTCTTAAGTTTAAAAACACGCTGACACGATAGGGCAGGGGCACGACACTTGCAATATCATAGGCGAAGGTTCGAAAGAACAAGGAACGGCGAAAGCCAACCAAGGACAGGGAACCTTCAAGGAAAAGAAGTTAAACAAATAAAATATAGGAGGAAATGATTATGTTACCTACAATGTATTCAAACCGCAATCAGAGTTGGATCCCATCAATATTCAGTGATTTCTTTGATGATTCATGGATGCCTGCAAAGTTCTCTGGAACGACACCAGCCATAAATGTTAGTGAAGATAGCAAGAACTACAAGGTAGAAGTAGCAGCACCAGGTATGAATAAGGACGACTTCAATATTAGTATTGCAAACGGTGAGTTGGTAATATCAATGGAGAAGAAGTCAGACAACAAGGAAGAGGAGAAAGGCAAGAAGTATCTGCGTCGCGAGTTTAGTTACTCTAAGTTCGAACAGAGATTGACTTTGCCTGACGAGATAGAGCAGGATAACATCACTGCCAACATGAACGATGGTGTGCTCTGCATCAATATTCCTAAGATGACGAAGGAAGAAAAGGCACAAGAGACGAAGTGTATTGAGATTAAATAATCCTTAAAACCACATAAGGTAAATAAAAATTCAGCCCCGACGGACTCCCAAAAAGGAACCGCCGGGGCTGTTTCTATTATTATACTAACCTATATTACTTCTTAATGTAAGTCTCACCTTTACATACCACGATACCTTTGTAAGCGTCGTTGACACGTCTTCCAAGTACGTCATACTGCACTTTGCCGTCAGATTTCGCTGCCTGTGCAACGTCACTAATGCCTGTTGGCGCATCGATGTTGACGAGTTCTATCTCTTGACCCGCAGATGTTGGAATGTCATAGAGATAAGTTACGGGCAGTACAGTCTCCGGAATCTTAGACGCGTTAGCCACAATAGCCTTCTGCATACGGTAAGGTTGCATGAGTACGTTGCTGTTGTTGCCCTCCGCAGTGTTCAATTTCGTACCGTCAGACATCTTTAGCGCGGTGTTACTACGTAGGCGTAAGTTGCCGCCAATGGTAGATTTAATTTTTACAGACACTATCTTTCCCATCTTCCATTGCATATCTGTGATGACGAAACCGCCACGAGAGCGCAGGCCTTTCACCTCGCCAGCAGACCAAGCGGAAGGCAGTGCAGGAAGAAGATGCACGAAACCAGCGTGTGACTGCAACAACATCTCGGCTATACCGGCGCAACATCCGAAGTTACCATCTATCTGGAATGGTGCGTGAGCGTCAAACATATTAGCGTAAGTGCCACCGTCAGGGTCGCTCATGGTAATGTCTGGGGCTACAAGGCGTAACTGATTCTTGATAATACTCAAGGCATGGTCACCGTCAAGCATACGTGCCCACTGGCAGACTTTCCAGCCCATAGACCAGCCGCGAGCAGCATCGCCACGACCGACGAGTGACTTGTGTACGCCTTGGAAGATTGTTGCGTCCACGTATGGAGAGACTTGATTGCCAGGATAGGCTCCCCACAGGTGGGAAAGGTGACGGTGTGAGTTGTTTTCTTTGTCCCAATCCTCCTGCCATTCCTGTACTTGTCCGTACTTACCTATCTTGTATGGCGTTAGTTTATCCTTGAGATTGTCTATCTGCACGGCGAAGTCAGCATCTACACCGAGCGTGCGCGCAGCCTCGGCAGTATTCTTCAGCACGTCATAAACCATCTGATTATCCATCGCTACGCCACCAAAGAGGGCACAGTTCATTTCTTTGCCATTATCATCAGTGTACTTACTGAGTCCAGGATGGTTCTCTGGTGAGTTAGAAGGACACACCACCATGTAGCCAGTATTAGGGTCTTTCACAAGGAAATCTTGGAAAAATTCGGCACATCCCTTCATGACAGGGTAGATGTCGGCAAGGTATTCCTTATTGCCAGAGAAGAGATACTTCTCCCAAAGGTGTGAGCAGAACCATGCGTTGCAGGTAGGCCATACACCGACAGAGCCGTTATCGACCGCTCCTGTGGTGCGCCAGATGTCGGTATTGTGGTGCAATGCCCAACCGCGTGCACCGTACATATGTTCTGCGGTCTCCTTGCCAGTAACACTAACGTCCTTTACCATCTGTATGAATGGGTCGTGACACTCCGTGAGGTTAGTTACCTCTGCCGGCCAATAGTTCATCTCCACGTTGATGTTTGTGGTGTATTTAGAGTCCCATGCAGGGTATTGGCGAGCGTTAGGATTCCATAATCCCTGAAGGTTGGCAGGCTGAGTGCCAGGCTGTGAGGATGAGATTAGGAGATAACGACCAAACTGGAAGTAGTTAGAAACGAGTCCAGGGTCCGACGATGTGGAGCGAAACTCCTTGATACGTGTTTCCGTATCCTTCTTCTCTTGCGCTGCATTGCTGCCGAGGTCGAGGCTGACACGGTTGAATTGTTCTTGATATTTTGCTGTATGGTCAGCGAGAGCGGTAGCGTATTCCTTGTTCTTCGCAAGATAATCTGTTATATAAGCCAACGCTTTTGCCTCTGCATCGCCACTTATATCGTCGTAATTCACGAAGTTTGTGGCAGAGGATATGATGATAGTAGCAGCGTTAGCCCCAGCCACTTCAATGGAAGGTGCTTTAGAATTACCAGCCACGAGGTCGGCTTGTATTACGTTTTGCGTACCGTCATGGGTCTGTATGCCACCGTCGTTGATAACTTTTATGAAGGTGAAACAGTTGAGTTTGTTGTCCACATTCTCTGTCTTTTCCCTTGCAGGAATAAGAGAGGCCTTTATCATGCCGTCAGATGTGATGGTGTTCACCCCCAACTTCTCCATGTTTGTCTTTACAGGAGCAGCGTAACAGAGGTTGAAGTCGAGTTTACCTGGTTCAGATGACTCTAAGCGCACTATTGTAACGTTGTCTTCAAACGATGTGAACGCGGTGCGAGTGTAGGTTACACCGTTAACGATATATGATGTTTTAGCTGTAGCCGTGGCAAGGTCAAGTGAGCGAACGTATGCCTGTGCATCGGTAGCGTTGGCTGTTTGTCCCAGTTCTTCATCATCATAGCGATGCCCTGGGAACCCTATCAGGACGCAACCAGCAGCCTGGTACTGTGCGCCATGAGAGCCTTGTGACATCCAGTTGGGTATGGCGAGTTTCTGAGCAGAGGTATAATCTTTCTTGAAGATGTACTGCTGCACGGCTGAAAGTACCGACTTAGCATTGCTATTATAGTTCCTGTTAGGTGACTGTCCCCAGAAAGTGTCCTCGTTAAGTTGTATGGTGTCTTTGGCAACACTACCGCTTACCATTGCTCCAAGGCGTCCGTTGCCAAGCGGTAGTTCTTCTTCCCATGCTCTGGCAGGGCGATGATACCACAGACGGTTGGTGCTTTCGAGCACTGGTGGAGGCACGGGACGTGTATTGGAAGTCACGAATGTAGTGGTAATGGCATCACTATATACGTTTCCGGCAAGGTCAGAAAGAGCCTTGGTAGGTAGAGTCAGCGTGTAAGATGTGGTCAGGTCAAGGTCTGCATAGGCAAAGGTCACTTTGTTAAGACTCACCAGTGGCGAGATCTTCTGCACTGAATGTGTGCTGTTGTTGGTCAATGTCGCAACGACACCATTCTTTATTGTCACTCCTTCATTGAAGAGCATGATGACTTTTCCGGTAGGTATCACGTTGCTCTCACCGTCTGTCGGCGTAATGCTTTTTAGTTGTGGAGCCTGTGTATCATCTGCCAGTATGTTGACATATTTAAGGTTGTAGTTGCTGTTCTTGGTGGCAGATTGTATCAATAGGCGCACAATCAAACGCTCCTTATTATCGGCTTTAAGATTGTAGTTGGCGTCAACGTACGTGTTCCAGTGTGGACCTGCGGTGTAATCGCTGAGCACTGTCCATGTTTCTCCATTGTCAACGGAGTACACTACGCCGAATTTTGTGGAAGAACTTGATCCGTCTCCTATGGCGAAATTGAGTTTTATGTTGCTCAATGAGGTTGTTGGCATGGAGATTTCAAAGTACTGGTCGTGCTTGCTTCCATCGGTATAGTCGGCTTTGGCGGTAAACTTGTTGGTGGAAGCGGTGTTGAGTCGCAACAGATAGTTGGGCGTTGAGCCACTGGATGTTACCTGCCACTTACCGTCAGAGGTATGAACTGTAACCTTACACTCCTCAGGTAGCAAGGCACATTCATTAGGAATGAAGTACGGTTGCGTTGTCTTCCAGTAGGTGTTGGCTATCTGTCCCCAGCCTAACTCATTGGGAGTGTAGGTTGCGGTGGAGCCACTCTTCTCTACATCATAGCCTGTAGAGAATACCCATTTAGCCACAGTGCTCTGGCTTGCCAGGATAGTAGCAGGGCATATCAGTAGCAATAGCGATGCTACGATGTGCCGAATGGTAGAATAGTTGGGTTTCATGTCGTTTAGAACAATTAGTTGTTATGTTATGAAAATTATGCCACAAAATTACTTTCTTATAGTCAAATAAGGCTTAAAAAAAGGTGCAGATAGTGTAAAAACGGTGCAAACAGGGTGGAAAGCATATTTTTACGGTGTGGGAATGATATTTTTTTACTACCTTTGTGGCATATTACCATAACCTGAACAATGAAAAAACATATTGTCATCTTTATATTATTATTTGCTATATCAGCGTTTCCTTATAACGTGAAGGCTGAAACTGTATGCTACAACGACCACAATGGCTTGGCAAGCATGCGCATAGGTGGAGGCGTACAGGATAGATACGGACTGTTATGGTTTGCTACTTGGAATGGGCTTCACTGCTATGATGGGTATGACTTCCACAGAATCAGGATACAGGCAGGTGACGGTGCTCCTGTTAACACTGCACATATACGCGATATAATGCTTTCGCCCGAAGGAAATATATGGTGTCATACTGATGAGGACGTGTATGAATTTAATCTTGAGTCATTTTCTTTCAAGGAGATTTCTCCAAGCAAAAAGGCGAGCGTTAAGGCGAAAATGGGGAGAAACTGGTGTGGTATGACCGACAGACAGGGCAACAGATGGACTGCTGACAGACAGGGATTGTATAAGACTTTTACAAGACATTACCCGGCAAAGATACTTAATGGGACAGAGAATATGTGCCCAAGGGCTCTTCTTGTTGACAAGTCGGGACGCTTATGGGTTGGATTGCGTGCCGACAATAGGCTGAAGGTGTACGCTAAAGACGGGACTGTGCAGAGGAATATACCATTGCCGATTGCCCCATATTGCATTTATGAAGCACGAAATGGGGATATATGGGTAGGTGGAAAGCCTGGAGCATTGTTTAAGATAGGTAGTGAAAGTATTTCAAATGATGAGATATACGACATTAAAGAGGACCGAAAAGGCAGACTATGGGTGGCAACATGGGGTGAAGGTATTAAGTGTTGTGAGAATCCTGAGGCAGAAAAGCCTGTGCTGACAAGGTCTTTGGGAGGAAGGAAAGTGAAAAAACTGCTTATCACTCCCTACAATAATATTGTGGCAGCAAGTGTTGACGGACTGCTGATAGGGCATATAAACGATAAGAATTTCCTTAACACGAAACTACGACTCGTAAGGCGTGACGGGGCAAAAGAGGAGAGTATAAGCAACGATGCTTTAATAAGTGTGGCGCAAAATAGTAAAGGTGATATCTATATTGCAACGGAGAGTTCGGGAATTGACATTATAAACGAGAGGGAGTTATTCTCTTCTCATCCACGTTTTCGTCACCTAAACGAAAGAAACTCGGCTCTTACAAGCGATCTTTGTAACGCTATGACACTGTATAATGATACTCTGCTGGGTATTGTTGGCAATAATAGCGTAACATTTTTCAATACATTGACAAAGCGTTGCGTAAACTATAGTATGTCGTTCTGGTGTGATTCTTGTCGTTTCTTGGAGACTTCGCCCGTCTGTTTGGATGATGACACGTGGGTATTGGGTAGCGAACAGGGAGCGTTGATGGCGTCAAGGCACAGTATGTATTCGCGTGGATACATACCAGCGTTGCTCTTTACTACGTTATCAATAAACGGTGGTAACGAGATGTTTACGCTTGTGCCACGCAAGTCTTTGTTGTTAAAGGCAGAACAACGAGATGTTACTATTCATTTTGCAGCCATAGACTATAGGAATAATAAAGAGATACTGTATCGAACACGTTTGGATGGCTCTCTATGGACTGCCGCAACGGACAACAGAAGCATTACGCTCTTTAATCTTACTCCTGGCTGTCACGTGCTGGAAGTGCAATCTACGGATGGATATGGTCGCTGGGTTGACAATGTAAAGAGGCTTGAAATAGAGGTTAGTCCATTTTGGTATGAGACGGTATGGGCTAAGATAGCGTTCCTGATAATGGCTATTTTCTGCATAGGCGGCATTATTTATGCTTACATATACATAAAGAATGTGAACAAACAGCGTAGGGAACTCCTTGACAAACTTACCTCTTTGATAAATGAAAAACAGGAAAAGCTTGTGCTAAATGACGAGGATAATGCTCTAAGTATAAAGGGAAATAATCCTGAAGATACGGTTTTCCTTAACCGAGTGCGTAAATATATAGAGGAGAACTTAAGCAATCCTGATGCTAACATTAACGATATGGCAGCGGCAGCGGCAGCAAGTCGCTCTACGCTTAACAGACACTTGAAGCGTTTGTTGGGCATATCAGCAACCCAATTGTTGATTGAGGCACGTATGAAACGTGCGAAAGAGTTGATAGAAAAACAAGGTGAAACTGGATATTCTGTTACAAGCATCGCCACAATGTGTGGCTATTCTGATGTTCATTACTTCAGACGCGTGGTCAAAACGAAACTGAACGTGTCATTATAATATCCTATTGTACATCAATATAGGAACCTATCGTACTTCAATATAAGAACAATCGTACTTCAATATAAGAACAATCGTACTTCAATATAAGAACAATTGTACTTCAATATAAGAACAATCGTACTTCAATATAAGAACAATCGTACTTCAATATAAGAACAATTGTACTTCAATATAAGAACAATCGTACTTCAATATAAGAACAATCGTACTTCAATAAAAAAAGGCGCAGCAACATATTGCTATGTTACTGCGCCCTCTTTCGTGAGTTGTCGTACGCGGATTCGAACCACGACAAACAGAACCAAAACCTGTTGTGCTACCATTACACCATACGACAATCACTGTGTTATGACTCTTCATATAGGCTATGCCTACGAAAAGCGATGCAAAGGTAGTGATAATTTCTCACACTACCAAATTATTTCGGATGTTTTTTTACTTTACTGTGATAAGGAAGTAGTTTTTCTTACCGCGCTGGGCGATAATGTACTTGCCGTCAATGAGGTCTTCTGATGTTATTGGACGGTTCTGGTCTGTCAACTTTTCCTTGTTGATAGACACGCCACCACCTTGTACCATCTTACGCATCTCACCCTTTGAAGGGAACACTTTGCAGTTGTCGGCTGTGAGGAAGTCTATTGCTGACTGACCGAGTTGGTCTGCTGAAACGGTGAAGTTCTCAACACCTTCAAAGACATCAAGGAATGTCTGCTCGTCAAGTTTTGCGAGATTCTCCTTTGTACTCTTGCCGAACAGTATGCCACTTGCCTCTACTGCCATCTCGTAGTCAGCCTGAGAGTGTACCATTACGGTCACTTCCTGTGCCAAACGCTTCTGAAGTACACGACGACCTGGGTCTGCCTTGTGTTCTTCTACGAGTGAATCTATCGTCTCCTTGTCCAAAGAAGTGAATATCTTGATGTACTTCTCGGCGTCATCATCGCTGACATTGAGCCAGAACTGATAGAACTTATAAGGTGATGTACGCTTGCGGTCAAGCCAAATGTTACCACTTTCGGTCTTTCCAAACTTCTTTCCGTCTGCCTTTGTGATAAGAGGACAGGTGAGAGCGTATGCCTCGCAGTCGTTGCCCAGGGTGCGACGGATAAGTTCTGTGCCCGTTGTCATATTGCCCCATTGGTCGTTTCCGCCAAGTTGCATTTTGCAACCCTTAGCCTGATAGAGGTGAAGGAAGTCGTAACCCTGTAGCAATTGGTATGTAAACTCGGTGAAAGACAGTCCGTCGCGAGCCGTTCCGTTAAGACGCTGTTGAACAGAATCCTTAGCCATCATGTAGTTTACGGTGATGTGTTTGCCTACGGTACGAGCGAAATCGAGGAACGTAAAGTCCTTCATCCAATCGTAGTTGTTCACCATTTCGGCAGCGTTAGGTCCCTCAGCCTCAAAGTCCAAGAACTTTGCTACCTGTGCCTTTATGCACTCCTGGTTATGATAAAGCGTCTCTGCATCAAGGAGATTACGCTCCTGTGACTTACCAGAAGGGTCGCCAATCATACCTGTTGCACCGCCAACGAGAATAATTGGCTTATGTCCGCAACGCTGTAAGTGACGCAACATCATGATGCCGCAAAGGTGACCTATATGAAGAGAGTCTGCTGTTGGGTCGGTACCGAGGTATGCGGTAACCATTTCCTTCTGCAGAAGTTCTTCTGCGCCCGGCATAACCTGTGCGAGCATGCCGCGCCATTTGAGTTCTTCTATAAAGTTTTTCATTTTAAAGTTGTTTGGTTGTAGGGTTGTTTCGTTGTCTTGTTGTTGGTTAATCCGTTGGGCGTTCGTATAGACCTGCACGTTTATACTATGTAGCCTGCATGTTTATACTATGTAACTTGCATGTTTATACTATGTAGCCTGCATGTTTATACTATATAACTTGCGCGTATATACTATATCTTTATGGTACTGGGTCATATCCCGACCCTCCCCACGGGTGGCATTTTGCGAGTCTTTTAATGGCTAACCATAATCCTTTTACAGGTCCGTGCTTCATTATTGCTTGTTTGGCGTATTCTGAACACGTAGGGGTGAAGCGGCATGAAGGTGGTGTAAATGGGCTGATGCACCTTTGATAGAACAGTATCGGCACCAACAACAGTACAGAAACAGTTTTTTTTAGTATAGAAAGACATTTCGGCATCATGTGAATTGCTATGTGTTAGGTGTGTTTTCCTGTAGGCATTCTGTTGCCCTTTGTAGCAGGTTACATACCTTTGCTGTAACTTTCGTTGACGTATGATGTCGGCTGTCCAGCCATATTAATGCAAGTAGAGCATTTTTTCCGTTAGGCAATCGCAGCAGTTTAGTATTGTTACGGTATGCCTCCCTTACCTGTCTCTTGACCCTATTGCGGTCCACAGCATGCTTAAAATATCTTTTAGGAACGGATATCAGCAACTGTGTATCCCCTTCTTCGACCGTGCGTATGATCAAACGCAGTGGGAATGCGGAGAACGACTTGCTGCAACCAGGCTCAAAGAGTTTGTCTATGAGATACATGCTGCACAGACGGTGTGACTTAGGGAAAGCGTTGCTGTGTTCCATTGCCTTATAGTTTACTAATCATTCTCCTGCTCTTGAAGGAAGTGTCTTAATGCTCCTGTCATAGAAGGGTAACGTTGTGACGGTGCCTCTATGTCGAGAGTCAGTCCCAAATCCTTTACTGCTTTTGCCGTAGCAGGACCAAATGTACCTATCTTTATATCGCCTGCCTGCATTTTAGGGAAGTCCTCGTGCAGAGCTTTGATACCTGCAGGAGAGAAGAAAATTGCCATATCGAAGTCAAAGTTCTTTATTTCCTCCGGTGTAAAGTTATTGCTTACGGTGCGATACATAACACATTCCGTATGGTTCAGTCCCTTTGAGTCGAGCAAACGCTTAACGTTGTCGTTGGCTACATCGCTCAATGGTACAAGGTATTTCTCCGTCTTATGCTTTACCATAGATGGGATGAGGTCATCAATCTTGCCTGTTTCGCCAAAGAACACCTTACGTTTGCGGTAAGGAGCGTATTTTTGTATGTAGAGAGCGATTGTCTCTGTAACGCAGAAGTACTTTGTTGTTTCTGGCATTGTGATACGCATTTCTTTCGTAAGTTGGAAGAAATGGTCAATAGCATGACGTGATGTAAAAACAATTGCAGTATAGTCAGGTACGTTAACCTTTTGCTTACGAAATTCCTGCTGTGTCAGTCCTTCAATCTTAATGAATGGTCTGAAAACCAGTTCTACATCAAAGTCACGTGCAATATCATAGTAAGGTGACTTTTCGCTGGAGGGTTTTGGCTGTGAAACCAGAATCTTTTTTACCATCTGTTACTTCCTATATATTTTGTGTCAAATAGATCGATGCATAAATCAGTGTACCCACAAGCAGTGACAGTGGCACTGCTTCAAGGCTGGCAAAGTACAGAAAGAACTGTACTACGGCGTTATTCTTTCTGAAGAAGATGTTGTACACCTTGTATGCCTGCAAGAGTAGTGGTACGCCCAGTACCGCTATCGCCAGTTTTAGCGTTGTCTCTATGTTAAGGTGAAAGTACACGTGAAGCAATACCAGTGGCAACAGTAGTGCTCCCTGCATTGCCATGAAGTACAATCGGGATATGTTGTCAAGGTATCTTTGTTTCTTTTTGAAGAATACGGTATGTACTGTCAGCGTCAATACTTCGCGTACTATGTAGTAGATGGCGAATATTGCGCTGTAAATTCCGAGCATTGCATAGTGTTCGAAGATGAACTCTGATGTGGCGTAGTGTCCTGCTGTGGAATAAGCCAGTATTCCGAGCAATATGACTCCCTGCAGACAGAAATACCATTGGTATCGCATCTCGTCTGCACTTTCCCTCAATTCTATTGAGTTTGCTCGTGGAGTACGAAACAGTTCTTTCGTCTGGTAATGTATCAGACGCCATGATCGTGCCACTGTCAGCATAGATACCAATATGCAAAAGACGAGAGCCATGGTTACAAGGCTGTCGTTTGCTATGGAATACGGTATGGAATCGCCCATTACGCCCAGTCTGCTGACAGGCACTTCCTCGTGGAAGAACGGTGAACTCTTAAAGTATGATTCCTTATATATTGTATCGTTTACCGTCATTTCTCTATGCAATGAAATGCGTTATGAGTGGGGTGAAGTCTAAAGAAATGCTTCTTTGAACTTCTCCACCAAGTCAAGTTTCTCCCAAGTAAAGAGTTCTACGTCAACTTCCTTTGTCTCGTGGTATGCTGATTTGAAGACTTTCTTTACTGTGTGTGGCATGCGACCAACGTGACCATATGCTGCTGTCTCAACGTACATAGGTTGGCGCAACTTAAGAGTGCGCTCAATAGCCTTAGGACGGAAGTCAAATAGCGTTTTCAGTTTTGCTGCAATCTCGCCGTCGGTCATGTTGGCGTGATTCTTTCCGAATGTGTTTACGTATATGCTGACAGGCTCTGCTACACCGATAGCGTAACTCAACTGTACCAATACCTCGTCTGCTACACCTGCAGCAACAAGGTTTTTCGCTACGTAGCGTGCTGCGTATGCTGCAGAACGATCTACCTTTGAAGGGTCTTTTCCTGAGAATGCACCGCCACCATGTGCTCCGCGTCCGCCATATGTATCTACAATAATCTTACGTCCTGTAAGACCAGTGTCGCCATGGGGGCCGCCTATTACGAACTTACCTGTTGGGTTGACGTAGTATTTAATGTCGTCATTGAACAGTTTCAGTACTTTTTCCTCCTTCAGTTGTGCTTTCACACGTGGTATGAGGATATTTATAACGTCCTGTTTAATCTTTTCCAGCATTGGCTCATCCTCGTCAAACTCGTCGTGCTGTGTTGAAACAACGATGGTATCAATGCGCTGTGGCACACCGTCATCGCTATATTCTACAGTTACCTGTGACTTAGAGTCAGGACGCAGATATGTCATTTCTTTTCCCTCGCGACGAATGTCGGCGAGAGTTTTCATCAAGAGGTGTGCTATGTCGAGCGTAACAGGAATGTAACGGTCGGTCTCGTTAGTAGCGTAACCGAACATCATTCCCTGGTCTCCAGCACCCTGCATGTCTTCCTCAGCTCTTGATACACCGCGGTCGATATCCTTACTCTGTTCGTGAATAGCAGAGAGGATGCCACATGAGTTACCGTCAAATTGGTATTCTGACTTCGTGTAGCCTATTCGGTTTATTGTTTTGCGTGCGATTGTCTGCAGGTCGATGTAGGCTTCAGATGAAACTTCACCCATGAGTACCACCTGTCCTGTTGTGACAAATGTTTCTATGGCGCAATGCGACTTACTGTCGTAAGCCAGGAACTGGTCCAAGAGTGCGTCACTTATCTGGTCTGCCACCTTGTCTGGGTGACCTTCAGAGACTGATTCTGATGTGAAAAGATACATATCTTATAATATAGTGTTCTTGTGAGTAACAAAAGTATTAATACGCATAACCGTAGAATCCCACACAAGCAACATTGTCGCTCGTGCGGGATTCAGTCTGTTAGCCGTTTAGTTGCTTTTTACAGACAACTATTTTACTTACGCAGACCGAGAGCCTTAACGATGGCACGGTAGCGTGTGATGTCGCGGTTGTAGAGATAGTCGAGGAGTGCACGACGCTTACCTACGAGTTTGGTAAGGCTACGAGCGGTCTTGAAGTCCTTATGGTTCTGCTTCAGGTGCTCGGTGAGGTGCTTGATACGGAAAGTGAACAGAGCGATCTGGCTTTCTGCAGAACCTGTGTCTGTTGCTGTCTTACCATACTGTCCGAAAATCTCTGTCTTTTTTGCGCTGTCTAAATACATTTTGTTAAGTTTGTTGTGACTGTGAGGTTGTTGTTTAACCATTACATTTTTCTGATGATAAGGTGTCCCAGTCACGTAATTACACCGTCATCTTTCAAATGCAGTTTAGCTTGTTTACGCTAAGCGGGTGCAAAATTACTACTTTTTTCTGATATATGAAAGCTTTTTTGTAATAAGGTGTCCGAGTGTTAATTATTTTTAACAACTGTAATATGTAGCAGTAACTGTTCAGCGGTAATTAAAGGGAGATTACGTGCAAGTATAGATAGAATTAGCCTGGAAGGCTGTACTTTTAGTAACCTGTGACGAAGTCTCCAGATATTGATAACAAATGCTGTAGGCTGCCTGGAGGGCAGTACGCAGCAGATTATGTACTGCCTTCCAGGCAGATGCTACTTTAATCAACCAAATCCATGGGCGGTGCCCATGGTTACTCAAAGTATTGGCTTCCAGCCAAAGAAGGTCTAACTTTGCTATGGCGAGAAATGGTGCACGTAAGTGACGATTTTAGCCGTTTTTTTGTAGGCTGTCAAAAAATGGCAATTTCCCAAATTTACCATTTTGCATACTTTCCTGTCGTTGTGTTGTAACTAAAAGATTATCAGGGCGTTAAGTGTTGTAAAAATGATATGTACCAAATTGCGCTGTAATCAGGGCCTGATTACAATGTAATTTGTATGCTTTTACTCAGTTTCCCAAATTTACCATTTTATGATGCGCGTGCCATCGGTTTGTGGAGTGATGGTTACGCGCAGCGCATCGTCGGGTAATGCTTCCTCTATAAGTTCTGGCCATTCCATGAAACAGTAGTTGCCACTGTAGAAATAATCATCGCATCCCATGTCGTACACCTCTTCTATTTTCTTTATGCGGTAGAAGTCGAAGTGGTATATGGGGTCACCACTTGCGGCGGTGTATTCGTTTATGATGGCGAAGGTAGGTGATGTTATGACGTCCTCAACGCCTAACTCCTCACAAAGTGCCTTGATGAATGTTGTTTTTCCTGCGCCCATGGGTGCATAGAAGGCGATGTTGGTTGCTTTGCCGTTGATGGCAGCAAGAAAATCGTGCGCTGTTTCGCGTATGGTGTCAATCTTTAATTCTAATTCCATATACTTTTTGAATTGTGCATTATGTGTTATTTCTTTCTTCCCCTCATGCTTATCAGCGGTATTAGCATCTCTTCCATGGATATACCACCGTGTTGGAAGGTGTCGCGGTAATACTGCACGTAGTAATTGTAGTTGTTTGGGTAGGCGAAGAAGTCGTTGCCTGTGGCGAATACGTAACTTGTTGACAGGTTGGGGGCGGGCAGTTGTACCTGTTTAGGGTTTGTAATCTCAAACACATCCTTTGACTGATGGCTTAGACTTTTGCCCAATTTATATCGCAGGTTGGTGTTGGTGTTCTTGTCGCCGATAATCTTTACAGGTCGGTTACAGCGTATTGACCCGTGGTCTGTGGTAAGGATAATCCTGTAGTCCGTTTGCGCCAGTGCCTCGAATAGTTCGTGTAGCACGCTGTGTTTGAACCAAGATAGCGTTATGCTGCGATATGCGGCCTCGTTGCTTGCCAGTTCTCTTACCATTTTCGACTCGGTTCGTGCGTGCGAGAGCATGTCGATAAAGTTTATGACAACCACGTTGAGGTCATATTTCTCGAGCGACTTAAACTGTTGCATCAGTTTGTCGGCAGCCTGCGAATCGTTTATTTTGTGGTACGAGAAGGTGTCCTTGCGGCGGTAACGCTCTATCTGGGTCTGTATGAGTGGTGACTCATTAAGGTTCTTTCCTTCCTCTTCGTCTTCGTCAACCCATAGGTCTGGGAACATTTCCGCTATCTGTAGCGGCATCAGTCCGGAGAAGATAGCGTTGCGAGCGTATTGTGTTGCCGTAGGCAGTATGCTGAGGTAGAGGTCTTCGTCAATGTCGAACATATCGCCAATCTCCTGTGCCAGCATTCTCCATTGGTCGTAGCGGAAGTTGTCTATCACGATGAGGAAAACCTTCTCGCTGTTGCTTAAGGTAGGGAATATGCAGTCAGGGAAAATGCGGTTGGACATCAACGGCTTGTCGATAGCCTTGGCTCCAGGTGTCATCCAGTTGACGTAGTTCTTCTTTATAAACTTAGCGAAGCCGTTGTTGGCATCCTCCTTTTGCATTTTCAGCATTTCCTCCATGTTGCTTGAGGTTGCTGCCAGTTCCAGTTCCCAGTGAACCAGTCGTTTATAGACGTCGCGCCAGTCGTTGAAGGTGCGGCAATCAGCAATCTGCATTGAAATCTCCTGAAACGACTGTTGATAACTCTGTTGTGTAACCTCTGTTACAATCTCTCGCTGGTGTACGTGTTTTTTTAGTGCGAGAAGGATTTGCATGGGGTTAACAGGCTTAATAAGGTAGTCTGCTATCTTTGCCCCTATGGCCTGATCCATAATGTCCTCTTCCTCGCTCTTAGTTACCATGACCACCGGGGTCTGTGGTTGTATGTCCTTAATGCGTTGCAATGTCTCCAGTCCCGTTATGCCTGGCATCATTTCGTCGAGCAAAACGAGGTCGAAGGTTTGTTGTTGGCATTGCTCAATGGCATCAATGCCGTTGTTTGCCACAACCACATCATAACCCTTTTTCTCAAGAAACAGTATGTGGGCGTGGAGATGTTCTATCTCATCATCAACCCAAAGTATCTTTACGTTCATGAAAATGCTAAGTAGTAAGTGTTCACAATTATATCTTTCTCGTTACTTTTATACCCACGTCTTCAATGCCGTGCAGCGTTTCAGGCCTCATGTTGTGTCCCACTTTCACCATTAGCGTGTCGCCAGGCTGCAGGTGTTGTGTGGCTACGGGTACCTCATGCGTGAAGAGTGTGATGCCCTTTCCCATTTGTGTCCCGTCTTTTCGCACGATGTTGAAGTCCATGCGGCGTGTGAAACTCTTTCCGCTATGGCGCACCTCCTGTGTTACCCTTGCCGAGAAGTTACAGTAAGGGTACGCTGTGTTGGTGCGCAGGCAGAGCGTAGTGGTGTAATCTGCCGCTTGAAGAATGGTGTCAACGGTGAAGTACATGGTGTCTCGCTTGTCCCATCCCTCCTTGTTTACAGGCTCGTAGTGGTGATAAGCAATGTTGGGTGTACAAGCCATGAAGGGACATATAGCCACTATAGCGGCTATATGTCCCTTCTTCAGTAACTTTATTATGTTATTGTTCCTTCTCACCTTTTCTGTCTTCAGTGTTGGCTTTGTCGTTGTTCTTGCCTTTGTTTCCATTGTTGTTAGGCTGGCGGTTGCCGTTTTTCTGTTGGCGGTTGTTGTTTCCAGCCTTGTCGTTGTCTCCGTTTTGGTTGCGGTTTCCAGCGTTTTGCGGTGTCTGCTGTGCCTTTTGTTTCTTGCGTTTCTTCTTTTTCTTTGAAGAGTCGAAGCGCGTTAGGTCAGCATCGTCGAGCAAATCCTTAGGCTTTTCTGGTGCCTTCTGCTTACCGTCATCGGCAAGAGACATAGGCTTTTTGCCTTCCTTGTTCATCTCTATTATTTCCTTGGCACGCTCAGACGTTATAGTCTCGAGGTTTGTGGCAATGCGTTTGTCGGTAGAGTAGGTCACCATGCCCGAGAGAATGTCCTTCTTGAACATGTAGTAGTCGGCGTCCTGCGTCTGCAGAATGGCATCGTGCGGTGGCAGTTTCTTGCCCGCCTCCATGTAGTTGTCAATCTCGTAGTTGAGGCAACACTTAAGTTTAGCGCACATGCCAGCAAGTTTCTGCGGGTTAGGCGATATGTCCTGGAAGCGTGCAGCGTTGGTGCTGACGCTTGAGAAGTTCTTCATCCATGTGGCGCAACACAGTTCTCTGCCGCATGGTCCCGTACCACCAATGCGACCAGCCTCTTGTCTTGCACCGATTTGTTTCATCTCAATGCGCACGTGGAAGGTGTCGGCAAGCACCTTGATGAGTTGTCTGAAGTCCACGCGTTCGTCAGCAATGTAGTAGAAGATAGCCTTGTTGCCGTCGCCTTGATATTCCACGTCGCCAATCTTCATTTGCAGTCCGAGGTCTTTCGCTATCTGTCGGCTTTGTATCATGGTAGCCTCCTCGCGGCTTTTAGCCTCGTAGTAGCGCTCCATGTCACTGTCTTTGGCAAGGCGATATATCTTCTTAATATCGTCTTCCGACTTTAGGTACGCCTTCCTTACCTGTAGTTCAGCCAGTCGTCCAGTCATGGTTACTATGCCGATGTCGTGACCTGGAGTGGATTCTACTGCCACCCAGTCGCCTTTGTGCAGGTCGAGACCGTTCACGTTGTGGTAATATCCCTTGCGGGTGTTTTTAAATTGCACCTCCACAAGGTCGGTACTCTCATTGTTTCCAGGTACGTCGGCAAGCCAGTCAAAGGCATTCAACTGGTGGTCGCTGCGCGAAACACCGCGTTTGCATAAGCCTCTGGCACAGCCGTGACCCAGTGTAAATTTCATATTCTCAAAGGGGTTCTTCTTCTCTTCTTTGCGCTCGGCATCGTTGAGAATAGGCTCCTGTATGTTGTTTTCGTCCATTGTTATGTTGGGTTGTGGGTTAATGGGGTGTTGGATTGTGGGTTATGGGGTGTTATGTAGTGTGTAGTAATACCGCTACCTTCATCGTAATGTCGAAGAATACCATCCTTGCGTTGGCGTTCTGACCAATGTCTCGTAGTGCGGTTTGATAGAGTTCCTGAAATCCGAGGATGTTGCCTTCGTTGACAAAGCGTGCGAATTTTTGGCAGAATTTCTCTTCTTCACTTGTCATGTAGGTCAGTTCCGGTTTGCGGAAGTTGTACATAAACGCCTCTCTTGCCATGCGCAGAAAGTATGTCAGCATGCGTTTCTGCTCCTCTCTGCCCATCATTGCGGCGTCTTCACTCCATCTTTTAAGTTCTTTAACGTCGCGCATGTATGCCTTTCTCATTAGCATAACGAAGAAGTCAAAGAATTTCTCGTTCTCGTTACCAGCCTTTAGTTCCTCTAATGCCGTTAGCCAGTTGCCGCCCGCGAGGCGTGTTAGGCGCTTGGCATCGTCCTCATTGAGTCGGCGTCGCTCTATCAAAGCCTGCTTAATGTCGTCAGGTTCTATTGGTTTCACGTCGAAGCGCTGCACACGTGAGCGTATGGTCTCGAGTAGTTTTTCAGGCTCTCGGCAAACAAGGATGAAGAGAGTCTGCGCTGGTGGCTCCTCTATCAGTTTCAGCATTTTGTTTGCGCACTCAAGGTTCATGCGTTCCGGAAGCCATATTATGCTAATCTTCCAGCCGCCTTGGTTCGACTTCATGGTGAGACTCTTGATGAGTTCGTTAGCCTCGCCCACAGTGATTACCGCCTGTTGGTTTTCTGCCCCCATTGCTGTCAGCCATTGTGCGATGGAGAAGTAAGGTCCATCTTCGAGCAGAGTGTACCAGTCCTCAATGAAATCGTTGCTTGTCGGCTTGTAGTCAGAGTTCCATTTCTTGAGTTTAATGGTAGGGAACGAGAAGTGAAGGTCAGGATGTTTTACTCCGTTTACCTTAAAGTTCCCCTTGTCAAGGATATGTTTGGCAAGCCCAATGGCTAGTGCCAGTTTTCCGCAGCCGTCGGGTCCGCACAGCATAATGGCGTGAGGCAACTTCTCGTTGTCTGCCAGTCTGACGAGGCGTTGTGCCATGTCGTGTTGCCCTATGATGTTATCGAACTCCATTTCTGTGCAAAGTTACAAAAAAAAAATGTAATACAAAAATGCCAAAGTAAAAAGTATAGGGTATTTACTGTTCTGTAAGTATTCCTATTATCTTCTCGTTTACGCTTTTAAGGTTTTGCGTTGCATGGCGAAGGTTGTCGTGAAAGGCATCCATGTCGTCCTCTTCGTCGTCGCGAAGGTTTGTTACAGCCTTTACGTACAGTACAGGAGTGCCGAATAAACTGCACACAAAGCCCACAGCAGCACCTTCCATTTCCTTCAGTCTGCCACCGTTTTCGTCTATGATATGTTCCTCTTCAGCGGTCATGTCAAATGAAGAACCCGTGGTAACCTTGCCCATGCCCAAGGACAATCGCTCGGCTAACGCAGCACTACCGCTCCATACAGGGTAGTTACCCAAGCCCTGTGTAGCCCATTCGTTATCGCCAGGCACACGTCGGTCGTGGAACATTGCGCCGTTACCGATATAAACTCGTCCCACTTCCGCACCGTAACGCTTCCATCCTCCGCACGTACCGCTGCAGACGATGATGTCGGGGTGCAGGCGTTCTATAGCCGCCATGGTAGTAATGGCAGCCGCTTCACAGCCAATGAGGTCGCGGTCGTGTTGCCTTCCGTTCTGTACTACATACAGTTCCTTGCCGTTCACGCTGCTACTGTACAGTTGGCAGGGCAGGGGAGAGAAGAAGTTGTGCTGCAGGCGCAGGTTAAAACATTCGATAAGGGGCAGCGTCTCTGCCTCCATAGCAACGATATAGCATATTCTGTTCATAGTAGGTGACGTGTGAAAAGTAGTATTTCCGACTTTGTAAAGTTATAAATTGATACGCAAAGGTATAACTTTTTTTCAGAACACGCAAATGTTTGCAACTGGGGCGCTGTATAAGTTTAGACGCTTTGCGGTCAAGATAAGAAGATAATCAAACTGAAATAGCGTATGAAAAGAATATTATTTATAGTAGTAGTGACGTATTATTCTGCTTGCCGTGAGGTGGTTAGAGAGCTTTATTGCTAACCGCCTGTTGGAAGAAACCGCCTTTGAAGATTGCTGCCACGCACAAAATAATAAGGGTGTATCAATGTGGTCACGATGACCTATTGATACACCCTTGTTGTATATGCTAAGTGATAGGGACGCTATCACTATTCTGTCTTACTGCGCAATGAACTTCTTGTTGTTCTTAATGTAAACCTTTCCCTTCACGGTGTTGGTGATATTGCGTCCAGAAAGATCGTATGTCTTGCTGTTATCAACAGTCTTTTTCGCATTGATAGCGTTCACCCCCGTTGTCTGTCTCAGTACTTTCACGCCAGTGAAGAAAGCGGAGTAGGCAGGAGTACGGAAGATATAGAATTTCGTTGCGCCTACAAGAGCCTGCGGAACTGTAACCGTTAGTGTCTCTTCCGTGTTCTTCTTTGTGTTCGTTACGCTTGTGATAGCCGCACCGTCACGTTCCGCGTAGATGCTGCAACCGTAAGGTCTGCTGCTACTTGGGGCTGATGTGGCGTAGCAAGAGATGGCGATAACGTCGCCAGCCTGTAGAGGTTCTGTGAGATTAATCTCCACATACTTCGTGCTTGTCTCTGAAGCGTCGCCGTCAAGTTTCGTAGCGTAGCCGCTCTTTGCCTTGTCTGAAGCCTCAATCTTAGCCACATTGCCGTATGTAAACGTACCGCCCGTTGTTGCGATAGGCTCGCTATAGTTCATTGCGGTGCCGTCAACGACTGCTGCTTCCACTGCTCCGTTCACGGTGAAACTATATACTGCCGTTTGGTCTTTATCATCTTCGCCAGGTGTTGGGTCAGGTGTTGGGTCAGGAGTAGGTGTTGGGTCTGGTGTTACAGTACCGCCACCAGTATTGTCTCCACCCGAAACAGCATTGCCGAAGAAACCTACGAGTGTTGGCTTATAGGCGTTGATAGCGTCAGAAAGAGCCTGTATGACGTTAGCGTTAGCGTCCTCTTCTGGTCCGAACGTCCAAGAGAAGTCACCGTGTTGGCAACGACCAGCGCCCAATTCGCCTGTGATGATAGCGGGAACGTCATTTGCATCGTCTACTTTATAGTTGCTATACATCAGCGAAGCGTCGGTGTCGAAGTTGCTATATGTATTCGCTCCAGAGAGAGATACAACCGTAGCAGGCACCTGTTCAGTTTTGTTAGTTACGACGTAAGCGTCGTAATGCTTGCTGTAAGTAGCGTCGCCAGCGATGTATGGCTCAAAACTGGTCTGACCAACCATAACGTTTCCGTATGCCTTTATGCTGCCACCAGTCTCGCCTGAGAATGTACCTTTGGTGTCATCTTTGGTGCCTACGCCGTTGTGTACGTCAGAACCCTGCAGAGAAGTAAGCATAGGGTACTTACAGTTGCGGAAATAGTTGTTCTCAACGAATACGTCTGAGCCTGTTGTTGAGCCAACACCGTACTTTGCATTGCCATCATAGTAGTTGTTATACACATGCACAGACATTGTTCTTATGCGTGGATGGCGTGAGTCGGAGTGGTCAAACCAGTTGTGGTGATACGTTAGATAGTTAGGTCCAGACTCTGAAGTCATGCCGCAAAGACTTGACTTACCGCTGTCCCAAAGGTGGTTGTATGATATGGTAGAGTACTGAGAGTCGCCCTTAATGTCCAGTGTGCCGTCGCCTTTCTTTTGGTCTGCCGCTCCGCCTGGTTTGCCATAGAAGAGGTCGAGGTTATGAACCCAGAGGTTAGAGTTGTCCGTATCCATAGAGACAGCATCGTCCATGCACCACATAACGGCAAAGTTTCTTAGTTCAACAGAGCATGCGTTGCGCAGCAGGAATCCGAAACCGTGCACCGTAGCGTCGTTGCCTATACCCTCAATGGTAATGTTCAACTCAGAATATGCTCCTTTACCTTTAATCTGCAGACCCTCTGCCGAACTGCTAAACGAGTCCATGTCGCTTGCTTTCAGTGTGCCAACGATACGGAAGTCGATAGGTGTGGTGTCGTAACCCTTCTGATATGCGTCGATGATAGCCTGGAAACCAGTACACTCCGTGAGGTTAGTGTCCTTAGATCCAGTCTTTACTGTTGTCTTGATTGTTTTGGCATTGTCTGCCGTAACGTATATAACCTTAGCGCCGTTCTTCAGGGTACCGTCGTTTTTGTATGCTCCTACGCCCACGGACGGGTTAAACTTAGCGTTGGCAGACTTAAAATGTGCGAAGCCCCCACGGTCGTGTGCCGCTGCGGTGAAGGCGGAAGTCTCTATTGCTTCAGCCGTAACCTCGGCTTTGTCCTTAACAGGAACAATTTTAAATTGATACTGACCAGCCTTCAGTCCTACCGCGTCGGCACGACCGTAGGTAGGATATTCACGTACCAGTTCGTTGTCCAGTTTCTGCCATTCGGCATCGCCAGTAGCCTTAACATAAACGTTGTAAGAGTAGCCTGCGACCTTAGTCCAAGTTACATAGCCTCCTTCAAACCATCCACCAACATTAACGTCGGCAACAGAGGCGTTTGCTGTAGTGCCCATAAGTGTGAGCATAGCAACAGCAGCAGTGCGTAAAGTTTTTTTCATTTGTGTAAGTTAGTTATTTGTATAGTTTGGTTTACTTGTAGTAGTGGTAATATTTCTTATTTTAATAAATTACTTTGTAGGTTCTATATGGTTCGTGTTTTTCTGGTGGTTATGGTTATTGGGTTATTATATATGATAGGGGTTAGCCCATGCCAACCCCTACCTTATAGTGTAAATTAGAACTCAGCGTTGTTAGGAGTACGTGGGAAAGGAATCACGTCACGTATGTTCTGCATACCAGTAACGAACAGTATGAGACGCTCGAAGCCCAATCCGAATCCTGCGTGAGGGCATGAACCGTACTTACGAGTGTCGAGATACCATGTCATATCCTTCATAGGTATGTTGCGGTCCTCAATCTCCTTCATCAGTTTGTCGTAGCTCTCTTCACGTACAGAGCCACCGATTATCTCTCCAATCTGTGGGAACAGCACGTCAGTACCCTGGACAGTCTGTCCGCTCTTGCCGTCGTATCCAGACTCCTCTTCATCTATCTTCATGTAGAACGCCTTGATAGCCTTAGGATAGTTGGTCATGATGACAGGCTTTTTGAAGTGTTCCTCCACGAGGAAACGCTCGTGTTCGGATGCGAGGTCATCGCCCCACTCGCATGGGAACTCAAACTTCTTGCCGTTCTTGATAGCCTCTTGCAGTATGCGTATGCCCTCAGTGTATGGCAGATGTACGAACTCAGAGTTGAGAACACCCTCCAGACGCTCTATCAAGCCCTTGTCTATCATCTTGTTGAGGAAAGCAAGGTCGTCCTTACAGTTGTCGAGTGCCCACTTGATACAGAACTTAATGAAGTCCTCTTCTAACTCCATCAGTTCAGGAAGGTCCATGAATGCAACCTCTGGCTCTACCATCCAGAACTCGGCAAGGTGGCGTGGAGTGTTAGAATTCTCCGCGCGGAACGTAGGACCGAAGGTGTAGATGGAACCCAAAGCGGTAGCGCCAAGTTCACCTTCCAACTGTCCTGACACGGTAAGAGAGGTCTGTTTGCCGAAGAAATCGTCAGAATAGTCAATCTTTCCGTTCTCGTCCTTCTTCAGGTCATAGAGGTTCTTGGTAGTAACCTGGAACATCTGTCCTGCTCCCTCGCAGTCGCTGGCTGTTATAAGCGGAGTGTTGAAGTAGAAATATCCGTGCTCATGGAAATAGGTGTGTATTGCCATTGCCATGTTGTGGCGTATTCTCATCACCGCACCGAACGTGTTTGTGCGCAGGCGGAGGTGGGCGTACTGTCTCATGTATTCGAAGGTCTGTCCCTTCTTCTGCATAGGATAGTCGTTACCACACAGTCCGTATATCTCGATATCAGTAGCCTGAATTTCAGAACTCTGTCCCTTGCCGAGGCTTTCTACCAGTGTGCCCTGTACGTGTATGCAGGCACCAGTAGTAATCTGCTTCAGCATTTCAGCGTCAAACTTGCTTGGATCTACCACAATCTGTATGTTGTTGATAGTAGAACCATCGTTAAGTGCTATGAAGTCCACCGCCTTGCTTGAGCGGTGTGTGCGCACCCATCCTTTTACGTCAATAGTCTTGCCAAAGTCTTTCTGTGCAAGAGCGTCAGCAATCTTTGTTCTTTTCATTATTAATTTTGTTGTTTGGATAATAAGTTGTTTAGTTGTTTGGTTTATTAGTCGTTTGGTTGTTTGGTAGATTAGTCGTTTGGTGGAGATTACTATGGTAGATATTCATAATATTTCCTAAACGACAAAATGACTAACTCACTAAACGACTAAACGACTAACCCCCTAATCTACTAATTTACTTATTCAAATGCGCCCATGCGGAGCATGTCCACTTCCTTCTCAGTAAGGAAGCGCCAGTCGCCGCGACGCAGGTTCTTCTTGGTGAGGCCAGCGAACTGTACGCGATCCAGTTTTGTCACTCTGTAGCCGAGGCTCTCGAAGATACGGCGCACAATGCGGTTCTTGCCTGAGTGTATCTCTATGCCTACCTGTTTCTTGTCTGTAGGGTTTGCGTACTCAATAGCGTCAGCCTTAATCATGCCATCGTCAAGTTCTATGCCTTCAGCAATCTGGTGCAGGTCGTTAAGGGTAACGTTCTTGTCAAGGTGTACGTGGTAAACCTTCTTCTTTAAGAACTTAGGGTGAGTAAGTTTTGAAGCGAGATCGCCATCGTTAGTAAGCAGAAGTACGCCAGTAGTGTTACGGTCAAGGCGTCCTACAGGGTAGATGCGCTCAGGGCATGCATCCTTTACGAGGTCCATAACAGTCTTGCGCTGCTGTGGGTCGTCGCTTGTAGTAACGTAATCCTTTGGCTTGTTGAGTAATACATATACCTTCTTCTCCAGTGTAACAGGCTGGTCATGGAACTTAACCTCGTCTGTACGCATAATCTTTGTACCGAGTTCGGTAACCACTTTACCGTTTACTGTTACAACGCCTGCCTCTATGAAGTCGTCAGCCTCACGACGGCTGCAGACTCCTGCGTTAGCGAGGAACTTATTAAGGCGTACTGGCTGTGTTGGGTCTATATTCTTTTCGTTGTACTCTATGCGCTTCTTCATTGAGTACTTAGCGTTTGGATCATAGTCAGCAGAGTGTTGACGATAGCCGTATCCACCCTGACGGTTGTTGTTATATCCGCCCTGACGGTTTCCGTATCCACCGCGGTTGTTGTTATATCCACCGCGCTGCTGGTATCCACCCTGACGATTCTGGCCGTATCCGCCGCGCTGCTGGTAACCGCCACGCTGCTGGTATCCGCCTTGACGCTGCTGATATCCGCCCTGCTCCTGGTTGTTTTCTCCGTTATTATCGTTGTTATACTGACGGTAAGGACGCTGCTGATATCCGCCCTGTTGTCCGTAGCCGCCACGGTTCTGACCGTAGCCACCCTGACGGTTTCCGTATCCGCCCTGACGCTGATAGCCACCTTGGCGCTGCTGATATCCGCCCTGACGCTGGTAACCGCCCTGACGCTGGTAACCACCCTGGCGGTTTCCGTAACCGCCATCGTTGTTTTCCTGACTACGTGTGCCTGTTAATGCAGAGCCGAAGCCCTCTGGCATGAAACCGCCATCGTTGTTGTTACGGTTGTAAGTAGTTCTGGTACGGTCGCCATACTGTGGGCGCTCACCGTATCCTGCGCGAGCCGCAGAGATGCGTACGCGTTGTCTTGGCTGCCTTGGCTGCATGCCGCCCTCACGGGTAGAGTCATTGCCAGTGTTGGCAGTACCCTGATCCTGAAATTTTTCGTTCTCTGTTTCCATTGAATCTGGTGTTTAAATGTAATTAATATAGGTTTAATTGTGAAGTGGTTGATGGCCTCACGGCCTAAAAGTCTTTCTTATGATACTTTCGTTTTATCTCTCTTCAACAAAAAATGTACTTGCTTTTTCGGTGGGGTAGGGGTGTTGTGTTTTTTTATCATTAATCTTTCACTAATCAACATTTAAGACTTCGTGTCGTGTGAAGAGATTGATTAATGAAAGATTAATGGTGGATTAATGATGATTCACTTCTTCTTTAGATACCAGTATAGTTGCTTGGTGTAATCGCCATCAACTCGGCTTTTACAGCGTCGCTAACCTTCAGTGTCTTAATAAAGTTGTGTATGGTCTCCTCGTCCATGTGTTTGTTGGTGCGAGTCAACGCCTTCAGTGCCTCGTAAGGATGTGGATAAGCCTCGCGGCGCAGTATGGTCTGTATTGCTTCTGCCACTACTGCCCATGTGTTGTCAAGGTCTTTCTGTAGAGCCTCCTCGTTAAGGATGAGTTTGCGCAGGCCCTTCAGAGTGCTCTGTATTGCGATAATGCTATGGCCGAGAGGCACACCGATGTTGCGAAGCACGGTAGAGTCGGTGAGGTCGCGCTGCAGACGGCTTACTGGCAATTTCTGAGCGAGGAACTGCAAGATAGCGTTAGCGATGCCGAGGTTACCCTCTGAGTTCTCATAGTCAATAGGATTAACCTTATGAGGCATTGCGCTTGAACCAACTTCGCCAGCCTTAATCTTCTGCTTAAAGTACTCCATTGAGATGTACATCCAGAAGTCGCGGTCGAGGTCGATGATTATTGTGTTGATACGACGTATGGCGTCGAAGATGGCTCCGAGGTGGTCGTAGTTCGAAATCTGTGTGGTGTACTGCTCGCGCTGCAATCCTAACTTCTCGCTAACAAACTTGTTGCCGAACTCTCTCCAGTCATACTCAGGGTATGCCACGTGGTGAGCGTTGAAGTTACCCGTAGCTCCGCCAAACTTAGCGGTGTACTTACACTGCTTCAGCAGGTCGAGTTGCTCCTGCAGGCGGTACACGAAGACCATGATTTCCTTGCCCAAGCGTGTTGGCGATGCTGGCTGACCGTGCGTCTTTGCAAGCATTGGAACGTCCTTCCATTCTATAGCGTACTCGCTAAGTTGCGTTATTAGTTCCTCTACCTGTGGAACGAAAACCTCAGCGAGTGCTTCTTTTACCGAGAGAGGCACGCTGGTGTTGTTGATGTCCTGCGACGTAAGGCCGAAGTGGATAAACTCGCGACTCTGTTCGAAGTAACCCTTGCCGAGTTTTGTCTCCTCCAGAGCGTCGAGTTTCTCTTTTATGAAATACTCAACAGCCTTCACGTCGTGGTTGGTCACCTTTTCAATGTCCTTAACGCGTTGTGCGTCTTCCTCGGAGAAGTTCTGGTATATGTCGCGTAGCATTGGGAAGATGCTCTTGTCGAAGTCTTTCAACTGCGGCAGAGGCAGTTCGCAAAGTGTTATGAAATATTCAATTTCTACGCGCACCCTGTACTTGATGAGGGCGTACTCAGAGAAGAAACGTGCCAGTTCTTCTGTCTTTCCACGGTAGCGACCGTCGATTGGTGAGATGGCTGTAAGTAGATCGAGATTCATGTCTTTTAGTGTGATTATATGATAAAATCGCCACAAAGGTACAAAAAAACTTTTTAACAACCTAAAATACGTTCATGTTTTTTGTGGTTTTTAACTATTAATTGATGTACGTGTATGGAGTGGAGTGTTAACCTCCTTCGCTCGGAGTTGGAAATGCAGAAGTTTTAAAAATGTCATAATGTTAGAAAAATGACGAAAAGTTTGACAAAGTGATATGCGGAGAAGTTGAACGGAAAGTGACAAAATAGAGTTGGCAGAGCTACAATGCGTGTTTGATGTAGAATATAAAAGGTGTAAAAATGTGACTAAAATTCTGTTTTGTGGTAATTTGTAAGCTTTTATAGTGTAAACACTATGCTTTTACAGTGTAATCTCTATGCTTTTACCTTGTAATCACGCCCTGATTACATTGTAAAAGCATATGCTTTTGCAAGAGAAAAAAGTGCAAGCGAAAAGCAAAAAAATGCTAATGCGTTGGATGATAGAAAGTTACTAAAAAACTCAAGAATCGCGTATTTTGGACGAAAATATTAGTATTTCTCTGTGTTTGAATTATGGTGGGGTCTGAGAAATCAAAATGTAACGAAAAAGCGTGATTGAGTGTCAAAGTGATAAATGCGCGGTAGTGGGGTGAGGAGAAATTGTTTTGAATGGCAACAAATGTGGTATAAACAGAAAGATTGAAATGGTTTGCAGAGTAAATTTGAAAAAAAAGTAAATAAATATTTGCACAGATTTTTTTTTATTCTTACCTTTGCAACTGAATATATTCATTAGTATCTGTTAGAAAGTTTATTGCATTGCTATATAAAATGTTTTGCGCACGCACGAAAAAATCCGTGTAAACCGTAAACCGTAAATCAGAAAGAAAATTATATATTAACTCTTAATTAACAAAACAATGAGAATCATTACAAAATTCATGCTCGCATGTGTAGTTGCTGGTTCTGCTGCGTCTCTTACGTCTTGTAAGGATTATTCAGAGGAGGACGGTAACGAACTCCGCGTAAATCTGCAAGACCAGAAGAAGGCAATGGAGGATTTGCAACAGCAGATTAGCGATTTGACTGCAAAGTTGCAGGCTATTAATTCATGTAATTGTAATCCTGTTTCTATCACTAAGAATGCTGATGGTACTTATACTATCAAACAGGGTGATACCGAGGTGAAGGTAGGAGACGTAGGTTCAAATACCGATGCTAATGGTAGAACTTATGTTATTGCTGCTAATGGTGATAAGATCTATATTCCTACAATCGAGGAAGAAAATGGCAAGAAGTATATTGTGATTGGTAATCAGAGATATGAACTGTGTGATCCATGTACTCCATACTCTCCAACTCACACTGTTACTATTGATGGCGATAAGATAACCATCACTGATGCGAACGATCCTACGAAGAAGTGGGAGTTTGATAAGTCTACTACAGGTGGCGCAAGTTGCGCATGCACTGTTTCTTATAATAAGGATAAGGGTGTATTTGAAGTTAAGGATGGTGAAAATACAATAGAGGTTAAGCCAGGTAACGTTGCAACATTCACTGATAACGGTGAGACAATCACTCTTACTGTAGGAGAAGGCACTACAGCACAGACTACAACCTTTAAGAAAGTACAGTCTGAGGTTCGTACCGCTAAGAATGAAAATGGTGAGGATGTTATCTATATTCAGTACTACAATAATGATGGCTCAAAGAAGGGCGACGAAGTATCTGTCGTAATTCCTAAGTCACAGACTGTAGATCTTACACCTATAGAAAATAAGATTACGAACATCCTTAACGAACTCTATGGTGAGAACGGAACAAAGGAGAACCCTGTAGCAGGTTCTGTTATTGACCGTCTCAACAATGGTGAGAACATCATCAAGGATATCTATGGCGAGAATGGCAATGCAGAGAACCCAGAGGCAACTTCTATTGCAGGACGTCTTAATACCGTAGAGGAGACGATTAATGATCTTGTTACGCGTGTAGGCAAACTTGAAGACGCTCGCGCTAAGCAGGTAACAGGTATCATCGTGCAGCAGGTTGCTAACCCAGCATTTGGTTCTTACAACTCTGTAATGACCAACCTGCAGACCAATATGCTCGTAGCATACTATGGCGTAGCAACAAAGGCTATCAACTTCCCTAATAATGATGATAACTCTGTTGAACCAATAGAAAAGCCTGCAAACGCAGTTCTTATGAACGGTAAGGCAGGTCAACTCTATGTTACCATCAATCCTAATACTGTTGACTTCGATGGCATGGACGGTTTGAAACTCGTTAACAGCCAGGACGAGGAGTGTGCAGTTAAACTTGGTACAATCCAAAAGACAGACGATGTACTCCACTTCGGTGCTTCTGCTCCTACACGTGCTACAGGCAATGGCTTCTACACTGTTTCTGCAACAATCGATCAGGCTGGTCTCGCAGATCCTAACGTACACCTTAACATAGACAAGAGCAAGATAAAGACCGCTCTTAAGGATCTCGTTAGCGTAAGAGATAAGTCTGGTGCTAAGATTGCTCTTCAGGACTTTGCTAAGGTTGCTGTAGATGTTGCTCAGGCTATGCAGCTCGATGCTCAGGGCGTTAAGTGCGCATGGACAGACATGTATGGTGAGCACGCAGTTTACTCTAACTACAACATCGCTGCTCTCGCAGTATCACCACTCGGCTTCAATACTGTTGACGGTGTATTCGCTGACGGTGGTAAGTACTGGCAGGCATACAACAAGGGTAAGGAACTTATTTCTAAGGCTTCTAAGAAACTCGGTCAGAAGATTTCAAACCAGATTAACAAGCAGTTCATGCTCGATAAGATTGGTGACGATATTCTTGACATTCAGTCTAAGTTCAACCATGTTAACGAGATCAAGCCTCTCGAAGGTAAGATTGTAATGGATGCTAACGTTACTATACCAGCATTTGACGTAACAGTAGGTCCATTCACTCAGAATGTAACTGTTAATGTTCCTGGACAGACTGTAAGCACAGGCGACTTTAATACTACAGTAACCGTTTCTTATGAGGTGCCTGATAGATATAATCCAGAAGACAATACATTTACGGAAAAGACTGTTACGAAGGTTGTTCCTGTTACTATCCCAAGTAAGGATATACCTGTAGGTGCAACTCAGGTAACTGTTCCTGTAACAATCGCAGCCCAGACTGTAACTATTCCTGAGCAGAACGTAACCGTAACTGTTGACATTACAGACCAGGTTAACGGCATCTTCAACAGTATGCTCGGCGACATCAACCAGAACTTCAAGGATGTGAACGACCTTATCGACGCTCTTAACCTTGCTCTCAATGATGTTAACGAAATGCTTAGCAACATCCGCAATCTCCAGCAGAAGCTTGAGTCTAATGGTGTTCTCCCACAGCGCGTATTTGCTTATCTCGACAAGGTTGCTGCTAAGGTTGCTCAGTACACACCAGAACTCTTCAAGCCTACATTGCTCATCAGCTCTGACAATGGCTTAGGTGTCTGCGGTTTCTATGGCGCTCCTTCAGAGGTTAAGGGTAACGTTACTATCGTTCCTACTACATGGACAGGCGAACTCCTTTCTCCTATCTATAAGAAGTACATCCGCATTAACAATGGCAACGGTCAGTACGTAGAGGGTAACAGCCTTGATATTACATCACAACTTAAGTCTGGCGTCAACACTATCGAGTATCGTGCTCTTGACTACCAAGGCGTAGAGTGGGTTGGTTACTATCAGGTAGTACGCTAATAGACCGTAAAGGTATAGATTAAATGTATCGCAGGTTATTATATAATATACCAGTATTGATTATGTCTCTTCTTCTTGCTGCCTGCAATGGTTGCAGCGACAGCAAGAAGAACGGGCAACAAGCAGGCGAAAGCCCTATCAATCCTATGGTGGAGGAACTGGACGAGACTCCAGACGAGGCGTTCCTCGTTACGCTGGACAACTATGACAGCGACTCCATGTATGTCACTACGGTGAGAGGACACAGGAAAATGGCAATGGCATACGCTGATGCTATGGACAACGGGTCCTTTCATGGCACGATGAAGAAGGGAGACAGATACTCTGTCTTGCCAACGAAACGTAAAAGAATAGTGAAGATAGCGGTGAATACTACCGAACTGCAAGGGCGGTGGATATTCGATGAAGCGCAACATAGGGGCATAGACTTCAACGAAGGTGGAGGAATGTCGAGCATAAATTCGCAGGACATCTGCTTCAGAGAGTGGAAGTTGCTCAACGGGAAGATGTATATCTACTATGTGGATATGCAGCAATTGGCAAGCGACAGACATCAGTACTTGGTGGATGAGGCTTACATTGCGACGCTTAACGAACGTGAGCTGATAATACAGTTTAAAGGAGAGAGTTACCAATGTAATCGACCATCAAAGCAACCTTTGAAGATACAGGCGCACTAAACGTAGGTGCCCTATATAATATAAGGTGATAATCACCTCGGGATACATAAACATTAATTATACAATAATTCAGACTATGAATATCAAGAAATCACTTTTCATGACACTGCTTGGTGGTGTTGCTGTCAGCGCTTCAGCACAATGTGAGGCGCAGGCTGGTGCAGACGCTGCTCAATGCTGCGGAAAGACCGAGTACGTGTTCCAGCCACACGCTTACGTACAGGCGCAGTTTGGTGCCCAGTACACGCTTGGTGAGATTGGTATGGGAGATCTAATCTCTCCTAACGCTCAGATAGGTGTAGGCTATAACTTCGGAAAGGTCGTTGGTGCTCGCTTCGTTGTTAACGCATGGCAGAGCAAGGGAGGTTCTGAACTCTTCGGTGAGACATACAAGTGGAAGTACAACTACGTTGCTCCTATGGTAGATGTTTCATTCAACCTCTCTAACCTTATATCAGGTGTAAACCCTAACCGCCTTGTTGACGTTACTGCATTCGTCGGTGGTGGCGCTAATATCGCATTCAGCAATGGTGAGGCTGCTGACGTTAACAACCAGTTGATAACCAAGTATGGCACTTTGCCACAGGTTAGTGAGTATGAAGCAAGCCAGTATCTGCGTTATCTCTGGACAGGTACCAAGGTGCGTGCCGTAGGCCATGCAGCACTTGCAGCAGACTTCAAGGTCGCTAAGCAGTGGACTGTAGGTGCGGAGGTATCTGCTAATGTTACTACAGACAAGTATAACTCTAAGAAGGCTGGCAATGCAGACTGGTACTTCAACGCTCTCGTTGGCGTTAAGTATGCATTCGGTGAAACTTACAAGGAGAAGAAGATTGAGCCAGTTGCTCCAAAGATTATCTATCGCGACCGTGTCGTAGAGAAGATAGTTGAGAAGCCAGTTGAGACTAAGAAGGTTGAGACTGCTGTCGAACCACTGCGTATGGACATCTTCTTCAATATCTCAGGCACTAAACTTCTTGCTTCAGAGGCACAGAAAGTGGGAGAGGTTGCTGAGTACATGAAGAAGTATCCTGACACAAAGGTTACCATTACAGGTCTTGCTGATAAGGGAACAGGTAACGATAAGATCAATATCCCTCTCTCACAGAAGCGTGCCGAGATGGTTAAGGATACCCTTATCAAGAAGTATGGCATCGCTGCCGACCGTATCACAGCAGAGGGTAAGGGCTCGTCACAGCAGCCTTACACTATCCCAGAGTTGAACCGCGTCAGCATTTGTATCGCTAAGTAAAGTCTCCTGATGAATTTGTAGTGTTCCCTCGGAGGGAATATAATATAGGCAGGTTCCGTGAATGTTCATGGATGATATACATAAAGTTCATGTAACGTTTGCGGAACTTGCTGCTTTAAGATATTAATTAGTAAGGAGAGAATAGAATATGATGAAGAAATTTTTACTCGCTATTATTGCTTCTGCAATGACTTTGGGCGCTAACGCACAGGTAAACGGTGACGGTTACTATCGTGTTTCTAATCTTGGTTTTAAGGTATTAAAGAAAAAGAATTTGTATGTCTTTGTCGATCACGACCAAGCTATTATAAACACTTCTGCAGGAACAGGACAGAATTTTGAGGCAATAGCATTGTACGAAGATGTTAACAGGTCACCGATTAGTGATCCTGCAAGCATTATATATGCTAAGATAAATGGAAACAATGTAGATCTTGAGGGACAGGGTACAAGCGTTTCAAAAATGACGGACGCTAAACTGACACTTACTCAGAATGGTAAAGTAAACAGTTATCAGTTGTCTGCTGTTAAGTCTGGTATGACTTTGTATCTATGGAGTGGTGAAATGATGGTGAGAAGCAAACATGCATATACTACAACTATAGCAAACAGTGGTGGTGTGGCATATAAGTATTGGGCTATAAATCCTGTCTCTGCAACATCAGATAATTACTTCGGTGTTAAGCCGACATTGAATGCTAACGGTAAACATTATGCACCGTTCTTTGCATCATTCCCATTCAAGTTCGCTTCAAGCGGAATGAAGGCATATTATGTTAAAAGTTATGATACGGAGCACTTCACTCTTGAAGAGATAACGTCTGAGGTTAAACCTGGAGGTACTCCAATGCTTATAGAATGTAGTTCGGAGGATCCTTCAAATAATCGTCTTGACCTCTTGCATGGTAATTACGGTGTTGTGAGTGGCAACAAACTCTCTGGCGTGTACTTCTGCAATGATTTCCAGGGTGGTTTTGCCAATGCTCGTTATACCTTTGATAAGAACACAATGCGTGTATGGAATGTAGAGAATGGACAGTTAGTTCTCTCTACTGCTACAGACAATCTGCACACAAGTTATTATTATGGCAAGATAGATGGTGATTTACAGCATGGTTATCTCAATGCCAACCAGTCTTATCTGAAGGTTTCTTCTAACGTGAATGCAACCTTGACGATAGGTGCTACTGGCGTTAACGGTGTGAAGTCTGCTGACGATAGCGCAGAGCCTGTATCATACACAACCGTTGGTGGCGTAAAGATTAATGCTCCAAAGGCTGGTATGGGCGTTGTTATTGTAAAGTATAGTGACGGTTCTGCTCGCAGAGTTGTTTACTAATCGACATAAGTTTATATTTTAATAAGCAACTATACAGCGATACCCGAAGTCTGTTTATGTGCAAAGCATGATGACCTTAGCCTGTAAGGCTATACTTTTAGTAATGGTTAATGCTCAAAGTCTGGATGGACTAAGCCTGTAAGGCTATATTTTGAGTAACCGTTTATGCACAGTTTCTGGATGGACTAAGCCTGTAAGGCTATACTTTTAGTAACGGTTAATGCTCAAAGTCTGGATGGACTAAGCCTGTAAGGCTATACTTTTAGTCACGATTAATGCTCAAAGTCTGGATGGACTAAGCCTGTAAGGCTATACTTTTAGTCACGGTTAATGCTCAAAGTCTGGATGGACTAAGCCTGTAAGGCTATACTTTCAGTAACGGTTTATGCTCAAAGTCTGGATGGACTAAGCCTGTAAGGCTATATTTTTAGTAACCGTGGGTGAAGCCTACGGAATTGGATGGGTATATAGACAGCAGCCTGGAGGGCTGTACACCATCAATAATGCACAGTCTTTCATGTAGAGAATAGGCAGGGTATCCCTACATAATGCAAAAAAAAGTCCGGTTAAAGCATTTCGCTTCAGCCGGACTTTACTTTTTAGTATGTCTTGTTTTATGCTACGTTTGTAACAGTATTAATTATAGAACTAAGCGTAGTAGTGGCTATTGTACTATACTATTTCTTCTTTACAGGGTCACAAGTAAGACCTATTCCCAGTTTCTTGAATATCTTATGGTCAACCTCTGACAACATAACCGTAGAGTGAACCTGACAACCACGCAGTGCAGGAAGTTGCGCAAGAGCCTTGCGACAGTTCTCGTCTGCCTGACTAAGTACAGAAAGTGCTACGAGAACCTCATCAGTATGGAGACGTGGATTGTTGCCACCGAGGTAGTCTATCTTTGTCTTCTGGATAGGTTCAATCATGTTTTGCGGTATAAGGCGCACGTTATGGTCAATGCCTGCGAGATACTTCGTGGCGTTAAGCAGTAGTGCCGCGCTTGGACCGAGGAGGTCTGTGGACTTAGAAGTAATCATAGTACCATCGGCAAGTTCTATAGCTGCGCATGGAGTACCAGTCTCATCACGACGCTGTTTAGCCACAGTGGTAACCTTTCGGGTGGCGGTAGTAATCTTAGCCTGATTGAAAAGCATCTGAATCTTCTGCACTTCGCTCTCGTTATCAGCACCGTTGGCGAACTTATTGGTTGCAGCATAGTAGCGACGGATAATCTCATCCTTTGATGCTTCGCAGCAAACTTCATCGTCAGAGATACAGAATCCCACCATGTTCACGCCCATATCGGTAGGTGACTTGTATGGGTTACTACCGTATATGCCCTCGAACAGAGCGTTAAGAACTGGGAATATCTCTATGTCGCGGTTGTAATTGATAGCAATCTTGTTATAAGCCTCAAGATGGAACGGGTCAATCATGTTGACATCGTTAAGATCTGCCGTTGCAGCCTCATATGCAATGTTGACAGGATGCTTCAAAGGAAGGTTCCAAACTGGGAATGTCTCGAACTTAGCGTAGCCTGCTTCTACGCCACGTTTGTGCTCATTGTAGAGTTGGGAGAGGCATACTGCCATCTTACCAGAACCAGGTCCAGGAGCGGTAACGATGACAAGAGGACGTTCTGTCTCTACATAGTCGTTCTTACCGAAGCCTTCGTCGCTGGCGATAAGGTCCACATTGTGTGGATAACCGTCAATAAGGTAGTGTACATAAGATTTAATGCCGAGGCGAGTAAGGCGTTGGCGGAATGCGTCTGCAGAGTGTTGACCGCTATAATGCGTCAATACTACAGAGCCAACGTAGAAACCACGCTTGATGAACTCATCGCGAAGGCGCAGTACGTCCTCATCGTATGTAATGCCAAGGTCGGCACGTACCTTGTTCTTCTCAATATCTTCAGCACTGATAACGATAACAATCTCGATGTGATTGCTCAGTTTATGGAACATTCTCAGTTTAGAGTCTGGCTGGAACCCTGGCAGAACTCGGCTGGCATGATGGTCATCGAAGAGTTTGCCACCAAGTTCAAGGTAAAGTTTTCCGCTAAACTTGGCGATGCGTTCCTTGATGTGTTCGGACTGAATACGTATGTATTTGTCGTTGTCAAAACCTATCTTCATTGTCTCTTCGAATTAGAAGTTCTTGTTGAGGTTTATCATTTCAATGGCTGATATCATAGCGTCAGCGCCCTTATTGCCAGCCTTTGTGCCAGCGCGCTCTACTGCTTGCTCTATGCTGTCGGTAGTAAGGATGCCGTTAAGTACAGGTATTCCGCTCTTCATAGCAGCCTGTGCGATGCCCTTTGCAGACTCGTTGGCAACCATGTCGAAGTGAGGTGTTGCGCCACGTATTACCGCTCCAAGGCATACTACGGCATCAAACTTGCCAGACTCTGCCATCTTCTGTGCGGTGAGAGGTATCTCGAATGCTCCAGGAACGTATGCGAGGGTGAGGTTATTAGTATCACCACCGTGGCGAACGAAGCAGTCTTCTGCTCCTGTTATGAGGTGAGAAACGATGAAATCATTGAAACGAGAGGCTACGATGCCTATCTTCTGGCCTTCTGCAACCAGTTTTCCTTCTACTATCTTCATATCGATTGGTTTGTTGTTGTGTCTTTTTTTATAGGGTATGATAATACATTAAGATGGTAATGGCATAGCGTTTTACGGCATATTCTATTTTATTCACGGCCGCAGTTGTCTTTATTCACGACCGCAGTTGTCTTTATTCACGACCGCAGTTGTCTTTATTCACGGCCGCAGTTGTCTTTATTTACGACCGCAGTTGTCTTTATTCACGGCCGCAGTTGTCTTTATTTACGACCGCAGTTGTCTTTATTCACGACTGTCGTTGTCTTTATTCACGACCGCAGTTGTCTTTATTCACGACCGCAGTTGTCTTTATTCACGGCCGCAGTTGTCTTTATTCACGACCGCAGTTGTCTTTATTTACGACCGCAGTTGTCTTTATTCACGACCGCAGTTGTCTTTATTTACGACCGTAGTTGTCTTTATTCACAACTGTCGTTGTCTTCGTTCACATCCGTAATCGTTGTTTTTCTTAGATTGACGGTTATGGAAAAGTAGCCGTTACCATCCTTAATGCAGCGTGTTACTTGTTCTTTGGTTTCTTAACATGCAACAGATGTCCCATCTTAGCGTACTTTGTGTACATGTAGAACTCATCCTTTTCGTTGCAAGTCATCTCGATAGGCTCGCGTGATACCACCTTCAGTCCGAAGCCATCAATGCCAGATATCTTCAGAGGGTTGTTGGTCATAAGTATCAATTCCTTAATACCAAGGTCGGCAAGGATGCTTGCTCCTGTGCCATATTCACGCAAATCAGCCGCGAAACCCAATGCGATGTTAGCCTCCACGGTGTCCATTCCTTGGTCTTGCAGGTGATAAGCACGCAGTTTGTTGATAAGACCTATGCCGCGACCTTCCTGTCGTAAGTACAACAGAACGCCCCTTCCGCGCTTCTCTATGCGCCTTAATGCTTCGGCAAGTTGCTCACCGCAGTCGCAGCGAAGGCTTCCGAAGGCATCGCCCGTAAGGCATTCAGAGTGTACGCGGCACAAAACAGGCTCTGGAGTAGTTACATCTCCCTTTACCAATGCTACGTGGTGCTCGCCTGTAATCTTGTTGATAAAGCCCACAGCACGGAACGTTCCGTACTTAGTAGGTAACTCAGCGTCTGTCACCCTCTCTATAAGTTTTTCGGTACGACGACGGTATTCCACGAGCGACTTAACGGTAATGCATACCAAGTTGTGCTCTTTAGCCAACTCCTTCAGTTCCTTTGTGCGCATCATGGTGCCGTCTTCGCGCATCACTTCGCAGCAAAGGCCTGCTTCAACGAGTCCTGCCATGCGGCAGAGGTCAACGGTAGCCTCGGTGTGTCCGGTGCGAACCAGCACGCCACCTTCCCTTGCCTGCAATGGGAACATATGTCCTGGGCGGCGGAAGTCGATAGGTTTTGAGTTCGGATCAGCAATGGCTCGTGCCGTGATGCCACGCTCAACGGCAGAGATACCCGTTGTTGTTGTGATGTGGTCAACACTCACGGTGAATGCCGTTTGGTGGTTATCGCTGTTGTGCATGACCATCTGTGGGAGGTCAAGTTTCTCGCATAGCGCCTTGCTCATAGGCATACAGATAAGTCCTTTTGCAATGCTTGCCATCATATTGACATTCTCAGTCGTAGCAAACTGTGCTGCACAGATAAGGTCTCCCTCGTTTTCACGGTCGGGATCATCTATAACGAGTATGCACTTGCCGGCTCTTAGCGACTCAAGCGCCTCGTCAACAGTATTGAATTGAAATTCTTCTTGCATATTCTCTTTTGTTGATAAGAGGTATGTGATTACCTGTTGTTCATGAAATTACGGTACATGCTAATCTTCTCTTCATTGTCAGCATTATTCTTTACCGTATCGTTATCCTTAGTATTTGTATTTGGTATGAGTAGTTTCTCAACGTATTTAGCCAGAACGTCATTCTCAATGTTCACCGTATCGCCCACTTTTGCAGCGTGTAATGTAGTTGCTCCCTGTGTATGTGGGATAAGAGAAACAGCGAATGTTGTCTCCTTTACCTTTGCAACCGTAAGACTAACACCTTGAATGGTTACGCTTCCCTTCTCTATAATGTAGCGCATCAAGCAGGGAGCGCATTCTATCCACAGCCAAATAGCGTTGTCATCATTGACGCGTCTGCATACCTTACCAGTTCCGTCAACGTGTCCTTGTACTATATGACCGCCCAGCCGGGACTGTAGTGTCAGTGCCCTTTCAAGGTTAACCTCGCTTCCTGGTTTCAGTGTGGCGAGTGAGGTACGCTTTACTGTCTCGGGCATAACGTCAGCCGTAAAGCCTGTTGGTGTCATGGATGTAACCGTAAGGCATACGCCATTGGTCGCGATACTGTCGCCGACCAGCGTGCCCTGCATAACAATCGATGCCTCCACCTCCAGCGTAACGCTTTTAGTACCGCGTCTAACGGCCTTAATGTGTCCCGTTTCTTCTACTATTCCTGTGAACATTTATTCCTTATTATGATTGTTTACGGAACCGTTATGATTGTTGGCAGAACCATTGATGATAGCATTGTTTACCAGTCCGCTAATGAGTATGTCCTCACCAATAGGCACAACGACCCTATCTTGCAGAGTAATGGCGTCCGCCATCATCTCGATTCCGTTGCCTTCTACAGGTGTTTTAGCGGTCTTTCCACCGATAATCTTTGGTGCAATGAACGCCATTACTTCATCAATCAGCCCATCCTTAAGAAGTGCTTCGCTCAGGGTGCCACCGCTTTCCAGTAGTATGCTGTCGATTTTTTCAGCGCGAGCACGCTGTGCCAGTTCCTTAAGCGTATTACAGTTCCATAATACAACGCCAGCCTCTCTAAGCATTTGCAGTTTCTCTTCGTCTGCTCCGTCAGCGTAAGCCACCACTGTTGTAATCTCTCTTGCGGTGCATACCAGTTGACTTTCCATCGGAATACGAGCCTGTCTGTCTGCCACAATGCGTATAGGGTGGCGCACTTCGTGTTCCATCAGTCCCATGCTCTCTAATACCTCAGGCTTTAATCTAACGTTAAGCATGGGGTCATCAGCGATAACCGTACCTATGCCGCAGAGTATAGCAGCGTTTATTCTGCGCACTTTGTGTACATATTCGCGTGCTTTCTCTCCCGTTACCCATCTGCTATCACCCGTTGTGGTGGCAATTTTCCCGTCCAGTGTCATTGCCCATTTTGCTGTGATCCATGGCGTATCGGTCGTGATATACTTCAAGAATGCCCTGTTCTGTGTACGCAGTTGCTTCACTAACGCCTCTGCCATAGGTGTTCCCTCCATTACGTCAACCTCAATACCAGCCTTTCTTAGTATCTCCAGTCCTTTGCCTCCAACGAGTGGGTTAGGGTCGTTCAGCCCCACAACAACGCGTGCTATGTCATGTGCAATGATGGCATCGGTGCATGGAGGTTGATGTCCCTCGTGGCAACACGGTTCCAGTGTGACGTACATCGTGGCACCTTTACAGTCCACCCCTCTCTCTTCCGCATCCTTAAATGCAGCCCTCTCGGCATGTAACTCACCGTATTTCGCGTGATACCCCTTGGCTATCACTTCATCATCTCTTACCACCAGTGCCCCAACAAGCGGATTGGGGTTCACCCAACCTTCGCCTTTCTGTGCCAGAAGCATGGCATCCTGCATCAGTAATAAATCGTCGTCTGTTATCATTTTGTTGAAGTATCGTCACATAGTGCAAATAAAAAAGCACCATATAAATATAGTTTGCAAAGTTAAGTAATAAATCTTAAACGGCAAAATTTCACTGTTGTTTTTTATCCTTTTTACATAAATGTAAGTAACTTGCAAACAAGAAATCTGTTATTTGTTTGTGTGTGTGAGATTTTTTTCATACCTTTGCCGAACTATTTCTACTATATTGTCTTCCTATGACAGATAAGAAGAAGTGAAAATCGTGTTATAATGCAAAAATAAACGGGACGTCCCTCGGTTAGGTGGGATGGTTTCTGTAATCCATAAATGATGAAAAAGATAGCGACTATATTGCTGGGACTCGGCATGGCGGCAAATGTCATGGCGCAAAGTGCCGACAATACTACTCTGACTAAGAACCAGTGCGCGATGACCAAGAATGGGGTGTTCAATCATTTTGACGCTTCCTTCACTCTCGGTACCACTGGTTTCGGTTTTGATATAGCAACACCTGTTACAGACTGGCTGCGCCTTCGTGCTGGTGGAACGTTCCGTTTGTCCAGCCATTACTCTGCTACTATCGGTACAGAGATTGCCTCTGGTATATCGGAAGAGGAGCAAACGCGCCGCTTTGACAAACTGTCAAGCATGATGGAGTCGTTCATGGGCACTGCGCCTACGCGCACCGTGGAACTCGAAGGCAGCGAGAGAATGAACAATTTTAAGTTTCTCGTTGATGTCTTCCCATTCAAGAACAACCGTCATTGGCGTGTTACGGCAGGTTTCTTTATAGGTAATGGCACAATTGTTGAAGGCCATAATACCTCGCTGAGCGTCAATACGCTTGCGGGAATGAGTTCGTATAACGCTATGTACGATCAGGCTCGTGGTGGCGAGTTTGTTGATCTCTCAAACTTAGGTATCGATATTGATGCTAACATGGAGAGCCAAATTATCAACAAACTGTGCAGTTGGGGTGAGACAACCGATGCTAACGGTAATAAGACGTATGCCGAATATGGCATCAGTATGCCAATAGGAACATACGCCCATGACCTTATTGCCCAGCAGGATATATATGATTTAAAGGGAAACCTTGTTCATCGCAAGGGCGAGGTGATACGCAGTAAGGACGAAACAGTGCGTCTTGTGCCTGATGCTGATGACATGGTGCGAGTAGATGTGCACGTTAATAGGTTCAAACCATACCTCGGATTAGGTTATGAGTTTGCTGCTTCTAAGGATAAACGCAGTAGCATTGGCATTGATGCTGGCGTACTCTTCTGGGGTGGTAGCCCTGTGTTTGATATAAAACTGCCAGTTGGTATGGATGCAAGCGGTAATGTGTTAACCCAGGATATAGACCTTGTGCGTGACGTAAACAATATTCCGGGCGATCTTGGCGACCATGTTAAAACGGCAAACAACTATACCGTCTATCCGGAAATAAGCGTTAGGTTTACACGACGTCTATGGTAAACCAAGATGAATATTACAGAAACACCCTTTAGTAATAGAAAGAGTACAAGATGAATATTACAGAAACACCCTTTAGTAATAGAAAGAGTAAATGAAAAAGAATATAATAGCCCTCGCCCTTCTCTGTTTGTCGAATGCGGCAACCGCTCAAGAAACTCCGGTGAACACACAAGTGAAGACAATAGAGAGGAACGGATGGTTTAACCATTTTGATGTCGCTTTTACCGTAGGTACCAGTGGATTGGGCTTTGATTTGGCTACGCCTGTGAGCGAGTGGGCACGTCTTCGTATGGGTGGCGTATTTCGTCCGCTTTATAGATACGATGCCAGTTTTAATATGGAGGTGTCAGAAGGCTTGTCAAGTGATGAACAAGACCACCGCTTTGAGAGAATGTCGGAGACGCTGAAAGCACTGACAGGCAAAACGCCTACCCGAACAATAGATATGCAGGGCGACTTGAAGATGAACAACTTTAAGTTCCTTGTCGATGTATTCCCATTCAAAAACTTCCGCAAACTGCATGTTACCATGGGCTTCTACTATGGCAATGACGTTATAGTTGACGTGCAGAACACGTCGGAAAGCGTGCGAAACCTTGAGGCAATAAACGCATATAACTCCATGTATAAGAAGGCATTGGCAAAAGAAAGCCTTATAGACCTTGGCTCAATGGGTGTAGATAATGCAGGCGAGGGAACCTTCGAAGTAGCAAACTCGCGCCTTCGCTATTGGGGAGCACGTGCAGAGGGTGCAGTAGAGAAAGGCTATAATAAGGGTGATATGCCGAGCGAGATGAACGAACTGTTAGGTATTGACCCGACAGACAACAGATACTACTCAGAGTTCGGCATATCATTGCCTATCGGAACCATGACACGCGACATTATAGCAGATCAAGATATCTACTATGACTATAGTGAGAAACTGGATAATCCGTACTATGTGGGCGAAGGAGACGACCTGCGTCAGGTAGAATACCGTACGGATGCCAATGGTAGAGTGAAGCGAGCAGGCGAGATACGTTACAGAAAAGGCGAGGTAATACGTCGTGCCGGCGAGACTTTGCGCTTCGTGCCAGACGAGAATAACTCTGTCGTCGCTGCGGCAAGGGTAAACAAGTTCAAACCATACCTGGGCTTAGGCTTCGATACACCGATAACAAAAGACAAACGAACAAGCATAGCCATAGACGCAGGCGTAATGTTCTGGGGCGGCAAGCCGAGCGTAGATATCAGTACGCCAGTGGGCGTTGACGCTGAAGGTAATAAGGTGTATTGCACCGTTGACCTTGTGAAGGACGTAACGAACCTTCCTTCCAACGTAGCGCGATATGTAAATTCGGTAAAGAAATACAGCGTGTTCCCCGAGATAAGCCTACGCATATCACAGCGACTGTGGTAATATGCTACAACAAACAGTAACTAAATATTAAACCTTAAACATACCTAACCAATGACAATGACAATTTTTAAAATGCTGACATTGACCACAGCAGTAGGTCTCGGCATAGTAATACTGATGTAGTTATAATCTAATACAACAGTAGATGACTTTCTTTGAGTCACGAAAAAAGGCAGTACCGCAGAGTATTGCCTTTTTTTTGTGTTACAAAAGTATAAAAATATTGTGTAAAAAAGAATTTTTTCTTAACTTTGCACAACATTATGTTAAAATAAAGTCACTCCTAACGTAGCGTGGTATGGCGTTATGCTGTTGGCATTATAAATGCCACGTATGCGTGAAAATGACAGAAAACGACCTGTAAAAACCATATATGCAACATATTATAAGAACTATTCTGGCTCTATTGTTGTGCTGCGCTACAGTGGGCGTTGCACAGGCAAAGCAGTTTACACTCGTTATAGATGCCGGTCACGGCGGTCATGATGCCGGTGCGATAGGCACATTTTCAAAGGAGAAGGACATAAACCTACGCACGGCATTGGCGTTCGGAGGTTATGTAGAACGCAACTGCCCAGATGTTAAGGTGATATATACCCGCAAACGCGACGTCTTTGTTACGCTGCATGATCGTGCCGATATTGCCAACAAGGCCAAGGCAGACCTCTTCATAAGCGTGCATACCAACTCCTTGCCAGGCGGAAAGACAGCGCGAGGGCTCGAAACCTACACCCTCGGAATGCACCGTGCGGCAGACAACTTCGATATAGCAAAGCGTGAGAACAGCGTAATCCTTGTGGAGAAAGACTATAGGGAGCGTTACCAAGGCTTTGACCCAAACTCAGCAGAGAGTTATATCATCTTCGAACTGATGCAGGATAAAAACATGCAGAAGTCCGTGGAACTCGCTAAACTGGTGCAACAGAACGTTTGTTCTGAAGCCTCGCGCCCAAACAAAGGCGTAAAGCAGGCTGGCTTCCTTGTGCTGCGAGAGACGGGAATGCCAAGTTGCCTGATAGAATTAGGGTTCATCTCCACCCCTGACGAGGAGCGTTTGCTCAATGATGACGCGCAGGTGGACAACATAGCCAGGGGGATATATCAGGCGTTCTATGCCTACAGAACAAAGTATGATGCTACAGCACGCCCACCATACATTGCACGTAGTCATCAAGATAGTGGCATACCAAACATAGTACCACCAGCACCTGCGACAAGAAGCACGGCGGAGACAGCAGAACCAGCCAATGAACCCGAGAAAACCGTTGAGGCACCGAAGGCGGAAGTGACGAGAACAGTGACCGAAACAGACGGCAAACCAGTATTTAAACTACAAATATTCGTGGCAGACAGGGTGCTGCGCTCTACAGACTCGCGCTTTAAGGGCGAGAAGGACGCACAGTATTATAAAGAGAACGGCATGGTAAAATATACCCTTGGAGCCTCTGTCAACTACAACGAAATATACAAACTGCGTAAAGAATTGTTAGGAAAATTCCCCGATTGCTTCATCATTGCCTTCAAAAATGGCGAGAAAATGAACATTAACGAGGCGATACGCGAGTTTAAGGCGAATAGATAAGGGTGGCATCCATGGTGCGTAACATCCTTTAAAAAACAAAAGTCAACAAGATGAAAACGTATTTTACAAAAGAAGTAAAGATAGCCATAGTAGCCATAGTGGGACTCGTGGCGTTGTTCTTCGGAATGAATTTCCTCAAGGGACTGTCACTATTCAGTAGTGATAGTACATATTATATGACGTTCCCCGACGTAAAAGGTTTGGCAAAGTCCACTGCCATCTATGCTGACGGCTACAAGGTTGGCACGGTGACAAACATAGACTATGACTACGAGAAGTCGGGAAACATTACCGTAGAAGTGGCTCTCGACAAGAACCTGCGCGTGCCTGCCGGTTCAACAGCCATGATAGAGACCGACCTCATGGGCAACATGAAGGTATCGTTGCTGCTCGCCACAAATCCGCGAGAGCGCATTAATCCAGGCGAGGTGATACCAGGAGTAGAAGAAAGCGGACTAATGAGCGGTGTGGCTGATATGATGCCACAGGTGCAGGCCATGCTACCAAAACTTGACAGCATAGTAACATCGCTCAACACGCTCCTTGCCGACCCCGCAATAGCCAACATGTTGCACAACGTAGAGGATATGTCAGCAAACCTTAAGAAGTCAACGGCTGAACTTAACATGATGATGGTAGGCGTAAATAAAACCCTCCCAGGCATTATGCAACATGCCAGCAACACGCTCGCTAATACAGAGGTGGTAACAGACAACCTCACACAGATAGACCTGCAGGGCACCATGGCTAAGGTGAATCGCACACTAGACAACGTGGAGCAGTTGACAAAAACACTCAACAGCAACGAGGGCACACTCGGACTGATGATGCACGACAATACGTTGTACAATAACCTCAACAGTGTTGTGGGTAATGCCGACTCCTTGATGATAGACCTCAAGGCGCATCCAAAGCGTTACGTACACTTCTCTGTGTTTGGAAAGAAAGACAAATAATTATTTTATCGTCATTACATAACCCACCATTTACAATACACGCATTTTGCTACAAGATACAAAATCACTCTGGGCGTCATGCCAGAAATACATACATGAGAATGTAACAGCCGAAGACTATGAACGGTTGTTCTCACATGTTACGTTGCAAGCATATAAGGTTGCGACGAAGACACTCGTTTTGGCAGTGCCAAGTTCATATATATGCGAGGAGATAGAAAAGAGGTATCTTAACGTGATGCGTGTGGCAATCTTCAACACCTTCGGCAGAATAAACCTTGACTGGTATATAAAGGTAGTGGAGGATCAGCCCAGTGGCAGAGGCAAAGCATTGATAGTGGATGGCGGAGAGAACGCTGATGCCGTGGCAGGAGCAACCGATGCCGCTGCGCATGCAGGCGTAGAAGCGCCAGGAACAGGCAAAGTGACGGGGTTGCCACAGATAGATTCGCACCTCGACGCGCGACAAACCTTTAGCACATTTATTGAGGGCAATAGCAATAAACTGTCGCGCTCCGTCGGACTGTCGATAGCCGAACACCCACAGGGCACACAGTTCAATCCTATGTTTATCTTCGGACCATCAGGATGTGGCAAGACCCACCTCGTCAATGCCATAGGAAACCACTGTAAGAAGATGTATCGCGAGAAGCGAGTGCTATACGTAAGTGCAAGAACCTTTCAGGTACAGTTCAGTAATGCCACCAAGGAAGGAAAGATAAACGACTTCATTGGCTTCTATCAGACAATCGATATGCTCATCGTAGATGATGTGCAGGAATGGATATCAGCCAAGGGTACGCAAGACACCTTCTTCCATATATTCAATCACCTCTTTCGTAACGGCAGACGCATACTCCTTATCAGCGACCGCCCACCAGTAGAACTGGAAGGCATGAACAAACGTCTGCTGACACGTTTCTCCTGCGGTCTGCTGGCAGAGATGGAGAAACCGAACGAGCAGTTGTGTGTAGATATACTAAAGAAGAAGATAGCACGCGACGGACTGAAGGTTCCAGAAGACGTAGTTCGCTACATAGCCCAGAAGGCAAACGGCTCCGTGCGCGACCTGGAGGGAGTGATAAATTCGCTGCTTGCTTACAGTATTGTGTATAACTGCAGCATAGATATGCGATTAGTAGAGCGCGTAGTGCAGCGTGCTGTGAGAACAGACGGCACGCCGATAACCGTTGACGATATACTTGACAGAGTGTGCCGTCATTACGAAGTGACGCCAAATTCAGTAAAAGGACGTTCACGCAAACGAGAATTTATCGTTCCGCGCCAACTAACCATGTATTTGGCAAAGAAATACACAAACATCCCCGCATCAAGAATAGGGCGCATGATAGGTTCAAGAGACCATAGCACAGTGTTGCACAGCATTGACGCAATGGAAAAGAAGATAAAGAAAGACAAAGAATTTGCGGCAGAAGTGGAGCGCATAGTGAAGGCAATGGACCTAAAAGCAGCCGTCTGAAGCAAAGAAAAACGGCAATGGGTGAAAAATGCCAATTTCCCAAATTTACCATTTTCGCGTAGCCGTAAAAATCGTTTCGCAGCCCATACGAAGTCGTAAAATTAGCACGTACATTTTATATATAGAGAGACCTGTCTTCCCGAAATGTTATGCACATTTTATCGTCACAAAGTTATACAGATTTGGCTGGAAACCAATACTTAGCCAAGGTTAATAAAACATGCACGTGAGTGATTACTATAACTGAAGTGACCATCATCGGGACATAACAAAAATAAACACATTGCTGAAAAAACTTTAAAAAACAGCACAAATGTTAACGTAAAACCGTGAAATGTGAAAAGGAAGTTGGTTATTTTATAATTTTTTTGTAACTTTGCATTGATTTTGTGTAGAACAACTGTTTCGGAAACGCCATGCATTGTGATGCAGGGTTGGAACAATCAAAAATAATAGGAGATACTAACCAATGAGTCTGAAAAAGATACATGTACTATTTACAATCGCGTTGTTAACCCTTATTGCCGTGCCTTCGATGGCACAAGACTTGCTTGCCAAGCAGGCACCGGTGGACAGGCGCATGAAAATGGTGGACACACTGATGCTCCGCCCAGCAATGGAGAACGAAGAAGCAGCACTTACTGCAAACGCTCTCTATGAAGAATGGAATAACAAATATGCTCATAAAGCGACAGAGTTACCTGACTCTTTCCGCATAAACTTAAAACACTTCTGCATGCCTACGACAAGCAGGGTGGTGACAAGTAACTTCGGTGCACGCTGGGGTAGGGCACATAAGGGACTTGATATAAAGGTCTATATTGGCGACACAATCCGTGCCGCTTTCTCAGGTAAAGTTCGTATCGTGAATTATGAGGCTGCCGGATACGGTAAGTACGTAGTGATAAGACATCACAATGGCCTGGAGACAATATACGGTCATATGAGTGACTGGCTCGTAAAGGAAAACGAGAACGTTAAGGCAGGACAGCCAATAGGACTGGGTGGCAACACTGGACGAAGCACAGGTTCACACCTTCACTTTGAAACTCGTCTCTGTGGCGTAGCATTGAACCCTGCTCTCATGTTCGACTTCCGCAACCAGGATGTAGTAGATGACTACTACATGTTCCGTAAAGACCGCTACGAGAGCGAAGGACAGGCTGCTAACCGACTCAGAGGTAAGATTGGCAATGGTGGTTATGTTGCCTCTGACGTAAGAGGAGAAACTTATGGCGGAGGAAAAGCAGTACAGCAGTCAAGAAAGATGGAAGAGAGAAACGTAGAGATACGTTATCACAAAGTGGCTGCTGGCGAGACTCTCTACAGCATTGCAAAGCGCAGAAAGGTGACTGTTGACGACCTTTGCCGACTTAACCATCTTACTCGCGACATCAAGGTGCGCCCTGGTCAACTGTTGAGATACTCATAAGAATCATAAAAGATTAAGCAACTAATAAAAGAAGAAAAGAAGTGGAAAAAATGATGAATAGTCATGCTTTTCACTTCTTTTGTTTTTATAAAACTCCCAAACGACTAATCATCCAAACGAACAATCTCCCAAACGACTAAACGACCAATCACCCAAACAACCAAACGACCAATCACCCAAACGACCAAACGTCCAATCTCCCAAACGACTAAACGTCCAATCTCCCAAACGACCAAACGACTAAACGACCAATCACCCAAACGACCAATCAACAAAACAACTAAACCACCAAACAACTAAACCACCACCTCTCCCCATGTTTCCCATTCTAACGATAACAGGTTCAGACAGCACTGGCGGCTCAGGCATACAGGCAGACATCCGTACCATAACGTCATTGGGCGGGCATCCGTTGACAGCCATAACCTCAGTAACGGTGCAAGATAGCAACGGAATACGCAGAATACACAACCTGCCGTTCGACCTTGTAACGGATCAAGTACGTTCCGTAATGCAAGAGACACATCCATTGGCTGTAAAAGTAGGATTGGTGCGTGACGTAGATACCATAAAGGCATTGCGAAACGACATCATAGCGTGTCGTAGCATAGTGTGTGACCCAGGTTTCCTGTCCTCACATGGCGTACAACTGGTGCCCGATGAGGCGGTAGAGGCTGTAAGGCAGTATCTAATTCCAGAGGCTACACTACTCTTGTTGCGCTGCAATGAGGCAGAGAGGTTGTTGGGATATACCATTGCCACGGACGACGCCATGCTGAAGGCGGCACAAGAACTCATGGCAATGGGGGCGAAGGCAGTGCTGTTAAGAGGAGGAAGGCAGACCGATGGAATGCTGACGGCATTGCTGGCGATGGCGGATGAGCATACATTTTATACCTCGCGCAACACCGACGGATGGCAGAGGCATGGAGTAGGAGGGGCGTTGTCAACAGCCATAACAACACGATTGGCATTCGGAGACGACCTGAAGACAGCGATAAAACGTGCCCATGACTATATGCACAGACTGGTAACCTATTCCGTAACGGCACGCACAAAGGGCGAAAGACCAGCCGACCTGTACAATAAATTCATGTCGTTGCTGGCACAAAACTACCGTTACGAACACGGAGTAGCATTCTATGCCGACGCCATGGCTATCAGCACACGATACCTTTCGCAGATAACAGAGAAGGTGATGAACCGTACACCGAAGCAGATAATTGCCGACTACCTAATGCAGGAGGCGCAGGCAATGCTCGAAACATCATCACTCGCCATACAGGAAATTGCCGACAAACTGGGATTTACATCGCAATCGCAATTCTCTAACTTCTTCCACTCACAACATGGCGGTACACCTAAGGAATACAGAGAAAAGAAATAAGTTTCTATTTTAGGAACAGTATTTTATAAAATAGGAACATATCTTTGCATGGTTCTTTATTTGTTCGTACTTTTGCAGGCGTAAATAGTAAAACAAATAAAAAAAGAAAACGATGGAAGATAGAACAACCCTTAACCGTAACCTGGCTCAGATGCTGAAGGGCGGAGTTATCATGGACGTTACAACACCAGAACAGGCACGCATTGCTGAGGCTGCAGGTGCTTGCGCGGTAATGGCATTGGAGCGCATTCCAGCCGACATTCGTGCAGCAGGAGGCGTGAGTCGTATGAGCGATCCTAAGATGATTAAGGGCATTCAGGAGGCTGTCAGCATTCCTGTAATGGCAAAATGCCGTATCGGTCACTTCGTGGAGGCACAGATTCTTGAGGCTATCGAGATAGATTATATTGACGAGAGTGAGGTGCTTTCACCTGCTGACGATGTTTACCACATCAACAAGCGTGAGTTTAAGGTTCCTTTCGTATGCGGAGCAAAAGACCTTGGTGAGGCATTGCGTCGTATCAACGAAGGTGCTACGATGATTCGTACAAAGGGTGAGCCTGGAACAGGAGACGTTATTCAGGCTGTTCGCCATATGCGCATGATGCAGAGCGAGATGCGTCGACTCGTTTCTATGGCTGAGGATGAACTCTATGAGGCTGCAAAACAACTGCGTGTGCCTTACGACCTCGTTAAGTATGTACATGAAAATGGTAAACTTCCTGTAGTAAACTTCGCCGCTGGTGGTGTCGCTACACCTGCTGACGCTGCGCTGATGATGCAACTTGGTGCTGAGGGCGTGTTCGTAGGAAGTGGCATCTTCAAGAGTGGTAACCCAGAGAAGCGTGCACAGGCTATCGTGAAGGCTGTGACAAACTATCAGAACCCAAAGATTATCGCAGAACTGTCTGAGGACCTCGGTGAGGCTATGGTGGGCATCAACGAGAGCGAGATAGAACTGCTCATGGCAGAGAGAGGTAAGTAATGAAACGTATTGCTATACTTGCTCTGCAGGGAGCCTTTGCCGAACACGAGCAGATGTTGCATCGTTTGGGAGCGGAGACCATGCAGATACGTAACCTTGCTGACTGGAACAGTTTCTTAGGAGAGGCTGGACTTGCTGGTGATTTCAAAGGACTGGGACTGATAATGCCTGGTGGTGAGAGCACGGCAATGATGCGCATAATGCGTGACGAAGAACTCTTCGAACCATTACAGAAGGCTATTCGTGCGGGATTACCAGTCTTTGGCACTTGCGCTGGATTGATATTGCTCGACAAAGTGCATCTCGACACCATGAACATAACCGCGCTTCGCAATGCTTACGGGCGACAACTCGGCAGTTTCTACACCGAGGCGGAGTTTAAGGGCATTGACTCTAAGGTGCCAATGACATTCATTCGTGCTCCATACATTAGTGAAGTAGGGGAGGGAGTGGATGTGCTTGCAACGGTAGATGGTCGCATTATCGCGGCACGTCAAGATAACCAACTCGTAACAGCGTTCCATCCAGAACTGAATGAAGACACACGTGTTCACGAATATTTCTTGAGTTTCGTGAATGAGTAGTTGAATTTTTATCATCACAATAACATAAAGAGAAATGACCGTCATGCAACAGCGTGACGGTCATTTCTTTTCTCTTTACTATATTTTTAACCCTTGCTTAATGTTTTTTATACAATAAACAATGGTTATTAGCGTTAAAAGTACTATCTTTGCAATGTTTAGTTAAAAGAAAGTATTATGCTTACGTTTTCAATAATTATTCCTGTGTATAATACAGAAAAGTATTTGCGTAACTGTCTTGACAGTATTGCTGCACAAACATACGCTGATTTCGAGGCTATCGTAATTGATGATGGCTCCGATGACGGTAGTGCGGTGATATGTAAAGAATACGTTGAGCGCGACTCTCGCTTCTCTTATTATTATAAGGAGAATGGTGGCGTGAGCAGCGCGCGTAATGCTGGCATTGATATTGCGCAAGGAGAATGGCTTCTTTTTGTTGACTCAGATGACCTGTTGTTACCTGATAGTCTCGCGACATTTGTGAAGATGTGCAGCAATACGGGGACTGATATGGCGATGGGAACGTATGTCCTCGACAGTTATGTACCCAAGGAGTGTTTTAAAGAGAGCCAAACCTTTGAACTGACGCTTGACAGAAATGCTGTGATGGAGTTGATGTTCCTTACCCATCGGTATAATTATCATGGATATGTATGGAACAAAGTGTTTAAGACAAGCATCATTAAGGAGAATAAACTACGTTTTGATACAGCGATATATTTTAACGAAGACCGTCTGTTTTGCGTAGAGTATATCTGTAAGATGAACGGTAATGCACACTTTTCTTCTCTTCCTGTTTATCATTATTATAAGCGTCAGTCGGGGGCGATGGGTAGTATTGCGTTACGATATAATCACAATCTGATGACGGATTATGATTCTTCCGTAACAATCCTACGTCTCTTGCAGACTAATGGTTTCCCTAAGTCAATAATACGCCTTGGTTATGACAGACTGATAGATTCTTACGACATTATTCGTCATGCCATGAAGAATATGCGTTATGAATATGCTGACGAGAAGATTGAGGCGTTAAGGGAGCGTACTATAGCAGCGGTAGGAAGACATTTCTATATCGGTTGTCGCATACGTCGCTTCCTTTCCAAACAGTATTACAACGTATTTAGGAAAAGAATATATCTGAGGTGATGCTCGATGTGTATTATCTGCAAAAATAAATGGAAACAAAAAATGACACTTCTCTATTATAATTACAATAGGGAAGTGCCATTTTTTGTTTGTATATGGGTTAATGTAATTTTACAAAACTAATGAGGGGGAAGTGCTAATAGGTAAATTTCTTTTTCCTTAGACCCGTAAACCAAAGAATGTTTCTTATTATTCCGTTGAGGTATTTGCCCCATGTCATATTATAAACGTCCTTATCGTGCATCATGATGTTGAGATCTTTTATGCTTGCACGCTTCGTGAGAATCTTATACCAAGCCCTTCTGTCGCGCTCAATTTCACGCAGTATGATGTCTTTGTACTCATATTCTCCATGGCTAACAATATCTTTTGCTGTGTCACATTGCATACTCCAGCCGCGGAATTTCTCTGTAATGTGGGAGTATTCTTGACCCGTTATGTTGCCGTTTCCGTTGCGAAAGGAAGCAAGACGCATAGGGGACGTTACCACACCACCTCGTTCTGCAAGCGTGAAAATAGTGCAACAGTCGGAGCCCCACGCCATGGGACAGGAGATATAACCACCAATTTCCTGCAGTGCTGCTTTCTTTATCATCCATTCGCTGATAGTTTGGCGGTTGTTACCGCTATGAAGGTGCCAGATATATTCATAAACATTCTCATGTAATGGTGCAAGAGGGAAGAGATTGGTAACCTTACCTTGCCCGTCAATCTCTTTTATTCCGCTTCGGAAGACGTTACAGGTAGGGTATTGAGAAGCAAGTGATACCATTGTAGTAATGTACGAACTGTCGTACATATCATCGTCACATAACATACAAATATATTCTCCTTTGGCATGCTTTAGGCACATATTCCAGTTGGCGGTAGGGTCGTTTTTACCCACGTTCGTTTCATTTCTGTAATATGATAACCTTGCGTCGTGAAACTTATTCACAGCAGATTGTATGTCGTATGGAGAATTATCGTCAACAACGATAACTTCTATATTAGGATAATCTTGTGACAAAGCAGAGCATATTGCCTTTTCAATAAAGTCCGCTTTGTATGCAGGGATTGCTATGGTAATTAGTGGTGATGACATTATCTCTTTATTTTTTCGTAAAAATCAAGTCTGTGTAACAAAAGTTTTTCGGCATTAAGTGCAGATAGTGCTTTATCTTTTGCGTTTGTAGTGATAGATTCTTGTAGTGAATCATCATTAAGTAATCGTTCGATGCTATTGGCAAAATCCTGTGGTGAGTCCGCTATCATAGCATCCTTTCCTTGTTCTATAGGCAAACCTTCACACCCTTTGGTCGTGGTCACGATGGGGGAGTATGACACTATGGAGTCTATAATCTTCATTCTCATTCCGCTTCCTATTCTGATAGGTATTATAGAGATATGTCCATTGATAAAGGCATTGATGTCGTCCACAAATCCTGTGAATATTATGTCATTGCAGATGTCTTGCAATACCTTTCTGCTTTGGCTGTCCCAATTACCTGTTACGTACAGTTTTGTTGTTATCTTGTTCTTTCTCAGCAAAGGCATGACTTCTGAACAGAACCATACTAATCCCTCAACATTAGGAATATGGCTGCTGTTTCCCATAAAGACCAATTCCTTTGCTGGTGAGAAACGAAATGCTTTGGGGGGCACTTTAGAGGCCTCTGTTATTGCTGGTGAAACGTATATGTTAGTGTTAAGAAGTAGAGGCTGTAGTATTTCCTTATCTTTCTCCGTTAAAACTATTACGTGTTTGTATTTGGATAGATTATATATTTCGCGTCCTTTCTCTTCCTCAAACAAAACTCTGTCGTAAGGATATACGTTTTTGAAGACTTCTATTTCGTTGGCATTGTGTACGAATCTTATTTCATGGTGCAGGAATACTGTCTCTACGTCATGAGGAAGAGCATGAATTAGCGGTAGATACTCATAGAATTCTACTTGTATTACGTCAAAACCTTCATTAGCAATATTACTTACCCATTCAACGAACGAGGTGGAAAGATCGGCTGTATGCTTGTATAATGCAGAACTGTTCCTTATTAATTCATGTATATCCGTAGTCTTATGCTTACTGAGTCTGCGGTCAATCTTGCGTTGAAGAGATTCATATGTGCTGAACATCCAGCGGCATAAAGTGGCTTCTGCGCCATGTATGCCCAGTGATTTCAGTCTTTTTGCAAATAAATATTTGTTTTTCTCTTTCCTTTTATCGTAGGAACGAATTTCCACGTTGTTCCATATCTCTTTCAGTTTGTTTATGTTTTCCTCGTCATCCTTGTTGCGTATGGTGAGCAATAAGGTTGCGTTATGGTGATGTCTTATTTCTTCCACCATATTGAAAAATGCCTGTGCACCTCCAGAGTTTAGAGGGTATGGTATCCAGGGAATAATAAAAAGTATTCTCATTATATTATAATTTATGGGCAAATGTAGCAAAAAAAATAACCGTTAACAAAAAATAAGGTATAAAAAAAGTTAAAAATAATAGGGGCGTGACATATAGAACGTTGTAATTTAGTAACTTTGTATGAAAGTACTTTTATTTAAATTAGCATATATGTTACCAGTGGTTTCTGTTATAATACCTAACTATAATTACGCGAAATTTCTCAACCAGCGTATAGATAGTGTTTTAAGTCAGACGTTTAAGGATATAGAACTTATAATTCTTGATGACAACTCGCAAGATAATAGTGCGCAAGTGATAGAGGAATATCGTGCAAATCCTTTAGTATCCCATATTGTTTTCAATGAAACAAACAGCGGATCCACGTTCAAACAATGGCGTAAAGGTTTCGAGTTAGCACGTGGTGAGTTTATATGGATAGCAGAAGCAGACGACTATGCTGCCCCGACGTTATTGGAAAAACTACTCAACTTTATGAGAAAAGATACCTGTATTAAGGTCGGTTTCGTTAATTCTAACTGGGTAACTCCTACAAGTACCTTTGTAAATAAGGATTATACAATAGCGGAGCCATGGCATATATATGATGGTCGTGCCTTTGTGTTGGAACATTTGCTAAAGGAGAACTACATATATAATGCAAGCATGGCATTGTTTCGAAAGGACGCTATAGCGGGAGTGAATGACGTTTATATGCAGTTTCGCTCTTGTGGTGACAAGATATTTTGGCGAGATATGGCGTTACAGGGTAAGGTTTTGTATGTTTGTGAGCCTCTTAACAATTTCAGAATACATGATGCAAAAGTCACGACGAATGCTATTAGCAGCGGGCTTTTGTTTAAGGAGGAGCATAAATTTTTTTATATGAACATACAGTCAGGGCTTGTAGGTGTATCCAGAAGACTTGATGTGGTAAGGTATTTCATTAGATACATAGAGAATGTCAAAGACACCTTGGTTTCAAATGAGGTGTATAATGACGTAAAGCATATGTGGCTTATGGAGAAAGACTGGCATAACGCGAAGTTACCACTATTCTTTCGTCTTTACTGTTGGCTGTCAAACCTGCGTTAAAGCAGGTGACAGCGTCAGTTATAGTGTCTCTGGAAGTCGTGTAAAGGTTTTCAATCCTTGTTCGTAGCATTCAGAATAGTGTTTGTCTCGTGCGTTAATTCTTTTCGTTAGAGGCAGATCCATAAAGCAAAGCAGTTTTGCTTGCCAAGGCTTTAGATGTGGTTTCTGCCTGCATATACTGTAAAGTTGTGGTACGAACTGCATATTTCCAGAGTGGAAGCAATCGTAAAGATGTCGCAATTTTTCCTGTTCAACGAAGTTATACACGTATTTGTTATACTTCAATAAACGTGTAGAGAACTGAATGTCGCATAATTTTCCTACTATATAAGAGTTTGCTTTGAAGTGTTTTTCAAAGTTATCTGATGATTGAATGGAATTGGGTCTTACCTTATAGATATAGGTTTCCTTCTTTACCGTTACCACATTGCTGATGTATTTAAGCAAAGTAAAGTTCCATAAAGTATCTTCATGTATTAGTCCTTCTTCAAAAAACAGATTATTCTTTGTTATAAACAACTTTCTTACAAGCCTGTTCCATGCCATAGGATAGATATGTTCTTTGCAATATTCTTTTATGTATTCTTTCTGGTTGAGCAGTTCTTTCGTTACGTTCAATTTGGGACAGCCTATGTTAGGACCGTCGAAAGCATAGTCACCAATGGCCATATCTATGGTGTTCCCTGCTTTATTATGTTTGTTTATAGCCTCAACTAACAATTCAATGCAGTCAGGTGATATAGTATCATCACTGTCAAGAAAGTAGACATAATCTCCTTTGCTTGCCTTTATACCAGTGTTTCTTGCGGCAGACAATCCTTTATTTTTGTCGTGTTTGATAATATGTACCTTTGATTCAGCCATGTTTACTTTCTTCATAGCCTCTTTCATCACGGTAATGGAATTGTCTTTGCAGCAATCGTCTACGGCTATGACTTCATAGTCACCATATGTCTGTGCCGCTATAGATGCGATACAGTCGGTAATATACTTTTCTACGTTGTATATAGGTAGTATTATTGAAACCTTCATCTCTGTTATTTTATATTCCTATAGAATGTCATTCTTCTCTCTGTCAGTTCTTGTGCGTTCATTATCCCATGTAGTTTCTTACCAACGTTGTTAGCCATGTCTTTCTGTTTCTCAGTGTCTTTTTGCATAGAGATAATTGCTTTTGCGAACTCTTCAGGTGCATCAGCAATGATGTAGTCTTGCATATTAATGAACGGTAGTCCTTCGCAGCCTTTAGAGGTTGTTACTATAGGAGCGCAGGCAGCAACAGTATCTAATATTTTCATTCTCATTCCGCTACCTATTCTTATAGGAACGATAGATATCTTTCCATTGATAAAGCCCATAAGGTCGTCAACAAATCCAGTAAACACTATCTGTGGATATAACTTTTCAGCGCATTTTTTTGTGTCTTCGTTCCATTTTCCGACGATAAACACTTTGCCATTGAAGTTCATTTTGTTAAGGAATGGCACTACCTTGTCACAAAACCATAACACGCCATCAGCGTTAGGGAAGTGGTCGCCGCTACCAATAAACACCAGGTCATGGGCCTGTTTGAATGGCAAAACTTCCCTTGCCTTTGCAGCATCAGTAACGGCAGGAGACACGTAGATGTCCAAATTGTCTAATTCTTTTCTCAATATTTCCCTGTCAATGTCTGTTAGTACTATAACTTTGTCATAGTGTTTTAACATTGCAAGTTCCTGATTTTTTATTTCATTGAAAAGTATTCGGTCAGCCGCAGAGACGTTATCAAATAGGCTTATCTCGTTCTCTATGCGAATAAAACGTAATTCATGATGCACAAACACTTTCTTTACGTCTTTCGGCATAAGATAAACCAAAGGCAGACACTCAAAAAACTCTGTTTGTATTAGGTCAAAACCTTTTCTGCAAATATCGTTTACGAATTCCAAATAAGCGTCGTCAAAGTCACAAACCTTATTGTATAGTGTAGAATGTTTCCTTACATTCTCACCGATATCGAATATCTTCTCATTGTTATTATTCTCTGTTGTTCCATTGTTTATGGTAACAACACGATACTTATTGTACCGTCTTGCAATCTTTCTCTCCATCGACTGTTTTATTTTTTCAAACAGTCTGATTTGCCTTCTTACGCATTTAGGTATAGGAAGCATACTTTCTTGTGTATCCTCTTGTTTGCTTTGCAGTACAGGCTCGTTCTTTTTCTCGTACTCATATATGGTAACATCTGGCCATACTTTCTTCAGTTCGTCGACATTATTTTTATCTATGTCGTTGCGTATGTTGAGCAGCAGTGACACATTATGTTCCTTTCTCGTCTCGTTAGCAAAATTAAAGAAAGCCTGATTGCCACCACTTTGAAGAGGATACGGAACGTATGGTATAATATAAAGTATTTTCATAATGTAGTATTGTTTTTGGGTTGAGAGAGGAAATATTAGGCTATAGTGCCTGTTATAGGATAAAGTATATGGCGATAATGATTATAAGTGCGCCAAGAGTATAAGTAATACACTTGTATTTACACACTTTTCTTTCAATATGCTTAATGGTACAAAGTTGTTGTTTAATGCGTGTTGATGTTTCTTCTGAGTATTTTTTGTGTATTAATCGTTCTTCTTGTATGCATTGTTTTATGGCAGACAAGTTATTCTTTAATCCTCTTATGGTGTTCTCTTGATTAGAGATGACAGTTTGTTTCTGCATTATCTCCTTTTCAAGCAAACTTTTATCTGAGTGATGCTCCTGCATTTCTTTTTCCACTCTTGCCCTTAAGTACATCTCATCAGTAGTGTTGTATATCATGCAGCACTTTCTCTTATTGTCTGTATCCCATAGAAAGAACAGACGTTCAAGTGCGTGTGCCACTGTACCATCAAACGGAAGAGGCTCCGATTCGAATTCCTTGTAGTCCCATTCTATATTGAATAGTTCTTTAAGGTAGTCTGTTTTACACCAAAACATGCTTCCTTGTGGGAATTTAACCATTGGAACTTCCTTCTCAAGACAGAGGTTAAGTTTTGAGCGATTTATTATTTTTTGTGCTTGATTAAGGTTCTGTGTCCATCCTGTGATGTCATAACAGAATATGTAATCAGGTGGTGCTATAATTCCAACGTCATCATTAAGGCATTGTAATATGTAGGTTACGGCATCCTTAGAACGTAGTAAATGGTTTAGGATAAACCTGCGCCATCCTACCAAACTTTTGTCTTGTGGGCTTTTCTTTGTCTGTATGTGCAGCATGAAGTCATACCTCTGCAAATCTGTTTTAAAGGTACACAGCATAGGAGCAATGTCACGTCCCTGATTAGGGGTCCTTTTAATGGTTATTGCTCCTATATGTTTTATCATGCAAAGAGACTCTTGTAGTTTTTTTGCGTCGTAGTCTACTATGTCTGGTATTGAAACAAAAAGATCGAAGATACATGGCATATTGTTGAGATATGACTGTATCTCTGGTAGAAGGTCAATATAGAAGAGATGTAAATGTATGGCAATCGTTTTGCCTTTTGTTATCTCAGCGATGTTCAAAGACGGCTTTTGTTCAACTATTCTTCGGAAATTGAATCTGTTATAGAACTCTCTATCGTCAGTAGGGAAACAAAAAATGTCCTCGTTTCTCAGTTCTTTTTTATTGCTACTTCCTGTCTGTTGTATCATTAACGTTCCTTTCGTGTTCTTAACTCGGTTATTCCTGTCTCTCCCCGTTCGTAACAGTATGTTTCTCGTTATTGAAGTTTATGTCAATGAGAGCCTTGTACTTCTCTCGCCATACTTGAAGTTCTGGTATGTTGCAGCCTTCTGGTAAGCGGTATGGACCATCTTCTTTCTGCAGTATTTCTATGCATTTCTGGGCTTCAGCCTCCCTTAGTCTCGCCAGCGTTGTGACAGCGTGACCGTCAAGTCCTAAGCGCAGGTCGCGGTCGTCTATGGCTACATACGAAGTTATCTCCTGATGTCTGTCAAGATATTCCCTTATCTCCGTGGTGCGTTCGTCAACACTCACTGGCCAAAGTCTTTTCGGTTCCTCGTATGACGGATAAACCTTTCTGAAGGCATCGAGCAATTTGAACACCATGTCCATGTATTCATTGTGAGCGATGTTAGCCTGTCTCATTCTCTCGTCAGCGTCAGGTCCCTCCAGCAGTATGTTGTAGTCGTCTATATGATAGAGACTGTCGTAAAGGTAACCATCCAGATTATGAATAGAAAGCAGGGCCCTCATCATAGACATTCCTTTGTTTCTCCAGTCGGAAGAAAGAATAATCTTCGCCCCAGTAGTCTCAAGTATGTGGTGTAATCTGTTTACCGCATTAGGGTCCCAGTCGAACATTGTGGCGGTAATGTCATATTTACCACAGTTCTTTGCATACTCCGCCCAGTCCTTTTCAGCAGGCTTCTCCGTGTTAAGTCTGTTGATAATGCCGTCTATTTCACACAGGTGGTCAAACCTCTCTTGGTTAGAAGGAGGTTGCAGAACACCGTCTATGTCAAGAAAAACTGCTTTCATACTTGTCAAACAAAGGTTAAATGTATAGTTTACAACTGTTGCATATCGTAGAGACGTTTGTAGTATCCGTCTTTCGCAATCAGTTCTTCGTGCTGTCCGTGCTCCACTATTTCGCCCTCGTAGAGTACGTATATCTCGTCAGCATTCTTGATAGTCGACAGTCTGTGGGCTATAGCCACCGTTGTGCGGCTCTTCATCAGTCGGTCAAGTGCCTCTTGCACCAGGTGTTCTGACTCTGTGTCGAGAGCCGATGTAGCCTCGTCAAGAATGAGGATAGGAGGGTTCTTCAGTATGGCACGTGCTATGCTGACACGCTGGCGCTGTCCGCCAGACAAGCGACCGCCACGGTCTCCTATCATCGTGTCATAGCCATGCTCCGTCTCCATGATGAATTCGTGAGCGTTAGCAATCTTCGCCGCCTCTATAACCTGTTCCATCGTAGCGTTCTCCACGCCAAAGGTAATATTGTTGTAGAATGTATCGTTGAACAGAATAGCCTCCTGGTTCACGTTGCCTATCAGCGTGCGCAGGTCATGAATCCTTACGTCGCGCACGTCCTTGCCGTCAATAAGAATACGTCCGCCCGTCACGTCGTGGTAACGAGGAATAAGGTCTACCATTGTAGACTTGCCCGAACCTGACTGTCCCACCAACGCGATGGTCTTGCCCTTAGGTATAGTGAGGTTTATATGTTTCAACACTTCCTGTCCCTCGTTGTAGTGGAAGGAAACGTCCTGCAGTTCCACTTTATCCTCGAAACTATCAAGCGGTTTCGGTGTGTCAAGTTCCTTGATAGGGTTCTCTGCCTTGAGAATGTAGTCAATACGATCCATTGACGCGAGACCAAGCGGTATCATGTATGCCTGACGCGTAAGGTCCTTGATAGGGTTGATAACGCTATAGAGAATGACCATGTAGAAGATGAATGTTGAGGCATCAATAAATCCCTCGCCTTCCAGTATCAGCCAACCGCCAAAGAGCAGTACTACCACGATAATCAAGGTGCCCATAGATTCAGACACTGGGTGAGCGGCGTTTATACGCATCATCATGCTAATCATGCCGCGGCGAAACTCGTTGTTTATAAAGTTGAAACGCTTAGCCATCTTATCCTCGGCAATGAACGCCTTTATTATGCGCAGTCCGCCAAGTGTCTCCTCTATTTGTGCCATTATTTCAGAGAGCCCCGCCTGCACGTTAGCCGACTGGTTCTTCAGTCGCTTAGTCACGCTACCCATTATCCACGCTGCTGGTGGCGTTACCACGAGAACGAAGAGCGTCAACTGCCAACTGGTGGCAAAGAGCGTGATAAAACAGATGATGATAGCGATAGGTTGCTGAATCAGTGTGCTGATGGCAGACGTTACGGAGTTCTCCACCACCTGTATGTCAGTGCTCATTCTTACGATGATGTCGCCCTTACGCTCAGCCGAGAAGAAACTCAGTGGCAGACGCATTATCTTGCTATACATCGCCATACGAATGTCTCTCACCACGCCAGTGCTCAGAGGCATCATGATGTTCTGCGCTCCCCAGTAGCCAGTACATTTTAGGCAGGTCATGAAAACGAGTATGCCGCCCATCATGCATAGTGTGAGGAAGGCTCCATGGTTGGCTATAAGTTCCTGCACCCAGGCGTAACCGTTGTTGGTGATGATGTCCTTGTTCAGCGTAGACCATGTCCATTCCTTGTAGTGATAGACCGTTTGGTCAATCTTAAACAAGATGTTGAGAATAGGAATGAGCACGACGAATGAGAACACGTTGAGCCACTGTGCCACGAAGTTAAGTACAATCGCCCATACTATGTACATTCTGTACGGTTTGAAGTATCTGGTAACGATGTCAAGAAACTGTTTTATCATACGGTGTTTGTAATGTTTTTATTTTCTTATTATATAATGTGTACAAATCTTTGCAAAGTTAATAAAAAATTATTGCATATACTAATTAATCGGTATTTTTTTTTGTTCGTCGTAAGGATGCGTTTTTACATCTTGATGTTAAATGTGATGTTTTTGTGACACTTTGATTTTTTGTAACGCTCAGGAAGGGGCATAGAAACAATGAAACGGTATTTCGGTTGTAAATATCGTAATTATGACGTGTTGTGTGTAAGTTGTTGGTAATTAGTGGTATAGGTGGTTTTGTGTATATGTTTTGCCTGTTTTATATAAGAATAAAGCCTGTTTAGTATGTAATTAAGGCTTAATCATGTTGTAATTAAGCCCTAATTAGAAAGTGATTAAGCCCAAATAGCATTGTGATTAGGGCTTAATTGTAAGGCGTGTGGGAGTATTGTTATGTCAGTAAATAAGGTGAAAATAGAAGATTTAAAGGGCACAGTAGTTAAATAACGGTTATGTAAAACGACCTTGTTCGTTCTATTTTCGTTCTTGAAGTGAGAAGTTGTGAAAAAGCAAAATGATAGTAAAAGTGTCTTTATTATATCATTATGACATTTTGACGTTAATCGCAAGTGTTCATTAAGTTGAAAATCCAAGCACCGAAGGTGCAAAAATCCGTGAAAGACCAATCCGAGCACTCTGTGTAATCTGTGTGCCTTTGATTGTAACGAGTTTTCAGAGCCAACGGCTCTGAAAACTATATCAAAAAACACACTGATATCACTAATTTTCACTGATAGTTCTTTTTCACGGATTATGCACCTATGGTGCTGGATGGTTTAGCGTAAATAATGTGTTAACCCATAACTGTTAACGATAACAGTTTGAAATGTTAAAATCACGAAAATCTAAAAAATCGAATAAAAAATGATTTCGTAAGCAAACTAATGATTTTGTGTTACAATCTGTAATGTGAAATAAGTAAAAATCTTACAAATTGACAAAATGTACTAAAATGTAGGTAAAAAGAAAATAAAAAAGTAAAGAAAGATTTGTCATAATGCGACAAAAATCGTAATTTTGCAAACGAATTGATGTAAAAATGCTGTGTTTCGTGACATAATGCAAACCGTGACGCAGTAAAGAGAGACAACAACACACAAAACAATTTACTAATATGAGAGATGGATTGTATAGTGCCCAATATGAGCATGACGCTTGTGGAGTGGGCATGGTGGTTAACATCCACGGAAACAAAAGCCATGATTTGGTTGACAACGCCCTGAGGGTGCTCGAAAACATGGAGCACCGTGGTGCTGAAACTCGTGACAAGACGGGTGACGGTGCGGGTATTCTGTTGCAGATTCCTCATGAGTTTATCCTGCTGCAGGGTATTCCTGTGCCTGAGAAGGGCAAGTATGGAACAGGTCTCGTCTTTTTACCTAAGGACTCGAAGCGTCAGGACGAAATCCTCTCTGTTATGATAGAGGAGATTGAGCGCGAGGGACTTACGCTGATGCATCTGCGTAGTGTGCCTACATGTCCAGAGGTATTGGGCGTTGGCGCGCGTGCGGTAGAGCCTGACATTAAGCAGGTCTTTATCACTGGCGTGTCTGACGAGAATGCCGAAAACTTTGAGCGTATATTATATAAGGTGCGCAAGAAGATTGAGAAGCGTGTTGACGATGAAGACTTCTACATCTGTTCACTCTCAAGCAAAGATATTGTTTATAAAGGAATGTTGACGTCAGGACAACTTCGCAGATATTATCCTGACCTTTCTAATAATTATTTTACAAGCGGACTGGCACTTGTCCACTCCCGTTTCTCTACCAACACATTCCCTAAGTGGAAATTGGCACAGCCGTTCCGTCTGCTCTGTCATAACGGTGAGATTAACACCGTGCGCGGCAACCGCGGTTGGATGAAAGCACGTGAGAGTGTGCTCTCTTCCGCAACCTTAGGCGACGTAAAGGAGATAAGTCCTATACTTCAAGAGGGAATGTCAGACTCTGCCAGCCTCGACAACGTGTTCGAGTTCTTCGTGCAGAGCGGAATGTCTCTGCCACAGGCAATGGCTATCCTCGTGCCAGAGTCATTCAACGACAAGAACCCTATATCAGAAGACCTCAAGGCGTTCTATGAATACTACTCAATCCTTATGGAACCATGGGACGGTCCTGCCGCGCTCATGTTCTCAGACGGACGTTTCGCGGGTGGTATGCTCGACAGAAACGGTCTTCGTCCGTCACGTTACACCATCACGAAGAGCGGACTTATGGTAGTCGCTTCAGAGGTTGGCGTAATGGATTTTGAGCCAAGCGACATCGTTAGCAAGGGCAGATTGCAGCCAGGTAAGATACTCCTTATTGATACAGAAGAGGGCAAAATATATTACGATGGCGAAATAAAAGAAAAACTCGCAAGTGAGCATCCTTACCGCCAGTGGCTCTCAACAAACCGTATTCAGTTGGAGAAACTGAAGTCTGGACGTAAGGTAGACAATGCCGTTGAGAACTACGACCGCAAACTTATCAGCTTCGGCTTCGGACAGGAAGATATCGACAAGACCGTAATACCTATGTGTACAAAAGGTCAGGAGCCTGTCGCTGCCATGGGTAACGATACTCCACTGGCAGTAATATCAGACAAACCACAGATATTCTTCAACTACTTCCGTCAGCAGTTTGCACAGGTTACCAACCCTGCCATAGACCCTATACGTGAGGAACTCGTAATGTCACTCACCGAATATATAGGTCGTGTAGGCTCAGGCATATTGAACCCAGACGAGTCTAACTGTAAGATGGTGCGTCTGCCACAGCCAGTACTGACAAACAACGAACTCGACATACTCTGTAACATACGTTACAAGGGCTTCAATACCAAGAAACTCCCTATACTCTTCAATGTTGCCGATGGCGAGGCTGGATTGGCAAAGGCACTCAATGACCTTTGTAAGGCAGCGGAACAGGCGGTAGACGAAGGCGTAAACTACATTATACTCTCAGACCGTGACATCGACGACAAGCAGGCTGCAATACCATCTTTGCTCGCTGTCAGTGCCGTTCACCACTACCTTATCTCTGTGGGCAAGCGCGTTCAGACCGCACTTATCGTGGAGTCAGGTGAAATACGTGAGGTGATGCACGCTGCATTGCTCCTTGGCTATGGCGCTTCTGCCATCAACCCTTATATGACATTCGCTGTCATCGACGACCTCGTAAAGAAACATAAGGTACAAGAAGAGTACACAACAGCGGAGCATAACTACATCAAGGCGGTAGACAAGGGACTGAAGAAGATAATGTCAAAGATGGGTATCTCTACCATACGTTCTTATCGCGGAGCCAAGATATTCGAGGCAGTAGGACTCTCAGAGGAACTGCTCCAGACATACTTCGGCACCGACATCTCTACCATCGGAGGCATAGGACTGCGCGACATCGCACGCGACGCTATTCGTTTGCACGACAATGCCTTCGTGCCAAAGAAGTTAAACCCATTCTTGCCTAACACAGGTCTGTTCAACTATCGTAAGGATGGCATAGACCATGCTTGGAACCCAGACACCATTGCCAACCTGCAGTTGGCTACACGACTTGGCTCTTACAAGAAGTTCCAAGAGTGGGAGCATATCGTTGACGCTAAGGAGAAGCCTATCTTCCTGCGTGACTTCATGACATTCAAGAAGGCAGCAAAGCCTACTCCTATCGACGAAGTGGAGCCTGTAGAGTCTATCGTGAAGCACTTCGTAACGGGAGCGATGTCTTTCGGTGCCCTGTCTATTGAGGCACACGAGGCTCTTGCGCTTGCAATGAACAAACTCGGAGCGCGCTCTAATACAGGTGAAGGTGGTGAAGACAACGTGCGCTATCATACAAAGGTAGACGGCGTGAGCCTTTCTTCTAAGACAAAACAGATAGCGTCAGGACGCTTTGGCGTTACGGCTGAATACCTTGTAAATGCAGAAGAACTGCAGATTAAGGTGGCACAGGGTGCTAAACCAGGTGAGGGCGGACAGTTGCCAGGCTTTAAGGTCAACAAGATTATTGCCAAGACACGTAACGCTATACCTGGAATAACATTGATTTCACCTCCACCTCATCACGACATTTACTCTATTGAGGACCTTGCGCAACTTATATACGACCTGAAGAACATTAACCCTACGGCTGCCGTTTCAGTGAAACTCGTTGCCGAGAGTGGCGTGGGCACAATAGCCGCAGGTGTTGCTAAGGCTAAGGCTGACCTCATTGTAATATCTGGTGCAGAAGGTGGCACAGGTGCATCACCGGCATCTTCTATGCGTTTTGCGGGTATTTCACCAGAGATAGGACTTGCGGAAACACAGCAGACACTTGTTAAGAACGGTCTGCGTAACCAAGTAAGACTGCAGACCGATGGTCAGTTGAAGACCGCGAAGGACGTTATTCTCATGGCAATGTTAGGTGCCGATGAGTTCTCTTTCGGCACATTGCCACTGATAGTGCTCGGCTGTCTCATGATGCGTAAGTGTAATACCAATACCTGTCCGGTAGGTGTAGCAACTCAAGATGAGCGTCTTCGCGCTAAGTTCCGCGGACGTGCAGAGTACGTCGTAAACTTCTTCACATTCCTTGCACAGCAAACTCGTGAGTATCTTGCTGAGATAGGCGTGAAGAGTTTGAAGGAGATTATCGGTCGTACAGATCTCATTGAGGTGCATAAGGCTGACCCAACAACAAAGCAGGGAACAATAGACTTCTCTCGTTTGCTCTTTAAGCCTGAGACGGATAAGCCACTTTGCTGGGACCGTGAGGCGTTTACAAAGGTGGAAGGCGTTAAGGATCTCGAAATTATTAAGGAGTGTGAGAACGCTATAGAGAATAAGGAAGAGGTGAACCTTGACTACGCTATCAAGAATACTGACCGTGCGGTAGGTACCATGTTGAGTGGTGTTATAGCCAAGAAATATGGTGAAGAGGGATTGCCTGATAATACAATAAACATTAAGTTTAAGGGTTCTGCAGGTCAGTCATTTGGTGCTTTCGCTGTGAAGGGCGTAAACCTGAAACTTGAAGGTGAGACAAACGACTACTTCGGTAAGGGACTTTCTGGTGGACGCATAGCCATATTGCCACCAGCACGTGTTAATGCCGACTTTGTAGCGGAGGACAATATCATCGCTGGTAACACAGGACTCTATGGTGCTACAACTGGTGAACTGTACGTTAACGGTAGAGTAGGTGAGCGTTTCGCTGTTCGTAACTCTGGTGCCATTGCCGTAGTAGAAGGTGCGGGCGACCACTGCTGTGAGTATATGACGGGCGGTCGCGTGGTAGTTCTTGGTGAAACAGGACGTAACTTCGCCGCTGGTATGTCTGGAGGTGTGGCATACGTTTGGGACAAGAACCATAATTTCGACTACTTCTGTAACATGGATCAGGTGGAGATAAACCTCGTTGAGGAGGCTGCCCACCGTAAGGAACTGAAGGAACTTATTCGTAAGCATTACCTTTACACAGGTTCTGCATTGGCAGGCAAGATGCTTGACGATTGGAATCGCTACGTAGAGGACTTCATTCAGATTGTTCCTATCGAGTATAAGCGTGTGCTTCAAGAGGAGCAGATGCGTAAGTTACAAGAGAAAATTGCTAACATGCAGTTGATAAACAATTAATATGGTGGTTTGGTTGTAATGTTGTTTAGTTGTTTTGTTACGTGAATAACATTCCAGTTGTATCAACAAAACAACTAAACAACAAAATCACCAAACAACAAAATAAGACACAACTATGGGAGACCCTAAAGCATTCCTAACAATACATAGAAAAGAGGCCGGATACAGAGACCTCCATGATAGAGTTCAGGACTTCGGTGAAGTGGAGCAAACGCTGAACTCTCACGATAGAAAACTACAGGCAAGCCGCTGTATGGACTGCGGTGTTCCGTTCTGTCATTGGGCTTGTCCGCTCGGAAATAAGCCACCAGAGTATAACGATGCGCTCTATAAAGGCGATTGGGCACTGGCATATAACCTGCTTAACGCTACCAACGACTTCCCTGAATTCACCGGACGTATCTGCCCAGCACTGTGCGAAAAGGCGTGTGTCCTTAACCTTACGGACCACGAACCGGTAACAAACCGTGAGGATGAGTGTGCCATCACCGAGGGAGCATGGCGTGAGAATATCATACAGGCACAGCAGTATGAGCGCAATGGCAAGACTGTTGCCGTGATAGGTGCAGGTCCTTCAGGACTCGTTGCAGCCAACCGCCTTAACAAGATGGGCTATAAGGTAACGGTATTCGATAAGAACGAGGCTGCTGGCGGATTGCTTCGCTACGGTATTCCTAACTTCAAACTGAACAAGAAGGTTATTGACCGCCGTATGGATTTGCTCGTTGAGGAAGGAATAGAGTTCGTATTCAACGCCGAAATAGACCTGAACGCACTGGCAAAGGACGGAAAACTGCCACAGGGTGAGTTTGACGCCTATGTTGTCAGCACCGGAACGCCAACCGCACGTGACCTGAAGATACCAGGACGTGAATTGAAAGGCGTTCATCTTGCACTGGAACTGCTCTCACAGCAGAACCGTGTATTGGCTGGAAAAGAATACTCTAAGGAAGAGCGCGTAACGGCAAAGGGCAAGGATGTCCTCGTAATCGGTGGTGGTGATACAGGTTCTGACTGTATCGGTACATCACACCGTCAGGGCTGTCTCAGCGTTACTCAGATAGAGATAATGCCAAAACCCGTTGAAGGACCAGAGGACCCTAAGAACCCTTGGCCAAACTGGCCACGCACATTGAAGACTACTTCTTCACACGAAGAGGGCTGTACGCGCCGTTGGAACATCAACTCGCTTGAGTTCCTTGGCAAGGATGGCAAGTTGACAGGTGTGAAGGTGCAGCCTATTGACTGGGAACCAAACCCAGAAGGTGGCAGACCTAAGATGGTAGTGGCAGGCGAACCAGAGGTGATAAAGTGTGAAATATGCTTCCTTGCCATGGGCTTCTTGAAGCCAGAGCAGCCACAGTTTGGTGAGAACGTATTTGTATGCGGTGACGCTGCCAACGGTGCTTCACTCGTAGTACGTGCTATGGCGAGCGGTAGAGACGCTGCAAAGAAGGTAGATGCCTTCCTTAGTAAGTAAACATCCATTCTCTCATAATTATCATTTTCTTTTAGGCGGGCATTCTCTTTGGTAGAGAGTGTCCGCTGTTTGGTTTCTATAGTCTCCCCATTAAGTAAGTGTTCAAAATTATTTTAATATTTAATGTAGGCTATTTGGGAACAGGT